>CAZMVB010000015.1:6941-102755 GCA_964569795.1 uncultured Desulfarculales bacterium | reverse complement strand
CCGGTGCGTGGGCCAGAAGAAGTGCCTGGAGATGCTGTTCACCGGCCGGCTGTACCCCGCCGCCGAGGCCCGGGAGATGGGCCTGGTCAACCTGGTGGTCCCGGACGAAAAACTCGAGGCGGAGACCTGGAACCTGGCGACCGAGATCGCCCGGGGGAGCAAGCTGACCCTGGGGATCAGCAAGATGGTTTATTACGCCCAGATCGAGATGACCGAGTGGCAGGCCTACAACTACGCCAAGGAGATGATGGCCTCCCAGGCCCTGATGCCCGACGCCATCGAGGGCTTCACCGCCTCGATCGAGGGCCGGCCGCCCATCTGGAAGGAAGTCTAACAGTATTTACATGCGCGCCGCCGAAACGAAGTAGAGGCGCAAGCGCGGACGAGGCCTTTCACCGGCACCGCCGCTGGTCGCGAATTACGCCCGTGCGGCTTCGCACTGGAGGCGGCAAGCGCGGAAGAGGCGTTTCACCGGCACCGCCGCTGGTCGCGAATTACGCCGGTGCGGCTTCGCACCCGCCTCGATCGAGGGCCGACTGCCGATCTGGAAGGGGATTTTGTTATCCAATCAACGGTAATAGTCGTCAACCGTGGCGACCGCATTTACCAGGCCTTTTGGTCGTCTTGACCCGACTCGGCGCTCGGGTCTGCCGACCACGATATGGACACCCTCTTTTGACTCCTGGCAGCTTGGAATAAGTCAATATATTGGTCCACTTGCTTGACGAACGGCCTTTTTCACGGCCGCAGTCCAGGCCGAGACAGGCTAGCCGGCCATATCTTGAAAAGATGAGGCCGGCCCGAGAGTCTCGGCCCGAGAGATATATATTGAATCTTGGCGAGGGCAGCTTCGGTCAGAGTATGTTCGGGCCCTGGTGAAAACCCACGTAAGATATTTGATGGGTTTCGAAATTGGCTTCTCCCCAATTTTCAAGTTCAATTCCACCCGCGGGAAGACGAGATAAAGGGCAAAAGATTGTAACCAAGCAAAACAAAATGCCGGGAAACGTGACCCTACGCAAAAACTTCTATCTTATTTGTCCCGAACCCGGTGTGCCACTTTCGCCGGCGTTGAACAGGTGGGGCAACAAAAGAAGAAGGGATTTGCTCGACAATCCCGGCCCGATCAACCCCGTCCCGATAAAACCTTCCGGCATACCAGTGTCGCCAGCCAGCAGCGGGGAGAACTCAACAACCGTCTGGGCCCAGGCCTTGAGCTGAGCCTTCCCGGCCCGGGTGTGGGTCCGGAGCGCCGGTTCCTCCGGCTTTGGGTCCCCCTTGGTTTCACCAGAGGAGACTACAAATCCGCGGCGGTCGGCCGCTCGGTGACGGCCGGCGCCCGGCCGGGGTAGCTGTTGGCCAGGCGGGCCCCGAGGTTCAGGGCCCGCCTGTTCAGTTCCTCAGACCCGGCCGGTACCCGCTCGAGCAGGGCCCTTTCAATGGCCCGCCGGCCCACCAGGCCGGTGTGGGCGCTGATAAACCCCAGGGCGACCACGTTGGCCACCATTTCCCGGTTCAGTTTTTCCCGGGCCACGGTGGTGAACGGTACGGCCACGGCCCGCTCCCCGGGCGGATGGGCCACCCGGTCGGCGTCAACGATGACCCAGGCCCCGGGAGCGAGATCGTCCTGATAGGCGTCGGCCGCTTCCTGGGTCAGGGCCAGCAGAAGATCGACCCGGGTGCACAGGGGATAGTCGATGGCCTGATCACTCAGGATCACTTCCGCCTTGCTGGCGCCGCCCCTGGCCTCGGGCCCATAGGACTGGACCATGGCCGCCTGCCTGCCCTCATACAGGCCGGCCGCCTCGGCCAGGATAAGCCCGGCCAGGATCAGCCCCTGGCCGCCGGAGCCGGCCAGCCGGATTTCGACCCTGGGGCCGGGCAGGGGGCTTTTGGGTTTCATGAGGTCGCCTCGCGTCTCAGGCTCTGGGCCCGGGAGCAGACCTGGGCGTAGGATTCCAGATAGCGCGGCCGGTCCCGGTCCACCCAGACGCCGATGGGAATCAAGCCCTCCCTCTCCTCGGTATCCATTTTTTCCCAGCGTTCGATGCGGACGGCCCGTTTCCTCATGTCCCGAAGCATGTCCACCTGGGAGCCCAGCTTGTTCTGGCGACCGAAGTTGGTGTGACAGGGGCTGAGGACCTCGACCACGCCGAAGCCGGGATGGGTGATCGCCCGCAAGACAAGCTTGTCCAGCTTGGTGACGTGGAAGACGGTGCCGCGGGCCACAAAGGCCGCCCCGGCCGTGGCCGACAATCGGCAGATGTCAAAGGCCGGCTCGATGTGACCGTACCGGGCCGTCGAACCCCTGGCGCCGATGGGCGTGGTCGGACTGACCTGGCCGCCGGTCATGCCATAGGTCTGGTTGTTGACGATGACGGCCGTCAGGTCGAGATTGCGTCTGGCGGCGTGGATCAGGTGATTGCCGCCGATGGCCGTGGCGTCGCCGTCGCCCATGACCACGATCGCGGTCAAATCGGGCTTGAACAGCTTGAGGCCCGTGGCAAAGGTCAAGGCCCGGCCGTGGGTGGTGTGAACCCCGCCGGTGTCCACGTAAACCGGCAGCCTTCCCGAGCACCCGATGCCGCTGACGAGCACCACCTCGTCCTTGGTCAGGCCCGAGGCGGCCAGGGCCCGGACCATGGAGCCCAGCAGGATCCCCAGGCCGCAGCCCGGGCACCAGACGTGGGGAAACTTCTTGTCGTGGCGCAGCCAGTCGTAAACCACGCTGTATGGCAGGCGGGGCATCAGGGCAGCTCCCTCAACCGGGCCAGGATCTCGTCGGGCGTGATCATGGTCCCGTCCGTTTTGCCGTACCGGACCACCTTTGTCCGGCCGTCGTTGACTCGCTTCACCTCGCGGCTGATCTGCCCCATGTTGAGTTCGGGCACCAGGGCCGCCCGCCGTCCCGCCAGGGCGCGCTCGACCTCCCCGCGGGGGAAGGGCCACAGGGTCTTGAGGGACAGCAGGCCCACCTTGAGGCCCTTTTCTCGGCCCAGCCTGACCGCCGCCTTGGCGCTGCGGCTGACGCAGCCGTAGGCGATGATGACCTTCCGGGCGTCGTCCAGCCCGGTCCTTTCGACCAGCTGGAGTTCGTCGAAGTGGCGGGCGACCTTTTGAAACAACCGGTCGTAAAAGGGACCGGCCTCGTCCGGGCGGCGGGTGGGGAAGCCCTTCTCGTCGTGGACCAGGCCGGTGACGTGATACCGGTAGCCCCGCCCCAGGTCGGCCAGGTCAGGGACCAGCGAGCCGTCGGTCTTGTAGGGATGGTACCATTCCGGCGGCACGTCGGGCCTCCGGCGGGCGGTCACCTTCACCGCGTCCTCGTCGGGCAGCCGAACCGTCTCGCGCATGTGGGCTACCAGTTCGTCGCCCAGCAGGATGACCGGCGTCCGGAACCGCTCGGAAAAATCAAAGGCCTTGATCGTCAATTCAAAGCACTCGGCCACCGACGACGGACAGAGGACGATGGCCGGGTGGTCGCCGTGGGTTCCCCACCGGGCCTGCTGGACGTCGCCCTGGGCGACGTTGGTCGGCATGCCGGTGGACGGCCCGGCCCGCTGGACGTTGACCACGACCACCGGCGTCTCGGTGATGATGCCGTAGCCCAGGTTTTCCTGCATCAGGGAAAAGCCGGGTCCGCTGGTGGCGGTCATGGCCCGGGCCCCGGCCAAAGACGCTCCGAGGCAGGCGCCCAGCGAGGCGATTTCGTCCTCCATCTGGATGAAGGGACGGCCCCGGGCCGGCAGTTCGAAGCTCATGATCTCGGTGATCTCGCTGGCCGGGGTGATGGGGTAACCGGCGAAGAAATCGCATCCCGCGGCCAGGGCCCCCCGGGCGATGGCCTCGTTCCCCTGCAACAGTCGGGGTCTGGTCTTAGGTCTGGCGGTCACGGCCGTTCTCCGGCGCGGACGCCAGGCGCTCCGGGCCGTAACGCCTGGCCTCCGCCCGTTGCGAGTGAGGTGTGTCGAGATAGGCCGCCGGCGGCCGCCCCTCCTCGGCCAGGCAGACGGCGAAGTCCGGACACAGCAACTGGCAGAGCCCGCAGCGGGTACACCGTCCGGGCCGGGCCAGAAAGGGACGGTTTTGGTCGTCACTGGCCAGGGCCCCCCGGGGGCAGAACTCGACGCAGTTCCCGCACCGCTTGCACCACTGCGGGAAAAAACTCAATACCGCAGCCTCATGGTCGGGCGGGGGGATTCGGGACTCGTTCACGACGTGCATCCACTTCTGGTCAATGTTCAGGCGGCCCCTCGAACCCGGAGGGGCCGGTCACTCGAAATAGCAGCCCACCTCACCGACGCGATCGACGGCCAGTTGAATGACGTCCCCCTTGCCGACCGGGAGCGGCGGCGCGGCGGCGCCGGTCAGCACCACCTCGCCCGCCCTCAAGGACAGGCCGAGCTCGCCCAGCTTGTTGGCCAGCCAGACCATGGACTGCAGGGGGCTGCCCAGGACGTTGGCCCCGGCCCCGGTCGAGGCCACGCGTCCGTTCTTGAGCATCACGAATCCGAGGCGGGCCGGGTCGAAACCGGTCAGGGGCACCAGTTCCGAGCCCAGGACATAGGCCGCCGCCGAGCAGTTGTCCGCCACCAGGTCGATGACCTTGACCTGCCAGTCCGTAATCCGGGTGTCCATGATCTCGATGGCGGGCATGACCCCTTCGGTGGCCCTGAGCACGTCCAGGGCGGTGACGCCCGGACCGGCCAGGTCGCACCCCAGGACAAAGGCCAGCTCGCCTTCCACCCGGGGGAGATAGAACCGGGCCGAATCGCCGCCGCCGCCGTGGGGCACGGCCATGTCCGCGAACAGGTGGCCCAGGGCCGGCTCGGCCGCGCCAAAGGCGTCCTGGCCGGCCTGGTTGGTCAGCCCCACCTTCTTCCCCACCGGTTTCCGGCCCTGGGCGGTGTAGGCCTCAACCAGGATCATCTGGACGGAGTAGGCGTCCGCCAGGGTCGCATCGGGAAAGGTCAGCCGCAGCGGTTCCAGGGGCCTCACCTCCAGGGCGGCGGCCATCAATCCTCGGGCGGCCTCTTGGGCCTGGGCTCTGTCCATCACCGTCTCTCCCGTCGGCGGCAGGCAATGAGGGAAGGGGCGAACCGCCGGCTGATTTCACGGTAGCGCCCGCTCGGAAATGATCCAGGCGGGCGCTAACCTCGGGGGCAGTTCCCCCTCATCACCTCAGGCCTGGGCCTCCAAGGCGCGCAGGATCGCCTCCGGATTGGCCGGCAACTCGGTGATCCAGACCCCCACGGCGTCATGAATGGCGTTGATGATGGCCGGAGCCGGCACGTTGGCCGTCATCTCGCCGATGCCCTTGGCACCGAAGGGGCCGCTGGTGGACGGACATTCGTAAATGACCGCCTTGAGGTCCGGCACGTCCATGGTGGTCGGGATGGCGTAATCACCCAGGTTGCTCGGCATGAAGTCCAGGCTGGGATAGGCCGGATGCAACTGCTCGCTGAGGGCCGCCCCCACTCCCATGCCGGCCCCGCCCTGGATCTGTCCTTCGGTCAGCATCGGGTTGATCGACCGGCCCACGTCGTAGGAACTGACCATCCTGAGGACCGTCACCTCGCCGGTGTCGGTGTCCACTTCCACCTCGGCCAAACAGGCCGCCCAGGCCACGGTGCAGAACGGATCGGCCTCGCCGGTTTCCGGGTCCGGGGCCGAAGGGTCCCGCATGTAGTGGCCCAGCCCGACGATGAGCTTGCGAAAGCCGAAGGTCCCCGCCCCGGCCACCTCGCCGATGGACAGGCCCTTGTCCGGGGAACCCTTGGGGAAGATCTTGCCGTCGGCCGCGACCAGATCGGCCTTGGCCGCCTCCAGCATCCCGGCCGCCACGTCGAACAGGATGTCCCGGGCGTTTTCCGCGGCCAGGACCACGGCGTTGCCGTCAACGTAGGTCACCCGGCTGGCGAACGACCCGAAGCTGAGCGGGCAGTTGTCAGTGGCGGCGTTGACCACCTTGACCTGCTCGTAATCGATGCCCAGGACCTCGGCCGCCATCTGGGCCAGGACCGTCTTGGCGCCCTGGCCCAGGTCGCAGGAGCCCACCGTCAGCACCGCGGTGCCGTCGGGTTGGACCTTGACCAGGGCCTGGCTGGAATCACCGCCGCCGCTCATCCCGGTCGGATACAGAGTGCCGGCGATGCCTATGCCTCTCTTTTTCATGATGCCTACCCCCTTGTCTCCGAAGACATGGCCTTGAGGTTTTTGGGCAGGTCCACTCCCGCCTGGGCGGCCAGTTCCTTCATGACCTCGATCAGGGCCACGCTGTTGAGCGTCCGCCGGGTGGCGGTCTGATCGCCCTTGCGGTAAGCGTTGATGAAACGCACCTCCCAGGGGCTGAGGCCCAGCTGAGCGGCGATCCGGTCCATCTGGACCTCGGTGGCAAAGGCGGCCGGGGTCACCCCGAAGCCGCGCATGGAACTGGCCGGCGGTTTGTTGGTGTAAACGCAGTACCCCTGGACATAGACGTTGGGCACGAAATAGGCCCCGGTGGCCAGGAAGCAGTGCTTGTCCACCACGTAGGAATTCAGCGAGGTGTAGGCCCCGGCGTCCCGGATGGACGTGACCCGGCGGGCGACGATCCGCCCGTCCTTTTTGACGCCGTCCTTGATGGTGATGTGCCAGGCGCCCCGGAAGGTCGAGTAGAGCAGGTCCTCCTCGCGGGTCCAGCGCCACTTGCAGGGCCGGCCCGTCTTCAGGGCCAGCAGGGCCGCGACGTGGTCGGCGTGGATGTCGTTCTTGGAGCCGAAGGCCCCGCCGACCGTGCCGCCGACGTAGTTGATGTCGCTGTAACCGGCGTTGTGCCTCCAGGCGCTGCCCGTGCGGGCCGCCCATTGCTGGCACCTGACGTCGCCCGGGTCCATCTGCAGGATGCCGCAGATCATGCCCAGGTGAAAATACAGGGCCTGGCTGACGGTATGGATGGTCAGCTTGCCGTTGGCCTCGGGCACGGCCAGCGAGACGTGAGGCTCCAGCTGCCCGTGCTTGAGCGAGGGATGAAGGTACTGGCCCTCGATCACCTCGTCGGCCTCGGCCATCCCCTTCTCCATGTCGCCGAAGACGATCTGCCGAAAGGGCCGGTCCCCGTACATGAAGACGTTGCCCTCGGGCCGCACCTGGGGCGCCCCGTCCTTGAGGGCCTCCAGCGGGTCAAAGACGGCCGGCTGCTCCTCCAGGTCGAGCTTGATCTTGTCCACGGCCTCGAGGGCCGTGTCATCATCCACGGCGGCCACGGCGGCGACGGGCTGGCCCTTGTACCTGACGTCCTCGGCCGCCAGGACCGGCTGGTCCGGCACCAGGCCGAAGGCGTTGCAGGGCACGTCGGCCGCGGTGATCACCCCGGCCACGCCGGCCACGGCCTCGGCGGCCTTGGTGTCCAGGCCGAGGATCCTGGCCCTGGATACCGGACTGCGCAGGGCCTTGATCCTGAGGGTCCCGGGGACATAAAAGTCGTCCACGAACCGCGTCTCGCCGGTGACGTGGGCCATGCCGTCGTAGCGTTTCTTTCTTTGGCCTACGACTTTCAATTCCATTTTTAACCCCCTTAACCCTTGGCCAGTTCATCGGCCGCCGCCAGGACCGAGTCGATGATCTTGACGTAGCCCGTGCAGCGGCACAGATTTCCGGACAGGGCCTCCTTGACCTGGTCCCGGCTGGGCTTCGGGTTTTGGTCCAGCAGGGCCTTGGAGGCCAGAATCATCCCCGGCGTGCAGAAACCGCACTGAGCGCCGTAATGCTCGTGGAAGGCGGTCTGGAGGGGATGCAACTGGCCGGGACGGGCCAGTCCTTCCAGGGTCAAGACCTCCTTGCCGGCGGCGCTGAACGCGTTGGTGATGCAGGACCGGACCAGCCGGCCGTCCAAGAGGACCGAACAGGTGCCGCAGTCGCCGGAGTTGCAGCCGGCCTTGGGGCTGGTGATCTGGAGTTCGTCGCGCAGGACCTCGAGAAGGGTGGTCTTCAGATCCACCAACACCTCTCGGGCCTGGCCGTTGACCGTCAATTCGAGTTTGTACATCGCCTCACCCCCTTATCCGCCGGCGATCGAGCCGAGCAGTTCCTTGACCACGGCCTCGGTCGCCCGCCGGCGATACCAGGCCGTGCCCCGGGTGTCGTCGATGGGCGCGGTGGCCTCGGCCGCCGCCCGGGCCGCCTCGACGATCAAGGATTCGCTTAAGGCCTGGCCCTCGAGCAGGTCGGCCGCCTTGGTCGCCAGGATCGGCGTCGGGGCCACCGCTCCCAGGGCGATGCGGCAGCCCTTGACCCGGCCCTTTTTCAAGGGGCAGTAAACGGCCGCGGAGACCACCGACAGGGTCTGGGCCTTGCGCTTGCCCAGCTTGCGATAGGCCCAGCCCGCCTCGGGCGCCTGGAACGGCACGACGATCTCGGTGATCATCTCGCCCTCGGTGAGGATCGTTTCACCCGGGCCGGTGAAGAACTCGGCCACCGGTGTCTCGCTCTGGCGGTCCTGGTGGGCCAACCGCAGGGTCGCCCCCAGGGCCAGCAGGGCCGTGGCCGAATCGGCCGCCGGCGAGGCGTTGGCCAGGTTGCCGCCGATGGTGCCGGCGTTCCTGACGGCCGGCGAGGCGATGTGCGCCACCACCTCGGCCAGCAGCGGCGTCCGTTTTCGGACCAGATCGGACTCCAGGATCGAAGTGAAGGTGGTCACCGCCCCGATGACCAGGCCCGCCTCTTCCTCCCTGACGCCGTCCAGTCCGCAGTCGCCCAGGTAGATCAACACCTCGGGCTTGAACTGCCGCCGGTTGACCGCGACCATCAGATCCGTGCCCCCGGCCAGGAGACGGGCGCTTTTGCCGTACTGAGCCAGCAAACCACACGCCTCTTGGGGGCTGGACGCCGTGAAAAAACCCCCTTCAGACATGACTCTTCCCCTCCTTTGATTGGGAAATGACTGTGGACGTCAAGGCGATCATGCGCTCTCCTGACTTGGACCGCCGCTTCAGAGCCAGACGGCCCCGCTGTCCGCACCGCCCACGCCGGCCCGATAGGCGGCCAGCAGCCCCGGGGCGGGGTGGTCGGGTCGCGGGGGCGGATTCGACCGCCGCCGCTCGAGTATTTCGTCCGAGACCTTCACCTCCAGCCGGCCGGCCGGGAGGTCGATCTCGATCAGGTCGCCGTCCTCGACCAGGGACAGGGGACCGCCGGCCCAGGCCTCGGGGCAGACGTGACCGACGCACGGCCCGCGGGTCGCCCCCGAGAACCGGCCGTCGGTGACCATGGCCACCGAGGTGTGCAGGCCCATCCCGACCAGCATCGCCGCCGGAATGGACAGCTCCCGCATGCCGGGCCCGCCCTGGGGACCTTCGTAACGGACGACCAGGACCGAACCCGGCCGGACCTCCTTTTCCATCAGAAAGCGGCGGACGTCCTCCTCGGAATCGAAGACCACCGCCGGGCCGGTATGCCTGAGCATCGAGGGCTCGACGCCCGTCTTCTTGACCACCGCGCCCCGCGGGGCCAGATTGCCGTGGAGGACGGCGAAGCAGCCGTCTTGGGCCAGGGCCTCGGCGGCCGGATGAATCACCCGCCCGTCGGGCTCCGGGGCCGCCTCCAGGGCCTGGCCCAGCCGGCCGCCCATGACCAGCGCCGCCTTTGTGTCCAGCCGGTCCCGGATGGCCCTCAGCACGGCCGGCACGCCGCCGGCGAGATGATAGTCCCGGAGGTTGTACTCGGAGGACGGCTTGAACTTGGCCACCACCGGCACCGAGGCCTGGAGCCGGTCGAATCCTTCCAGGTCCAGGTCTTCATCGAGATGGCGGGCCAGGGCCATCAGGTGCAGCACGGCGTTGGTCGAGCCCCCGGACGCGGACACGTACCTGATGCCGTTTTCCAGGCCGGACCGGTTCAGATATCCGGAGAGGGGCCGGTCCTCCCGGACCAGGCCCACGATCCGCTCGCCCACGTCCCGGGCCTGGTGGACCTTGGCCGACTCGAAGGCCAGCATGGTCGCCGAGCCAAAGGGGGCCAGGCCGGCCGCCTCCAGGAAGCAGCCCATGGTGTTGGCCGTGCCCATCATCGAGCAGGTCCCGGCCGAGGGACAGAAGCGCCGCTGCCATTCGAGAAAGGTCTCCTGGTCGATTTGTCCGCTTCGCCGCTGACCGATGGCCTCCTTGAGGTCCGAGGTGACCACCTCGCGGTCCCCCAGGCGGCAGGGAAGCATCGCCCCGGCGGTCAGAAACACCGTGGGCAGATCCAGCCGGACGGCGGCCATCAGCATCCCGGGAATGATCTTGTCGCACGAGGCCAGCATCACCAGGCCCTGGAAACCGTGGGCCTTGACCATGGCCTCGACCATTGCTGCGATCAGGTCGCGCTGGGGCAGGATGTAGTGCTGGCCGGGCCCCTGGGCCATGCCGTCGCAGGGGGCGGGCACGCTGAACTCCGCCGGCGAGCCGCCGGCCGCCCAGACGCCCTCCTTGACCCGGGCGGCCAGGTCTTTGAGGGGCAAGTGGCCGGGATTGACCTCGGTGAACGAGTTGACCACCGCGATCTGCGGCTTGTCCAGATCGGCCGAGCGATAGCCGACGGAGTGCATCAGGCCCCGGTAATAGGCCTCGGTGATGTCGTCTTTTCGGCCGCGCCGGTCGGTCATTGCCCGCCCGCCTTTCTGAATTTGGCACCGACCAGTTCCTCGAAGACCTTGATCATGGCCCCCTTGCCCTCGCGGCCGTAGCCCGCGGCCAGGGCCATCTGATAGGTCGTCGCCGTGGCGTGGGTCAGGGGCAGGGGGATCTTCCGGTCGGCCGAGATCTCGAAGGCGCTGACGATGTCCTTGTAGGCCGCCTCGAGGGGATACCCCCGGTCGAAAATACCCTCCAGGGCCAGGGGGGCGAAGAACTCGGCGGCGAAACTGCGGCCCGTGCCCGAGGTGATCACCTCGGTCACCTTTTCGGGGTCCAGGCCGAGCTTGGCCGCCATGGGCAGTATCTCGGCGATGGCGGCGCAGGAGATGTCGAACAGGAGCTGGTTGACCAGCTTGGTCAACTGGCCGCTGCCCACCGGACCCAGGTGGAGCACCCTGTCACCCATGGCCTCCAAGGCGGGCCGGAGGTCGTCGAAGACCGCCTCGTCCCCGCCGACCATGACCGTCAACTGGCCGTCCCTGGCCCGGGCCTCCATGCCCGACACCGGCGCGTCCACGAACACGACGCCTTTTTCCCTGAGCCGCTTCTCGAAGCCCAGGGTCGGCAGGTAGCCCGTGGTCCCGCAGTCAACGATCACCAGGCCCGGTTTGGGGTCTTCCGCCAGGCCGTTCTCGCCGAAGACGACCGCCTCGACCACCGCCGTGTTGGGCAGGCTCAAAAAGACCCAGTCCGCGTTCGAGCCGATCCGGGACGGGGATTCGGCCGACCCGGCCCCGGCCTCGGTCAGGACGGACAGGGCCCTGGGGTCCAGATCGTAAACCGTCATCTGGAAACCGGCCTTGACCACGTTGAGGGCCATCCACTTGCCCATCTGCCCCAGGCCGATGAATCCGACTTGTTTATTCATCGAGCGTCCTCTGATCAAAGGCCCAGCATCCGGGCCGGGTTGTCCTGGACCATGGTCCGTACCTCGGTTTGGCTGAAACCGAAATCGAGCATGTCCTGGATGTAGATCCCCATCTGCTGGCTGGGCACCGGGTTGAGCCACTGGCCCGAGTCGGTGCTCATGATGCAGTGCTCGGGACCGATGGCCTTGATGCCGCTCATCAAGGCCTGGCGGGTGATGGGATGGCCCACCTGACGGGTGGTGTCGTTAAAGACCATCTCCAGCCACGAGGCGCCCAGGTCCAGGATCCGCTTCATGTCCCCGGTCGAGTAGTTGACAAAGCTGGCCAGGGGGTGGGTGACCACGATCTTGGTCATGCCCCGGGCCGCGGCCGCCTCGACCACGGCCATGGCCTCGGGCATCGAGACGTGGCCGGTGGCCAGGGAGGAACCGTGCTCGATGATCAGGTCAACCACCGCCTCCAGTTCGGCCTTGACCGAGCCGTCCTCCTCCAGGACGTAGAGCCCCTCCAGGCCCTCCTTGATCTCGCCGGCCAGGTTGGCCACGTGGCTCTTCTTGGCCACGAAGTCCCGGGAGTGCAGGGTCGGCAACCAGACCGTCTTGGCCCCCAGCCTGAGGGCCGGGCCCGCGGCCAGGGGATTGAGGCCCCCGACCGAGTGATTGAGGGCGATGCCGCCGAAGACCGGGAAGCCGGTCACCTGGGTGGCCAGGGCCGCCCGAGAGGCGGTCTCGAAAAAGTGGTTCTTGATCAGGATGGCCCGCATCCCCATCTCGCGGGCCTGCTCGGCCAGTTCGACGTCGTTCTGGATGCGGGGATAGACGTCCGGGGCGGAGTGGATGTGGATGTCGATCGCCCCGTCGAGCAGGTCCAGGACCGGTTGCTTGAAGCGCAGGTTCATCAGCCCTCTCCGATAGATTATCCCCGCGGCCGGTTCATGCCCCGGGGCAGGACCCACTTGCCGTAGGGGAAGTTGCCGACCCTCATCCCGGGCCCGTGCTTCTGCCGGGCCAGGTCGTAGGCCTCGTCGAGGGAAGTCACAGCCTTGATCTTGTTCAGGGCGAACTCGGGCAGGCGTTCGGGCTCGGTGACGACGATGACCTCCTTGCGGGCCATGGTCTCGATGATCGGCATCCACAGGCAGGCGTGCCACAGGGCCTGCTTGCCGTAGAACACGTCCTCGTAGAGGCGCCGGATGGCCTCGGGCTCGGGGGGCATGTAGTCCTTGGCGTAGGAGTAGTGGGCCATGCCGCCCGGGACCGGCGTGCAGAGGATGATCGTCCCCCCGTCCTTGACGAAGTGGTCCAGGTTGGCCACCGGCCAGCAGGCGTGGGCGAAAAAGCGGTCGCCCGGGAAGCTGCCGGCGAGGGCCACGTCCATCCGGCCGCCGATCTGATCCAGGTCAAAGGTGTAGCGGGCGTCGTACTTCTGGACCGAGGCCCGGTGGGCGGCGATGGTCTCGCCGGCGGTGAGGTCGATGACCCCCATCTTGGGGGAAAGCACGCCCAGCAGCGACATGTCCAGGCCCGACATCCGGCAGGCGTCCTCGATGTCCTCGCGCATCTTGTTGATGGGGGGTTCGTAGCCCACGTTGGAGCCGGGGGCGGTCATCAGCCGGTGGTTCCACTCGATGGTCTCGAAGGAGGCCACGCCGGGCACGATCATCGACCCGCCGCCGCCGTAGCCCCACAGCGTGGCCTGGGTCATGGTCACCGCCAGGGTCAGGTCGGCCTCCAGAAAGCGTTTATGCAGGCTCAGGGGGGTGCCGTACTCGGTCACGCCCACGAAGGAGTAGTCCCAGGTCTCATGGGCCTTGCTCTGAAAAATCGGCACTCCCGAGTCCAGGATGTCCGGTCCGAACTTGCGCTTCAGTTCGGCCTCGTTCATCTCCCGCAACAAGCCGCTGGCCACCAGGATCTCGGCCTTCTTGCCCGCCTGGTCGATCGCCGTCAGGATCGGCGGCAGCAGGCGATGGGCCGGCGTCAGGCGGGCGAAGTTGTCGGTCAGGAGGCAGACCGTCTTGGCGGCCTGGAGCCGCTCGGAAAAGGGCGGGCCGGCCACCGGATTTTCCAGGCTGTCCCGGACGGCCTGATCCAGGTTCTCGATCTCGTTCGGGAACTCGACGTCAGTGTCAAGCGCCAGGTTCCGGTCGTCGATCTCGAAATCCAGGAAGCCTTTTACGCCGTAAGGCACGTGGATGGTCGCCATGTCCTCCCCTTTCGGAAACGCCCGCCGGCCGGGCTCAGCCGCCGGCCAGCATCAATAAAAAACTGATCTCGTCCCCCTCGGCCACCGGGGTCTTGACGCCCTCGCCGCGGCTCAGGGGGACCGGCCGGCCGTTGATGAACGCGCACCAGGACGGAACCAGCCGTCCCTCGGTGTCGTAGAGGTGCAGCCGGAACCGGGGGTCGTCGAACAACTCCAACAGCCCGTCGATCACCCCCTGGATGGTGGCCTCGCCCCTCAGGGTCAGGCTGACCCGGTCCCGGCCGGCGGTGCTGTTGAGCGGCGGCAGGAGCTGGACCACGACCGATAGGGGTGCTGCCAATGACACGGCCGTCAACCCCCCAGCTTGCCCCGGGCGGCGAGGTCGTCGGCGATGTCGCCCAGGCCCAGGTCCTCGAGGCCGGCCCGGGTGGGCAGGCCGCTTTTGACGTCGAACCTGCGGTCCTGATAGTACTCGTCCAGGATCTTCTCGAATTTCTCCCGATCGACCACCGCGCCGCCGCTGGGGCCGCCGCCCTGGAGGGGCTCCTCGAAAAAGCGCCGGGGAATGGTGTCGTCCTTTCGGTCGGCCCCGCAGCGGGTGTTGTAGGCCTTTTCGATGTTCCAGGTCCGCTCGCCCACCTGGAGCATCTCTTTTTCGCTGAGGCTTCTCCCGGCGCAGGCGTTGTACAGCCGGGTGGCCAGATGGACCCCCTTCTTGTAGAGGTAGGGGAAGGTGGCCGAGCGGTAGAAGGCGAACTTGCACAGGCCCAGGATGTCCCCCAGGGTGACCAGGTCCTCGCTGAACTTGAGCATCCGGCCCTTGCCCACCAGCCCCTGGGCGATGTCGGCCGCCTCCTCGCTGCCCCACCACTGGCGGGCCTCGTCCGGGGTCATGATCTCCTCGATATAGGGATTGGACCGGAGGTGATCGCCGCCCCGGGTCGAGGTGGCGTAGCTCACCGCCCGGACGGGCATGCCCCGCGGGTCGCCGGCGGTCATCTCGCCGCCCTTGACGTTGATGGCCCACTGTTCGCTGCCCTGGCCGATGGCCTCGGCCGCCCGCCGGGTCCCCTCGGCCAGCTTGTCGGCCAGGTCGCCTTCCCTCAGGGCGATCCGGCGGGTCAGCTCCAGAAAGGCGTCCACGTTGCCGAAGCGAAGCTCGAGACCGTCCGTGTCCTTGGCGGTCAAGACCCCCCGCTCGAAGCACTCCATGGCAAAGGCGATGGTGTCGCCCATGCCCTCGACGTCGAGCCCCAGATGGTTGCACAGGTTGGCCCAGGCGATGACCGTCTCGGCCTCCTTGATGCCGCAGGTCATGGACCGGGCGATGGTCTCCCACTCGACCTTGGCCGTGATGCCGGCCAGGGGCCCGGCCGTTATCCGGTAGTCCCGCCGGCAGCGGACCGGACAGGCGACACAGGCCCCGGCCTTGACCTGGTAGTCGGCCCGGAAGATCTCGGGGTCCAGGCCGTGCCAGTTGTAGTCCCCGTACTTCCAGTTCTCGGCGCCGTGGATGCCGAACTTGACCCGGTGCATCATGAACCGGCAGGTGCCGTACTTGGTGGCCGGGGGGCAGTAGGGATCGACGGCGATGGTGTCCAGGTAGTCCTGATAGGCCGCCTTGAGGCCGGGAATGTCGGCCACGCCCACGTCGTTGGTCCCCCGGGTGGTGATGGCCTTGAGGTTCTTGGAACCCATGACCGCCCCCAGGCCGCAGCGGGCGCTGGTCCCCTTGTCGGCCCCGTTGTGGAACACGGCCGCCAGCCGGACCCGGTTCTCGCCGGCCGGGCCGATGGCCACGGTACACAGGTCCTGATCCCCGAGCTCGTCCCTGAGCCGGGAATGGGTCTGAGAGGTGTAGCGCCCCCAGAGATGGCCCGCCTCCCTGAGCTCGACCTGGTCGTCGTCGATGAACAGATAGACCGGCTTGCTCGCCCGGCCCTGGATGATCAGCAGGTCGTAGCCGGCCCTCTTCAGCTCGCCGCCCCAGGGCGCCCCGGCGTGGCCGTCGCCGTGCATGTTGGTCAGGGGCGACCGGGTGGTGACCGTGGTCCGGCTGGCGGCCGGGGCCCCGGTGCCGTGCAGGGCCCCCGGGGAAAAGATCAGGCGGTTGGCCGGATCAAAGGGATCGACCTCGGGCGGCACCTCGTCGTAAAGCACCTTCGAGGCCACGCCCCGGCCGCCGACGAACCGGTCGATATACCTCTCGTCGAATTGGTCGGTGGTGATCGAGCCCGTGGTCAACTCGACCCTCAGGATTTGGCCCGCATAGCAGTTTTGCGTCCCGGCCATGGCGGCTATCCCCTTCCTCTGAATCTGAGATAAACCGGTTCCTCGCCCCCGTGGTGATACCGCCGGGCCTCGTCGTCGGCCGCCAGCAGGGAGGCGAAGCGGCGGCGGGCGTACTCGCCGGCCTCGACGTCGGGCAGGGCCCCCAGCACGTTCGAGGGACAGATGGCCACGCAGGCCGGCTCCTTGTCCCGGCACAGATCACACTTCAGGGCCTTCTTGGTCAGGGGGTCGATGGTGATGATCCCGTAGGGACAGGCCCCGACACAGTCGGCGCAGCCGACGCACTTCTCATCGTCAACCACGGCGATCTTGAGCCGGTCGTCATAGACGATGGCCTCGAACCGACACGAGGCCTGGCAGGCCGGGTCCTGGCACTGCTGGCAGGTGACCGGCACGTCAACGCCCGTTCCCAGCTCGACCACCCGGATCCGGCTCCGCCGCGGATTGAAAGACCCGTTGTGCTCCAGGGAACAATACAGCTCGCAGAGCCGGCATCCGCTGCAGATCCCGGTGGCCTCCCAGGGCCGGTTGGTGTAAACGATCCTCTTCTTCCTGGCCATGGCACCTCGCTTTACGAACCGGCTCGACCGGGACTCCCTCGAACCGGGCACCGGTCAAACGGGTTGATCGGTCATGATCTCAGACGCTCGTCGGTCAGGCTGGGGCCCTTCCAGCCCCGGCTGACGTAATACTTCTCGACGCTGGTCCGGAAATCGGAGATATGCTTCCTCATGGCTTCGACGCCCGCCTCCAGGTCGCGGGCCTTGATGGCCCGGTAGATCTCGGCGTGGGCCCGGCGCGACCGCTCGAACAGGCCGGGAAGCAGGGTCAGCGATTCGATGGTCCAGCGCTCCATGGAACCGCGAATGGTGGCCAGCAGGTGGCTCATGAACCGGTTCTGGGACGACTCGGCGATCAGGAGGTGGAAGGCCATGTTCTTCTCGCTGTAGCCGTTGGTGTCCCCCTGGGCCAGCAGTTCGCCCATCTCGTCCACCAGCCGGCCCATGGTCCGGATCTGGTCCTCGGTGGCGTTTTTGACCGCCATTTCGACCGCCCCGACCTCGATCACCCGCCGGGCGTCGATCAGTTCGATCGTGGCCGAGGGGTCGTCCATCAGCGGGGCGTTGATGTGATCGGTGTAGATCAAGGGCGCGCTGGTCCGGATGATGGTGCCGTGCTTGGGCCGCTGCTCGATCACCCCCAGGATCGTCAGGGTGTGCAGGGCCTCCCGCAACACCGTCCGGCTCACCCCCAGTTGGGCGGCGAATTCGTTCTGGTTGGGCAGTTTGTCCCCTTCGACCAGTTCACCCCGGGCGATCATCTGCTTGATTTCCTCGATCACGTGATCGGCCAGCTTCTTCTTGTTAATGGGCGGCATGTCTTCTCCTGGTGGAACGTGAATCGGTCCTCTGTAAAATTACCATCATAACGCCACCCGCTTCTTGTTCCAGCCCAAAAACACGACCGCGTGCCTCAAAAACGGTCCGTTTCCCGTCCAATGGCTCACCCCGGTCCGGTTGGGGCGCCGGCCGCCTCTCCGTTATTGCCGAGGCCGAGATAGAAATCCTTGAGCCGCTCGTTTCGGCTCAACTGATCGGCCGTGCCGCTCAGCCGGATACGACCCCGCTCCACCACGTAACCGTAATCCGCCACCTCCAGGGCCAGCTTCACGTTCTGCTCGACCAGCAGGAAGGTGATCCCGTGCTCCCTCTGGATGTCGGTGATGATCCGAAAGACCTCCCGAACCAGCAAGGGGGACAGCCCCATGGACGGCTCGTCCAACAGGATCAGACTCGGCCGGGCCATCAGGGCCCGGGCGATGACCAGCATCTGCTGCTCGCCCCCGGACAGGTATCCGGCTTGGGTCCCCACCCGGTCGGCCAGTCGGGGGAAATAATCGAGCCACCGGTCCATGTCCCGCCGGATCCGGCCCTTGTGCTTCACCGCGTAGGCCCCCATCAGGAGGTTCTCCCTGACCGTCAGGTCGGGAAAGACGAAACGCCCCTCCATGACGTGCATCACCCCCAGCTGGACCATCCGGACCGCCGGGAAACCGGTCACGTCCCGGCCCGAAAGCAACACGCGCCCCCGGGCCACCGCCCCGCCCTCGGAACGGAGCATGCCCGACACGGCCTTGAGGGTGCTGGACTTGCCGGCGCCGTTGGCCCCCAGCAGGGCGACCACCTGGCCGGCCGGGACCGTAAAGGACATCCCGTTCAGCACCTGGATGACCCGGTTGTAGTTGACCTGCAGGTCTTCGACTTCCAGCATGACCTCGACCGATCCAACAACGAGGCTTGGGGTGGGGCGGCCGGAGGTCGCCACCTCCGGACCGCCTCCGGCCTTGGCCCGCCTACCTCTTCAGTTTCTTCTGCCAGACCTTGACCCACTTGCCGTGCTGGACCTGGAAGATCCAGACGATCATGCTCGGGCGGTGGTCCGTCGGCGTGAACGTGATCGGCGGAACCAGCCCCCCGGGCGAGTAGTGGCGGATCTGCTCGAAGGCCCACTTCAGGTTGGGACCGGTGATCTTCTTGCCCGCCTTCTTGACCATCCTCATGGCGTGGGCCGCCAGCATCGCCTGGGCCCAGCCGCGGATGAAGTGGGTGTTCCTCCGGTCCTTGTAACCCGAGGCCATGATGGCCTTCATCGCCGGGGTGTTGATGCTGCCGTAAGTGGCCGAACCGTAGATGGTGTAGTGCCCCTCGGCGTACTTGCCGGCGTTCCTGATAAAGGCCTCGGTCCCGGCGTAGATGTTCCCGATCATCTTGGCCTTCATTCCCTGCATGGCCAGGTCCTTGGCCACCACGGCCATGCACGAATCGGTGTTGCCGATCCAGATGAACTTGGCCCCGGCCTTCTGGAACTTGAGCAACTGCCGGACGGCGCTGGTCGGAACGTAGCCGATGTTCTCCTCGGCCACGATCTTGACGCCCAGTTTCTTGGCCTCGTCCTTGATGTCGGCGATGGGGGCCTCGCCGAACCCGCCCGGGTTGTACAGGAGCGCCAGGTTGCCGTGCTTCTGCTTGACGAACATCACCGCGGCCCGGCCCGCCGTGGAGTAGTCCGAGTTGGTCATGAAGTAGTAGGGCGCCTTCCGGGCGTTGACCATGTCCTTGGCGTAGGACAGCGGCATGAAGATGGTCCTGGTCCGGGTCGAGAACGGAATGCAGGCGATACTGTCCGGCGTGCCGAACCCGTGGATCAGGGGCACATGGTAGGTCCCCACCAGGCGCTTGAAGGCGGCCACCGTCTTGGGGACGTTGTAACCGCACTCGATCTCGACCACCCGGACCTTTTCCCCCATGATGCCGCCGTGGGCGTTGATCCACTTCCAGGCGGCCAGCACCCCGTCCATGTGCGGAATGCCCGAGTCCGACGTCGGAGCCGTCCGGTTGGAGATCCCGCCGACGACGATCTCGGCGTGGGCCGTGACCGTGAGACCGAAGGCCGCCATCAGGGCCGACAGAATCACCGCCAAACAAAATTTCTTTTTCATCCTTTACCCTCCTTGCTAGTCACCCCGATTCACCGTAAAGCCGCTCCTGAAAAGTCGACTTCACCCTCTCTTTGTTCCTCCCCCTGAAGGCAGCAGGGTCCACCGCCCGATGAGGGCCAGACCGCGATCCAGGATCCGGCGCCAGATCCGGGCCAGCCCCTGGGGCTCGAACAGCAGGAACATGACCACGATCAGGCCGAAAAAGCCCAGCCGGACCGGAGCCATCTCGCCGGTCTCGCGGAAAAGGATCAGGACGATCGTGTCCAGGATCTCGGGCACGACCACGATGAACGTCGCGCCCAGGACCGAACCGGCCATGGAGCCCAAACCGCCGATGACCACCAGGACCAGCAACTGGATGGACACCGTCAGCGAAAAGGACTGGATGGCAATGAACTCGAGGTACTGGCCGAACAGGGCCCCGGCCACCCCGGCGTAAAAGGTGGCCAGGCCGAAGGAGACCATCTTGGTCCAAAAGACGTTGACGCCCATCATCTGCGCGGCCAGGGGCCGGTCCCGCACCGCGGCCAGGGCCCGGCCCAGTCTCGACCGCAGGATATTCAGGTTGGCCACGGCCCCCAGGACCGTCACCGCCAGGACGAACAGGTAAAACACCCCGCCGTTCTTGAGACTGAGGCCGAAGAGGTCGGGACGCGCGGCGAAGCGACCGTCCTGGCCGCCGGTCAGCCACCGCGATTGCTCGAAGAACCAGTACAGGATGATCTGGGCCGCAAAACTGGCCATGGCCAGATAGACGCCCTTGAGCCGGAGGGAAGGCAGACCGAAGATCATGCCCACCACGGCCGTGATCAGACCGGCCAGGACGATGGCCAACAGGGACGGGAGGCCGACGTTATGGATCAAAAAGGCCGAGACAAAGGCCCCCAGGCCCATGAAGGCCGCGTGGGCGATGGAGATCAGGCCGGTGTTGCCCAACAGGATATTGAGCCCCATGGCCGACAGGGACAGGATGGTGATCTGGGTCAGCAGGGTCAGCAGATAGGGACTCAAAAACTGGGAGACCACCGCCAGAAAAACGACCAGACCGATGGCCGCGTTACGTTCGGCCGGGGAGTTGAACAGCGGCCGCCGGTAATCCATGTCCACTCCGGAGTCCATCAAGCCCTCACAGCTTCTCGATCTCCTTGGTCCCGAAAAGGCCCGTCGGCCTCAGCCACAGGATGAGGATCAAAATGAAAAAGGGCGCCACCGGACCCAGGCCCCGCAGGCCGATCAGGTCCTTCAAGTAGCCGCCGCCCAGATTCTCCAGGACGCCGATGATCACCCCGGCCACCGACGCCCCGACGATACTGTCCAGTCCCCCCAGGATGACCGCCGGGAAGACCTTGACTCCGTAAAAGCTCAGTTGGGGCGACAGGCCGGCGATCTGACCGGTCAGGACCCCGCCCACCCCCGAGACCACGGCCGAGATCATCCAGGCCAGGGCGAAGATCTTGGTCAGGGGCACGCCCATGTTCTCGGCCGCCCGGCGCGAGCTGGCCGTGGCCCGCATCACCAGGCCCACCCGGGTGTACTTGAAAAAGAGGCCGAACAGGATCATGAAGGCCACTGTCAGGAAGAACGACCAGATGTAGAGCTGACTGACCTTGACCACCCCGAAATCGACGACACCCTTGGGAAATATCTCGGGGAAGGGGATGCTGACCGCGCCCCAGACGCCGATGACGATCGCCCGCAGGATGATGCCGATGCCGATGGTGACCATGATCACCGCCAGGGCCGAGGCGCCCATCATCCGCCGCAGCACCAGGCGCTCGATCAGCAGGGCCAGGACCATCATGAAGGCCATCGTCACCAGGAAGCCGGGAATGAACCCCATCTTGAGCTTGGTGATGGTCTCCAGGCAGATGTAGGCCCCGATCAGCAACAGTTCTCCCTGGGCGAAGTTGACCACCTCGGTCGCCTTGTAGATCAACACCAGGCCCAGGGCGACCATGGAGTAGATGCTGCCCACGACGATGCCGTTGATGATCAGGCCCAGGAAATATTCCACTCAACCGCTCCGGAGTTCGGTCATTCTTCCTCTCCCAGATAGGCCTGGCGGACCCGGGGGTCGGCCATGACCTCGGCCGGGTGGCCCTCGGCGATCTTCTCGCCGAAGTCCAGGACCATCACCCGGTCGGATATCTGCATCACCACGCCCATGTCGTGTTCGATCATGACCACGGTCACGCCGTGCTCCCGGTTCAGCTTGACCACCAGCTCGGCCAGTTCCATCTTCTCGACGGTGGTCATCCCGGCCATGGGTTCGTCCAACAAAAGCAGCGTCGGATCGGCCACCATGGCCCGGGCCAGTTCGACCCGCTTCTGGGTCCCGTAGGGCAGATCGGCCACCGGGGAATTGAAATATTCGGACAGACCAAGCTCGTCCAGGACCTCCGCCGCCCGGGTCCGGGCCCGGTTCTCCACGGCGGCGCATCCCAGTCTGGTCCAGTACAAACAGATCCGTAACACCCCGGTCCGTAACTTGTGGTCCCCCCCGACCAGCACGTTGTCGATGACCGTCTCTCCCGGAAAGAGGGCGATGTTCTGGAAGGTGCGCATGATGCCCAGGCGGGGCCGGGTGTGGGGACTCCGGCCGACCAGGTCCACCCCCCGCATCCGGATACTGCCCGCGGGCCGGTAGCGCCCCGAGATGCAGTCGAACAGGGTGGTCTTGCCCGCGCCGTTGGGACCGATGATCGAGAAGATCTGGCCTTCCGCCACCATGAAATCGACCCCGCTCAGGGCCTGGACCCCCCCGAAATTGAGCCCGACGCCACTTACCTCCAGGAGGGCCGCCGTCATTCCCTAACCACTGGTAGAATTACTAGTTTGTGTGAATTTTCAGCCCCACCCCCCAGGGAAGGCCCCTTGGCGGCTGAAAAATAGTATGATAGTATCTTACTATCAAAGAATCATTTGGGCTGTCAAGAAAAATAATCCACCACGGGCAAAATAATCGGAAATCAAAATAACATATTGATTAATCGGATAAATTCTGTCGGGCGGTGGCCTGATGTCGAGGTCGTTGGATCCACCCGGGGACCTCTGGTGGGCCTTGAAACGCCGTTGAGGAGGCCCAAACGGCCAACGAACTCTGCTGCCCTACCCGCGCAACGACAACTTCCGCCCCCCGCTTGCCCTCGACCCAGCGGCAGGGAAAAAATTGGCGCGAAGATGGCTTGGCTCGACCCTGCGGCACCTGTGCCGTGGTTCGGGCTCAGGCGAAGTCAATGAATCATTTACCTCCCTTGAGTTCGGGTGACGGCAAAAAAGTCAATATAGTGGTCCACTTGCTTGACGAACGGCCTTTTTCACGGCCGCAGTCCAGGCCGAGACAGGCTGGCCGGCCATATCTTGAAAAGATGAGGCCGGCCCGAGAGTCTCGGCCAGAGAGATATATGTTGAATCTCAGCGAGGGCCATGTCTGCCCAGGAATGTTCGGGCCCTGGTGAAAGGCCACGGAGAATGTCTGGTGGGTTTCGGAAGTGGCTTCACACCAATTGCCCATTTCAATTCCACCTGCAGGAAGCCAAGATAAAGGGAAAGGATTGTGATCGCGCCAGGTAGGACACGGTGAATCGCGACCTTCCGTCAAGACCTCTTACTTTGTCCTCGCGCTTCTCGTGTGCCACTGACGCTGAACAGGCACGGCCGTTCACTCGCTCGACGGACATTCATCTTGCGTTTCATGACGGGGGCATCCAGTGACGCTCTGATCATCTTTTTACACTCATCTGAAATCGATAGTGTCTGTCATAAGTTTTTTGATGTCGATCACGAAAAGCCGGTTTCTGGCGGCCGGCGGTTGCCTGAGAATGATTTTTATCGCCTCTGAAACCTGTAAAGCGGCCACCACAAACGGCGACACCCCCGGGATACCCAATTTTTTTTCCAGGCCCTCGGGGGATCTGTCAGGATGCCGGCCATAGAGGCCACTCAGACCCTCATCGGTCGGAAAAATGGTCATGATTTGGCCCAAAAAACCGGCCACGGCGCCGTGCACCAATGGAATCCCCATGGACTTGGCCTGGTCGGCCAATAACAATCGCGTCGGGACGTTGTCCAAGGCGTCTATCACCACATCGCAGCCGGCGATAAATCGACCGCAATTATCGCTGGTGATTACGGCCGGTTCGGCCCTGATCCGGACCGCGGGGTTGATCAGGCCGATCCGTTCGCGGGCCACTTCCGCCTTTGGTCGCCCCAGGGACTGGACCGACCCTAAAATCTGCCGGTTGAGATTGCTGTCGGCGAAAACGTCGCCATCGACCACCACCAGGCTCCCCACTCCCGAGCGGGCCAAAAGTTCGGTCACGGCTCCCCCCAGACCGCCGGCCCCGGCCACGGCGACCTTGGATTCGAGCAGCCTGATCTGGCCTTCAATCCCGAAAACGCCCAGGTTTTGCTGATACCTTTCCGGCACGATTCCGTTCTTCAGGGCCGCCAGTTCGACCTGCCTGTGGTTGAAATCGGTGCACCGGCATATCGATTCGATTTGATCGCAAGATAGAAACTCGTATTCCCGGCCCGCTCGGTCTCGCTTGACGGCGGCCGTTTGGCCGATCAAGGATGTCAATCGTTCATCCACCGCCGATCCTGGGAGGCCAAACCGTGATCGTGATCCCGTCCGTCAATGGTGTATCCATCGGCTTTTCATAATTATCGATGGTTACTCGGTTCAAATAGTATTCCGGCATGTCGATGGTGTCAATCGCGTCCTGGATGGTGTCTCCCTCCTTGACGACAATGCCTTCGAAGACCTTGTCTTTTAACTGCTTTCGAAAGGCGCTGTATTTGATTACGACCGTCACTTTCATTTTTCGACTCGGCTGTCACCGCTTCCCGCCAAGCCCGTCCGGAAACGACTCGGGCCAATCCACGGCCGCCGGCCCGGGACCGCGACCCCCGGCCGTGGCGCCGCCGCCCCGGGCTTTACGGTGTTGGGCGATTGGCATAGGTCAACCCATTTACCGGATACACCCGCCGGACGAGGGTCCGGCCGCGAGCGTGTCTTCCGCCTGGCCACGATCATAAACCCTTGCCACTCGCGGGGCGGGGCGCGGTCCGTCCCGGTGGCGCCGCAGCGGCCTTTGGTCATCACATGACCGAGTAGCCGCCGTCAACCGGCACCAGGGCGCCGGTCACGAAATCAGAGGCCGGACTGGCTAAAAACACCACCGCTCCGGCGCAGTCTTCGGGCTCGCCCCAGCGGTTTAGAGGCGTGCGCGCCTCCACGGCCTCGGCCAGACCGGGCACCTCGGCCTTGCCGCCGGCGGACAGATCGGTGTTGATGAAGCCGGGCATGATGGCGTTGACCTGGATGTTGTCCGGCGCCCAGGATATGGCCAGGGTCTTGGTGAGCTGCACCACACCACCCTTGCTGGCCGAGTAGGCCGGAACAAAAGGCGCCCCGAATATGGCGAACATGGAGCCGATATTGATGATCTTCCCGCCGCCCTTGGACTTCATGTGGGGATAGATCTCCCGGGAGCAGATGAAGACGCTGCGCAGGTTGACATTGATGTTTTCGTTCCATTCCTCGGTGGTCATCTCGGCCGGAAATTTGTTGATGGCCATACCGGCGTTGTTCACCAGGATATCGATCCGACCGCAGGCGGCGACGGCCTGTTCGAGCATGGCCTTGATGCTGTCCTCGGAGACCACGTCCACGCTCAAACCGATCACCTTGACGCCGTATTGGTTTTTGACTTTGGCCACGGCTGCCTCGGTTTTGGCCTCATTTCGAGCGGCGATGACGATGTCGGCCCCGACACCGGCCAGACCCTCGACGATGCCCAGGCCGATGCCGCCGTTGCCGCCGGTCACCAAGGCGACCTTGCCCTTAAGACCGAACATGCTGTTCAAGGAAAACGCCATGTCATACCTCCTGCGGGGTCATCTTGGGACAAGTAAAACGCCGTAGGCTGGCCGGTCGATAGCCCCTTTTTGACCGCGGCCTACATTCCCAAATAGGCCTTTTTGACCTGTTCGTTTCGCTGCAGTTCGTCACACCTGCCGGACATGACGATCCGGCCGTTTTCCAGAATGTAGCCGCGATCGCCCACGGCCAAGGCGTGCTTGGTGCTTTGTTCGACCACCAGGATGGTGGCGCCCTGGTCCCGCAACCTCTCGATCACCCGGAACACTTCCTTGACCACCAAGGGCGCTAGCCCATAGGAGGGCTCATCGAGCAAGAACAGTTCCGGTCTCAGCATCAGGGCCTTGGCGATGGACAGCATCTGGCGTTCACCGCCGCTTAGATTGGACGCGGTGGTCTTGGCCTTTTGTTTCAACACCGGGAAAAGCTCGGAAACCCACTCGATGGTTTTTTTGACCTGGCGCCTGTCCCGGGTTAGATGGGCGCCCAGTTCCAGGTTCTCCCTCACGGTCATTTGCGAAAAGATCGCCCCCCCCTCTGGCACCAGGGCGATTTTCTTGCCGACGATTTTGTGCGCCGGGACATTGTCTATCCGTTCGCCGCAAAACGATATTCGGCCGGAGCGGCAATTGGTCAGCCCCGAGATCGACCTGAGCACCGACGATTTGCCCGCCCCGTTGGCCCCCAGAATAACGACGATCTCTTTTTCCGCGACCTCGAAGGAAACGTCCCACAGGACCTGGGTCGTCCTATAAAACACGTTGATGTCGCTTACCGAGAGCATTCGGCCTCGTCCCCCAAATAGATCTCGACGACCTTTTCATTCCGGCACACGGCCTCCGGCCCGTCTTGAGCTATTTTCCGGCCGTAGTTCAAGACGATGATGTCGTCGCACATGCTCATGATGACCGGCATGACATGCTCGACCATGACCACGGTGGTCCCCTGGTGGTTGATGTTTCGTATCAGATCGCAGGCCATTCCGATTTCGCCGGGATTGAGGCCGGTGATGACCTCGTCGAGCAGGAGCAGCTCCGGCTCGGTGGCCAGGGCCCTTGACAGCTCCACCAGTTTTTGGTCCACCATCGTCAGTTCCTTGGCCATGACCGAGGCCTTGTCGGCCATGCCGGTGAACTCGAGCAGCTGCATGGCCCGAGCGTTGCGTTCTTTCCGGCTTCTTCTGCGGGACGACCCATAGCAAAGAGCAAGGATGACGTTGTCCAACACGGTGACGCCCCCCAGGATTTTGACATCCTGAAAGGTGCGGGCCATGCCCTTTTTGCAGATAACGTGGGGTTTCAGTCCGGATATCTTCTCCCCCTTGAAATGGATGTCCCCCCGGCTGGGGGACAGGGCCCCGGACATCATGTTCAGCAAGGTCGTTTTCCCGGCCCCGTTGGGTCCGATCAGACCGGTGATGCCGCCCCGCTCGATCGCCATGTCCAAATCGTCGATGGCGGTCAGTCCACCGAAGTTCTTGGTCAGTCCCTCAGTCTTGAGCAACGCCATTTAGTCCACTCGCCGATCGGGTTCTGAAGATTTTGTCAAACAGGCCGGCCAAACCGCTTGGCAAGAACATGATCACGATGATGAAGATCAGTCCGTAAATAAGGGGGTACAGGTAGGGGAAGTTGGATAGCAGGATTTCGGCGATGAAGGTCAGGATGAAGGCGCCCAGGATCGGTCCGTACTGTCTGCCCACCCCGCCGAACAGACTCATCAGCGCCGGGGCAAAGGAGACCAGAGGATTGAAGGCCATGTCCGGATCGATATAGGAGAATTTATGGCCCATGACCGCCCCGGCCATGCCCATGAAAGCGCAGCTCAAGGCGAAAAAAACGATCCGGTGCCGGGTGACGTTGACCCCGACGTGCTCCGAGGCGACCTCGGAAGAACCGATGCCCAGCAGGGCCAGGCCGAATTTGGAACTTTTAACCAGTTGGGACACCAGGACGGTCACCGTGACCACGCCGAGCATGTAGTAATAGACTTCCCCGGAACCGGAGGCCATTATCCACTGGCCGACCGTGCCGCCGACGTTGTGCTCGAACCAGAGCATGGTGTGACGAACCAGTTCGCTCAAGCCGAAGGTGAACACCGCGAAATAAAATCCGCTGAGCCTCAGGCAGATCAGTCCCACCACCAGACCGACGACCAGGCTGATGAAACCGCCGCATAAGATGTTGATCCCGATCCAGACTTTGGTGCCCATCAACGCCGTGGTGTACAGACCGATCCCGTAGAAGGTGGCGCTGGCCAAGGAGATGTAACCGGTCGGTCCGCAGAAGATGGTCCAGCTGACCGCCAGGGTGATGTAGAGGTAGATGCTGGTGGCCGAGAGCTGATAGTCCAGGGGGGCGAAAAACGGCAGGGCCGCGGCCAGCAGGAACAACAGCCCGCCGGTCATGGGCCACGCTCTCGAGGCGGTCGCCGGGTGGGTCATGCCGACTTCCCGAAGAGGCCCTGCGGCCTGAAGATGAGGACCAAGGTGAAGATCAGATACGAGGCGATGTAGGTCAGTTCCGGTTCCCAGAACATCACCGCCGTGGTCACCACGCCCAAGATCAGGCCGCCCACGAAGCTGCCCAGAATATTTCCCAGGCCGCCCAGGACGACCACGACCAGGGCGATCACCAGGTAGGAAAAGCCCATGTTGGCCCTTATCTCGCTCATGGTGCTCACCAGCGCCCCGGCCATGCAGGCCAAAAACGCGCCGAGTCCGAAGCACACTCCCAGCACGAGGTTGACGTTGATCCCCGACAATCGGGCGGCGGTCGGGTTTTCCGCGGCCGCCCGGATGGCCTTGCCCAATCTGGTCTTTTTCAAAAACAGATAGAAAACGATCATTGTCCCCAGCCCGACGAACAGGGCGAGCACCCGGTTGGCCACCAAGGTCACCCCCAGAAAATGGAGCGACGTGGCCAAAAAACTGTAGGCCGTGGTTTCCGTCCCCCACCACAAAAGCGCCAGGTTCTGGATGACGTACAACAGTCCGAAAGAGGCCAGCATGGACCGGCCTTCGAAGACATCAGTGGACTCCGATGAGTTGCGGATGTACTGGAAGATCACCTTGTAGAGCACCATTCCGCCCAGAAAAACAAAGGGGCTGAAGATGACTATCGCGAATAAGGGATTGATCTTGAGCCAGGTGACCAACAGATAGGTGATAAACGCCCCGACCATGACGAACTCGCCGTGAGCGACGTTGAGCACCCGGGCGACCCCGTATTGCAGGTTCAGGCCCGCGGCGATCAGCCCGAAGATGGCCCCCTGGATCAGGCCGGTGATGATCACGTCCAGAATCAGCTCCACGGTCACTCCCGTCGCCCGGTGGATTGGCGCCGTCCGGGGCGGCCGGCCGGGATGACCCGCACCCCGGCCGGCCTGTGTCCTTTAATCAGTCCGCCGGATTCAAGGCGGCCCTATTTCTTCTTGGGCCAAGGCGGCTTGGGGTAGATCGGGGCCACCTGACGCTTGGCCTTGGGCGCCACGATCATGTACTCCCCATTCTGCCACTGGCCCACGTCGCCGGGATAATTGGGATTGGCGTTCTTGACGAACTTCACCCAACCGATGACCGTGCTGAAGGTCCTGGTGGCGATGATCCGGCGCAGCTTTTTCTGGTCCAGGTCGCCGGCCAGTTGGATGGCCTTTTCCAGGATCTGCATCGAGGCATAGGTCGAGGCCTCTCCCCATCGGGGCGGCTCGATGCCCCATTTCTTTTTGTAGGCGTCATTGAAGGCCTTGGCGCCCGGCGCCTTTATCAGCGGGTTCCAGGCCCCGAGACCCATGACTCCCTGGACCGTCTTGACCCCGAAGGCCTTGCGGTAATCGGCGAAGTGCTGCCCGACGCCGAAGAAAAGCAGCTTGGGGTTGTAGTTCAGGGCGATCATCTGCTTGGTGAACAGGAAGGTGCTGGGCGGATAGGAATAGGCCAGCACGGCGTCGGGCCGGAGCGCCATCATCCTCTTGATCAGAGGCGAAAGGTCCTTGGGCGCCGGGGGGTAGCCCTTGTTCAGAACGATCTTGATCCCCGCTTTCTTGAGACGCTTGAGGGCCTCCCGGGAGTGCTCCAGGCCGAACAGGTCGGCGACGTGCACCATGGCCACGCTCTTGACGCCCAAATCCTTGAGCATGTTCACCAAGGCCTCGGCCTGTTTTTGAGGCTGGTTGAGGATGATGAAGTAATAGGGCGCCCGTTTGTACAACTTCTGCCATTCCGCCGAGCTGATGGTGGGGCCGATCATGATGTAGTGGTACCGGCTGACCATCGGGGCCACGGCGAAGTTGAAGGCCGTGCCCCAGGGCGGCAGCATGAAATCGACCTTGTCTTTGACGATGAGCTTCTCGATCATCTTGATGCAGGTCTCGACATTGCTGGCATCGTCGTAGAAGATCAGTTTGACGGGCAGCTTCTTTCCGTATTTTTTGACGTAGATGCCGCCCCGGGCGTTGACCTGTTGGGCCCACAGTTTGTAAACGTGGACCTGCGACACCTTGGCCCCGAGGGCGTTTCGACCGGACAGGGATATGGCGCAGCCGATGGTTATTTTGTCCTTGGCCGCCGCCGTGGTGGCGGCCAGACCGACCAAGACGGTCGATGTCAGGACGACCAGGGCGAGGACGACAATCGCTGCCGACAGCCACGCCCCCCTCGAACGCCCGGCCCCCCCTTTCAATGAAACGATCTGGCTCATGGCTTCCTCCCTCCTATGTGGTGTGGGTTTACTGGTCCTCGATCGAGAGCGTCGCGGCCGTGGTCGGTCAGTCAGCGCAGGCCAAAACCGTGCGCTCGACCGCGGCCCGGGCCACGGATACCAAGTAGGCGTTGTGGCGTACCGGTTTGGCGTTGCGCACCGCCTCCCGGCCCGCCCGGTCGGCCGCGTCCCGATCGAGGGCCTGGCCGACCAGTGATTCCTCGGCCCGGACGGCCCGAAGCGGCTTGACAAAGACCGCGTTCAAGCAAACCCGGGCCTGGCCGATCCGGTCCGACTCGGATGTGACGATGGAGGCGGCGCAATTGATGATCGGAAAATCGATCGTCTTCCGAAGCGCGAACTTGGTGAAGGCGCTTTTGGCCCCGGCGGCCGGCCGGGGGATTACGAAGTCCAGAACGATTTCGTCGCCCTCCAACACCGTGGTGGCACTGACCCCCACGGTGAACAGGTCCTCTAGGGCGATGGTTCGCCGGGAAGTCCTGACCCGGGCGTCCAGGGCGATCAGGGCCGGGGCGGTGTCGCTGGGATGGACGGCCAGGCAGCCACCGGTGACGCTGGGGCCGAAGATGGAGTGGTAGCGGTTGTCTCCCTCGATGGCGTAGCAGCGACCGCCTCCCTTGCGCAGGCAAGGAAAGCGGTTCCTGGCTTTGCGGTAGTACCAGCAGCGGATGTCCTGGCAGACGTTCCCGCCGAGGGTGCCCATCTCCCTGATGTGAGGCGAGGCGGTCCGGTGCGCCGCTGCGGCCAGGGCGTTGTAATCGCGGTTGAGGACCGGGTGCCGGGCGATGTCCTCCAGCCTGGCCAAGGCCCCCAGCCGCAGTCCGTCCGGCGAAACAGAGATGAAATCGAGCCCGGGGATGGTCTTGATGTTGACCAGCGCCTCCGGATAGTCGGGGCCGATCTCGTCCTTCATCTGGCCGAGCAGGTCCGTGCCGCCGGCGATGATCTTGGCCCGGCCGTGGTAGCGCCTCAGAAAGGCGACGGCCTCCTCGACCGAGGTCGCGTTGAGGTGAGCGAACTTTCTCATGCCAAACCCCTAAGCCTTGCCCAATGCCTTGAGGATCTTGTCCGGAGTTATGGGGGCGTCGTCGACCCACACCCCCAGGGCGTTGTACACGGCGCTGTCCATGAGGTTGGTGACGATGGTCGCCACGTCCTCGCCGATGCCCACCGAACCGTAGGGGCCGAGCCCCATGCCGGTCTCCACGATGTGGCAGTCGATATTTTCCACATCGAGCATGGTCGCCCACTTGTAATCGATCAGGTTGCCGTTGAGCAGAACGCCGGTCACCGGATCCCAGATGTATTCCTCCATCAGGTTTCGGCCGACGCCCATGTAAGTGCCGCCGTATTGCTGGCCCTCGACCGCCTCGGGGGACATGGCCTTGCCCACGTCGTTGACGTTGACGACCTTCTTGACGTCTATCAGGCCGGTCTGGGTGTCCACCTCGATCTCGCAGAAATGAGCCTGACGCACCAGGCGGTGCCGGCCGGCCTCGGTGCCGTATTCGCCCTGGCGGTGGTAGGCCCAGGCGAAGATCGGCGCGTGGGTCGTACCTTGAATGGCCGCGTAGGGCAGGCCGAAATTCATGGATCCGTCCACGTCGCGCACCACGTCGGCCACGGGGACGCGGACCGAGGGGTCGGCCCTGACGAAGATCTGGCCGCCTTTGACGTCCAGGTCCTCGGGCCGGCGGCCGGGGAAGGCCGCCGGGTGGATCCGGTTGATGACGTCGATGTCGGTGCAGGCCAAGTCGAGGAGCCGGGCCTTGGCCATTCGGGCCGCCTTGCGCACCACGTAGGCGTTGGTGGTGCAGTTGGACGAGCCGTCCGGGGTCATCATCGTCAAATAGACGTCGTCCTGATGACGGAAAAAGACGTCCTCGAACCTGACGCCCAGCTCCTCGGCCACCACCTGGCAATAGGTCGTCTCGGCGTTGACTCCCACGTCGGCCCTGAAGCCGACGATGTTCACCGACCCGTCCACCTGGATGAACACTCCGGCCACGCCCGCCCCGCGGTTGTCGTCCCACTCGTGGCTCCAGATGAAGCCCAGGCCGTGCATCTTGCCGTTGTCCAGGCGCCGGGCGCCCGGGGGATGCCACTTCTCATCCCAGCCGATGGCCTTTTTACCGGCCTCCAGGCATTCCTTCAGACTGTCGCGGACCGGAAAGCCATGCTCAGACTTGAACCGGTTCAGGTACTCCATGTCGTGGCCGTCGGCGCCGTCGTTTATCAGGGCCACCTCGGTCGGGTCCAGGCCCAGTTCGGCGGCGGTGTGATTGAACAGGTGACCGATGCCGAAGGTGCCGGGAAGCTGTTCGCAGCGCAGGGCGATGGTCGGTCCCTTGTTGACCCGGGCGGTGAAGTTTTCGGCCTCGATGTTGGTGATTTGGGTGTTCTCCAACAAATGGCTTTCGATCCAGAAGCCGGTGTTCTCGTAAAAGGCCCTCATCTTGACGGCCGTGACCTGGCCGTTGTTCTTGGCGCCCACCTTGAAGTCGGCCACCATGGCGTCGGCCGAGCCGAACACGAAATCTTCCTGGCGGTCGAAGGTCCATTTCACCGGCCGGCCGGTGCGGCGGGACATCAGGGCGGCCACGCTGGTGGCGATCTGGGAATAAGGGATCCAGTTCCAGCCGCCGTACATGCCGCCGTTGTAGGACGAGTGGACCACTACCCGGTTCATGGGGATGCCGTAATGGTGGTTCATGATCCACTTATGTTCGTAGGGATGCTGGTGATGCAGCCACAGCTCGAGGCATTCTTCCTGCCAATAGGCGATGCCACACAACAACTCGGCGTCGGCCCCGCCATGGTAGGCCCGTCGGGCCCGGAACTCGAAAATGCGGTCGGCCTCGGCAAAGCCCTGTTCCACGTCGCCCAGACGAAAGGGCGCGCAGGGCGGGCTGGGCGGCACTTCGTTCAGGTTGGTGTCGGCCCACTCCGGCCGGGCCAGGGGTGCGCCTTCGGCCAGGGCCTCTTCCGGGTCCATGACAAAGGACCGCTGTTCCCAGTCGACCTCGACCAGACTCAAGGCCTCGTCGGCGATCTGGACGCTGTCGGCGGCCACGACCACGCCCATTTGCTGGCCCTCGAAGTAGGAGTGGCCGGCCAGCATGTCATCGCTGGCCCCGTAAGTGCCGATCACCCTCTTCCCGGCGACGTCCGGGTCGTCGAAGCGAAGGACGTCACGCACCCCGGTCAGGGCTTCGGCCCTGGCGGTATCCAGGCGGACGATTTTGGCGTTGGGATAGGGCGCGTTCAGCCAGCGGGCGTAGAGCATGCCGGGCAGGATTATGTCCTGGGTGTAGACCGCCTTGCCGGTGGCCTTGCGACGTCCGTCGATACGGCGGATGCCCCTTCGGCCGAGGACCTCGAAGGACTCGGGCGCGAGATGGTCATGCCGCATGGGGTTGATAGGCATGTCTTCGAATCGATCCGCCATCCCTGATCCCCCTTGTGGGCTCATAGTTTTTTGGCCGCAGCCCGTACGGCCTTGATGTGTTGAGGATAGGTGCCGCACCGGCAGAGATTCCCGGCCAGGGCCTGGGCGATCTCCTCCTCACCTGGATCGGGGTTTCTGTCCAGCAACGCCTTGGCGGTCACCAAGAAACCCGGCGTGCAATAGCCGCACTGCATACAGTGGTGATCCACGTATTCGTCGATCAGGGGGTGTTCCTGTTCGGCGATGCCCTCGACGGTCTCGATGACCTTGCCGTCGCACTCGACGGCCAGGGTCATGCACGACAGAATCGGTCGTCCGTCCATGATCACGGTGCACGACCCGCAGGCCCCCCGGTCGCAAAAGGTCTTGGCCCCGGTAAAACCCAACCGGTCATGGATCACCTGGTGCAGGGTCCAGTTGGGTTCGACCTTTATCTCGTAAGGCTGGCCGTTGATCATGAGGCGGATAAAATCCTTGTCCACCGGGAGAGGGTCGGTGCCGTGGGCGGCCACGACGTGGCTTCTTAGCCGGTCCACGTCGGCATGGGTCTGGCCGCAATAGGGGCATGTCAAGTGCTTTTGTCCCACCTCTAGGCCTCCTTGGCGCCTGGTTCGATCACCTCGGAACCCGGCTGAAACAGCCGTCATGTCTGTTTCGATCTCGCGATTGTAAAAACGGGGCTTTGACCAGAACTCCCCGTCGCTCGTTAAAGAACTCGCCGGGTTACAGGGGGCGTCCCCGGCCCGGATCGGGAGCCTGTCGAGACTTTTCTTGACAGGCCCCTAAACGGCCCCGGAAATGGTCGTGGCCGGTTCGGCCCCGCCGGTCGGCATTTGCCGGATCAAGACGGACTGGTTGATCCTGTTTTCAAAATCAGCCCGGTAATGCTCCAGGCCGTCGAGCACCGGCACCGGGCAACCCTGTCCCAGGCCGCACAGCGACGAAGACATCATTGTCTCGGCCAGCAACTCCAGGGCCTCGATGTCTCCCCTGGCGCCCTCGGCCCGGGCCAACCGGCCGAGGATCTCGGCCATGGCCTGGGTCCCTTCCCGGCAGGGGGCGCATTTGCCGCAGGATTCCTCGGCCATGAACTCGACCAACCCTGACAAAAGTTCAATGACGTTTCGACCGCGGTTGAAGACCATCACCGCGCCCGAGCCCAGAGCCGACTCATAGGCCAGCGGGGTGGACAGACTGTCGCCGGGGATGATCCGCCCGGCCGCGCCCCCCACCAGCACCAGTCCAACGTCCGCTGCGCCGGCCAGGTCCACCACCAGTTCGGCCAATGGGCTGCCCATCACCAGTTCGTAAACACCCGGCCGGGCCACGTCCCCGCTGACACAGCAAACCTTGGTGCCCTTACTCTGTTCAGTGCCGAGGCCGGCGTACCACGCCGCCCCGCGGTCGATGATCGCCGGTAAATTCATCAGCGTCTCGACGTTGTTGATGATGGTCGGCCGGTCCCACAGGCCCTGGCGGGGTGGGAAGGGCGGCCTGAACCGGGATTCGCCCCGGTGGCCCTCGATGGAGTTCATCAGCGCCGTCTCCTCGCCGCAGACGTACGCCCCGGCGCCTTCCTGGACCTTGATGGTCAAATCAGTTAACAGGCCCTTGGCTCGGGCCTGGTCGATGGCCTTTGCAATAACGCCCGACAGGTGGTGGTACTCCTGGCGCAGGTAGATGAAGGCCCGATCGGTCCCGATGGCGTAAGCGGCGATGGCCAGGCCCTCGACCAGGCCGAAGGGATCGTTTTCGATCAGATGGCGATCCTTGAAGGTCCCCATCTCGCCTTCGTCCGCGTTGCAGACCAGATATTTTTCCCGGCCCGGGGCGGCGGCCAGGCTCAGTTTCCGGCCGCAGGGAAACCCGGCCCCGCCCCGGCCCCGCAAGCCGGAGGCAATGATTTCCTCGATTACCGTCCGGGGGGTCATGGTTTCCCGGGCCTTGGCCAGGGCCGCGAAACCGTTGTTGGCCAGGCTGGTCTCGATGTCACCCGGGTCGATGACACCGCACTTTTGGGTCACGACTCTCTTTTCAGGCACGTCCCCCTCCGCCTTGGTGGCCCGGATCAGGCATGTTTCCTGGCCGCCCCAAGCACCTTGGTCGCTTCACAACCGCGCGTTTTGCCGGGCCCCCCACCACCCGGAAGGAAGCCTGTCGTGGTCTTTGTCTGGCAGGCTTCTAGTCATATGAACTCAGGATCCGCCCGATCAGGTCCGGGGTCAGGTTCCCGTACCGGTCGTCGTCCACCAGCATCGCCGGCGCCTGGTCGCAGAGGCCGATGCAGTTGGTCAAGGTGAAACCGAACCTCCCGTCGGCGGTCGTTTCGCCGGGATGGATGCCGATGGCCTCGAAGACGCCCTCCACGATGGTGGGGGCGTGGTTGACGTAACAGGGCAGGCTCTTGCAGACGCGGATGACGTGCCGGCCGGCCGGCCGGGTGGACAAAAAGGAGTAAAAGGTCGCCGTGCCATAGACCTCCGCCAGGCCGATGCCCAACTCGTCGGCCGCGGCCGCCATGAAGTCCGGCGAAAGCCAACCCTGGGCCGATTGCTCGGCCTTGAGCCGGTTCAGCAGGCCTGATCTCTCGCGGCCCGGTTCGGCCCCGGGTGACGGCCTTATTGACGACGGGTCCGCCTGGGAGGCGCCCTCGGGCAGGGTCAGAGCGGTCGTCGGGCACAAATCGATGCAGATGCCGCAGCCCTCGCATTCCGGTTTGTCGAGGGGCTGGTCGCAATCGACCACCACCTTGGATTCCGACCCCCGGTAGGCCATGGCGAAAAAGTTGCGGCCGGCCAGTTCCCGGCAGGCCCTGACGCAGCGGCGGCACAGGATGCAGCGGGACATGTCCCGCTGGACGTAGGGACCGGTCCTCTCGACCGGATAGAAGCGGGGGCCTCGTACGCTGAAGGGCGGCGGCCCGGCCTCGGCCAAATCGGCCAATTGGTGCAGCTCGCAATCCGCCACGCCCCGGTCGGTGACGCAGGGCCCGGTGTGCCCGGACAACAGGAGCTGGATCGTGGTCCGCCGCGCCCGGGCCACGCGGGCGGTGTCGGTCCGGATGACCATCCCCGCCTCGACCGGCGTATGGCAGGCCCCCACCAGACGGGGCGAGCCTTCCACCTCGACCACGCACACCCGGCAACTTCCCACGGGGGAGAGTTCCTTTTGGTGGCACAGGGTGGGGATCTGGATCCCCACGGTGGCGGCCGCCTCCAGGATCGTGGCGCCCGATTGGGCGCTCACTTCCCGGCCGTCGATGACAATGCTTGTTTTGACCACTTTCTCGACTCTCTCAAGACGGTTGTTGCCGGGCCAAAAGCAAATAATTCGGTTTAACGGCCCTGGCCGTCGAGCAATGAATCGACCCTCCGGGCCGATTCCTCCAAAATAGAAACGGCCGCGGCGAATTCCTCCCTTTCCGAGGCGGTCATGTCGATGTTCACGATCTCCTCGAGGCCCCGGCGGCCCAGCACCACCGGCAGGCTGACCGATACGCCGCGGCAGCCGTACTCGCCGTTCAGCACCACCGAGGCCGGCAGCACCTTGCGGGTGTCGTTGATGATGGCCTCGGCCATTTCCGTCAGCCCCACGGCCGAGGTCCAGCCCGTGGTTCGCCCCGTCCCCAGTTTTTCGAACTCCTGAAAGGCCAGGGGCACCGTCTCCCGGATCCGCTGTTGGTCGGCTTCGGGGAGTTGTTTGGCGAAACCGTGAACCCGCAGGGTGGAAAAAAGCATCACCTGGTGGGGGCCGTGCTCGCCCACCGTGACGCCGTCCACCCGGTTGGAGTCCACGCTCAAGAAGCGGGCGGCCAACTGACGAAATCGGTAGGAATCGTTGAGCGAGTATCCTAAAAATTGGCGGCGGTCCAGCCCGGTGATCCGGTGCATGGCGTAGTTGAGCCGGTCCACCGGGTTGGTGGCGGTGATCACCACCGCCTGGGGGCAATACTCCCGGATGTCGGCGGCGATGTCTTTAATGATGGGCAGGTTGTCGCTGAACAATTGCATCCGGTCGGTGATGTAACGATGCGGTACCCCGGCGGCGATGATCACCAGATCGGAGCCGACCAGATCTCCCTCGGCGCCGGTGGTAAGACGAACGTTGTGCCGTCCGGAGACGGCGGTCTCGAGATCAAGCAGGTGGGCCTTCAACAGGTTTACGTTGGGATCGTACAAGACAAACTCATCGGCCAGTCCGTTGGTGGCCAGAGCGAACGCCGCACAGGAACCCAAGGTCCCGGCCGCCCCGATGATACTTATCTTGACCGACACGCGCCGCTCCCCCTTTCACCGCAACCGATCAGACCTGTTCACCCGAAGCATGAGGTTGTCCCAGTTGCGGTCGGTCTCTTCTTGAATGGCCGCGATGTCGGCCCGGGTGACGTGTTTGTAGCGGCCCTGAAGGTTCAGGTATTCCTGAACGGGCAGGCCGGCTGGCTGGTAATTGAGGGTGTAGGTCATGCCGCCCTCGATCTCGTAAACGGGAAAGACCTTGGTCTCCACCGCCAACATCGAGATCTTGACCGCCATGTCGTCATTGATCTTCCAGCCGGTGGTGCAGGGCGACAGGATATGTATGAACCTGGTGCCGCGCATGTCCTTGGCCTTTTCGATCTTGCGGGTCAGGTCGTCGGCCAGGGCGATGCTGGCCGTGGCGGCGTAGGGCATTCGGTGGGCCGCCATGATCTCCATGATCTGTTTCTTGCGCCGGGTGTTGCCGGCGGGGCTGGTCCCGGTCCAGGCGTATTGAGGGGTGGCCGACGACACCTGGACGCCGGTGTTCATGTAGGCCTCGTTGTCCATGCAGACGTAGATGATGTCCTCGTTACGATCGGCCGCCCCGGACAGCGACTGGAGACCGATGTCAAAGGTGCCGCCGTCGCCGGCAAAGGCCAGCACCGGAATGTCGTGTTTGCCCTGCATGATCAGCGCGTTTCTGATCCCGGCGGCGGTGGGGGCGGCGATTTCAAACGCCGAGTGAAAGGCCGGCACGCCCAGGGTGTAATGGGGATAGGGGCCGGTGGTGACCGCCACGCAGGAGGGGACCACCACCACCACGCATTTGGGCCCCATGGCCCGCATGACCTGCCGCATGCCCAGGGCCAGCCCGCAACCGGGACAGGACATCTGGCCGGGACTCATCTGGTCGGCTGGGTGTTCCGCCTGGCTCATGCCCCTTCTCCCATCCACAGCCCCCGATCGGTGAATTCGTCTGCCTCGAGCGCGTGGCGGATGACCTTTTTGATCAAGGGAGGGTCCAGGCTGGTGCCGCCGATACCGGCGATGTAGCCCTGGACCTGCGGCGGATTGGGGCTGTTGACCAGGGCCGCTTTGACCTCCGAGCAGAATATGCCCTCACGCCCCAAAGAGACATTGCGCTCCAGGACGGCGACCTTGGGTACGCCCGTCAGGGCCCGCCGCACCCTCTCCACCGGGAAGGGCCGAAACAGCCGCAGTTTCAACAGTCCGATCTTGAGCCCCTCGGCCCGCAACTCCTCGAGGGCCACCCGGGCCGTCTGGGTGATGGTGCCGCCGGCCACCAGGACCAACTCGGCGTCCTCGACATCGACCGTCTCGATGATCCCGTAACCACGGCCGAAATCCCGGTCGAACTCCCGGTCGATCCGCTCGGCCACGGCCTCGGCGTGCTCCATGGCCTGCTGGCTCAGGTGGCGATACCTCTCGAACTGGGCCGGGGTCACGGTCGGCGACACGTAGCCGGGATGGTCCAGGTCGAAACGGCCTGGTATGTTCACCGGGGGCAGGAAGGCGTCCACCTCTTCCTGGAGCGGAATATCGGTCGGCTCCATGAAGTGGCTGATCAGGTTGGCCTCCAAGACGACCATCACCGGCAGCATCACCTCTTCGGCGATCCGAAAGGCCTGAAAAATGCTGTCGCCGGCCTCCTGACCGTCAGCGACGTAAATCTGTATCCAGCCGGTGTCCCGCTGGGACAGGCTGTCGGTTTGGTCGGCCCAAAAGGCCCAGGGCGCGGCCAGGGTGCGGTTGACGACGGCCATCACCACGGCGGTGCGCAGTCCGGCGGCGAAGTGAAGCATCTCGTGCATCAGGGCCAGGCCCTGGGAACTGGTGGCGGTGAAGGTCCGGACCCCGGCCAAGGAAGCCGATAAGCAGGCGGCCATGGCCGAGTGCTCGCTCTCAGTGCGCATCATCATGCCGCCCAACGTACCTTCGGCGTCCCAATCGGCCAGGTGTTCGTATATCGGCGTCTGGGGAGTGATCGGATAGGCCGCCACCACCTGGGGCCGGCAGAGGCGGACCGCCTCGGCCACGGCGGTGTTGCCGGTGATAAACTTCTTCACGACCGGCCTCCCGGCTCCATGACGCCGGGCAGGCATACCGAGGCGCAAAGGTTGCAGCCCTTGCAATAATCGTCCAGGGCCCGGTATGGCTGGCCCGGCCCCGGCGGCCCGGCCATGGACCCCTCGGGGCAATAGATCCGGCAACGGTCGCAGTTGACGCAGGTCCCGCAGCGCAGGCAGCGTTCGGCCTCCAGCCGGGCCGACTCGATATCCAGGCCCAGGGCCACCTCGCGGTGGTCCGTGACCCGGGACGCGACGTCCGCCTCGGGCAGGTCTCGGGGTTGGGACCGGTCGGACAGCATCACGGTCAGGCGGTCCACCTTGGCCACCTGGTCGAGCCGGATTTCGGACTTGGGGCGGAAAAAGGCCTCTATCGTGAAACTCGGCCCCGGACCAAGGGTCACTGTCTGCAGCGCCTCGTGGTCAAGACCGCTGATCAGAGCCAGGTGGATGCCCAGCGCGGCCCGCTTGCCCGAAGCCAGGGCGTCCACCACCGAGGCCTTGACCGGGGTGACATCACCGCCGGCAAAGAGGCCCGGCCGTGAAGTCTGACCCAGGCCGTCGATCCAGATCCGGCCGTTGGCCCATCTCAGGCCGCTGACCAGTCCGTGGTCATACGGCTTCTGGCCCGCGGCCACAATGGCCAGGTCACAGGCGAACTCGATATCCTGGTTCGGGCTCGGCACGGGGCGGGCCCGACCGCTGTCATCGGGCTGGCCCAATTCGAGCCGGCCCAATCTGATTCCGGCCAAGCGTCTGCCCTCCTCCAAAAACTGGACCGGGCCGACCAAAAACTCGATCTCAATTCCCTCGGCTTGGGCTTCGGCCACCTCGTCGGCAAAGGCCGGCATCTGGTCCCTGGCGCGGCGATACAGGACGGTCACCGACTGCGCCCCGGCCCGGATCGCCACGCGAGCCGCGTCCAGAGCGGTGTTGCCGCCGCCGATGACCGCCACCCGCGCCCCGGCGGCCCGGGCTTGCCTGGAAACGTCGCGGAGAAAATCCAGTCCGTTGATTACATCGGCCAGGCCTTCGCCCGGTAAACCCAGACTCACCTGGGCATCGGCCCCCAAACCCAAAAAGACCGACCGGTGTTCGACGGTCAAGGCCTGCAAAAAACCGGCGTCCACCGGGCGGCCGGTGAGGAGGGTGATCGGCAGATCCAGGATGCGGCCCAGGTCGGCCTGGAACACCGCCCCGGGCAACCTGAATTCCGGAATGCCCCGGGTCAGAAGTCCGCCCGCTTTCTCGGCCGACTCGTATATGGTCACCGGGTGCCCCATCCGGGCCAGGTGATAGGCGCAGGCCAACCCGGCCGGACCAGACCCGACCACCGCCACCGGCTCGCTTTGGCCGGCATCGCTCAAGATCGTCGGCTGGGCCCGACCATGGTCGGCCGCGGCCCTCTCCAAGGCCCGGACCCGGACCGAACCGTCATGAACGACGCGGTTGCAGGCCGTCTGGCAAGGGTGGTAGCAGACTCGGCCGCAGGTTCCGGGGAGGGGGCTTTCCTCAAGAAACGCCGCCAGGGCGCCGCTGAAATCCCCGTCCGCCGCCTTTCCGGCCGCGACCGCGATGTCGTTGCCGTTGGGACAGGCGGCCCGACAGGGGGAGGTCTTTTCCGAAAAATGGGGCCGGGTGTCGATCCAGGCGCCGGTCTTGAAAACCGAGGTGGATTCCCGGGAGATGGGCACGATCTGTTCCGGGTCCATATATGCGGGCCTCGGGCGCTCAGGCATCGGCGCCTCCCGAGTCGAAAACAACCACCCGCTCGTAGGCGAGGGAGGCGGCCTTGACGTTTTCCTCGACCTTGACCGGAGCCGTCTCCCGGACCGCATCCAGGACCGCCCCCGGCCCAAGTTGGCCGGAAAAGGCGGCGTAAGCCCCGCACAGGGCGGTGTTGAAGATTCGCTCCAGGCCGGCCTCTCTGGCCACCCCCAGACCGTCCACCAGCCCCAGACGATAGTCGGCCAGGGCGGCGAAGGCCTCGGGGCCCCGAGGGGTGTTGATCAGGATGGCGCCGCCCGGCCGCAAATTAGAGCGGATTTCGTCCGGGTCCAGCAATCCCTCGTCCAGGCAGATCAACTCACCCGGATTTTTGATCTCGCATTTGAGCCGAATCCGGTCGTGATCCACCCGCAGGAAACTGACCAACGGCGCGCCCCGGCGTTCACCCCCGAAAACCGAATAACACTGGGGGTACCAGCCGTCCTTGAAAAAGGCCAACCCCAGGATGCGCGAGGCGACGACCACTCCCTGTCCGCCCCGGCCGATGAACTTGATTTCCAGCATCTAGGAGTCCGCCTGCCTCGAATCCGACGCCCCGTCAAAGGCGTGTCGCCTGATCATTCGCTTGGCGAAGTTGATATGTTCTCTGATCGCCCGCCCCACTTCACCGTCATCTCCACGGCGGATGCAGTCCAAAATCCGCCGGTGTCCCTGGATGGCGCCCAGGACGGTGTCCAGGTTGAACAGGCTTTCCAGGCGATAGAGCAACATGTAGCGACGCAACTGGTCGCAGATTTTGATCAACTGAGTGCTGGCGCTGGCCCTGACGATGGTGTCGTGAAACCGGCCGTCCAATTCAATAAATGCCCGGGCGTTTCCAACGGCCGCCTCTGATTCTGAAAGGGCTTGATTTTCCTCCAGTTCGTCCACGAGGCCGGGCGACATATTCCTGATGGCCCACTGGGCGGCCAGGGTCTCGTTGACCACCCTGATCTCACAGATTTCTTCGACCTCGGCCCAGGAGAAGCGTTTCATTTGATAGCCGACCCGGGGGATTGACTCGAAAAGGCCCTCCCTCTCCAGCAAATGGAGCGCTTCCCGGACCGGTGTCCGGGAGACACTCAACTCTCGGGCCAGTTTGGCCTCTACCAGGCGGTCTCCCGGCTTGAATTCCCCTGCCATGAGTCGCTGGCGAAGGATGCGGTAGACCTGTTCGCGGATGCTTTCCGGATTGCTTATTTCCAGATTTGTTGCCGTTTCCACGTTGTTTTGGCCTTTGCTCGTGTGGCTGGTTGTTGGTGTCGGCCGGGATATTGTTTACGGTACCCCAGACGACAACACACCTTACAATAATAATATTAATTATAATATCAAATAGATAAATAGTTTATTGCCATATTTTCGGATTAGGATACAGTACCTCATAAAGCACTGTCAAGACTTTTTTCAACCCACAACGAAAATTTGGGGGTAAGGTCCAGTCAGACCCGACCGGTTCCCCAACTCCCCGCAGTCACTGCGGTTTTACAACGGGAGATACATTTTTTCTTGATGGAGGTCACCCCGAAATTGGTCCGGCCAAGGGTGACGGGATGAATCCCTGACACTGGCTCGGCGCCTCTTGAAACAAGTCAAGACAGTGGCCCGGTCGATTGACTCAGGGTCTCTTGGACGGGCCCCAGTGAAGTAGAGGATCAGTCAAGGTGGCCAGACCGTCCCCAAGTATTTGTCCAGGCCCAAATGTTGGTGGAGTGCGGAGAATTCGTCCGGAGGCATGGATCGCATCAACTTCAGATAGGTTGCCCCCTCGCAGGGCAAGGCGTATCGTTCCAGGCCGGGCTCGGTGCAGGTCCGGCATTGAGGCCAGGAGCCGATCTGGCGGCGGAACTCGCGCATCTGTTCGGCGGCTATCACTTCCGCAAAGGGCCTTTGGGTGATATTCCCCGGACTGAGGTCGATCAGAGGGCAGGGAAAGACCTGGCCCTGGCTGCCGACAAAGTAATAGTTGAATCCGGCCGAACACGGTTTGGTGACCTGACCCTGATCAAGATAATCCAGGACGACTCGGCCATGAAAGCTCCTCTTGAGTTGGCGCCCGGCAAAGAAGTCGGCCATGATTTCCAGTTGCCCTTGGCTGAAGGCAAGGTCCGGTTTGAGATCCAGGTTTTGGTAGCGGTTCGGCGTGAAGATGCCTGGAGAAATGATGGTAAACAAACCGAGATTTTCGGCATAGTCGGCTATGGCCTCCAGTTGATCCACATTCAGCGGCAAGATCGTGGTCTTTATCCCCAGCACCAGGTTGGACAATCGATCCCGCAAACGACAGAGGCCGTCCACCGTGGCCTCCAGCCGGCGCCAGGCGCCCTTGACTCCCCTTATCCGGTCATGGAGTTCGCCCACGGCATCGAGCGCGCAAACCAGCACCAGTTCGGCCTCGACCTCAGCCAAGAGCCGGGCCATGACCTCGCTTTCCCGGAGGATGCGTTTGGTCAAAAAGCCATTACTGGTGATGGCCACCCCGGCCAGGGTTTTGAAGTGAGTTCGTTTCAGACCGGCAATGCCCCGGATCAGGTCCGTCAGATCCCGGCGCAAAAACGGCTCGCCGCCGGTGATGTCTATCTCAATGAGGCCCTGCAACCGGGGCGAGGCCAGCAGGTTCAGCCAGGCGCTCAACGGCACGTCACGATATTGGCCCTGGTTTTTCCAGATGTTGCACATCAGGCAGCGGCCCATACAGTGGCGGGTAACCTCCAGACTGATGGCTTGGACGGTCATGGGCCAGCCCATGGGGCGGCAAATCCGGTAGCAGACCGCGCTGGCGGCCAGTTTGATCATGAAACCCAGGCGTGAGGACATTCGAAGTTCTCAGTAGAGAGGTCCGGCCGCCCGCGACCTCGAGCGGGGTTACCCCTGAACCAGTCGCCTGTCGGAGCAGCGCCCCGACGGATCCCCGGCTGATGGGGACATGTTACCACAGTCCAGCCGGCTCTTGAACCGGGGCCGTCGAGCGATTTTTTCGTTTTCCGGAGCGGCCGGGGTCGATTTTGCCCGGTCGAAATGCAGTTGACAAAAACGAAGCGGTGGTGATTTGGTAAATGTGAGCGGCGCGCCGGTGCACTCGACCAGCTACGACACGGCCCGGAAAATCGCCGCGTCACGAACCTTCATGAATAATCCGGGTCAACCGCCTAGTGAGTAAGGCCCATGTCGATTTACGACTTCAGTTTCCCTGGCTCGTCGGGCCTGGCCGGCCCAAGGGAACTGCGTATCGTGGACTCGTCGGCTGATCCCTTGACCCTCAATCCCCACCGCTCTTTCGACCCGGACTCCGATGTCGTAATCAGCCAGATCTATGAGGGGTTGATCGACTACAACACCCGGGGCCAGCTGATCCCCAGGTTGGCCGTCAAATGGAAGCAGTTGTCGCCCACCCGCTTTCGTTTCTGGTTGCGCCGGGGGGTCCGGTTTCACAATGGCGAGCCCCTCCACGCCCGCGCCGTTCAATACAGCCTTGAGAGACAGCTCCACCGCCGACCCAAATCGGCCAACTCCTGGCTGTTCCATCCTGACCTCCACGGCGAGATTGTCGGGCCGGACGTGGTTGACCTGGTGACCGGGCGGCCGGACGCCCGCCTGCCTTTCACGCTGCCCACCTTCTTCAAGATCGTGCCGCCCAAGTACACAAAAAGATATGGCGACAAGGGACTGTCCGCTCACCCGGTGGGCACCGGACCGTATCGCTTCGTGAGTTGGGACAAGGGGCAGCGCATCAGGTTGACTCGAAATCCAAACTATTGGCGTGACGGGTTCCCCCGAATTCAAGACGTTTCGTTCTTGTTCATAACCCCCAGACGACAAGTAGAGGCGCTGCTGACGGGCCAGGTCGATCTCCTGACCAAGCTGCCGGGCAAGGACACGTTGACCGTGATGGCCGCGCGCCGCACCCGCGTCTTGAAAAGGCATGTGGCCTCGGTCTTCTGGGCGGCCATGAAAAACTTTGACAGCCCTTTTGCCGACCGGCGGGTCCGGCGAGCGATGAACTACGCCGTCAACAAGCGGCACTTGATCGAATACGTGGACAAGGGCAACTCCATCCAGGTCTCGACCATGACCAACCCCTTGGAACGCGACTATAACCCGAACCTGCGCCCCTATCCTTTTGATCCGGCCAAGGCCAGGCGCCTCCTGGCCGAGGCCGGCCACAAACGGCGAATCAAGGTCAGGGTCCTGGCGTCGGACGACACCCAGTATATGATCAAGGCCATCAAGGCCCAGTTGAGGATGGTCGGGGTGGATCTGTCGATCACCGTCGTGCCGCGACTGGAATACCTGCGCCAGACGGTCCTGCCCAAGCTGAAATACGGCCGGCCCAAGTTCGACGGTGACATGGTGGTTTGGCTCACCCCCAACCCCACCCTGGACGCCTTCTTCAGCCCTGCGGTCATTTTTTACTCCGGCTCGCCCTACTCCATCATGCGCGATCCTGCCTTTGATCGGCTCTATCGTTCCTTTGTTTTCGAGGCCGACCACCATCAGAGGCGCCGAAAACTATTCCGCCTGCAGGCTCAAGTGCTTCAAGAGGCCTATGGCATATATACTGCCCAACGGGTCCAGACCTTTGGACTGGACCGGCACCTGAAAATCCAACTCCATCCCTCAGGCATGTTGTTTGGATTTACTCTGGCTGAGGCCCATTGGGACGACTTGTCCCGCCGTATTTTTGGCACCGGACGTTCGACGGCCGGGCCGGGGAGTGAAGGGCGGGCTCAATGAAGCTGGGCATCACCACCAAGTTGATGCTGATCGTGATCCCCTTGGTGGTGTTTCCAGTGCTGGCCACCGGCCTGATGGCCTACCAGGCGGCTGAGGGAATCGTCACCCGTCTCCTGAACCAAGCTCAAATTAACCTGGCCCGGGAGATAGCCGAGCGGACTACCCAGAATCTCCAGACGGCCAGGACCGACCTGGGAATTATTTCCGTCTTGCCGGCTATCTCGAGCTACTATTACAATCGCTTCTACAATCTGTTTTCCGAGGCCGAGATAAACCGTAAAAAGGTGGAGAAATTCTTCCTGGAAATCGCCCGCAAGTCCCCGCTGTACTACCGCATAGCCTATGTGGACCCCAAAGGCCGAGAGGTGGTCAACATTACTCAAGCCCGAAAGAATGCCGGGCGTGGATTCTTGAGACCTCCATTGCCCCTGAAACAGCTGTCTCACGGCAATCCACGCGCGAATGTCTCGTCAATCATTGCCCTCTCACCAGGGGGTCATCGGGTTATCAGGCTGGCTCGGCCACTATTTGATGTGTGGAAGAAGATGTCCGGCGTGGTGGTCTTGGAATTGGACTTGGACCGGCTTTCGCGGCGCATTCTGTCCCAACGTGTCGGCCGGAAGGGATACGCCTTTGTGGTCGATAACCAGGGAGTGGTTCGCGTCCACCCGGAGCCCGGTTACCTGGGCAAAACAGCGGTGCAATTGGGTCTGCCCTCGGTGGCCAAACTGATCAGAACGATGCTCGTCAAGCGCCAGGGCATGGCCTCCTACCGCTACCGGGGCCGGAAAATAGTGGCCTACACCCCCATCAAGGCCAACGGTTGGATCGTGGCCGTCACCCTGCCGGTAAGCGAGTTCACCGAACGGGTGGATGTCATCAAGGACCGGGTCGGCTGGGTGGTCTTGCTGGCCGTATCGCTGGCCCTGGGGGCGGGGACAATATTCTCGTTACGATTCGTGCGACCCATCAAGAAGCTGGCCCAGGCCACCACCGTGATCTCCGAGGGGCGCTTGCCCAAGCAGATTGAGCCGGTTTCCAAGGATGAACTGGGGTCGCTGACCATGTCGTTTAATCACATGGTCAAAAATCTTCGTCGAATCCAGGAAGAATTGCTGAAATCCGCCAAACTGGCCTCACTGGGGCGGTTGGCCACCGGCGTGGCCCATGAGATTCGAAACCCGCTCAATGCCATGAAGATGGCCGCCGAAGTGCTGCGACGAAAAAGAGTCGGGAGTCGGGAGTCAGACGAGTTGGTAAAGTTGATCTACCAGGAAATCTCTCACCTGGAAGATTTCGTGGCCAATTTTTTAAGCTACGCCAGACAACCTCCCCCCAGATTGACCAAGATGGATGTCAGCCAGTTCGTCGAGGACATACTCCAGACAACCGGACCCCGGATAGCGGAGGGCGGGGTGAACCTGGAGAAGCGGCTTGACCCGGACCTGCCGGCGGTCATGATCGACCCGTTCCAGATGGAGCGGGCGGTGATGAACATCATCTCCAACGCCTTGGAGGCCATGCCCGGCGGAGGCAGATTGACCGTGTCCACCTCGTTGTCCGTGGCTCTGGAAGACGGCCGCAACGGACGGCAGGTCGAGATCCAGGTGGCCGACAGCGGCGCCGGCGTGTCCCGGGAAAGCCTGCGCAATATTTTCGACCCCTTTTTCACCACCAAGGATCAAGGCACCGGCCTGGGCCTGTCTCTCACCCGGGGCATCGTCGAGGCCCACGGCGGCTCGATCGGGGTTGAATCAACGCCCGGCCGGGGGACCACGGTGATGATCTTTCTCCCCTTGAGTCACCCCGAACCCGCCGGTGGCGGTGAGGACAATCCATGAGTCAGCACCGTATCCTGGTGGTTGACGACAGCGTCAGCACCTTGAAGGCCCTGCAGGCCTTTTTGCAGGAAGACGGTTACGAGGTGGCCACCGCCCGCGACGGCGCCGCGGCGGAAAGGGCCTTCGCCAAGGGCCCGGGGTTCGACATGGTGTTGGCCGACCTGAAGATGCCCGGCATGGACGGCCTGGAGCTGTACCGCCGACTGAAGGGCATCGATCCCCGGGTGCTGCTGATCATCATGACCGCCCACGGCACCATCGAGTCCAGCGTCGAGGCGATGAAGGAGGGGGTCTATGATTACCTGGTCAAGCCCCTCAATCCGGACGAACTCCTGTTGATGCTCAGCAAGGCCCTCCGGGAAAGGGAACGGGAGGCCGAACTGACCGCCCTCAGGTATGAGGTTGCCAGTCGCTACGGCTTCCACAACATCGTGGGCAAGAGTCCGCCGATGCAGGAGGTTTTCAACATTGTTCAGGCGGTGGCGCCCACCGAGGCCACGGTCCTGATCACCGGTGAGACCGGCACCGGCAAGGAGATGTTCACCAAGGCCATCCACTACAACAGCTCCCGAAGAGAGGCCCCTTTCATCTGCATCGACTGCGCGGCCCTGTCCGAGTCTTTGTTGGAGTCCGAATTGTTCGGTTATGTCAAGGGAGCCTTCACCGGGGCCGAAACAAACCGGATCGGACGGCTGGAGGCGGCCAACCGGGGCACGTTGTTTTTGGACGAGGTGGGGCACATGAGCCTGACCCTGCAGTCCAAGCTGCTTCGTTTCCTGCAGGAAAAGACATTCGAACCGGTCGGATCGTTCACCGCGCGCCGAGTCGACACCCGGGTTATCGCCGCCACCAACCGTGACCTGGAACAAGAGGTGAATGCGGGACGCTTTCTACCGGACCTCTATTTTCGACTCCAGGTGATCCAGATCAATATCCCTCCCTTGCGCGACCGGGTGGAAGACATACCCCTGCTGGTGGATCACTTTCTGAAGTCCGCCACCGAACAGCACCATCGGCCTCCCATAGGGGTGACCAGTGATGCCTTGGACGCCTTGATGGCCTATGATTGGCCCGGCAACGTAAGGGAACTGAGCAACGAAATCCATCGTCAAGTCATCCTGGGGCAAAGCGACAAGATAGGTTTGTCGGACCTGTCAGCCAAGATTCGCCAGGCCTATCGCCCAGAAGAAGCCGGCTTCACTGGTTGTATCGGCCGGCTACCCGACGGGGGGATGAAGATGCGCCAAGTCGAAAAGGAACTCATTCAAAAGACCTTGGAGCTCTTCGACGGCAACCGCTCCCTGACGGCCAAGGCGCTCGGCATTTCCCGTAAATCACTCTACGAACGCATGCAGCGCTTTGGTTTAGGTCAGGCGCCGTAAGGAATTTTGCGTGACGGCCTCCTGAATGGCAGACCACGGGTATTTCAGTAACAACTCTTCAAAAACACAATTACGATTAGTAACGTGACGTCTAGTGACTTGATTACAGGGAGATAATCAAGATCAGGGCCTGGCAGGCCCTACCCGCGGCTGGTCGTGCCTTAAGCAAGAAATAACAAGATGTTATGGCCGAAATGGGGATCCCGTCTCCCTGGGAAACGATCCAGCAGGGGTCGGGCAGAATGTTACTAAAAGTAACACTCGTCCCTGGTCACTTCCAGGCTTTCGACACATAACTAATTGTAAAAACATGGAATAAGTAGCTTGGCACCATTTTCGCTATTGCTGAGTCGGGGAGGTGGGCCATCACCGTCGGGGGGAATACTCACCCGGATCAGGCCGAACCCGAGAAATCAGGCTCAGGAGACTCAATGGCCGGGCTTTTGGCACTCGAGAATGTCAATAAGTCTTTCGGTGGACTGCAGGTCCTCAGCAGTGTCAGTGCCAAGGTGGATCCCGGCGAAATAGTCGGCCTCATCGGCCCCAACGGGGCTGGAAAATCCACTCTTTTCAATATCGTCATGGGCGTGTACCGGGCCAACACTGGTACCGTCCGCCTCCAGGGCCGGGACATAACCCGCATGTCCTCCCACAAAATTTGCCACCTCGGCATCGCCCGCACTTTCCAGAAGGTGAAGGTCTTTCCCAGCCTGACCGCCTTTGAAAACATCCAGGTTGGCGCCAAGTTCGGCCGCTCCCGAATAAGGGGCGGTCACAAGACCCTGGATGCCATGAAGTGTCTGGACCTGGTCGATTTGCTCCCGGTAAAGGACGTTGTCGCCGAGCGGTTGAACTTCGTCCAGCGCCGGCTGGTGGAGGTCGGTCGGGCCTTGGCCGCCGGCCCGATCGTGTTGTTGTTGGACGAACCGATGGCCGGCCTGAACAGCGCCGAATCCCGGTCCATGCTGGAGATGATCCGGCGCATACGCCATGACACGGGCATGGCCGTCTTCTGGGTCGAACACAAGATGGCCGCCGTGTTCGAACTATGTGACCGGATCATTGTCATCAACTACGGCCACAAGATCGCCGACGGCGTCCCCAGGGAGGTGGCCGCCGATCGGCGCGTCATCGAGGCCTACCTGGGTGAGGATGAGGACTGATGCTCCGCCTTGAGAATTTGGAGGTCTATTACGGTGACGCCCAGGCCCTGTCGGACGTGTCGCTGGCGGTGGAGCCCGGTTCCATTGTGGCCCTGATCGGGGCCAACGGGGCAGGCAAGAGCACCGCTCTGAAAACCGTGGCCGGTCTGATCAGGCCCCGGTCCGGGACGATCGAATACCAAGGTCAGGACATCAGCGCCCTTTCGCCCCAGGCCATCGTCGATCTGGGCATCTCCATGGTCCCCGAGGATCGCCGACTCTTCACCCGGATGACGGTTCGGGAGAACCTGGAGATGGGCGCTTACGCCCGCCGGTCTCGTCCCGGGTTCAGGGAATCGCTCGACCGGGTGCTGGCCCTTTTCCCGGCGCTTCATCAACGCCTCCGCGAACCGGCCGGAGTGCTTTCCGGCGGGCAGCAGCAGATGTTGGCCATCGGGCGGGCGCTGATGAGCCAGCCGAAGCTGTTGATGCTCGACGAGCCCAGCCTGGGGTTGGCCCCCCTGGTGGTGAAGATGATGTTCCAGGTGGTCGCCACCCTCCGGGACCAGGGGGTCACGATCCTGCTGGTGGAGCAGAACGTGCGTCGCAGTCTGGAACTGTCCGACGCGGGCTATGTCATCAACACCGGACAGGTAACCTTGCACGGTTCCAGCAAAGAGCTTCTGGCCGATCAAGAGGTCCGGGAGGCGTTTCTGGGGATCAGGGGCGTGGCCCTATGAGCAATGTCGGAGTGTTTTTTCAACTGCTGATCAACGGCGTCCTGTTCGGCTCGATGTACGGGGTGGCGGCCATCGGTCTGTCGCTGATCTTCGGCTCCATGGAGATCCTGTTCATTGCCCAGGGGGCGATGATGATCCTGGCCTCCTACGGCACCTATTATCTGTTCACCCTGGCCGGGATGGACCCCTTTTTGACCTTGGTCGTGGTCCTGCCCGGTTTCATGGTCCTGGGCCTCGGGCTCTACCTCGCCCTGTTCCGGCAGGTGGCCGGCACCGGCAAGGACGCGCCCCTGTTGATCGCCTTCGGCCTGATGATCCTTTTGGAAAACCTGATGTCCGTCCTGTTCACACCCGACACCCGGGCGGTGCGCGCCTCGTACACCGGGGCCGGATTGCCGCTCTGGGGGCTTCAGATCTCCGTGATGCGCCTGGTGGTGTTCGGGCTGGCCCTGGCGGCCACGACCGGACTGAGCCTCTGGCTGCGGACCACCCTGACCGGCAAGGCGGTGCGCGCGGCGACCGAGGACGAGGAGGCGGCCATGCTGATGGGCGTCAGCCCCAACAAGGTCCGGGCGATCACCTTTGGCATCGGCATCGGCCTGGCCGGCCTGGCCGGAACGGCCACCGCGGCGGTTTACCCTTTTGACCCCCACTTCGGATTTCTGTTCAGCCTCAAGGCGCTCATCGCCGTGGCCCTGGGCGGGATCGGATCCGTCTTCGGGGCCCTGGCGGGAGGCATTCTGTTGGGGGTGCTGGAATCGGTGGGGTCTTACCTGTTCAGCGGCGTCTGGGCCGATGCCGTTTCTTACAGCGCCTTCCTGCTGGTCCTGATGTTCCGACCCCAAGGCCTTTTCGTCAAACAAATTCGAAACGTGTGAGGCCGGCGTGGTGTATAGACGTTTTCTCAAGTGGAAGTGGTTGGGATCGATCATCCTGTTGGCCTTCCTCGTCATCTTCCCGATGACCGTCAACGTCGAGTCTTCCTACGCCATCACCTTTCTCTTTCAGGCCTTCTTGTACGTGACCATCGCCCAGGCCTGGAACCTGATCGCCGGTTACACCGGTCAAGTGTCCCTGGGCCAGCACGCCTTCTTCGGGACCGGGGCCTATGCCATGGGTATTTCCTGGATGGCCGGCGTAACCGGTTTTCTGGACCCCCTGGCCTTTGTCTTCGCCGCCCTGGCGGCGGCCGTCCTGGCGGTGTTGATCGGGATCCCCCTGCTGTCCAAGCTGCGGGGAGACTACTTCGCCCTGGGCACGCTCGGCCTGGGCGAGATCATGCGGGTGATTGTCACCCAGGGCGGCCGGGTCACCGGCGGGGCCACCGGCCTGTTATTGCCGTCCGGTTCATATTCTTCCTTGACCCCCTACTACTACCTCGGCCTGGTTCTGGCCGTGGGCTCGACCCTGGTCTTGTGGGGCCTTCTGCGCACCAGGTTCGGCCTGGCCCTCATCAGCATCCGGGATGACGAGCAGGCGGCCTCGGTCTGCGGGGTGCCGGTCCTTCGATACAAGATCCTGTCCCTGGCGATCAGCGGAGCGCTGACCGGGCTGGCCGGATGCCTTTATGCCTACAACACGTTTCAGATCATGCCGGACGATGTCTTGGGTCTGCAGTGGTGTCTGTTTCCGCTGCTGATGTGCATCGTCGGCGGGGCCGGCACCCTGCACGGCCCCATCCTGGGCTCGTTTTTGCTGGCCGGGCTTTTCCAGATCACCAGCCTCTACCTGCCGCGAATCCATCCTCTCTTCTCCGGCGCGTTCATCATTTTCTTCGCCATATGGTTGCCGCGCGGCCTGACGAGCCTGATAAACAAGCACCCCTCGCGGCTTTTGAGCAGACGCCTGTCAACCACGTCGGGTGACCAGCGGTCGTGACGACGGCGGCCGGATCGGATTCGGCCGCATGACAAACCCATAGTTTCAGGGAGGGAAGAAATGGGACGAACGATTGGTAAATTTTGGCCGGCCCTGTTGGTGGCGGTGGTCGCCATCAGCCTGACGGCGGGCCTGCCATCCCCGGTCATGGCGAAAAAGTACATCCTCATCGGGACCAACCTCCCGATGACCGGCATCCTGGCCGGCGCGGGGCGTGAACAGAAGTGGGCCTATGAGCAGGCGGTCAAGGACGTCAACGCCCGGGGGGGCATCTATGTCAAGAAATACGGCAAGAAGCTCCCGGTCAAGCTGATCGTGGAGGATGATTCGTCCAACCCCGGCAAGGCGGCCCGGGCGGTCGAGAGGCTGATCAAGGTTCACAAGGTCGACTTGCTGCTGGGCGGTTTTGCCGCGCCCTTCGGGGTCATCCCGGGCTGCATCACCGCCGAGAAGTATAAGCGCTACTACCACACCTCGATCTGCCTCGTTCCGCCATGGCTGGCCCGGCATTTCAAGTGGTCCACGCTTCTGTTCTTCGATCTGAAACAGGCCTGTTCGGTGCCGTTCCAGCTGTGGCAATCCCTGCCCAAGAACAAGCGTCCCAAGAGACCGGCCCTTTTGATGGAGGACACCTTCGACGGACGCGCCTTTGCCGGCCTGTTCCGGGCGATCGCCAAGAAGTTCGGCTACCACTTTGTCCTGGACGAACCGCTGGCCGTGGGCGCCAAGGACTATTCCTCGCAGATATTGAAGGCCAAGAAGCGGGGCGTGGACGCCATCCTCATCTTCACCTCGGATACCGACTGCATCACCTTCATCCGCCAGATGAAGGCCAACAATTTCAGCGTGCCCTACCTGCACGGCTGGAAGGGCACCTGGGCCGGTGAGTTTTGGAAGGCCCTGGGGAAGGATGCCAATTACATCCTGTGTGACGGGTTCTGGTCCATGGACTACCCCTATCCCGGGGCCAAGCGGCTGGGCCAGCTCTACTACAAGCACTTCAAGAAATACTCGGTCTCGGTGGGCGCCCTGTACGCCCTCTGCCAGATCCTGTGGCAGGCCATCGAGAAGGCGGGGACCCTGGACGGGGCCAAGGTCCGCCAGGCGGTCTTGAAGTACAAGTTCCATACCGTCATGGGACCGATCAAGTACCAGCCCAACGGCGTGGCGCTCTTCATCAGCACCGCCTCCCAGTGGTGGAAAGGCAAACAGAGCATGGTCTACCCCTTCAAGCAGGCCAAGTGGAAACTCAGACTGGCTCCGCCGTGGAACAAGCGCAAGTAGACGAGTCCGGACGGGAGGCCGAGCGCCGAACCGTCCGGCGATGACTCGTCGAAACGCCTGCAAGGGAGAATGTGTATGGAAATGGAACGGAAGGAATTTCCCCTGCTGTACGTGCATCAGCATTCCCGCGGCATTGTGGGTTGGGGGGCCCACCAGATGGCCGGCGAGGAATGCGGCGTGAACGGCATCACCCACGCCCTGTTGGTGACCACCGGCCTGAAGGGGACCGGCATCGTCGAGGAAGTCGAGGGTGTCCTCAAGCACGCCGGCGTGACCGTGACCAAGTTCGAGGGCGTCACCTCCAACCCCAAGGACCACGAGTGCGTCGAGGGCACCAAGGTCTATCTCGAGGCGGGGTGCGACGGCATTGTCAGCGTCGGCGGCGGGAGCGCCCACGACGCGGGCAAGGGCATCCGGATCATGGTCACCAATGACGGTCCGGACACCAGCCTGCGCGATTTCTGTGCCTTTTTGGAGCCTCACTATACCGAGCGCATCCCCACCTACAAGATCGTCAACATCCCCCACGTGGCGATCAACACCACCACCGGCACCGGCGCCGAGGCCACGGCCTTCGCCATCATCAACGACACGGAGTGGCGCTACAAGCTGATCCTGGTCGTCCCCGGCGTCGGCCCCTCGGTGGGTATCTGCGACCCGTTGTTCATGCGTCTCCAGCCGCCGAAGCTGGTGGGCTGGTCGGGGATGGACGCCTTCTGCCACGCCATGGAACCCTTCATCGGCCGGCTCAACCTGCCGGTGTCCCATGCCGCCGGTCTGCGGGCGATCAAGCTCTTGAGCGAGAACCTCCGCCAGGCCTACGCCAACCCCAGGAACGACGTGGCCATCGAAAACATGGCCTGGGCCCAGTTCATCGCCTCCATGGCCTACAACATGGGCGGCGGCATGGGCATGGTCCACGGCCTGGCCCACATGGTCTCGGTCCTCAAGGATCTGCATCACGGGTACGCCAACGCCCTGATGATGATCCCGGTCGAGAAGTTCAACGTGGTGGCCTGTCCCGAGCGGTTCCAGGAGATCGGCCTGGCCATGGGCCTGGACGTCAAGCACCTGCATCCCGTTGACGCCGCGGACAGGACGCTGGAGGCCATCGAGCGCCTGCGCAACGACGTCGGGATCACCGAGATCGGCCTGAGCCAGTTCGATTTCAGCCAAGACGACATCGAACACACGGTCAAGTGGTGCCTGAACGACCTGTCCCGGGAGGCCAACCCCCGTGACATAACCGGCGACGATGTCCGGCGGATCATGAACGAGTGCTGCCAACTCTAATCCCCCTGCTTCGGCGGGCCGCGGGTCACCCGGTGGCCGGGCCCGCCGAGGCAAGGCCCTTTCCAGGGACCGAGAACCGTTTCAGGAGACGACACCGTGCCAAGCAACAACAGAGTGGCAACCCCCTCTGGCCCCGAGCAGGATTCCCGACCAACGGGACAGCCGGTCCCGGCCGGCGAGGGATTCCGGCCGGCGGGGGATGACGACCCGTTGGCCATCACCGAGATCGAACTGGAAGAGGTCTCCCTTGACGGCATCTGCGGGGTCTATTGAACACCGGCGGACCCACGGGTTCGGCCTGGCCTCCGGCGTGCAGGTGCGCCGGGAACACTTCGGGCTTTTGTTTTATTGCCGTCGGGGACCCAGGCTTTTTTCCCTTTCGTCGGGCCCCTGGCTTGAACCTGAGTTCTTCGGCTCTGGCCATGGTCTCGTCAAGTGGCTCCATGGTCGTGGATCTTTGCCGGGGGAAAAGACGGTCCAGGCCCTGAGGCGGGCCTGTGACCGCCTGGTCGAGAAAGGAGTCCTGGTTGCTGACTCAAGCCGCTCGTAGGGGCCTGTGCGCCCCGGTCAACCTCACCTGGGAAATCACCATGAGGTGCAATCTCCGGTGCCGGCATTGCCTGGCCGACGCCGGCCGGGCCCGGCCCGACGAGTTGTCCACCGGACAGTGCCTGGCGGTGATCGACGAACTGGCCCGGCTCGAGGTGTTCCAGATCAACGTCGGCGGCGGGGAGCCATTTTTGCGGCCCGATTTTATGAGGATTCTGGAGCATGCCCTGGACCGGGGTCTGGTGGCCTGTGTCAGCACCAACGCCACCACCCTTGATGAAGACCTCTGCCGGCGACTGGCGGGTCTGGAGGGCCTGTTTTTGCAGGTCAGCCTGGACGGGGTGGACCGGGTCACCAACGACGCCATCCGCGGGCCGGGGACCTATGATCGGATCCTGGCCGGAATGAACCGTCTGGCCGAAAGCGGGGTTTCCTTCAGCGTCAACACCGTCCTGACCCGGCTAAGCTATCCCCAGCTCGACGGTCTCAAGGCCCTGGCCTCCCGACTAGGGGCAGGACTGAGGGTGAGCCGCTTCCGACCTTCGGGCCGGGCCAAGCAGAGCTGGCGGGACCTGGCACCCAGCCCGGTGCAGTTGGAGTCCTTTGCCGGGTGGCTGGCCGCCGACGGCGCGGTCCTGACCGGCGATTCCTTTTTCAGCCTGACCTCGGAACGTCGCCGGCGGATGGGCCTGGACATGTGCGGCGCGGCCAAGATGACCTGCTGCCTGTCGCCCACGGGCGAGGTGTACCCCTGTGCCTTTTTGCAGGAGCCCGAGTTTCGAGCGGGCAACATCCGCTCGGACGGGCTGGAGCCACTCTGGCTCGACTCGCCGGTGATGAACTACTTCCGCCATCTGGAGGTTCGTTCCTGCCACTGGTGCCAACGGTTCGACTCCTGCCGGGGGGGATGCCCGGCAATGGCCTATCACACCCACCAGGACCCCTCCCAGCCGGATCCCGAGTGTCTGATGCACTGCCTGGGGACCGACCGACCGGCGGCCCGGGGACAACGACATGGCCTGGCCAGAGCTGCTGTCCGAGATTGATCTGGGGCCGAGGACCGCCGCCAACCGGATAGTGCTGGGTCCCCACCGGACCAATCTGGCGGGATCAGGGGTGCCCGGCGACGCCTGGGGCGCCTATTTTCTGGAGCGGGCCCGGGGCGGCGTCGGGACGATCGTCCTCGGCGAGCTGACCCTGATGGCCAATGACCGCCCCTACGACCCGATGATCGAGGTTTACGACGATCGGGCCCTGGAGCTGCTGGCCGGGGTGGCGGCCAAGCTCAAGCATGAGGGCGCTCTGGTCCTGGCCCAGTTGAATCATCGGGGATTTCAGAGCAGCGGGGTCAAGAGCCGCTTGCCCACCTGGGGCCCCGTGGCCATGGCCGACGTGATCAATTGCGAAACCTGCAAGGCCATGGAGCCCGAGGACATCGAGGACCTGGTGGACTGCTTCGCCCTTCAGGCCGGCCGGCTCAGGCGGGCCGGTTTCGACGGCCTGGAGGTCAGCATCGGTCCTAACAGTTTATTGCGCCAATTCCTGTCTCCCATGTCCAATCATCGGTCCGACGCCCATGGCGGCGACTTGACCGGCCGCCTGCGCCTTTGTCTGGAGGTCTTGGCCGCGGTGCGCCGGGCCGTGGGGCCGGACTGCTTGGTCGGAGTGGAGTTGTGCCTGGATGAAAAGTTTTGGGGCGGGCTGACCCTGGAGGAGACCATCCCCGCGGCCCGGCAACTGGCCGGGCCGGGTGGGGCCGACTATTTGGCCGCCACGCTGGGGACCTTCTACAACCTCCACTTGAGGCGCGCCTCGATGCATCATCCGCCCGGCCTGGCGCTCGATCTGGCCGCGGCCTTGAAGCAAGCCGTGGGAGTGCCGGTCATGGCCGGAAACCGGATCACCGGACCGGACGAGGCCGAGGCGGCCTTGACCCAAGGGGCCGCAGACCTGATCCGCTGGGTGAGGCCCCTGGTCTGCGATCCCGCCCTGCCGGCCAAGCTGGCGGCCGACCGGGCCGAAGATGTGGTGGGCTGCGCCTTTGACAACCAGGACTGCCTCGGCCGGACCAACGCCCATAGGGGCATCGCCTGCATTCAAAATCCGCGGGCCGGCCGGGAAGGAAAGCTGTCCACACCCTCGGCCCACCCGGCCAGGGACAGGAAACGGGTGCTGATTGTCGGCGCCGGGCCCGCCGGCCTGAGCGCGGCCTTTACGCTGGCCCGGCGCGGTCACGCGCCCGAGGTGTACGACCAAAACGACGAGCCCGGAGGGCAGGTCCGCCTGGCCCGTCTGGCCCCGGGTCGGAGCGAGATCGGCCGGGTAGTGGACAACCTGGTGGCCGCACTGGATCGGCTGGGCGTGCCGCTGCACCTGGGCCGGGAGATGGACCTCGAGGCGATCATGGCCGCGGCCCCGGAGGCGGTCATCCTGGCCACCGGCTCCCGACCCAAACCTCGACCGGTTGCGGGCGACTACGGACCGCCCGGGGTGCTGAACGTCTGGCAGGTCCTGGAGGGGACCTACCCCATCGGCGAACGGGTGCTCCTGGTGGACGAGGACGGCCACCATCAGGCGGCGGGCACGGCCGAGTGGCTGGCCGATCAAGGACGGCGGGTCGAGATCATCACCAGCGAACCTTACGTGGGCGTCGAGCTGGCCGGTCAGGGGGATATCGTCGACACCAAGACCCGTCTGCTGGCCAAGGGGGTCGCTTTCGTCTGCGATCAAGTGGTGAGCGGCATCAGTGATGGCGGGATAACCACCCGGGATCGGTATTCGGGCCAGGTCACGATGCGGCGGGGCTACGACACCGTGGTCCTGGTCATGGGCAACACAGCAGACGACGGCCTCTACCGGTTACTCAAGGGCCGCCTGCCGAGTGTCCAGCGCGTCGGCGACTGCGTCGCCCCGCGCCGGATCGGCGCGGCGGTGCGCGAAGGATTTTTCGGGGCGATGAGAGTGTAGGACTATGGCGGAGTTCAAATACCTCTTTTCTCCCCTCCGACTGGGAGCGACCTCGGTGACCAACCGGATCAGCTTCTCGGCCCACATGACCAACTTCGGGGAGGACAACCGGATCAGCGACCGTCACGTCCATTACTACCGCGACCGGGCCAAAGGCGGGGCGGGGCTGATCGTCACCGAGGAACTCTCCGTCCATCCGTCGGATCATCCCTACCCCAAACTGGTCTTCGCCTTTGATCCCGGGGTGATCCCTGCTTACCAGAAACTGACCGAGACCATCCACCATTACCCGACCCGGATCTTCGCCCAGCTGAACCACAACGGCACCCAGGGGGACGGCAGCCTTACCGGACGCCCTGTCTGGGGGCCATCTCCGGCGCGCGACCCCTTGTTCCGGGAAGTGGCCAAGGCGATGGAGCCGGAGGAAATCGCCGAGTGCGTGGAATATTTCGCCCGCTCGGCCAGCTACGTTCGGGAAGGGGGCTTCGACGGCATCGAGATCCAGATCGGGCACAGCTCGCTGATCCGCCAGTTCCTCTCGCCAGCATCCAACTGTCGCCAAGACCGGTACGGCGGCAGCCTGGAAAACAGGCTGCGCTTCTGCCTGGAGGTGCTGGAGGCCGTGCGCCGCGAAGTAGGGCCTGATTTCACCGTGGGCGTGCGCCTGAACGCCGACGAGATGCACCCGGACGGGGGGCTGACCATCAATGACACCCCCGAGATCGCCGCCCGGCTGGAGACCTCCGGTTTGATCGATTTCCTGGACCTGAGCATCGGCACCTTCCACGACCTGTATCTGGTCGAGGGCTCGATGCACACGCCGTTGGCCTATACGGTCCCCTTGGCCTCGGCCATTCGCCGCCGGGTGTCTTTGCCGGTCTTTGCCACCAACCGCATCAACGACCCTCACCTGGCTGAACGTATTCTGGCCGACGGCCACGCCGATATGATCGGCATGGTCCGGGCCCTGATCTGCGACCCGGAACTGCCCCGGAAAACCCGACTGGGAAACAGCGCCGACATTCGCCATTGCATCGCCGACAACCAGGGCTGTATTGGCCGGATGGGTCTGGGCCACTCCCTGGGCTGCATTCAGAACCCGGCGGTCGGCCGGGAAAGAGAGTGGGGAATCGGCACCATCGTACCCGCGGCCGTGGCCAAGAAGGTGGTCGTGGTCGGGGCGGGGCCGGCCGGACTGGAGGCGGCCCGGGTGCTGGCCCTACGCGGGCACAAGGTGGTCCTGTTCGAGAAAAACGACCACGTCGGCGGCCAGAACATCATCGCCTGCCTGGCCCCTGGTCGAAGGGAGATCGAGGGCGTCACCCGCTGGCTGAGCGGGCAGGTCCGCCAGCTGGCCAATATCGAGCTTCGCCTGGGCGTCGGGGCCACGGCGTCAGAGGTCCTGGCCGAAAACCCAGAGGCCGTGGTGATCGCCACCGGCGCCACTCCCCGGGCCGCGCCCCTGCCCGGCGAATACGGGCCCCCTGAAGTGTTGAACTCGTGGCAGGTGCTGACCGGACAGGTGGAGATCACGGACACCAAAGTGTTGCTGGTGGACCTGGACGGCCACCACCAGGCCTGTTCCACGGCCGAGTTCCTGGCCGACCGGGGCAACCAGGTGCACATGGTGACCCCGTCGCTGTTCGTGGGCGACAAGCTGGGACCTTTGCAGGACTTCCAAATGGCCCGGCGGCGCCTGGCCCAAAAGGGGATCACCTTCGAGACCGACGTGGCGGTCTTTGAGATCCAGGGGCTTCTCACCAAGGCGGTCCATTGCTACACCGGCGAGATGCGGGAAATCACCGGTCACGCCACCGTGGTCCTGGTGGCCGGACACCAGGCCGAGGAAGAGTTGTACTTCGGTCTCAAGGGCAAGGTGAGTCCGCTTTTCCGGATCGGCGACTGCCTGGCGCCGCGGAAACTCGACAGCGCCATCCTGGAAGGTCATCGTCTGGGGAGGAGCATTTGAGCCCCGACCGATACCGAGATGAAGATGTCGTCGGTTCGGCAACTCCCGGCGGGGGTATTCTGGTCGTCTGCCAGGCCCGGGACGACCAGTTGGACGCCACGGATCTCAACTTGATGGGGCAGGCCCGGGCCTGGGCCGAGAAACTGGCCAAGCCAGGCGAGGTCTGGGGCCTGGTGATGGGGCCGGCGCCGGAAGCGGGCCGGTCCCTGGGGCCTCAGGGCGCGAGGCGGGTATATTGCTGCCCGGCCTTGGACGTCCTGGCCGATCCCGATATCAAGGCCCGTACCGCCTGTCGCCTGGCCATGGACCTGGACGTCGGTTGGGTGTTTTTGATAGACGACGGGACCACGGCCGAATTGGGACCACGACTGGCCTATCTCACCCAGTCCGGACTGGTCAGTCGCTGTCTGGGCCTGGAGCAAGACGGGCCGGGGCGTTTTGTGGCCAGGCGACCGCTCCACCAGGGACGATTGCACCAGCGGCAGTTCCTGCTGCCGATAACTCCCCGGTTGATCTCCTGGAGCCCCGAGGCCTTGGCCCAACACCGGCCACGGGGCGAGGCCCAGGCGCCGCTGGTGCCCCTGGAAGCGGCCGGACCCTCCGCTGTCCAGACGGTCCGCCCCCTGGGGGTCCGGCGCGGCGATCCGGCCACCCTGCCCCTGGAGGAAGCCGAGCGGATCGTGGCCCTGGGCCGGGGGATGCTTCCCCACGGCCTGGCCCTGGTGGAGCAGGTGGCCGGCCGGTTGGAGGCCACGGTAGGGGCGACCCGACCGGTCATCGACGCGGGGCTGCTTCCCTTCCCCAAACAGATCGGCCAGACAGGCGCGGCGGTGGCGCCCCGGCTGTTGTTGACCGCCGGGGTGTCCGGGGCCAATGAGTTCACGGTGGGCATCCGCGGGGCCCGACGGGTTGTGGCCGTCAACACCGACCCCGGGGCCCGCATCTTTCAACTGTCCGACCTGGGCCTGGTGGGAGACGCCCAGGCCGTGCTGACGGCCCTGTTGGAAAGAATCGGCCACCCCGGGGCCGAGGAGAGCGGACAAGAGTGAAGTGGTTGGCAACCATCCTGGTGGCCCTGACGGCCTGGGCGTGGCTGGCCTGCCCCTCTGTCCTGGCCAAGGCCAACCCGGATCAGGCCTGCCTCCAATGCCACCGGCGGGGCGGCGCCGGTGGCCGGCGCCCGATCGATCCCCGGACCCTGTCCGCTTCGGTTCACGGCGGCCAGGTCGGCTGTCTCCAGTGTCACCCCACGGCCAAAAACAAATCCCATCAGCATCGAAAGACAGTAGCACCGGTTGACTGCCGGCAATGTCACCAGCAGCAGAACCGCCATGGACGAGGCGCCGGCAAACCGGCCCGTTGCTGGAGCTGCCATGGCGCCCACGACATCTTCGCCGTCCAGGACCCCAGATCGACCCTGAACCCGGCCCACTTGGTCCGGACCTGTGGTCAATGTCACCCCCGGGAGGCCGGCCGAGGGGGGCTGCTGGCGGCGATTCTGTCGTTTCGTATCCGGGGCCACGGCAAGGCGTCGTTGAGCGAGGTGACCACCGAGCGGCGTTGCCTGGCCTGCCACCAGGGGGCGGCGGCCCATGGCGAGACCAGACCCATCACCTCGGCGGCTTGCTACAAGTGCCACGGCCGGAAGGTGGGCGGGGCAATCATCCTGGGCAGCCTGCATGGCGTCCCCGGAGACGGCTCCGGTCGGCCCACTCCGATCGGGGGCGACCTGATCTACCTGACCGGCCTGCTGGTCGGCCTCGGCCTCTTCGCCTGGGGATGGTGGCGTCGGGTCTCCCTGTGGCGGTTGGGAAAACCGGAATCACGCCGCGATCGGCCCTGGCGACGCCTGAAGGGCCTGGGGGCCCGGGCCCTGGGCCGGGGGTGGCTCCTGCTCCGCCGCCGGACCGGGGTGGGGCACGTCCTGGTTTTCTGGGGGGTGCTGCTGCCCCTGGGGGTGATCATCGTCACCCAGGTCGCCTTCACTCTGCCTCGACCGCTGGCCCAGGCCGTCTCCGCGCTGCTGGACCTGGCCGGCCTGGGCCTGATTGTGGGCGTGGGCCTGGCTCTGGCCGGCCGGGCCGGGCGGGCGGACTTGAAGTCACGTCCGGATCGGGCCGGGACGGCGGTCTTGATCCTGCTGGGTCTGATCGGGCTGAGCGGGTTCATTGTCGAGGGGATGCGCCTGTCCGTCCTGGGGGCCGGCTGGGGGTGGGATCATCCGGTGGGCGGCCTGGTGGGGGCGTTGCTGCCGGCCTCGGGCCTGGGCGCCAAGGTGGCCTGGCGGGTCCATTTCCTGCTGGTGCTGGCCCTGGTGGCCATGATGCCGTTCACCAGGCTAAGGCACCTGATCCTCGCGCCGCTCAACGTCTATTTTCGACCGTTGGGGCCCCCCCTGGCCCTGCGCACCATCCCGGTGGACCAACCGCGACGTTTCGGCGTGTCAACGGCCCTGGACCTGACCTGGAAAGGACTCCTGGACGCCGAGGCCTGCGTCTCGTGCGCCCGGTGCCAGGAGGCCTGTCCGGCCTTTCAGACCGACAAGCCGCTCTCCCCCATGGTCGTCATGGACAAGATCCTGACCGACGCCCGGGCGCGTCGGGCCACCAGACCCGCCGGCGAGGAAAGGCCGATCCTGGCCGGCCGGGCCGTCACGCCCGCCGAGATCTGGGCCTGCACTACCTGCGGCGCCTGTCAGGAAGCCTGCCCCATAAGCATCACGCCCCTGGCAAAAATCATCGGGATGAGGCGGGCCCTGGTCTTGAACCGGGGCGAGCTACCGGACGACGCCGTGGGCCTGATGCGCAATCTCGAACTGTACGGCGACCCTTCGGGCCTGGGACCGGCTCGGCGCCTCGACTGGTTGGCCGGCCTGGACGGCCTCGACCTGGTGAATCCGGAGTCCGCCGACTGCCTGATCTGGGTCGGGTGCCAGGGGGCCTTCCACCCCCGGGGCCGCCAGGTGACCCTGGCCCTGCTCCGGCTGGCGGAACGGGCCGGTCGGTCGGTCAGCCTCCTGGGGCACGAGGAACAATGCTGCGGCGACCCGGCCCGGCGGCTGGGGGAGGAGGCCTTGTTCCAGGACCTCGCCCGGCGCAACATCGATCGGCTGCACGACCGGGGAGTGACGAAGATCGTCACCGCCTGTCCCCACTGCCGGAACGTACTGTCCCACGAATACCCGGACCTGGGCGGCAACTTCATGGTCCAATCCGGCCTCGAATGGTCCCTCGAACTCGTGGAGAGCGGTTTACTGACCATCAACCGGAAACTCTCGCTCCGGACCGTCTTTCACGACCCTTGCTACCTGGCCCGGGGGGCCGGCGTGATCGAGTCCCCCCGTCGGCTGTTGCGGGCGGTGAGCGACGCCGAGCCCCTGGAATTGCCCCAGAGCCGGGAACAGACTTTTTGCTGTGGGGCCGGCGGCGGCCTGATGTGGCTGCACGAATCCGGCCGCCGCATCAACCAGCACCGGGCCGAGCAGTGCCTGGCCAGTCGGCCAGAGCTGGTGGCCACGGCCTGCCCCTACTGCGTGGCTATGCTGGAAGACGGCCTGAGCGGTCCGGATCGACAAACCCCCTCGGTGGTGGATGTCCTGGAGCTTTTGGAGCGGGCGACCCGTTGACATGGCTAAAACGACGCCGATAAATATCGCTGTCTGCCTAAAACAGGTGGACTACGTCTACGCCGTTTCCGGCGACGACCCCGCTCGTCATTTCATTGCCGCCTGGGACCGGGTCCAGTTGAACAACCCCTTGGACGAGGTGGCCCTCCAGCAGGCCGTGCTCCTGCGGGAGGGCCTGGGCGAGGGCGAGGTCTGGGTGCTGTCCCTGGGCGAACACCTGATGGAAGCCGAGGCCCGCCGGGCGTTGGCCCTGGGCGCGGATCGATTCGTATGGCTCCGGGATGAGGCCTGGCGGGAGCTGGACGCCTGGGGGACGGCGGCGGTTCTGGCCGCGGCGGCCCAGAAGGCGGCGGCCGGCCTGATCGTGTGTGGGGCCCGGAGCCTGGATCTGCAGCGAGGCGAGGTGCCGGCCTATATCGCCTGTCAACTGGGAATGGACCTGGTGTCGCGGGTGGTCGGCCTGCAGGTAGCCGACCGGGACGGCTGGCTCAGGCTGCAGCAGGCCCTGGGACGCGGTGATCGGTTGGACGTCGAGGCCCGGATGCCCTTGGCCCTCAGCGTGGAGGCCGGGTTGGTCAAGCCTCGCCACCCCAGCCACTTGAGCCGGCTGAAGGCCGGGGCCGAGCGAATCCTGTACTGGGACGGCCATGACCTGCCCATAGACGAACAACTGCTGCGGGACTTTTTCACTCCCGGAGAAGTGACCTACCCCCGGCCTGGTCCCAAGGACATTCCACTGCTCGATGGGGACCGGCCGGCGGACCAACGGATAGAATGGCTGCTGTCAACCCGGGAGGACCGACGGGAGACGGCGCTGCTCCGGGGTGAACCGGCCTACTTGGCCGAAAAACTGGCCGAGTATTTGTCCCAATGGGGATTTTTAAAGAGGGACTGACAGAATGCTGGGGTTGTCATACCGCCTACGTCGGGGCGTGGAACTGGTCGAGGAGGGTGACCACTGCTTTTTGGTCTCCTCCCTTCCGCTCAGGGCCGTGTCCTTGGCCCGGTGCTGGGGATCGCTGTTCAGAGCCCTTGTCGACTGGGGTCCCTTGACCGCCCATGATCTTTGGCACCGGTCGCCGATGGTCTCGCCCGAAGAGCTGGACCGCTGGCTGTACGGCCTGGTGAAACGAGGCTTTTTGGAGGAGGCGGGCGATCCGCTTCCCGCCGGGCGTCCAACGGTTTCGGTGATCATCCCGGTACGTAACCGCCCCCGAGACCTGGCGGCCTGTTTAAGCTCCCTGGAGCAGGCCTCTTACCCCGCTTCCCTGATGGATATCATCGTTGTCGATGATGCCTCCTCCGACGAGACCCCGACGGTGGCGCGCCGGTTCGACATCGTCCTCCTGGTCAACCCACGGAGACGGGGGGCGTCGAACTGCCGCAACCGGGCCGCCCGGCGGGCTAAGGGGGAGATCCTGTGCTTTTTGGATTCAGACTGCGTGGTCGAGGCTGACTGGCTCGAGGAACTGGTCCGGGTTTTCGAAGACCCGGCCGTGGCGGCCTGCGGCGGCCTGGTGGACTCGACAGAGACCGGCCGGCCCCTGGACCGCTACGAACAGGTGAAGTCCTCCCTCAGGATGGGTGCCTATGCCCGGGATTCCCGGAGGGGGGGCGACTTCTTTTACCTCCCGTCCTGTAACCTGGCCGTGCGCCGGGAACTGTTCATCCGGGTGGACGGCTTCAAGGAGGAACTGGAGGTCGGCGAGGACGTGGACCTGTGCTGGCGCATCGTGGACGCGGGGGGGATAATTGAGTATCGGCCCTCGGCGCGGGTCTTCCATCGCCACCGCAACCGGCTAGGCTCCTTTTGCCGCCGGAGGTTTGACTACGGCACCTCCGAGCCTCAGCTCCAGGCCGCCCATCGGCGGCGGCGCAAGGTATTTCCCCTTTGGCCGGCCGCCCTGGTGTTCTGGGCCTTGACGGCCGGCGGCGGGTGTGCCCTGAAGGCCGGGGCCGTGGTCTTCGGGGGGGCGGCGATGGCGGCCGCCCTGTCCTGGTGGGCCGGGGATGCCTATCGGCGCCGGATGAAGGCCGCCCGGGCCGGGCTCGATCTGGATTTCAGTTGGACCGTGGCCGCTACCGGACGGGCATACCTCGGCTTTGTCCATCACCTGTGCGCCTTTTGGTCCCGCTATTATTTGCTGCCCGCCAGCCTCCTGGCGCCGTTGTGGCCGGTCGTCGGTCTGTTCGCCTGGGGCGCCCACCTGGCGGTGGGATTGACCGAATACCAGACCAAGAAACCAAAGTTGAACGGGCCGGCTTTTCTGGTGTTCTTCACCCTGGAGCAGCTTTCCTACCAGGCCGGGGTCTGGTGGGCCTGTATCAAGTCGTTTTATTTCGCGCCCGTGTTTCCTAAACTCAGCTTACCGGCATCGGTCCAGAAACACTGGCAGCGCCATCGAACACGCCGGAGGGCTTCCGGGCCGGCAGGTGTGGATGGTTTGATATAAAGAGAGGGTTGGGAAGGCACCTCTAAACCCGGTCTTGGGCATTCAAATGAAGCGCGTCCGGCCCATCACGCCCCGTTTCGCCGGGCTCGCGGCATCACCCAGGCCATTGGGGAACGTTCTCACAATTGCGGGCGAGGCCAGTGAGAGCGTATTAGTCCACCAAAAAGGAGGTAAGAAGGCATGAAATTCATACGGGTGAACATGGCTTCCAAGTCAGTCACAGTGGAAGATGTTGGTCAGCAGTATTTGGGCCTGGGAGGACGGGGCCTGACCGCGGCCATAATCAATGCCGAGGTCCCGCCGACCTGCGATCCCCTTGGACCGGAAAACAAGCTTGTTTTCGCCCCGGGCCTTTTAAGCGGCACCAGTCTTGTCAATACCAGTCGGGTGTCCGTCGGAGCCAAAAGCCCGCTGACCGGGACTATCAAGGAGAGCAATGCCGGCGGTACCGTGGCCGAGTCCCTGGGCCGGCTGGGTATCACCGCGATCATCGTTGAGGGCGAGCCCGCCGAAGGCGAGTTGTCGGTATTACACATCGACGGCCAGGGACAGGCCGGCCTGGTTCCCGCTCCTGAACTTGCCGGCAGGCGCACCTACAGCCTGGCGGAAAAACTTTTCGGGCAATACGGGGAGGCCAATTCCATTTTGTGCATCGGTCCCGCGGGAGAAAACCGGATGCTCACCGCCTCCATTCAAAGCACGGACGTGGACAACAGGCCCTGCCGGGCTGCGGGACGCGGCGGCCTCGGCGCGGTGATGGGCTCCAAGGGGCTGAAAGCCCTGGTGGTCAGCCGAGACGGAAACGCCGCGGACGCCATGGCCGATCCCGAGACCTTCAAACAAGCCGCCAAGGCCTTTGCCAAGGGCGTGGCGGAGCATCCGTTCAGTGGCCAACTCCTGCCAAACCTGGGTACTGCCGGACTCGTTGCCATCGTGAACAGCATGGGCGCCTTCCCGTCCTTTAACGCGACCAAGGGCGTCTTCGACGACTGGGAGAAGATCAGCGGGGAGAACATGGCCCAGATCATCGCCGACCGGGGAGGAAATCCCAAGCACAGGGGATGCTCCGGATGCATTGTCAACTGTTCAAACGTCTATGTGGACGATCAAGGTCAATACGTGACCTCTTCCCTGGAGTATGAAACCATTTGGGCCCTGGGTGGGATGACCGGGGTGGGCGATCTGGACATCATCGCCCAGCTGGACCGACTTTGTGACGACATCGGCCTGGATACCATGAGCACGGGCGTGGCGGTGGCCGTGGCCATGGACGCCGGCCACAAGGCGTTCGGCGACGGACAGGCGATTTTGGAAATGATCGAGGAAATCGGCCAGGCGACGGAGTTCGGCAAGCTTTTGAGCAACGGACCCGATGCCGTCGGCAAGCACTTCGGGCACCGCCGAGTCCCCACCGTCAAGGGGCAGAGCATCGCCGCCTACGACCCGCGTGCTCATCAGGGAACCGGCGTGACCTACGCTACCTCCCCCATGGGCGCTGATCATACCGCGGGCAATGTGCTCGGTGAATACCTGGGAGGCAATCTGGACCCCACCAAGCCCGAGGGTCAGGTAGAGGCTTCCCGAAATACCCAAGTGGCCATGGCGGCGGTGGATTGCACCGGCCTGTGCATCCTGGCCTCTTTCTGCCTGCAGATTCCCGAGGTGGCGGGAGAGTTTCTCAAGGCCATGAACGCCAAATTCGGAACGGAACTCGGTCCGGATGCGGTTCCGGCCCTTGGCATAAGGGTGCTGCAGATGGAGAGGGAGTTTAACCAGAAGGCGGGATTTACGGCAACACAGGACCGCCTGCCGGACTTTTTCCGTGAGGAACCACTCCCGCCGCACAACGTCACCTTTTTGGTCAGCGACGAGGAGATGGACACCACCCTCAAATTTCCGGACTGATGGGCCAAAAAGTCAAAGTCTATTTGTACGGCTCTTTCGGATTGAGTCATCCGGGGTACGATCCGGTGATGGGCCATGAGGTGGAGGTTCCCAGGGGGGCCAGGGTCAAAGACCTTCTGGCCTGTCTGGGGATCTCCACTTCCCAAGGCCCGATCGTCACGCAACACCACCGTATCCTGAACAGGGACGATGAAATAGACCCTGATGAGCCAGTGCGGATATTGCAGATAGCCGCGGGAGGTTGACTCCCTTGGGACCCACCAGGATTCCCGGCAGCAAAAACTTCGAGCGCCCCGAGCGTCTGGGCGGGTGGGGCGTGACAATGGCCTGTGGATCAGGAATTGATCGGTATCGCGAACCGTAAACACTTACGGCCCGCGCTTCGGTTTGGGTGGACAATAATATGTGGCCGGGCCGGTATTGGCCTCGGGTAACAGCCGATAGGCCCCTCGGTCGGAGATGAGGTCGGCCAGGCCGGTAGCCTCGTCGTTGAGGTCACCGAAAATTATCGCCTGGCCCTCGCAGCAGACAACGCAAAAGGGCTCGAGACCCTGATCGAGGCGATGGACGCACCAGTTGCACTTGCCGGCTTTGTCGCCGGACCGGCTCCTGACGATGGCTCGGTATGGACAGGCCTCGAGGCAGGCCCCGCACCCGTCGCATTGGTTGGAATCGAGGACCACCGGTCCGTCGTCCCGTTTGAAGATCGCTTGAACGGGACAGGCGTCAACGCAGGGCGGCTCGTCGCAATGGTTGCACGTCCGGGGCCGGAAGACCATGTCCAGATCGGGGTGAACACCGTTGGGCGAGTCCTTCAGCTCGGAGCCCTCGGTGTCAACCGTGATCCACAGCCCTCCGGAATCATTCTCGAGTCGGCAGGCCACGGCGCAGGCCTCACAGCCGATACAGCGTTCCTGGTCGATCACCATCACCAGACGACGAGTCATGACGCCGCCTCCTCGGCCCTGACCACCTCGACGGCCACGTCGTTCATGTGCATATTCGGTTCGTAGACCGCCTCCTGAACAGGGTTGATGACGTCGTGGGTCAGGTGATTGACGCTGCCTTCGACAAACTGTTCGATCCACCAGCCTTCGGTGATGTTGACCACGCCCGGCCGAAGTCCAGGCGTCACCCTGGCCTTGAGCGTTGTTCGGGCCCGGTCGTTGAAGACCGTCACCATGTCGCCCGCGGCAATGTTGCGCTCGGCCGCGTCAAGGGGATTGATTTCCACCTCCGGCTCGGGGCAAAGTTCCAGTATCGACTCGACGTTCGAGAACATCGAGTGAGTCCGGAACCGGCTATGGCCCTGGATGAAGGCCAGGGGATAGTTACGGCCCTTTGGTTCGAGGGGCGTCTCGACGGGATCGAGATGCACCGGCAGGGCCTGACCGGCCTCGGCCAGCGATTCGCTGTATAGCTCGATCTTTCCCGAAGGTGTCGAGAAGGGAATGTCGATCTCCTGTCCCAGGTCCGGGACCAGATTCAGCACCATCGGTCCCTTTCGCAGTTTGTCCCTGGTGATCCCCTGCATCGAATCGTCCCCGGAATCGAGGATCAGGTCGATGAAGGCGTCTTCGCCGCCCTGGAAATACTCGCCGAAACCCAGGCGCTCGGCGATCCCGGCGGCAATGTCAACGTCGGACCGGCATTCGTGCAGGGGCTCGATGACTTTCTGCTGGAGTTGAACGTAGGGGTATGGAAAGGGAATCAAATCGGAGAACTCGAGATAGCTGGTCGTGGGAAGGACGATGTCGGCGTATCGGGCGGTGGGGGTCATGAACAGCTCGGCGGTGACGATGAATTCGAGCGCCGGGAACAGCCGCTCGGCGATCCGGCCGCTGTGGGCGCACTGGTTGAGGAAATTGGTGAAGGCCAGGTAGAGTGCCTTGACCGGATAGGGTCGGCCGTGTTCGATGGCGTCGTAGAGTTGGAGGATGCCCAGGCGCGAATAGGCCCCCCGCTCTGGGTCAGGGTTCAAAAATGGTTTCCAGCTGAGCACCGCCGGACGGTGGCCGCCCCTGAAGGTGGCGCTGATATGGCCGGTGATGACGGCGACACTGCCCATGGCCCGGGCCGAGATATCGCCGTGATAGGTTCGGGTAAAGCCCATATTGGTCACGAATGCGGCCGTCTTTGATCGGCCGATCCGCCGAGCCAGCTTGACGATCAGGTCCCGGGAAACGCCGGTGATCTCGGCCGTCTTTTGGGGATTGTATTTTTCGGCCAGGTCCATCAGCATCTGAAGGGCCGTTTTCTGCTCGATCCCGCCGACGGTGTACGAGCCCTCCATGGCCGGCTCGATGTCAGGTGCATATCTCAACCTGGCCGAGTCAGAGGCCCGGTCCCAAACGACGTAATCGCCTCCCGGTTCCAGGCCGACGTGTTTGCCTCGCAGGAACTCTCCGGTGTCCTGCCTGACCAGGTAGGGCCCAACGGTATGCCGCCGGATGAAGGCCTCGTTAGACAGCCTCTCTTTGAAGATGACGTGCATCAGGCCCAAGCCCAGAGCGGTATCCGTGCCCGGTTTGAGGCCCAGGTAGGCGTCGGCCTTGGCGGCGGTGACCGTGAACCGGGGATCGATGACCACCAGCCGGGCGCCCTTTTGCTTGGCGTCCATGATGGGGCGCATCATATTCACCGGCTGGGTCTCGGCCGGGTTCGAGCCCCAGACCACCACCAGATCGGGGTCCTGCATCAGCTTGGGAAACAACAGGGCATAAGGCAGGTGGGTGCCGAACAGCGTCTTGCTTCCGCAGGGGAGTCCGGCGTCTCCGTAACCCCAGGCGCTGACCCGAGTCGATTTGGTCAGCCCGGCCAGCCGCAGATAGGCCCCGAACTTGGTCGTCCCCGCGCCTGGACCGCCCAGGGTCCAGCCAATGGCCGGCCAGCCGTACTTGTCTGCGATTTCCCTGAACCGGTCGGCGATAATGTCAAAGGCCTCTTCCCAGGTTATGGGTTCGAATCCGCCTCGGCCCCGCTCGCCGACCCGACGAAGGGGCCGTTTCAGCCGGTCGGGGTGGTAGGTGATATCCAAGCTGGACAGACCGCGCAGACAGATACGCCTGTATTTTGGATCCGGGAACTGGGCCGGTTCGACCTTGATCACCCTGTCACCACGAACATGAGCCAGGACCCCGCAGGCGTCGATGCCGCAATGGGCCGGGCAGGCGGTTCGCACCTGTCTGGTCGGACCGTTTTCAGTCATTTCTTTTTCATCCTCTTGTCACCGTGCCTATCCGGAACTATGCCGCAGTCGTCCTCACGCAGCCCGGTTTCGTCTGTTGCAAGCCGAGTCCCGGGCCCTTCGTTTACAGCCTCGCTCTTTCTCAGCGAAATAGCCCCCATTGGCCAAGATTCAAACACTGTCGGCCCAAAATCTCAACCTTTCCCCCACAAGAGCGCCCACCGACCTGTTTGCTTGCCTGAACGTCAGGCCCGTCTCAATGGCTGGGCCGTTCTTGGCTGGACAGACGAATAGGGCCGGCAAGGCGGGAAGGTGAAAAGAACGGGTGGCAAGCACCCTTGTCGGAAGATCATTGGGATTCGCGGCTGATTGTGCTAAAATATTGTCCAAAAGGGGATGGATCGCTGGGCCGTTTAGTCACAACACATACATAGATAAAACTTACGCAGAAGGAGACAGAAATGACAGAGAAAAGGGGGCACGATCGTCAGAGTTTCAAGGACCAGGGCGCGGAATTCATGAAAGCGAATGTGGCCGATTCACAATACGATTACGCCGCCAATTGTCAGCCGCCGTCATTCGACTTATCCGGCAAGACCTTGACCCTGGCGGTGCAGGACGCGCCCGTGCGCATAAAGCATGGCTTTACGGAAAAGGAAGTTCAATGGGAAATGCTCAGCGGTCCCCTGGCAGGCGACAGCAACAAGGTGGCCTATGAGGCCTTTGAGCTGGCGCCGGAAATCTTTCTCATTTCATTTATGGCGCGTGATACCGAATCGGTTGCGATCGCGGCCAATCTCGCCAGGGGTGTAGCCACCGTGGTCAAGGGTGATATCACCGACGAGGGCGTCGTGTCAGAGGTCTTCCACGCGTGCATCGAAGAGATCGCAGATCCTGAAACCGCGGTTTATCACATCCCTTATTCTTTGGGCGGCACCCGCTTTCTGAATACCTATGCGGACAACGTGGCCTATGAACATATTTACCTGACTGACGTTTACGAAACCTGGCTGGGCGTCAAGGGTCCCCAACGAGGCCAGGCCGACACCGAGGAGTACCATGCCTTTAAAATCGGAGAGGGGCTTTATTTCCTCTATTGGAACGAAAAGATTCTGACCACCCAGATGACTTTTCTTTTCAATTTTTTTGAGGGGCGCTGCGTGGGGCAGGTCTTTGGCATGGTCGAAGGCGAACTGGTCCACAATATCATCGGCGCCTATACGTACCTCATCCATACCAAGCTGGCCGAACTTCCCAATGTCACGAGGCTGGATATTTACACAGGAGAATAACTATGTTTGAGATTCGTATTCGCACCACTGACGGTCGTGACCTGCCCCTATTCGATTTTCCACCCTTTGAGTTAGAGCCTGATTGATTTTATTGGCCTGTTGCCGTTGCCGCTTTCCAGGGAGGCATAATGCCAAAGCCGGAAGGAAACATGGCCTCCGGAGCCGGAGGCCGGCCACCCACAGATCTGTGTGTTTGAAGTCATGGCTCGCCTCCCTTGAGTTCAGGTGATACCAAAAAAGTCAATATAGTGGTCCACTACCGTCCCCATACGGCTCTATACGGACAAGGGCGTCGGTGCATTTCAAAACACCGTCCAGGATCCGTTCATGGGCGAAGACAGGAGCCTGTCCAAGCGATACCTGAAACTCTTTATGGAAAAGATGGTCGTCACCCTGCCCCAGGTGGAGATCGTGGGTCGGTCCGAGGTGGTCCTGGCCGTCCTGGAAAATAAAGAGGCTGTAAGAACCGCTGGAGTTCTTACAGCCGTAGGTTTCTGGCTCCCCGGGAGGGACTCGAACCCCCGACACGGTGGTTAACAGCCACCTGCTCTGCCGGCTGAGCTACCGGGGAATGAACAAGGATTCTTACCCCGAAAAGCGATGGCTGTCAAGACCGAAGCCGGGGTCCGAGTTCCGGTTCACGGCCCGGGGCAGGATCGGGGCCGGGTCAAGTGACCCAGTTGGGATGGTCCCTCCGGTCCACGGGCGGGAGGTCCAGGGCGTTCTGGTCCACCATTTCGGCGTAATCGTCGAACCAGAAGGCCTCTGGATTGCGCTCGAAGATCATGAACCGGGCCGAGTCCTCCACGGCGGCCGCCCGGTGGAACTTGAAGAAGACGTGCTCGGCACTCAGTCCCACGACCTCGATCTTGCCCTCGGCGTGGGACATGCAGAACCGGGCCCGCTTGGCCAGCCCCGAGCAATAGACCCGGGCCGCGTCAAAGATCCGGTAGGACTCCTCGACCGGGACGGCAAAGGACCGGTTGCCCTGGGTGGGGCGGCACTGAAACACGTAGTAGGGCGGCACGCCCATGTAGCTCAGCTCGTTGAGCAGCCGGGCCAGGGTCAGGGGATCGTCGTTGAGGCCGCGGATCAGGGGCGTCTGGTTGCAGAGGATCGCCCCGGCGCCCTGGAGCAGGGCCAGGGCCCGGGCCGCCTCGTCGGTGATCTCCCGCCAGTGGTTGAAGTGGACCATGATGTAGATCCGGTCCCGGGGGCCGCTGAACCGTCGGATCAGGTCGATCAGGTCCGGGTCGCCGATGATCCGCCACGGGTTGTAGGCCGCCATCTTGGTGCCCAACCGGATGACGCGGACGTGGTCGATCTGTCGGAGCCGCTCGATGATGCCGGCCAGCCGCGGCGTGGGGATCATCAAGGCGTCGCCGCCGGTGATCAGGACGTTGTTGATCTCCCGGTGCCGGCGGATGTAGTCCAGGCCCGGGCCCACGTCCGGGTTGACCTCGCCGCCCCGGCGGATGAACAGCCGCTTGCGGAAGCAGAACCGGCACAGCCCGCCGCAGGTGTCGCTGGCCAGGAGCAGGGCCGTGGAGGTGTACTTGTGCTGGACCCCGGGGGACACCTGATAGGTCTCTTCCGAGGAGGGGTCCAGCCGGCCCCACGGTTCCAGCTCGTCCAGACACGGAATCACGATCCGCCGCAGCGGATCGGCCGGGTCGTTCCAGTCGATCTGGGAAAGGTAATACTCGCTGGCCCGAAATTCGAACCGATCGACCACCGGACCCAGGGCCCGGCGCTCGGTCGGGGACAAACCGGGCACCCGATCCAGACTGGTGACGTACTTCGTCATGGGCACCTCCTGTCGTATGAGAATCGACCAGGAGGCTCGTCCGCGCCGCTTTCGGCGGTCCCCGGTTCAGCGGAGATCGTCAGCGGTTCAACTTGGCTGGAACTGGGCGAGAAACGTGACGTTGGGGACCAGCGGGCCGAAGCCCCCTGCCCGAGATGAAGGTCGCTTCAACAGCCTCAATTGTAGTATGCCCGGTAAAGGGGGGGCTGTCAAGGAAAAACTGGTTAACTGCTTAATATTACAATAAATATTATCACAGAAAGCCCCGGAACCGCTTCGGTTCCAGGGCCTCGCCGAGGGTAAGATCAGGCCTTTTCGGCCGGTTCGGGCTCGGCCCCGAGCTGGCTCAGGGCCACCAGGTGGTCATAATCCCGGTCCACCCGTTCCTGGATGTGGGCGATCTCCTGCTCCCCCAGGTGCCGGAAGCGGCGCTGAGGCTGGAGATACTCCGCCACGGGCTTGGGCTTCTTGACCTTGTAGTTGAGGATGTAGCGGCCGTCGATGACCTCGTAGAGGGGGAAGATCTTGGTTTCGAGGGCCAGTTGGGCGACCTCGATGGACCGGGCGGCGTCCATCCGCCAGCCGGTGTTGCAGGGGCTGAAGACGTGAAGGTAGGCCGGTCCGCGGACGGCGGCGGCCTTGCGGGCCTTGTTCATCAGGTCATAGGGCCGGGCCACGGTGGCCGTGGCCACGTAGGGGATCTTGTGGGCGGCCATGATGGCCGGCATGTCCTTTTTCCAGGTGACCTGGCCAATGGACTTGGCGCCCGGGGGGCTGGTGGTGGTCATGGCCCCGTAGGGTGTCTCCGAGGAGCGCTGGATGCCGGTGTTCATGTAGGCCTCGTTGTCGAGGCAGACGTAGATCATGTCGTGGCCGCGCTCGGCCGCGCCGGACAGGGACTGGAGCCCGATGTCGGCCGTGCCGCCGTCGCCGGCAAAGGCGACGACGTTGATCCGGTCGTCGGGCCGCTTGCCCTTCCGGGTGAGGACCTTGAGCCCGGCCTCGACGCCCGAGGCCACGGCCCCGGCGTTCTCGAAGGCGACGTGGATCCAGGGGATGCCCCACGAGGTGAAGGGGTAGGGGGACGAGATGATCTCCATGCACCCGGTGGCGCTGACGGCGATGGTCCGATCGCCCAGGGCCTTGCAGACCAGTCTCAGGGCCAGGACCTCGCCGCAGCCCGAGCAGGCCCGGTGCCCGCAGGCGAATGGTTCCTCGGTGGGGACCTTTTTCGGGGTGATTTTTTCGATCGCTATGTCGGCCATCACTGCACCTTCAGTCCGATCATGTGATAGAGTTGGGCCTCGCTGCCCGGCCGGCCGGCCAGATCGACCATTTCCTCGAAATCGACCCGCCTGACGTCCCGGCCGCCCAGTCCGGCGATGAACCCGACCACCCGGGGCCCGCCGCCGGCGGCGTAGAACAGGGACCTCACTTCCGTGGCCACCGGACCGCCCTGGCCGCCGAAGGGCAGGCAGCGGTCCATGACCGCCAGGGTCTTGGCCCCGGCCACGGCAATCTTGAAGGCCTCCATGGGGAAGGGCCGCCAGAGCCGGATCCGCACCAGGCCCACCTTCGCCCCCGCCTGGCGCATATGGTCCACGGCGGTCATGGCCGTCTCCGAGGTCGAGCCCATGGTCACCAGGATCGTCTCGGCGTCCTCGGTGCGGTAGGTCTCGATGACGTCGTAGCGGCGTCCGAAGCGGTCGGCCCATTCGGTGAAGGCCTCGGCGATGACTGCCGGCGAATTCAGGACGGCGTCCTCCACCGCGTAGCGGGCCTCGGTATAGACCTCGGGCACGCCCACCAGGCCCATGGACATGGGCCGGTCCGGGTCCAGGCGGTGGGCCGGGACGAAGTCGGGCAGGAATTTTGCCACCTCGTCGCGGGACAGAAGCTCGATGGGCTCGATGACGTGGCTCAGGGTGAAGCCGTCCAGGTTGACCATGACCGGCAACTGGACCCGGTGGTCCTCGCTGATCCTGAAGGCGAGGCAGGTCAGGTCAAAGGCGTCCTGGCCGTTCTCGGCGAACAGCGAGATCCAGCCCGTGTCCCGCTGGGCCATGACGTCGGAGTGGTCGTTCCAGATGCTGATCGGCCCGGACAGGGCCCGGTTGGCCACGGCCATGACCATGGGCAGCCGCAGGGCGGGGACGATGAACAGGATCTCGTGCATCAGGGCTATGCCCTGGGAGGCCGACGAGGTGAAGCAGCGGGCCCCGGCCGCGGCGGCGCCGACGCAGGCGCTGATGGCCGAGTGCTCGCTCTCGACGGGCACGAACTCGGCGTCCAGGGTGCCCTGGGCCACCAGCTCGGACAGGTGCTCGACGATGTGGGTCTGGGGGGTGATGGGGTAGGCGGCGATGACGTCCACGTCGCAGGCCGACGCGGCCTCGCTGACCGCCAGGCTGACCTCGAGTCCGATCCGGCGGCTCATGACGCCTCCTCCTCGATCATGGTGATGGCGTCCTTGGGGCACTCGGCGGCGCAGATGCCGCAGCCCTTGCAGTAGAAGGGCAGCCAGTCATGATAGCCCTCCTCGTCGGCCGGCGTGTAGGCGGCGTCGGGGCAGAGGATGTAGCACCGGCCGCACTTGATGCACTTTTCCTTGTCGGTGACCGGTTTTTGGCCGGTCCGCCAGTCACCGGTCTTGAAGTCGCAGGAATTGCCCGGTTTCTCGATGGAGCAACCCAGCTTCAGGTCTTCCCAGCATTCCAGGGCGTCGGGGGCGGCCACGACTATTCCTCCAGGGTGGTCTGGTCAAAGGCGGCCCGGGCGGCCGCCGCGTTTTTTTCGCCCAGCTTGCCGAAGCGGTCGGCCAGGGGCCCGTCCAGGGAGCCGAGGGCGATCAGGCCGGTGGCCTTGATCAGGGCGCCGAGCATGGTCGTGTTGACGATGGGCACCCCCAGGACCTCCCGGGCGATCTTCGAGGCGTCCACCACGGCCATCTTCTGCGAAAAACCGTGGCGGCGCCGGATCTCGTCGGCCGGCAGGGGGGAATTGATGACGATCAGGCCCTCGGCCTTGAGGCCGGCCGTGACGTCGGTGATCTCGGACACGCTCGAGTCCTGGACGACGATCACGTCCGGGGTATAGACCTTTTCCCGGTTCTTGATCGGCGCCTCATCGACCCGCAGGAAGGCCATGACCGGCGCGCCCCGCCGCTCGGGGCCGAAGGACGGGAATCCCTGGGCGTACTTGCCTTCACTGATGGCGGCGATGGCCATCAGCTCGGCCGAGGTGACCGCGCCCTGTCCCCCCCGGCCATGAAACCTGACTTCGATCATAGACTATCCTCCAGGTCGATCAACTCAACGGGCATCCACTTTTTATATTTGGCGGCGGCGGCGTTGTCAAGTCGTATCCCCCCATCCGGCCGGCCGAAGGGGGGTATTGTAAACAGAACGCGCGATTATCGCCTGATTTCCCCACGCCCGAGGCTCCACCCCCGAGCCGGGCCTCAAGACCGGCTTTCTCAGCCGAGCGTGGCCAGGAAATCTGACGTCAGGTCATCGATCAGGTCGCGGCCGGCCAGTCGGGCCAGCCACCTCTCGGGAACGGCCGGCAAACCGTAGGCGGCCCCGGCCAGACCGCCGGTGACGGCGCCGGTGGTGTCCGTGTCCCCGCCCAGGTTGACCGCCCTCAGGACCGCCTCCTGAAAGGTCGCGGTGGTGAGCAGGCACCAGACGGCCGCCTCCAGGGTCTCGACCACATAGACCCCGGAGGCGATCTCGTCCTCGGCCAGCCGGCTTATGTCCCCGCTCAGGAACCGGGCGTGACGGGCCGCCTCGGGGGCGAAGGGATGGCGCCGGTAATAGCGTCGCCCCGCCCGGGCGGCCTCCTGGTAGGCCGCCGCCGGGTCGAGGCCCGCCATTAACCGACTGGCCAAAAGCACCAACAGGCCGCAGGCCGTCTGGGAGCGGGGATGGGCGTGGGTCAGACAGCTGACCCGGTGGGTCAGTTCCAAGAGGTCCGGCTCGTCCATGTCCCCCAGAAAGGCCAGGGGCAGGATGCGCATCAGCGAGCCGTTGCCGTTGGACCACTCGCCCTTGCCCCCGGCCCGGGGCGGTTCGACCCCGGCCGCCAGGCGCGAGATGGCCTGATGGGTCGTCCGGCCGATGCCAAAGGGATAACCGCCCGGGGTGAAGCGGCCCTCGGTGAGCCAGGCGATGAAATTGCGGGCGGTCCGGTCCAGGTCGGGCGCGGGGTCCATGGTCTCCAGCAGGGCCAGCATCAGGCTGGTGTCGTCCGACCAGAAGCCGGGCGGCTGGGCGTGGGACCCGCCGCCCCGCAGGTCCCGGACCGGGTCCCGGCGCAGCCGGGCCCGGGAAAAACCCTCGACCGGGACGCCCAGGGCGTCGCCCAGGGCGTGTCCCATCACGGCCCCGCGAACTCGATCGGCCCGGTCCACGTCTCGTTCCCCCTCGGCGCGCCCTTGATTTCCGGGGACCAGGTGGTTTACAACTGGGACGGTGAATCGATCCCGAGGACATGGCCCCCGGTTGTCAACAACGGCCGCCCCGACCCCCAGGCCCCGACGCCCTTGGGCCGCCTGGCTGCTGGCCGCGGCGGCGGCGGTCGTCCTGGTTTGGCCCCCGGCCGCCCCGGCCGCCTCGGCCCGGCGCTGGTACGGACGGGGCCTGGCCGCGTGGCGGCAGGGGCGGATGGTCTCGGCCGAAAAGTACCTGACCAACGCCCTGGTCCTGCGGCCCCGGTGGGCCCGGGCCTACGCCCTGCGGGGCCGGGTCCGGATCGCCCTGAAAAGATTCCGGGCCGCCGCGGCCGACCTGACCCGGGCCATCGCCCGGGACCCCTCCCGGGCCGAGTACCACGCCGCCCGGGCCGACGCCTGGGTGAAACTGAACCGCCTGGACCGGGCCGCGGCCGGCTACTCCCGGGCCATCGAGCTGCGGCCCCGGTATCTGTCCTATCGCCTGGACCGGGGCGCGGTCTATCTGCGCCAGGGCCGATACCGCCGGGCCGTGGCCGACTATTCCCGGGTCATCCGCGGCCGGCCCCGGCTGGCCAAGGCCTACTACAACCGGGGTCTGGCCTATTACCGCTGGGGGCGACTGACCGCGGCCCGGCGCGACTTCACCCGTTCCTTGAATCTCAAACCCACCTATCAGGCCTACAACCAGCGGGGCAACGTCCACCTTCGCCGGAGGCGCCCGCGCCGGGCCGAGGCCGATTACCGGGCGGGCCTGGCGCTCGCCCCGGGCCAGGCCCGGCTATGGAGCAATCTGTGCGGGGCCCTGGTGGCCCGGCACCAGTACCGCCGGGCCCGGGAGGCCTGCCGCCGGGCCATCGCCCTCGATCCCGGGCTGCGGTCGGCCCGGCTCAACCTGGCCGCGGCCCGCCGGGGTGCGGGCCGACCCGCCGGTCATCGCCCGCCCGGGGCCGGCCCCGGCCCCGGGCCCCGTCCCGGGCCGCCCCGGGGCTGGTACGCGGTCCAGGTCGGTTCCTTCCGCTACTGGGCCAACGCCCGGAGGCTGGCCCAGAGATTGCGCCGCCGCTTCGGGGCGGCCTGGGTCCTGACCAGCCGCCGGAGCGGGATCCACCGCGTCCTGGTCACGGCCAGTCCGAGCCGCCGCCGGGCCCGCCGCCAGGTCTCGCGACTGCGACGGGCCGGGTTCCCCAGCGCCTTTGCCGTAAAAGTGAGATGAGGCCGGGATCGACCGGGTCGGATCAGCTTTCGGTCTTGACCACCTTGACCACCGTGGACTCTTGCGGCAGCCGGAGGGTGTGTTTGACCGAGGCGTCGTAATAGACCGTCTCGCCCGCGGACAGAGATGTCTTCCGGCCCCGGTGCACCACCTCGGCCTGGCCCGAAAGGACGTGGATCGCCTCGACCCCCTCGCTGGCCCGGGGCAGCTTGGACTTGTCCTGGCGGCCGGTCTCGATCTGGACGGCCAGATCGTTGGAGACCAGTCCCAGGGGAATGATCTCGACCACGTCCTTGTTCTCGTCCGAGGTCTGGCCGATCTCCTCCCGGCTGAAGACCTGGAGCGCGGGCAGCTTTTCGTCCAGGAAAAATCCGATCGGCCGCTCCAGACAGCGGGCGATGTCCAGCAGCAGGGCCACCGACGGGCTGACCTGGTTGGTCTCGATCCGCTGGAGCGTCATGACGCTGATGCCGACCCGATTGGACAGCTCTTTCAGGGTCCAACCCTTGGTCTTACGCTCGATTCGAATCTTTTGTCCCAATTCCTCGAGTGACATGATGATCCTTTCGTCCCCCTCGGCGGGGTGGCGGCCGATCCCGACGTCTGCCAAGATCGCGGCACCCTGCTCTATGGCTAGTATAAAGTTATTGAAAAGCGTTGCCAGAGTCAAGGTATCACAAAAATAGTTTAATAAATCATCAGGGTTAAGGGGGCGGTCCGGCCGAGGGGCCCGGAGCGGCCTCTTGGCCGGCGCGCCACAGGGCCTGGATCTCCCGGCGGGTGAGCCGGCGGCAGCGCCCCGGGGCCAAGTCGCCCAGCTGGAGGGGGCCGATGCTTTCCCGGATCAACTTCTTGACGCCGTGCCCGATGGCGGCGCACATCTTCCGGATGAGTCGGTTGCGGCCCTCGATGACGGTGATCCGCAGCCAGGTGTTGTTTTCGGTCGGTCCGACGACCTCGACCTGGGCCGGGGCGGTCCGGCGGCCCTCGATCTTGAGCCCCGTCCGGAGGCGGTCCAGGTCAGCGGTCCGGGGCCGGCCCTTGACCTTGACCAGGTAGGTCTTGGGGACCTGGAAGGCGGGGTGGGTCAGTTGCTGGGCCAGCGGGCCGTCGTTGGTCATCAGGAGCAGGCCCTGGGAGTGGTAATCCAGCCGGCCCACCGGCCAGAGCCGGACCTTGAGGTCGGCCGTCAGGTCGGCCACCGTGGGCCGTCCCTGGGGGTCGCTCAGGGTGGAGACGACCTGGGGGGGCTTGTTCAGGATGACGGTCAGCCGCTCCTCCTCGAAAAAGAGCGGCCGGCCGTCGATCATGATCGTCTGGAGGTCGGGGTCGGCCTTCTGTCCCAGCCGGGCGGTCTGGCCGTCCACCGTGATCCGCCCCTGGCGAATCCACTCCTCGGCCCGGCGCCGCGAGGCCAGGCCGGCCCGGCTGATGAGCTTCTGAATTCGTTCGGTCTTATCGCCGCCCGGGGTCACTCCAGCTCCTCGATCAGGGTCTTGATCTCCTCCAGGGAGGGCAGGGCCGACAGGTCCTTGAGATCGAAGACCTCGAGAAAGCGGGAGGTGGTGCCGTAGAGCAGGGGCCGGCCGGGGAGGTCCTTGCGGCCCAGGATCCGGATCAGGTCCTTTTCCAGGAGAGACTTGAGCACGCCGCCGGTCTCGACGCCCCGGATCAGATCGATCTCGGACTTCATCACCGGCTGCTTGTAGGCGACCACGGCCAGGGTCTCCAGGGCGGCCCGGGACAGGCGGGAGGCCTGTGATTTCTTGAGGCGCCTGAGCCAGGGGGAAAACTCGGGCCGGGTCCGCAACTGGAGCCCGCCGGCCACCTCGGCCACGGTGAAGGCCATCTGGAGGTGGTCGTACTCGGCGGCCAGCTCGTCCAGCGAGCGCCGGACCGAGTCCAGGTCAGTGACGCCCAGCACCTCGGCCAGGCGCTTCAGGCTGAGCGGCCTTTCGGCCGCGAACAGGATCGCCTCGACGGCCCGCTTCTGATCGGTCACGCGTCTTCCCTTGCTGGTTGTGCCTCCCGCGCGGGAGGCGGCGCGGCCATCAGCCGGATGACCCCGCCGGTTTGGTGCTGCCAGGCCTTCAACTTCCGCTGCCGGGCCAGCTCGAGGATGGCCAGAAAGGTCAGGACCAGGTCGGCCCGGCCGGCGGCGGCGCCGAAGAGCTGATCAAAGGTCAATTGCCGCCGCTGCCGTATCTGGTTCATGATCTCGTCCATGCGCTCGCTCAGCCGTTTGCGGTCCAGGGGCACCTGGACCTGGGGCTCGTCCTCCCGCTCGGCCATGACCCGGCGGAAGGCGTCGATCAGGTCGAACAGTCCCAGGCTGATGAAGTCCGCCGGGGCGGCCTCGATCTCTTCCAGTTCGGTCGGGTGGGCGAAGACGTCCCGGTCCAGGACCGGGCGCTTATCCAGGACCTGGGCCGCCTCCCGGATGGTCATGTACTCCAGCAGGGGCCTGACCAGCTCCTGGCGCGGGTCCTCGTCCTCGTCGGTCGGGATCAGCCGCGGCACCAGCATCCGGGACTTGATGTTGACCAGGGTCGCCGCCATGAGCAGGTACTCGCCGGCCAGGGTCAGGTTCAGGGCCTGCATCATCTCGACGTACTCCAGGAACTGGGCCGTGATCAGCGAGATCGGGATGTCGGTGATGTCCACCTCGTTCTTGCGGATCAGATGGAGCAGCAGGTCCAGGGGGCCCTCGAAGATGTCCAGCCGGACCTGGTAGTCATCCGCGGCCAAATCAACACCTCCCGGTCCGGTATCTTAGTCGGCCCCCACTCAAATTCAAAGCCTTTTCAGAAAGACCCGGCCGGGAGCAGGATCCCCAGCAGGAACCTCAGGGGCGGATCGAGGATGTAGGTCAGCAGGCCGAAGACGATCAGGCCCACCAGGAGAAACATCCCCCAGGGGGCCATCCTCTCCAGCTGGGCCGCCGCCTGGGGGGGCAGGAAGCTGATCAGGATGTGTCCCCCGTCCAGGGGCGGGATGGGCAGCAGGTTCAGGACCATCAACACCACGTTGATCACCACCCCGAAGGCCAGGATCAGGACCACCGGCTCCAGCCACGAGCCGCGGGGGACCTGGGGCCAGACCAGGCGGAACAGGATGGCGAAGGCCACGGCCAGCAGGAAATTGGTCCCCGGTCCGGCCAGGGAGACCAGGCGCATCCCCACCCGGACGTTCTTGAAATAGCGGTAATCGACCGGCACCGGCTTGGCCCAGCCGAAGCCCATCCCGGCCAGGGCGCTGATGATGAACACCAGGCTTCCGAACAGGTCGAGGTGCTTGATCGGGTTCAGGGTCAGGCGGCCGGCCATCTTGGCCGTGGGGTCCCCCAGGCGGTAGGCCACGTAACCGTGGGCCACCTCGTGCAGGACGACGCCCAGCAGAAAGCCGGGCAGCATCAACAGGAGGTTCTTCCAGAACACGGGATTGAGCGCGTTGTCAAACATGGTCTCTCGCTTCCGTCAGGTAATGACGCTGGACCAACTCGATCTCGTCGGCCCGGGTCTTGACCTCGAGGTTCAGTTTGGCCTCCAGGAGGTGATCGAGTATTGTGGAGAAAAGCGGGCCCGGGGTCAAGCCCATGGCCTTGAGGTCCTCGCCGGTCAGCTCGGGCTTGAGTCGCCGGAGGCGGGTCAGGTAGGTGGATACGGCCCGCTGGACGGCGGACCGGGTGGTGATGGCCATGATATAGACCAGGAACTCGGGGGCGAGACCGGCGAGCAGGCGATAGACCTCGCTGGAAGGGCTGTACCGCCGCCGGGTCCCGTCGGATTCGTTCTCGCCGTAGAGGACGGTGCCCCGCCGGGCCAGCCGGCGGGCCGCGTCCTCGGCCCGGGCCTGGCCGGCCAAAAGACCCTCGCTCTGCTTGGAGGGCAGTTCCAGCCGGGCGGCCAGGGCCCGCCGCTGATCCACGGCCAGGCGGTGGGTCAGCACCAGGTAGTAGGCCCGCCAGTGCTCGATGGGATTTTCCAGAAAGGACAGCTCGTACCAGGCCAGGGCGTTGCCCAGGCGGTCCAGGGCCTCGTCCAGGTCGTCGTCATAGTCCAGGTCCGGGTGGACGGCGGCCAGGACCCCGAAGTCGGCCAGGCGCCTCAGGCACCGGGTCGGCTGCTCCTCCTCGAGCAGGTGTCTCAGTTCGCCGAACAGCCGGCGTCCGTCCAGCCGGGCGATCGAGTCCATCTGGACCGCGTTGGCGATCAGCTTTTCGGTCAGCTTGCCGATCCGGAACGAGAACCGGGACTCGAACCTGACCGCCCGGAGGATCCGGGTCGGGTCCTCGATGAAGCTGAGGTTGTGCAGGACCCGGATGACCCGGTCCTTGATGTCGCGCTGGGCGAAGAAGAAGTCCAGCAGGGTGCCGAACCGGTCGGGCGCCAGGCTGACCGCCAGGGTGTTGATGGTGAAATCCCGCCGGGCCAGATCCTGCTTGATCGAGGACACCTGGACCACCGGCAGGGCGGCCGGTGACTCGTAATACTCCATCCGGGCCGTGGCCACGTCGATCTTGAAGTTGTCCGGAAAGACGAGGACGGCCGTGTTGAACTTGTCGTGGGTGACCACCCGGATGCCGTGTTTTTGGGCGAAGGCCTTGGCAAAGGCGATGCCGTTGCCCTCGATGACCACGTCGATGTCCAGGTTGCGCCTCCTCAGGAACAGGTCCCGGATGAAGCCGCCCACGGCCATGGCCTCGTAGCCCTGATCCCGGGCCACCCGTCCCAGATCGGCCAGCAGCTCGATGATCCAGCGGGGCAGCCGCTCGCGCATCAGGCCGATGATGCTGCGCCGCCGGGCCTCGCCGGCCGAGCCGATCCGGTCGATCCGGTCCCCGGCGGCCAGGGGCTCCTCGACCAGGGCGGTCAGCAGATCGGTCCGGGTGATGACCCCGACCACCTGATCGTCCTCGACCACGGGCAGCAGGCGCTGGCGGCGGTCGATGATCGCCAGCTGGATCTCGTGCAGGGTGGCCTCGGGCGGGACGACCGACACCTCGGGGTCCATGTAATCGGCCACCGGCTGCTCCTCGAGGCCGTGGCGGGCCGCCCGGGCCATGACCTGCCGGGTCAGTAGTCCCACAGGCCTTCCCTGGTCGAGGACCGGCAGGGCGTTCAGGCCGTAGCGGCCCAGCGTCTCCCGGGCCTGGCTGATGGACGTCTCCGGGGTGACCGACACCACCGGGGCGCTCATCAGCTTCCGGGCCCGCTTGACCGGCCGGACGTTGCTCTCCAGGAGCATCAGCAGCTTCTGGTGGACCTGGGGCAGGGTCAAATCCTTGATCGTGGCCGAGGCGGCGGTCGGGTGGCCGCCCCCGCCCAGGTGGGCCAGGATCTGGCCGACGTTCACCTCGGCCAGCCGGCTGCGGGCCACGATGTAGATCCGGTCCTCCATCCGGGCCAGGGCGAACAGCACCCCCAGGTTTTCCATGTCCATGAACTTGTGGACCAGGACGGCGAAGTCCCCGACGTAGGCGTCGGTGGACACCCGGCTGACCACGATCTCCACGCCCCGGAGGTTGACCGTCTCGGCCGCCTGCAGGAGATCGCCCAGGAGGGTGATCTGCTCCGAGGTCAGTTCCTGGGTGATCAGGTCGGCCACCAGGTTGAGGTTGGCCCCGTGCTTAAGCAGCCAGGCCGCCGCGGCGAAATCGGCGGGCGTGGTCGAGGCGAAGGTGAACGAGCCGGTGTCCTCGTAGATGCCCACCGCCAGGATGGTCGCCTCCTCCTCGGTCAGGGCGATGTCCCGTTCCCGGATCAGATCGACCATCAGGGTGACGTTGGCCCCGGTGGTCCGGACCAGGTTGAACTCTCCCCGGATGTCGTCCGGACTGTCGGGGTGGTGGTCGTAAACGTGGATCTCGACCTGGGGATGATCGACGATCTGCTCGAACTTGCCGATCCGGCTCTTCTGCCGGGTGTCCACCAGGACCAGGCGCTTGATCCGGTCCAGGTCCACCTGTTTGACCCGGGTGATGTCCAGGGCGTAGATGGTGGACTGCAGAAAGAAATTGCGCAGATTCTTTTCCTGGGCGCCGGGAAAGACGACCACGGCCTCGGGGTAGAGCTTCTTGGCGGCCAGCATCGAGGCCAGGGCGTCGAAATCGGCCGTGGTGTGGCAGGTGATCACGGTCAGGTCCCGGGGCGGCCGGGAGCGGCCCTTGGCGTTCGACCGGGATTGGTTCTGCTTGGTCATGGCTCGCTTTCGGCTCAGGCCCGGGGATGATAGGTCCGGTGGACCCGGGCCAGGTGCCTCAGGTCCACGTGGGTGTAGATCTCGGTGGTCGAGATGTCGGCGTGTCCGAGCATGATCTGGACCGAGCGCAAATCCGCCCCGCCCATGAGCAGGTGCGAGGCAAAGGTGTGCCGCAGGGTGTGGGGCGAGAGCGGGGTCTCGATCCCGGCCCGGGCGGCGTACTTCTTAAGAATCTTCCAGAAACCCTGCCGGGTCAAGGGCCCGCCCCAGGCGGTGACGAAGACGTGGTCCGCCGCCCCCCTGATCCGCCCCCGGGTCCGGCTCCGGCCGCCGGCCAGCAGGCGCTGCCGGGGCCCGGCCAGGTAGGCGTCCAGGGCCTCCTGGGCCGCCCCGCCCAGGGGCACCGCCCGCTCCTTGTCGCCCTTGCCCGTCACGATGACGAACCCCCCGTCGGCGTGGTACCCCGTCAGGAGCAGGCCGACCAGCTCGCTCACCCTGAGGCCGGCGGCGTAGAGGACCTCGAGCATGGCCCGATCCCGGAGGCCCCGATCCGTGTTGTCGTCCGGGGCGGCCAGCAGCCGGCCGACCTCGTCCGGCGACAGGTACCGCGGCAGCTTGCCGGTGAACCGGGGCGTTTCCAGGTCGTCGGCCGGGGTCGAGCGGATCGTCTTTTCCCGGGCCAAAAACGAGAAGAAGCCCTTGACCGCCGACAGGGTCCGGGCCCGGGAGCGGGGCGCCAGCCCCGATTTCTCCAGGGCGACCATGAAATCGATGATGTGAAGCTCCCGGACCTGTTCCGGTCCGGTGATGCCCCGGGCCTCGAAGTGGTCCAGCATTCGCCGCAGGTCCCGGCCGTAGTTTTCGACCGTGTTTCGGGACAGGCCCCGCTCGACGTCCAGGTGGGCCAGGTACTGGTCAACCAGGTGGTCCAGCGAGTCATTCCGGTCTTGCATTCGGTCCTCACCCGGCGTTAAGCTGGGCCCCATGGAAAAAATCGCCCCCGAGGTGGCCTGGGCCCACGAGATCTTCACCCGGAACCGGTTCATGTACCACATCGGCGCCCGGATGACCGAGCTGTCGCCGGGCCGGTGCGTGATGTTTTTGCCCTTTGCCGAGCACCTGGTCCAGTCGGCCCGGACCGTCCAGGGCGGGGCCCTGGCCGCGGTCCTGGACGAGGCGGCGGCCTACGCCGTGTTGACCCTGTGCGACTCGACCGTCAAGAATCTTTCGACCATCGAGTACAAGGTCAACTTCCTGTCCTCGTCCGCCGAGCATGACTTCACGGCCGTGGCCCAGGTGGCCCGCAAGGGCGGCCGGGTGGCCCTGATCGAGGGCCAGGGCCACTGGTCCGACGGCCGCGAGGCCATCCGGGGTCTGTTCACCTTCCTGATCACCACCGCGGGCGATCAGAATTCGTAAAAGGTCTCGTCCTGGTTGAGCACCCGGGCCCCGCTCTCCTCCAGGACGACCATCTGCTCCAGCCGCACCCCGCCCCAGCCGGGCAGATAGATCCCCGGCTCGACGGTGAAGACCATGCCCGGAACCAGCGGGTCCGTCTGCCGAGCGGCCAGCGACGGGGCCTCGTGGGTGGCCAGGCCCACGCCGTGTCCCAGGGCGTGACCGAAATTTTCGCCGAATCCGGCCTTGGCGATGACCTCCCGGGCCAGGGCGTCGGCCGCGTCCCCGTCCATCCCCGGCCCCAGCCCGTCGATGGCCGCCCGCTGGGCCCGGCGGACCACGGCGTAGATCTCCTTGAATCGGTCGTCCGGCTCGCCCAGGACGATCGTCCGGGACATGTCGGCCCGGTAGCCCCCCCAGCGCGCCCCGATGTCGAACAGGACCGGCTCGCCTGTTTCGATGACCCGGTCGGTGGGCTGGGCGTGGGGCTCGGCGCTGTTGGGTCCGGCGGCGACGATGGGCGGAAAGGCGGCCTCGTCGGCCCCCGCGCGGCGCATGGCCTCTTCCACGGCCCAGGCGGCACGCCGCTCGGTCCACCCCGGCGTGAGGTCGCGGGCCACGGCCTGGAAGGCGGCCTCGGTCAGCCGGACGGCCCGGGTGATCAGGGACAGCTCGGTCTCGTCCTTGACCCGGCGCAGCTCCTCGACCAGGCCCACGGCCGGCACCAGCTCGGCGCCCGGGTCGGTCCGGCCCAGGGCCGCGGCCAGCCGGTCCCGCCCGGCGACGCTGATCCACTCGGCCTCGAAGCCCAGCCGCCGCACTCCGGCCCGCTCGACCAGGTCGGGCAGGGACGCGGCCAGCCCCCGCTCGTAGATCTGGACCTCGGCCAGGGGGGCCTGGTCCCGGGCGGTCAGGGCGTAGCGGCCGTCCGTGGCCAGGATAAAGGCCGTCTCCGAGACCAGGACCGCCCCCGAGGACTCGCCCGGCTGGCCGTCGTCCGGGGTGAACCCGGTCAGATAGCGCCGGTTGAATGGTCCCAGGACCAGCAGGCCGTCCAGGCCCTCCCGCTCGAGCAGTCGCCGCAGCCGATCGACTCTCAATTTGACTGACAAGACTGACCTCCCCCTTACAGGGCCAAAGGCTCGAACCAGGCCGCCATCTCCTCGATCACCGGCCCCGGGTGTTCGAGCTGGGGCATGTGGCCGCATCGGTCCAACTCCACCAGTCTCGACCCGGGCAGATCCCCGGCCAGCCGCCGGCCCAGGTGGAGCGGAACAAGCCCGTCCTGCCGGCCCCAGACGATCAGGGCCGGGGCGGCAATCCTCGGGTAATCGGCGGTCAGGGCGTGGACCTCGGGCCGGTCAAAGACCCGGAGGACCGTCCTCAGGTTTCGCCGGTAGTCGGGCCGCTTCAGGGGCCGGACCACCTCGTCGATGAAATCCTCGTCCACGGCCCTCGGGTCAAAGGCCAGGTTCCGGCTCGCCCAGCGCATCAGGGGCCGGTTCAAGGCGGCCGTGGCCAGCGGACCCAGAAGCCGGGACTTGAGCAGCCGCAGCGTCCAGATCAGGTGCATCTGGTAACAGGCCGGGTCCAGCACGGCCAGGCCGGCCACCCGGTCGGGAAAGTCCAGGGCCGTAAGCAACGACAGGCCGCCGCCCAGGGAGTTGCCGCCCATGAACCAGCGGTCCACGCCCAGGTGGTCCATCAACCGGACCAGGACCCGGACCATGTCCCCCGGCTCGAAACCGAAGTCCGGGGGCGTCAGGGACCCGCCGAAGCCGGGCAGGTCCGGGGCGATGATCCTGAAGCCGCGCCGGACAAGGTCCGGGGCGATCCGATGCCAGGTGTAACCGGTGTCCATGAAACCGTGCAGCAGCATGAGCGGCCGGCCCGGTCCCAGGTCCAGATAGCAAAGGTCATGGCCGTCGATTTCGGCCCGCCCCCGCCCCTTTTTGGCCTCGACCCAGGCCCGGAATTCCGGTCCGGTGGGGATTGAGTCGGTCGGGGTCACGGTCATTTCTCGGGCTCGAGGCTGACGGCCGGTCCGGCCGAGGGCCGGTAACCGAAATGTCGTCCGGCGTGGCCCTGGTTGAGGGCGATCTCGAGGTAGCCCGAGCTGCCGAACAGGGCGCAGGGTTCCCCCGGGGCCACCTGGGCGTAGGTCGCAACCAGGGGCAGGTCCGGGCCGCCCTTGATCTTGACCCGGGCCTGGCGGCCGGAGAGGAAGGCCCGGGTGGTGACCTGATCCAGGTTGGTGATCAGGTTGCCGAACCGGTCGGCGAACAGGACCTCGCCCCGGAGGGTCCCTTTGATCCGCCGGAGCGGGGGCAGATCGAGCCGGATCGGATCGAGGACCGGCGGTCCGAAGCCGGTCATGTCCCCGCCGGCGGCCAGGTGGGCCGCGGCCGGGGCGAACAGGTCCCGGCCGTGAAAGGTGCGGCTGGTCTGGTCCCGAAAGGAGACGGTGATCTCGCGGGCCAGCCAGGACCCGGCCGGGCCCCCGGCGGACATGGCCGGCCACAGGACCCCGTTGTCCGGCCCGACGAGCACCCCCCGGGAGGTCTTGACCGCCAGGGCCCGGCGGTCGCTGCCCACGCCGGGATCGACCACCACCACGTGGATCGTGCCCGGCGGAAAATGGGGCAGGCTGGTCTTGAGGACCCAGGCCCCCTGGATCAGATTCTGGGGCTCGAGGTCGTGGGTCAGGTCGATGACCGTCGCCCCGGGGCAGTGCTTGGCGATGACCCCCTTCATCTGCCCGACGTAATGGCCGAGGCCGAAGTCGGTGGTCAGGGTGATGATCCCCGTCATCGATCACCCCCGGCCGGCGGGACCCGGGCATCTCCCGGGCCCCTAAGGGGCCGAGATGCTATTTCAAGGTCATGATTTTGGTCCATATTCCGACCCAATGCGCCTCCAGCCAACCTTACCGGTCCCAGGGGCCGGCTGTCAACGCTGGCCTTTTGGGAAAACCTGGGTTATAATGCTTTTGATTCACTAATCAGGACGCCGTCCGCTCGGCCGACCGCGGGCCGGTCCCCGGGAGGGCCGGGCAGGTTGACGGGGTCATTCAGGTTCCAACCCACACTAGATGGCGCGACCGGCGCTGATTCTGATTGTCCCGGCAAGGATAAGCCCGAGGGCCGGTCGAGCGGTGACGTGTAGATTCGATGAGTGTTAACCCAGGACGGGCGGCGGGGACGAGGCCTCCCCGGGGCTTGGCCCCTGACGCCCGGAGGCGATGATCACCCCCAACACCCGATTGCGGGCCGGTTTCGGAAGAGGCTGCCGTTGTCTAATTCCAAGACAGTCGTAGGATTGCTCGATCTGTCCACCAAGGGTTTCGGTTTTCTGCGGAGCCTGGACAACAACTACCAAATCACCCCGGAGGACCCCTTTGTCTCGCAGGCGCTGATCAAACGTTTCCGGCTGCGACCGGGCCAGGAGATCGAGGCCGAGATCGGGCCCGGTCCCCGGGGCGGGCGGGCGGTCAAGGGCGTGGTCTCGGTCAACGCCCTGCCCCCGGCCGAGGCGGCCCGGCTGCCCAAGTTCAATCACCTGACCAGCATCTCGCCCACCGAGCGCCTCCGGCTCGAGACCGAGGGCGGGCCGGCGGCCATGCGCCTGGTGGACCTGATCACCCCCCTGGGGCGGGGCGCCCGGGGCCTGATCGTCGCCCCGCCGCGGACGGGCAAGACCATGCTCCTCAAGCAGATGGCCCAGGCCATGAGCGCCAATCAGCCGGGGCTTTCGGTCATCGCCCTGCTGGTGGACGAGCGGCCCGAGGAGGTGACCGACATGCGCCGGTCCATCGAGGGGCTGGTGGTGGCCAGCTCCATGGACCAGGAACCGGCCAATCACCGCCGGATCGCCACCCTGATGACCGCCGCCGCCCGGCGCCGGGTCGAGGTGGGCCAGCACGTGTTCGTCATCCTGGACTCGGTCACCCGGCTGGCCCGGGCCTTCAACCAGGCCCAGAACAGCGGCCGGACCATGAGCGGCGGCCTGGACGCCAAGGCCATGGAGGCGCCGCGCCAGATCTTCGGCTCGGCCCGGGCCACCGAGGAGGCCGGCTCGCTGACCATCGTCGCCACGGCCCTGGTGGACACCGGCTCGCGCATGGACGAACTGATCTTCCAGGAGTTCAAGGGGACCGGGAACCTGGAACTGAGCCTGTCCCGGGAGATGGCCGATCGGCGCATCTGGCCGGCGGTCAACATCGCCGAGAGCGGCACCCGCAAGGAGGAGCTGCTGTTCGACGACCTGGAACGGGAGACGGTGCCCCTCATCCGCCGGGCCCTGCTCAAGCTCCGCCCCGAGCAGGCCACCGAGAAGCTGGCCGAGACCCTGACCAAGTATCCCGACAATAGATCGTTCTTGAGCCTGGTCCAGGAAGGAAAGTTCTAAGTTGCATTTTCGGAGACAAGTGTATTGTCACATTCCTTCATTGCTTACATAGATGACGCCGGCTGAGAAGGTTTCAAATTTGGAAATGGCAGTAGTGATTGGTTTGTTATTTCTGCCCTAATTACCCGAAGAGAATCTGATTTAGAAACTGTTAAACTTGTTGACACTATAAGGATTAATTTGAATAAGCCTACAAATAAGGTTTTGCATTTCAGGGACTTAAAACATGAGCAGAAAGTATATTTTGTTGGAGAACTGAATAAGCAAAGAATAAGGCATATATCCGTATGTGTATATAAGCCTAGCATAAATGAAAGGGAGTTGTTCGGCGAAAGGTATAATCTCTATTTCTATGCAACTCGTATGTTGCTAGAAAGGTTGTCATGGTTTTGTAGAGAACAACGAAAAAAGGATGATCCAAACGATGGCACTGTGGCACTTGTTTTTTCCAATCGGTCCGGAATGTCATATTTCGAACTAAAGAAATATATGAATATATTAAAGGCAAAAAGCGATACTGACGACGTTAGAATTGTTTGGGATATAATAAATGCCGACCAAATTAAATCCTTTTCACCAGGAAAACGAATGGGCCTTCAGTTGGCAGATGCAGTTGCGAGCGGATTTTTCAGGGCATTAGAAAAAAATCCCTTCGGTTATGTTGAACCGCGGTATGCCGAAATGCTTAAAACAACAGCTTACAAGCACAAAGGAACGATTATGGGGTATGGACTTAAGCTTTGGCCTGCTGAAGCATTGCTTGTTTGCCAAAATGATCCTGAACTTAGCTGGTTAATGGAATTACAAAAAGAATGAGGCAGGTCCCGGGCTATAGGATCCCACGCAACTTGCGCTGCCGCCGTCTCCCGGCGACCTATAGTAACTCCCGCACTTACCTGCCTAATTAAATAATAATTATTAACCTCGCCTCAGTCAAGAAAAATCTGCCAATAATATGAAAATATTTCAATCGAGCTGAATAGAGTTTGTATTAGGTATGGCTACACAAACTAATTCCTTTTTGTCCCCAGCCATTTGCTGACCGCCGCCGGGTCGAAGGGCCCGCCGTGGGCGGCCAGGATGGTCGTCGGGGCCAGGTCCAGGACGGCGCGGACGCTGTCCCGGTTTTGGTCCGGATCGTCGGCCACCCAGGGGGGAAGGGGCCGCCGGCGGCAAAGCAGCCCGCCGCGGATCAAGTCGCCGACGATGACCGGCCCGCCGGGCAGATGAATTGAAATTGAACCGGGCGTGTGACCCGGGGTCGGAATGACCCGGGCCGCCACGCCGAACCGGTCCAGGACCGTTTCCCCGTCCAGCAGGATGTCCGGCTCGACGGGCGGCCCGCTGCCCGGGACGAACCGTCCCAGCAGGCACTTCAGCCACCGGGCCGTCCAGCTCCGGGGGATGACCGGCGGATTGCGTCCCTGGCGCAGGGCCTCGGCGTCGGCCCGGTGCACGGCCACCGGCGCGCCGGTGGCCTCTTTCAACGCCGCCGCCGCCCCGAAATGGTCCGCGTGGCCGTGGGTGATCAGGATCAGCGACACGTCACCGGGGATCACCCCGGCCCGGGCCAGCTTGTCGAGGATTTTTCCCTCATGGCCCGGATTGCCGGCGTCGATCAGGACCGTCCGGTCAGCCTTCAGGGCAAAGGCCGCGGTCATCCCCAGGCCGATGGTGACGACCTCTGTCTCAATTCGGGTCACGGCCGCTGAGCCCCCTTATTTTTCCTCGGGACCATGTTCTTTCCGGCGCCCCCGGGAGAGGAGCATTGCCCCGGCCAGGGTCACGCCCAGGCCCGCCACGGCGAGCCCGTAGTTCGAGGTTCAGGCCGGGACGGCCCCGGCCGGGGTTTGGCCCGACACACAGAAGGCCAGACCGATCACCACCAGTCCGCCGATCACCAGGACCAGTCCGGCCGCAAGTTTCAGGGTCTTCACGTTTTCTCCTCAGCTCGGACCTCCAAGGTCACGTGGCCCCAGCCGCCGCACATGGGACCGACATCAAAGCAGCCGGTGCGGTTGAACATGACCTCGTTGGGGTCCCGGCCGTTCATCAGGTTTTCGAAAAAGGCGTTGATCAGGACCGCCAGGTTGGGCGTCAGGAACATGCAGACTCGTTTGGGCGCCTGATCGGTCAGCAGGTTTCCGCTCGAATCAAAGTATAACCGCTGCCCGACGACGTGACCAGAGTGGCAGCCCTTGGACTCGACCACCTCGGCCACCAGGCGGTACTTGGAGGCGGCCAGGGCGCTGTCGAACAGGCGCTGGAACCGGGGCTCGGTCTTGACCCGTTCCCACTCCTCGGGGGAGAGTTCGAGCCGCCGACCGATGACTTCGACCAGTTGATCTCGATCCATATGATCCTCCATTCCTACCAATAAATTAAGTGCCGGTCGTGGGGGTGGTGGCGCAGGTGGCTGCGCATGATCAGGTCCA
>CAZMVB010000015.1:0-6841 GCA_964569795.1 uncultured Desulfarculales bacterium | reverse complement strand
ATTAAGTGCCGGTCGTGGGGGTGGTGGCGCAGGTGGCTGCGCATGATCAGGTCCATGATCTGGTTGGTGCCCTCGTAGATGGTGGTGATGATCACGTCCCGGAGACGGCGTTCCACGTCGGCCGGATTGCCCTCGCGCATGTAGCCGTAGCCGCCGAAGATCTGAAGGCAGTTGCGGACGACGGTCTCGGCCAGGGTCGAGCAGTCCCGCTTGGCCAGGGCGGCCAGGAAGGTCGGCTCGAAGGGGCCGCCGGCGTCGTAGTTGCGGGCCGCCCGGAGGACGAGCTTCCACATCCGGTCCACGGCCTGATGGGAGAAGCGGAGCATCTCGGCCACGGGCCGGTACTGGGCGATGAAGCGTCCGGTCTGCCGCCGCTGGCGGGTGGCGTATTGCTCGGCCGCGTCGAGGGCCCCCAGGGCCACCCCCAGGGCCTGGGCCGCGATTTTCACGCGGGACTTGGCGAAAAAGCGGTTCAGGGTCTCGATACCCCGGTTCAGTTCGCCGACCAGGTTTTCCCGGGGCACCCGGACCCCGCAGAAGACCACCTCGGCGCTGGAGGTCATCTTGATCCCCAGCTTGTCCCCCAGGCTGGCCACGCTGACCCCGGGGCGGTCCCGCTCGACCAGGATGGTCGAGAAGCCCGCATAATTCGGGGCCTCCGGGTCGGTCTGGGCGGCGACGATGAAGTAGGCGGCCTCGAGGCCGTAGGTGGTGAAGACCTTGGTGCCGTCGATGACGAATCCGTCGCCGTCCCTTTCGGCCCGGGTGTTGAACCTGGTCAGGTCGCTGCCGTGATCGGGTTCGGTCAGGCTGATGGCCGGGAAACAGCGGCCCTGGGCCAGCCGGGGCAGCCAGCGTCGTTTCTGTTCTTCATCGCCGGCGATGGCCAGCACGTCCGAGATGATGCTCACCAGGGAGAAGGCCATGCCGATGGTCGAGTCGGCCCGGCAGTCCTCGACGATGCAGAGCACTTTTTCGGTCAAACCATAGCCGGCCCCGCCGTACTCCTCGGCCGCGTCCACGGCGGTCAGGCCCAGCTCGGCGTAAGCGGCGAACAGGTCCGCGGGAAAGGTCTTTTCAGTGGCCGGGTCAGGGGTGATGATCCCCGGGAACTCGGCCTGGGCGAACTCCCGGGCGGCCCGCTGCAGATCCCGCTGTTCGGGGGTCAACGCCGTCCGGGCGTACGCCCGGGCCGTGAGGCGTTGGTCAAGAAAGCGGTCGAGGTCGTCCATGATCCCCTTTCATCTTGTCCCTGACAGCAGGGCGGCGAACATCCAGTAGCCCCGGCGCAGGGCATATTGCCTCGCGGTGCGGCCCCGCTTGTCCCGGATGTTGACCCTGGCCCCGCGGGCCAGCAGGACCGCCGCGACCATGATCCGGTTCTTCAGGGCGGCCAGGTGGAGCGGGGTCACGCCGAGCCAGCCGCTGACGGCGTTGACGTCGGCCCCGCGGTCGATGAGGGCCGAGGCCACCTCGGGAAGTCCGGCGTAGGCGGCGTAGTGCAGGACCGTGAAGCCGGCCTTGTCCCGGACCTTGACCGGGGCGCCCCGGTTGAGCAAAAAAAAGGCCGCCGCCCGGTGACCGTTGATGACCGCCCAGTGCAGCGGCGAGGCCGAGAGGACGAGATCGGTCAGGGTCAGGGCCGAGGGCTCGGACTTCAGGATTTCCCTCAGCCGGGCCACGTTCCCCGCCTTGGCCGCTTCGAATATGGGCTGGTCCGCCGCCGGGGCCGGAGAGGGGCCCCGGGCGACGGTCAGCACCGCCAGACAGGCGATCAGCAGCCACTTGTCAAGACGCGGTTTCATTTCACTGGTCCCGGGGGTTCCGGCATATCTGACCAGGGTAACCCTGTTGTCGGTCAAACCGCACTCCGCGGCCGCGGGTTCCCGGACCGCATGCTTCCGGCTACTTCGGTTTGGGTCGGCCGCCGGCCTTGACCGGCCCGAGGCGGCTCCTGGCCGGGGTGAAGTACGACAGGAACAGGGCCTCCCCCACCCGGTTCGAGGTCACCTCGGCGTCGGCCAGGCTGAGCCTGAGTCCCAGGGTCAACTCCCGCTTTTTGGCCTCCCACCGCGTCCACAGGGTCACGCCTTTCAAAAAGGAGAGGACGTTGATCGCGGCCTGGACCGTCTGGGGCAACTCGTCCAGGACAGGGCGGGGCAGCCGCAGCCAGGGGGCCAGGTAGGGCAATGAATCGGGCGCCAGCCGGAGGATCTGGGTCAGGTCGAGGAACAGCAGGGTGGACGGATGCTGGATCCGGAGCGCCTCGTGCCACACGGCCGTGGGGTCGGCATGGCGGCGCTCGATGGTGTCCCGCAGCAGATCGAGGTTGTTGCTCGCCACGATGAACGGTCCGATGTCCACGGCGCCCACCCGGCCCACCCGGGGCACGGTGATGTAGTGTATTGTCCGTCCGCCGGCCCGCCGCGTCTCGAAGACGAGGCGGCCCAGGTCCCGGTGCTTCTTGAGCGCCGCCACCATTCGGGGCATGAACGTCCGGGCGGTTTTCTCGTCCTTCATCCGGACCAGGACCAGGACCTGGGGCAGGGGCAGCGGACCCGGGTGCAGGCCCAGGACGGCCACGGCCGCCTCGTTGCCGGTCCGGTCGAGAAGCTCGGCCAGGCCGGAGACCCCGAAGGTCCGGCCCAGGTCCCGGTCCAGCTTCATCAGGGCCTTTTGACCGGGGGTATCCGCCGCCAGGAGGCCCTTCCAGACCCGGGACAGACGATGGCCGCACGACCCGAAATAGACCAGCGGGGACCGGGGCAGCAGGGAGGGGGACTTGAGCACGGCCCCGGGCAGGCCCCCGCCCAGGAGGCTGGTCGCCGTCCCCGGTCGAAAGTCCACGCTCACCACGGTCTCGATCAGATTCGAGACCAGGCGCACGGACTTGATCGTATCCAGGACCTGGTGAAGGATGTCCTCGCCGGTCCTCTTCCGGGCCGGCAGCTTGTCCCAGCGGATGAAGGCCCGCAGCCGGCGCAGCCGGGCCCCGGCGATCAGCCGGTACAGGGGGTCGTCGAGCAGCCGGGGGGCCTTTTTACCCTGGACCAGAACGATGACCTGCTGGATCAAGCGACGGCTGAAAGAGACGAAGATCGTCTTGCGGTCCGGCGAGAACACATAGACCGTCCGTCCGGCCAGGCGCAGTTGCCGGAACCGGCGGCCCTGGTGGGTGATCCATTTGGCCGGCGGGGTCTTGTGCCCCAGGTTTTCGCTGAACCGGCGAAGCCGGGCCAGGACCTCGTCCAGGGACACCGACCGGCGGGGCCGGACGGCCGCCAGCAGGGAAATACCCCGGAGCCCGGAATAGAACCCGATCCAGATCCGTCCCCCCAGCAGGGTCTGGAGCCGCCGCAGATGGGACTGAATCGTGGTCTGGAAGCGGCGACGGTAACGCAACTCGAAGTTCTTCAGGGCCGCCTTGACCCGTTTGTCCCCCTGGATTCGGGACCACAGCGAACGCCACCACTCCGAGTCTTCGATCCGCTGGACCACTTCGGCCCAGCCATTCATCCCGATGAAGGCCACCGGGTCGCCCGGCATGTACCGGGCCGGGTCCGGGACCACGGCGACGGGCCTGACCACGAGGCCGATGACGATCGCCACGATCGCCACGGCCACGACGGCCGCGGTGCCGATGAGTTGGATTCCTTTGGGGCTCATCAATGTCTCCCAACGACAAAAAGGTCGCGCGGGCAGCGGGTTGCTGGGCCTCGGGTCGTTTCATCGTAGAGAATATGACGATGGCCTGTCAAGTGGGTCCGAGACCGATGACCCGGTCTCGGAGTTCGAGGCGTCCGTCAGAATTGGATCATCAATACAGGGGCTTGGATCAGTCACTTGGCCCCGGGCAGTTTCAGCTTGACCTGGCGATCGGCCAGCCAGAACTTCAGGCCGAGGCTCAGGGCCCGGCGCCGTCCGTCCCATCGGGCCCAGGCGACCATGGCCCGGCACACCCGGGCCCAGTCCAGGGCGGCGGGCAGCCAGGCCGGCCAACTCCTCCGGCCCCAGACCTTCAAGACCGGCCCCAACTGGTTCATCAGACTGGGGGCCAGGTCCAGGAGCCGGGCCGTGTCCGCCCCGAACAGGAAGTTGACCTCTTTCCGGCTGCGGAGATAGCCCCAGAACAGGGTCGTTTCGGCCCGGGCCGATCCCAGAAGACGGCCCAACGAACCCAGGTCATTGCTGAACACCAGATAAGGCCCGGTGGCTATGGCCCCCACGGCCCCGACCACGGGCGCGATGACATAGGGGATGGTCGCCGGCCCGGCCTGGTGGGTGCGCCACAAGACCTCGCCGCCCAGGGGACCCCGCTTCAGGGTCTCGATCAGCCAGGGCAGGCGCGTTCGGGCCACGGCCCGGTCCTTCATCCGGACAAAGGTGACGATCCGGGGAAGTCCCCCCGAGGCCAGGCCCATCACGGCCAGGGCCGCCTCGCCGTCCAGCAGGTCCAGCACCCGGTCCAATCCGGGCAGGCCCAGGACCCGCTGGATGGCGCGGTCCACCCGGCCCCGCCCCGGCCGGCCGGGCCCGGATTCCCATTTCCAGCGGTGCAACAGCTTGACCCACCGGGGACCGCTCAGGCCGAGGTAGATCAGGGGCGATCCGGGCAGCAGATCGGTCGTGGTCAGGCCGGCCCCGCCGCGGCCGGGCCCGAGCACGCTGGAGACCGCCCCGGGACGGAAAAAGAGAGTCAACCGGGTCAGCGGCCCGGTGGAGGTCAATTGCAGGCCGCTGATCGAGCGGACAATGCGCACCGTGAGGTCGTCGCCCTTGAGCGTCCCGACCAGAAAGGGGAGGACGCGCTCCAGGCGCAGGAACAGGGCCAGCCGTTTGTCCCGGGGGGCGGCCCTGACCAGGGCCCGGTAACGCCCGTCGCCGGCCAGGCGCCCGGCCGCGTCGCCCGCGCCGGCCTGGTTCAGGCCGGACAGCAGGCCCCGGTCATTGGACATGAAAAACAGTTGCCCGGGCAGGACCGCGAAGTGGAGATGCAACCCCGGGCCGGTCAGGGTCCTGATCGAGGACGGGCCCGATCCGGCGGTCTGCCAGGTCAGGGGGGCCTTGAGGATCGCCCCTAAAAAGTCCCTGATCCGGTCCAGGACCCGTTGCGGGGGGTCGCCCCGGGGCCCGGTGAAGGCCAGGGCATAGACGACCTTCCGGTGCCTCGACCCGGCCGCCGGGCCCTTGATGTAAATCGCCAGGCAGACCTGACGGCCCAGCAGACGCCGCCAGAGCGACACGTCGGCCGTGAAATCCCGGCCGCCCAGGTGCTGGCGGTAGGACTCGAGAAACCGGCGCCAGGCCCCGGCCACGCCCGGATGGGCCAGGAGGCGGGCCCGGACCGATCGCCACCACTTCGAGGCCTCGATCGTCCCGATCATGGCGTCCAGGCCCTCGAGGCTGACGAACAGGACCGGTTTGGCCGGCAACAGCCGGGCCGCCGCGGCCGAGACGGTCAACCGCACGGGCCGCGGCTCGGGTCGGGCCGCGGGTTTTTTCCGGACCATGGCCGGCCCGGCCCCTGGTTTGCGGGGAACGGGGCGGACGGCCGTGGGTTTCGGACCCAAACGTTGCCAGGCGACCACCGCTCCGGCAATGAGCACCGCCGCCACGATCAAGACGCCCCAGAGAGTTTTGCCCCGCGTGGTCATCCTGAGTCTCAGTTTATGGCATGCCCGGTCAGGGGTGTCAACCGGGCCGGCGGCCGGCCCTGGCCGGAATTCGAGGCGTGCCGGGCCGCCGGCGGCCAAGGATTTGACGGCCAGGCGCGTTTGACAGGGTTGGTTCGCGGGATTAAGTTTGTTGTTGGTCAACGGTTTGGTTTCACCGGGTAATTGATGGAGGATCAGACGTGGCTGACAAGGAACGGCTGGCGGCCTGCGCCGGGTGCGGGATCGAGACGCCTCAGCGGGTGTGCCTGGTCGAGTCCGGGCAGGGCGGCAAGGGGTGTCCGACCCTGGTCTCGGCCGGGGTCGTGGCCGAGGCCAACCAGGCCTACGACGACCCGGCGGTGCGCGAGTTCGCCCGCCAGGCCTCGATCCAGGAGGCCGAGTGCTACGCCAACCGGGATCAGCAACCCTATGTCATGCAGCCGACCAAGACCCGGATCGTCGAGATCGGCGAGTTCGCCCGGAAGATGGGGTACCACCGGCTGGGTCTGGCCTTTTGCATCGGCCTGGCCCGGGAGGCCGCGCTGGCAACGGATATTTTCCAGGAGTGGGGCTTCGAGGTGGTCTCGATCTGCTGCAAGGCCGGCCGGACCTCCAAGGATTTGATCGGGATCGCTGACGACCAGAAGATCAACATCAACACGGACGAGTCCATGTGCAATCCCGTGTTTCAGGCCCGGCTGTTGAATGAAGAAGGCACGGACTTCAACGTCCTGCTGGGCCTGTGCGTGGGGCACGACTCATTGTTTTTCAAATACGCCCAGGCGCCGACGACCGTGCTGGCGGTCAAGGATAGGGTGACCGGCCACAATCCCCTGGCGGCGCTTTACACCTCGGCCTCGTACTACCGCAAGATCAAGGATCCGAGTATTGTTTAATAGTGGTTAGGGCGCACTCGCGCCGCGGCAGGAAAATAGGGACTGCCTCCTATTTTTTTCTGGGCGTTCAAAGTCAACAAGGACTAACTGAAAAATAGGTGGCTGTCCCTATTTTCCTGTTTAAAGGACTAAGAGCATCTCGTGATGTGGGGGCTTCTCCCAGCCCCCACACCCCCAGGGCCAAAGGGGCCTCAATAGCGAGGCCCCTTTGGAATCCCCCGCCACTTAGGGGCTTCGCCCCTAGGTGTAATTGTCAAACAGGTTGTTTACGGTTTTGAGTCTGGAGACTGG
>CAZMVB010000014.1:4197-116330 GCA_964569795.1 uncultured Desulfarculales bacterium | reverse complement strand
ACCAAAAATTTCTGGAATTCCTGTGCCTGCCCGACGACGAGATCCAGACCATCCGGACCTGGGCGGCCGAGGCCAAGGAAGATTCGATCCAATCAGGCGAGGGGACCTCCGCCGCCCCATGACCCACGGCGTCCCGGATGGGCCGTTTGGGCCAGGGCCTTTTGCTTCCATGTGGCCGCGGGAAAGATCGTTTCCAGGGGGGCGGTCCTGTTCCTGGGCCGTTGGCGGGTGGATAAGAAATATACATTGCCCACAGTTTCCGGCCCGGTACTGTTTATTTTTTTCCCAAGCGTCCCCGAGCCCTCCTGTGGCCGGGATGGGCCAGTTCTGGTATTTTTATTGATCAAATGGAGAATTCAGGGTGTAACCACCCCGGGATCGATCTCGGCACAACTCTTGCCGACTTGACCGGTCACCATCGGGAGATTCGGGCCTGGTCGAGGCGAGACCTGAATGACCTGGAGCGCCGGCCCGGGGCGCAGGGGGAGTATCCATACCGCCAATGAACCTCAATCAGGACAACGGCCGGGAAGGCCCCGGACTATTCGGGAGACCGTGGTTCCGGGCAGGTCTGATTTTGGTGCTGGTGGCCGGGATCAGCGTTCTCCACTATTTGACCAACGACTACCAGGCCACCCGGCACCTGGCCTATCGGCTGCTTTACTTCCTGCCCCTGATCCTGGCCGGCTTCTGGTTCGGCCTGAAGGGGGGATTGGTCACCTCCCTGGCCGTCACGGCGATCTATCTGCCGTTCGTGATGCTGTCCCGGGAGGTCTGGTCGCCCGGTTTCTTCAGCGACCTGATGGAAATCGGGCTGTTCAACGTCGTGGCCGTCCTGGTCGGGTTCCTGCGCCAGCGGGAGAGACGGCACCAGGAGCAGCTCAGCCGGGCCGAAAGTCTGGCGGCCATGGGCGAGGCCGTCTCGGCCGTGGCCCACGACATGAAGACACCTTTGATGGCCATCGGCGGTTTTGCGACCCAGGTCCGCCAGGGCCTGCCGCTCGACGAGCGGCATTGCAAAAAACTGGATATCATCATCGACCAGACGGCCCGTCTGGAGGCCATGGTCAAGGAGATGCTGGACTTCTCCCAGCCCCTTAAACTGCGGCCGGTCAGGGAGCGGCTTCTGGGGGTGGTCGATAAAACGGTCGAGCTGGCGGCCGACCTGGCCGCCCAGCGGGGCGTGACCCTTCGGGGACTGTCGATGAACTCGCTGGGCCCGCTCAGCTTGGACCCTGGGCGGATGCAACAGGCCCTGCTCAATCTGGTGGTCAACGCGGTCCAGGCCTCCCCGCCGGGGGGAGAGGTGAAGGTCAGCCTCTCCCGCCAGGGCAAGGAGGCCTGGGTCGAGGTGGCCGACCAGGGGGAAGGCGTCCCCGAGGCCTCTAGGCAAGAGATTTTGAACCCGTTCGTCACCACCAAAAAGGACGGCACCGGGCTGGGCCTGCCCGTGGTGCAAAAAATCGTCCAGGCCCACGGCGGCCGTCTGGAAATTACGGCCAACCAGCCCCGGGGCGCGGTCTTCCGGGTGGTCCTGCCCTTGGACGGGCGGGATGCGGCACCCGCCCGGGACCGTGGTCCGATCGAGGAGACCGGAAAACAACCGTTCCCCCGTTGATGCCCGGCCCGGGGGGCTCGACCTCGTTGGCGGCCCAGCGGCCTCCCAGGTCATCGTTTTTCAGAGGAAGAATATGAACCGACTCAAGTTCCTGCTCATCGTGGTCATGGTCCTGGTGGTGACCGCCCTGCATTACCTGACCGCCCCCTGGGAACAGCCCTGGCACGTCATCTTCCGGGAGTTGTACCTGATCCCGATCGTCCTGGCCGGGTTATGGTCGGGTCGGGCCTGGGGGCTGACCTGCTCGGTGTCTGTCTCGCTGATCTATCTGCCTCATGTCTTCGGGCTGGCCCTGTACCAGACCTCAGTCCACCACATGGCCCCGGTGGGGACCTCGATCGGGGGCTGGATCGGCAACGCCCTGCAGATCCTCGTCTTCAACCTGGCCGGGTTTCTGGCCGGGGCCTACGGCGACACCAAGGCCGGTTTTGTCCGGCGCACCAGCACCCCCTACCGGACCACCGAATATGGACGGAAATTTCTGCTGTGCGTGGATCAGACCTCGTCGGGACTGTACGCGGCCAAGTATTTTTCCGACGTGATGGCCCTGTTGCCCGGGATCGAGGTGACCCTGCTCTGGGTGGCCCCGGTCGAGAGCGAGGACTTCGCCGCCACGTCCGCGGAATCCACGGCCCAATACGCCAGCCTGACCGGGCAGGGCGAAACGGCCCTCAACCGCGCCCGGGAGATTCTGCTCTCGGGCGGGCTTCCGCCGGAGGCGATCAAGGTCAAGACCCAGGCCGCGGTCAAGGGCCAGCGCCTGTCCGAGGTGATCATGGCCGAGATCGAGAGTAACGGCTACGACACGGTGGTCGTCGGCAAGCACAACACCACCAAGACCCAGGAGTTCCTGTTCGGCAGCGTGGCCATCTCGCTGGTTCGGCATTCAGGAACCGGGGTCCTGGTGGTCCGGATACCGGACGATGGGGGAGAGATCGAAAATGAAAACAAGGCAGGAGGAGACTCGACAGACTGATTACCTGGCCCCGGCGCCCGTCGCCGGGCCGGTGAGGGGGTAACCATGGATCATCACCAGGCCCATGATCACGGCCACGGTCGGGCCGAACATCCACCGGAACATCACCAGTCCCCAGGACACCACGGCGACCATGCCGGCCACCAGGGCCACGGCGGGGCGGCCGGCCATCAAGACCATCACGCCCACATGGTGGCCGACTTCAGGCGGCGCTTCTTCATCTGCCTGGCCCTGACCGCGCCCGTGGTCCTGCTGTCGCCCCTGCTGAGGTCCTTTTTCGGCCTGGAGGCGGCCCTGCGGTTTCCGGGTGACATCTACGTCTTGTTCGCCCTGTCCTCGGTCATCTATTTCTACGGCGGCTGGCCGTTTCTGAAGGGCATGCTCGACGAATTTCGCAAGGCCAGCCCGGGGATGATGACCCTGATCGCCCTGGCGGTAACCGTGGCCTACGTCTATTCGAGCGTGGTCGCCTTCGGGCTCTCGGGCAAGGTCTTCTTCTGGGAGCTGGCCACCCTGATCGACATCATGCTCGTCGGCCACTGGATCGAGATGCGCTCGGTCATGGGCGCCTCGCGGGCCCTGGAGGAACTGGCCAAGCTGATGCCCAAGGACGCCCACTTGCTCCGGGAGGACGGTTCGACAACCGAGGTGCCGGTCGATAGACTTGAACCAGGGGACCGGGTGCTGGTTCGCCCGGGGGAGAAGATCCCGGCCGACGGCGAGGTGGCGGACGGCCGGTCCTCGGTCAACGAGGCCATGCTCACCGGTGAATCCATGCCCGTGGAAAAGGCCCAGGGGGACGTGGTCATCGGCGGCGCGGTCAACGGCGAGGGCGCCCTGACGGTGACCGTTCAGAAGACGGGCGGGGAATCGTTTCTGTCCCAGGTGATCGACCTGGTGAACCAGGCCCAGCAGAGCAAATCCCGGACCCAGGACCTGGCCGATCGGGCGGCCAAATGGCTGACCTTCATCGCCCTGGGGGCCGGTACGGTCACCCTGTTGGCCTGGCTGATCCTGGCCGGTCGGGGATTCGCCTTCACCCTGGAGCGGGTGGTCACGGTCATGGTCATCACCTGCCCCCACGCCCTGGGGCTGGCCGTTCCCCTGGTGGTGGCCGTGTCCACCGCCCTGGCCGCGGCCAATGGTTTTTTGATCAGAAACCGGACCGCCTTTGAGCGGGCCCGAAACATCCAGGCCGTTTTGTTCGACAAGACGGGCACCCTGACCAAGGGCGAATTCGGGGTGACGGACGTGGTCCTGTTCGGGTCAGGGCTTTCCGAGGAGGAGTTGTTGCGGTACGCGGCCGCGGTGGAAGGCTGGTCCGAGCACCCCATCGCCCGGGCGATTGCCGGGGCGCACCAAAATCCGCCTGAACCCCATGACTTCAAGGCAATCCCTGGCAAGGGGGCCCAGGCCGAAGTCGAAGGGCGTCAGGTCATGGTGGTCAGCCCGCGCTACCTCAGCGAGGCCGACTTGAGTTTTCCGGCCGAGAAGGTGGGCGGGCTCTTTGATGCGGGCAAGACCGTGGTGTTCGTGCTCCTGGACGGCGAGCCGGCCGGCGCCGTCGCCCTGGCCGACATCATCCGGCCCGAGTCCCAGGAGGCCGTGAAACGGCTCAGGGAAATGGGCGTCCGGGTGATGATGCTCACCGGCGACAACCGGCGGGTGGCCCGATGGGTTTCGGACGAACTGGGTCTGGACGAGTTCTTCGCCGAGGTCTTGCCCGAGGAGAAGGCGAACAAGGTCAAGGAAGTTCAGGGGCGGGGGCTGACCGTGGCCATGACCGGAGATGGGGTCAACGACGCCCCGGCCCTGGCCCAGGCCGACGTGGGCATCGCCATCGGGGCCGGGACCGACGTGGCGGTCGAGACGGCCGACATCGTCCTGGTCCGGAGCAATCCCCTGGACGCCGTGTCCTTGATTCAGCTTTCCCGGGCCACCTACCGCAAGATGGTCCAGAACCTGGTCTGGGCCACGGGCTACAACGCCTTTGCCATCCCCCTGGCGGCGGGCGTTCTGTTCGGGGTCGGCGTCCTGCTCAGTCCGGCCATGGGCGCGGTCCTGATGTCTTTGTCCACGGTCATCGTGGCCGTCAATGCCCGGTTCCTGAAACTGGGCGCCCGGTCCGCCTGAGGCCGAGGGGATGAAAAAGTGGATAACAACCAACCCTCAGAGGAGGTTTGAGATGAAAAAGATATTAATAGCAATCGCTGCTTTGGCCATACTCGCCTTGGCGGCCCTGCCGGCCGCCGCCCAGTACCGGGGCGGCTATGGCCCAGGGTATGGCTACGGGATGATGGGGCCGGGCTACGGCTACGGCATGATGGGGCCGGGCTACGGCTACGGGATGATGGGACCGGGCTACGGGTACGGGATGATGGGGCCAGGCTACGGCTATGGCATGATGAGGCCGGGCTATGGGTACGGCCCGGGGAGGATGGGGCCTGGTTACCAGGGCTACAACCGGATGAACCCTCAACAATACCAGGCCTGGGCCAAGATGCGGAACGAGTTTCTGAGGAAGTCGCTCAAGCTGAGGCAGCAACTCTATGCCAAACAGCTCGAACTCCAGACCCTGTGGTCACACCCCAATCCCGACCAGAACAAGGTCCGCGCCCTCATGAACAATGTGGGCCAGCTCCAGGCCAAGCTGGGTCGGATGTATAACCAGTACCTGGTCCAGTGCCGCCAAAAATTCGGCGACCAGGGCTGGGCCTGCCCCGGTGGAGGCGGCTACGGCCCGGGCTGGCATAGGTATTGATCGATCCCGTACCGGGGTGGCCCTCCACCCCGGTACGGAGTTACCGATTATTCTCGGGTCCGGCCTTTGGTGACCACTCGTCGGCCGGGTGAAGAGCCGAGGTCAGATTGACCTTCTCTTGGCCGCCACAGGTTAGCTGTGGGAAACAAGGCTTGATAAAAGGCCCGGACGGAATCAGGCGCCCGCCCGGGCCCGTACGGCGGGATCCGATGATCAACGCCTCATGTAACCCGGCCTGCCCCAGGGCATGACTCCCGGCATCATCATGCCCGGACCGTACCTCCCGGGACCCATCATGCCCGGACCATACATGCCTGGCCCCATCATCATGCCTGGCCCCATCATCATGCCCGGGCCCATCATCATGCCCGGGCCCATCATGCCGCCGCGCATCATTTGCATCATCATCGGCATCATCCGCATCATCATGGGCATCATCATGCGCATCATGGGCATCATCATGCGCATCATGGGCATCATCCCCCAGCCGCCGGGGCCCATCATGCCCGGGCCGTACATGCCCGGCCCCATCATCATCCCGGGGCCCCACATCCCGCGGGACATCATCCCCCACCGGCCCCGGTAGAGGCCCATCTGGGGGTACTTTTTCCGCAGGGCCAGCCGGAACAAGATCCGCTGCAGCATGAGCTTGCCCTTCTGGGCGGCGATCTGCCTGACCTTGGCCGCGATTGCCTTGACGTTCACCTTGTCCTTGAGCAGCAGGACCCGGAGTTCGAGCTTGAGGGCCCACAACCGCCGCATCTGCTTCAGGAAGGCCATTCTTTGCTGGAGCCAGTCGGCCCTCATGTTGGCCCACATCATGTTGCGGCTGGTCATGGCCATCGGCGCCGGCTTGGCCGGTTTCTTGGCCAGGACGGGCAGGGCCAACAGCAGCACCAGCCCAACGGTCAACAACATCATTCCTACTCTCTTGTCCATTTGCTACCCCTGGTATGGGTCAGTATGAACGATCCGGGGCCGTTGCGCCCCGTCAATACTCGCGGATTATTTGGAAAGCCAACCGACGTGCTCCGCCTTTTTGAGGCGGGCGTCCGGCCCTCTCCGGGCTAGTCTTCGTCACTATCCCAGAGGGTTGGCCCCTCCTGGCGGTTGATATCACCGATGCGGACCGGACGCACCGTGTATCGATGGGGGCCGGTCCGAATCACGGCCACGCTGGAGCCCCAGAACGCGGAAAAGTAGTAGCCCATGAGTTCCCCGCGATGGCTCAAGATCCGGTAGAGGACGGGTTTGGTGGTCTCATTTTGCCGGTTCAGGTCCACGATGCTCCGGTAAATCCGGACCACGTCGGCGTCGGGAATCCTGGTCCACTGGTGGCGTTCCGGGGACGGGACTTTCTCCGGCACCAAGGTGAACCTGTCGCCCCGGATGTCCCAGTACAGGGCCACGTATTCCCCGGCGCGCACCCCGCGTGCCGGGGCACAGGCGTAAGCGATATAGGCCTGCGGGTTTTTCAGGATCCGGTCCAGGTCCGCTGAGGTGACTCCGGCCCGACTCATGGTCCCGTAGGCGCCGCACCCGGTCAGGGCCGCGGTCACGGCGGCCAGAAGCAGCAGGGCCCCCAGACCCAACCCCCACGTCCTTGATCGAATCGATAGACCCCAAGTCATGACCACGCTCCTTTGGTGTTTGGGACGGCCGGGCCGCGGGCCCGGAAGCGTGTCCAGGGAAATCTTCAACTCACCGTACCATGATCAAATTTTACCAGGGGGACGGCCCTCGGTCCACGTTTCGGGGAACAAGTATTATTTTGCCTTGCTCTCTCCTCACCCGGTAAGCCGGGGGACGATGCCGGCAACGCCTGGAGATGACGCCTCGCCAGGTCGCGGCACCGGACACCCCTCGAAAAACGATCGGTCCTTGGCTGGAAGGGGTTGTTGGAGGGCCGGTGACTGATGGGCGGCGGCTCTCAACAAAAGGGGACTGAAGACGGAGATTCCTTCTGATATGCTTGGGACATCTGATCATAACTCGCCGGACGGCGTGCCGAACCAATCAAACTGCGGATGGCCACATGAACGGAGCCGAAAGCCTGATCCAAACCCTGGCCCGAAGCGGCCTCGAACTCTGCCTGGCCAACCCGGGCACCTCGGAAATGCACCTCGTGGCCGCCCTGGATCGGGCGCCCACCATCCGGCCCGTGCTGGTCCTGTTCGAGGGCGTGGCCACCGGCGCTGCGGACGGGTACGCCCGGATGACCGACCAGCCGGCCGCGACCCTGCTCCATCTGGGGCCGGGCCTGTCCAACGGGCTGGCCAACCTGCACAACGCCCGGCGGGCCGGATCGCCCCTCCTCAACCTGGTCGGCGACCACGCCACCTATCACCGCGGGTATGACACCCCGCTGACCTCGGATATCGCCACCCTGGCCCGACCGACGTCCGGCTGGGTCGGCTCGGCCGCGGACGCCTCATCGCTGCCCGCCCTGGGCCTCGAGGCCCTCCGGGCGTCGCTGACAAACGGCGGCCAGGTGGCGACCCTGATCGTCCCGGCCGACTGCGCCTGGGGCGAGTCCGGCCCGGCCCTGGAGGCCGCGCCGCCGCCGCCCACGGCCCAGGCCGACCCGGGCGTCATCAACGGACTGGCCCGACTGCTCCAGGAGGCCGGTCCGGCGACGGCCATCCTGCTGGGCGGCAAGGTCCTCCGGGAGAGGGGCCTGGACGCCGCGGCCGGAATCGCCGCCGCCACCGGCGCGACGGTCCTGACCGACACGGTCACCACCCGCGTCGAGCGGGGAGCCGGCCGGGTGGCCTTTGACCGGCTGCCTTACATGGGCCGGGCCGCGTACCAGGCCCTGGCCGGATTCGGCCACTTGATAACCGTCACCACCCGGCCGCCGGCCACCTTCTTCGCCTATCAGGGCCATCCCAGCTCCCTGGTCCCGGAAGACTGCCGGGTGCATTGTCTGGCCGAACCGGGGCAGGACGGCGTGGCGGCCCTCGAGGCCCTGGCCGCTGAGATCGGCGGTGTCGCCCGGCCCGAGCCCGAAGCCTATCGCCTCCCCGACCTCCCCACGGGCCGGCTGGACGCGGACAAGGTCGGGGCCATCGTGGCCCGCCTGCTGCCCGAGGGGGCCATCGTCTCGGAAGAGGCGGCCACCTCGGGCGTCGGCGCCTGGCTGTACGCCAAAAACGCCCGGCCCCACGACTGGCTGTTTTTGACCGGCGGCTCGATCGGCCAGGGCCTCCCCCTGGCCACCGGGGCCGGCCTGGCCAGCCCTGACCGGCAGGTCGTCAGCCTGTCCGGCGACGGTGGGGCGATGTACACCATCCAGGCCCTGTGGACCCAGGCCCGGGAGGGGCTCGACGTGGTCAACGTCATCTTCTCCAACCGCAAGTACGCCATCCTCCAGATCGAGCTGTTCCGCATGGGATTTCAGGGCCTGGGGGCCAGGACCATGGACCTGTTCGACCTCACCGGGCCGGAGATCGATTTCGCCGCCCTGGCCCGGGGGATGGGCGTGCCCGGCCGGCGGGCCGACACGGCCGAGGACTTTGCCGACGCCCTGCAACAAGGCATCGCCGAACCCGGGCCGTGCCTGATCGAGGCCGTCATCGCTTGAGGACATAAGGCCTAAACAGGAGGATCATCATGGGACAGGTCGTCCACACCTCGCGCAGCCGGATCGTTCGCCAGGAAGGCCCCACCCGGCGGGCCAGGATCGAGGGGTTCGACAAGGACGTGTTCTATGGCGTGCACGGCGGCATCGCCAACTTCTACCAGGTCAAGCCCAAGGAGGAACACCCGGCCACCCTGGACCACATCGTCACCGCCGTGGCGTCTTGAATGCTGGGCACACTGGCCAGGCTCCTGGCCGGCAAAGGCGTCCCCACGCCCGAAGAGCATTTCTCGGCCGACGTGGAGGGAGACATCGAGAACGTGAACGGCGTCCTGAAGATCACCCAGATCAGGGTCAAGTACGACCTCAAGGTGCCCCCTGGCAAGGTCGAGGACGCCCGGGAGGTCCTCGATTCCTACATCACCTATTGTCCGGGGGCCCAGAGCGTCATCGGGTGCATCGACATCGTGGACGAGGCCGAGATCGAGGAATTGGCCTAGCCCGGATTATTCATGAGGGTTCGCCGCCGGGCGGGGCCGTCCGTCGGATCGAGTCTGACCCGGCCCGACGGGCCGCGGGTCAGTCCCTGTTCTTGGCCGCCTCCTCGTCCCGGAGCACCTTGCGCAGGATCTTGCCCACGGCCGACTTGGGCAGCTCATCCCGGAATTCGACTATCTTGGGCGCCTTGTAGGCGGCCAGTTTCTCCCGGCTGAAGGCGATGATCTCCTCCTCGGTCGCCTCCTGGCCCGGCTTCAGGACGATGAAGGCCTTGATCGTCTCGCCTCGATACTCGTCCGGCACGCCCACGGCGCAGGCGTCCTGGACCTTGGGACACTGGTACAGCACCTCGTCGATCTCCCGGGGATAGATGTTGTAACCGCCGGCGATGACCATGTCCTTCTTGCGGTCAACGATCGAGAAATAACCGTCCCCGTCCATGACCGCGATGTCGCCCGAGGACAGCCAGCCGTCCCTGAGCTGGCCGGCCGTCTCCTGGGGATTGTCCCAATACTCCTTCATCACCAGGGGACTCTTGATCAGGATCTCGCCCGGCTCGCCCGGGGGTACGTCTTCCCGGCCGTCGGCCAGGTCCACCAGCCGGACCTCGGTGTCCGGCCAGGGCAGGCCGATGCTCCCCACCTTGCTCAGGCCCGAGATCGGGTTCGAGATGCCCAGGGCGGTCGTCTCGCTCATGCCCCAGCCCTCGGAATAGGTCAGGCCCATGTCCTGGACCCGCTCGATCATCTCGACCGGCATGGGCGCCCCGCCTGAATTGATGAGCCCGACCCGCCTCCCCAGTTCCAGTTCCTCGGCCCGGGGATGGTTGATCACCGCCCCGATCAGGGTCGGCACCGCCGGGAAAAAGGTCAGCCGCTTCTGACCGGCGAGGATGCCCATGAACTCTTCCAGTTCGAACCGAGGCACCTGAATCTGGGTGGCGCAGTTGTACACCGCCCAGCACAGGACCACGATCAGTCCGTAAACGTGAAAATAGGGCAGTACGGCCATGACCGATCTTTCGGCGGGCGGCACGATGTTGGTCGCCGAACCGCCCCACAGCGATACCTGCAGCGAGGCGGCCACCAGGTTGGCGTGGGTCAGGACCGCCCCCTTGGGGATGCCGGTCGTGCCGCCGGTGAACTGGATCACCGCCGGGTCTTGGGGGTCGATGGCAATCCGGGGCATCTTTGCGCCCGGCGAGTTTTCCATGAGGCTGGCAAAATGATGCCAGCCGTCTTCCAGTCCCAGTTCGGCCGCCGTGCTGGTGGGCATGCCCTCGATGTAGTCCGTCACCTGGGTGACTATCACCCGGTCGATCTCCACGTCCTGGCAGAGGGCCTTGATGTTGGGCAGGACCAGGCCAAAGGTGAACAGGGTCGAGACGCCCGTCTGGCCGCAGACGCCCTTCAACTCGTCGGGCGTGTAGATCGGGTTGAGGTTGACCACGATGGCGCCCAGGAGCATGCAGGCGTAAAAGGCGATCGGGTACTGGGGGCAGTTGGGCAGATGGAGGCCCACCCGGTCGCCCTGTTTGACCCCCAGGGCCCCCAGGGCGTTGGCCAGCCGCAACACCTCGACCCGAAGCTCCCAAAAGGTGAGGGTCGAGCCGTAGAAATTCAGGGCCGGCTTGTCAGGGAAGTTGGCCACCGGCCGCTGCAACAGGTCGCCGACCGAGATTTGCGGGTAGCGGATGGAGAAGGGCACGTCCCAGTCATAGTGCCGGTGCCACGGTTGGTCGGTCATCGTCACCCCCCTTATACGTCCATTCAAAAAAATATCACCGAGTATATCATCAAATGGCGGTTCAGGGTGGGGCCCGTTTCAACCGGTTTCAGGCCTGGGCTGATTGCCCCGCACGGCTTGATGCGCCGCCGCGGCCATTCCCGCCGAATATAATCGCCTTGACAACCCCGGTCCGGATTGCTATCATGCTGACACCTATCAGCCTAACAACTGTCAGCATAACGTGATTTCTGTCGGGCCGGCGGCCGCCTGATAACGGGGTTTCCCCAGAACGGGCGCCCGGCCGGGTGACCTTGGTGGAAAACGCCCCCGGCCGATCGAGCGGGGGCCTGGACCTTTGTCGGTTTGAGCCAACAGCGAGGAGGGGTGTTCCCTCGGGGGGCTCGCGTGGCCAGGATCGCGTCCTCAGCCAAGTCTTCCGATCTGGATCTGGGTATCGCCCGGAAGCGACAGATCAAGAACAAGGCCCTGGTGGCCGAGCGCCGGACCCAGATCAAGACCGCCGCCCTTGACCTCTTCCTCAAAAAGGGCTTCAAAAGCACCACCATCGCCGACATCGCCGCCTCCTCCGGTGTCAACCGGGCCAGCATCTACGACTACGTCAAGAACAAAGACCACATCCTCGAACTCCTCTTTCAGGACATGCACGCCCTGACCGCCGAGGGCCGGCTCAAGCTCACCCCCGACATCCAGCCGACCGATATGGACTCGCTCGCCGAGTACCTCGACCAGGGCCTCGGCCGGGCCTGGACCGCCTTTCCCGAGGTCGCCCTGTTGGCCTATCGGGAGACCCATGCCCTGAACCCGGCCGCCAAGAAGCGGACCATGATGGCCGACCTGGACTGGGTCAAGTTTTACGCCGCCAAGTTCGCCCAGATCTGCGGCCTGGGCCAGGACGACCCCCGGCCGTTCATCATCGCCGCGGTGATGATCTTTCTTCATTCCTTCATGGCCCTCAAGGGCTGGATGATGCGCGACTGCGACCCGGACCAGATCCGGGAGGTGGTGGTGGAGATGTTGATGAACGGCCTGCGCGATCTGGCCAAGGCCCCCGAGGCCCGGCGTTCCGGGGGCAAAACGACCAGGCGTTGATTTCCGGGGTGAGGGCGGGCCGGCGACCGGGGGACAAGGTGGCCCTGATCACCGAAGAGGCCCCCAGCATCGGCGGGGCCACGGCCCGCCGCTTTGCCGGGGAAGGGCCGCCGGCGACACCGCCGGTCCGGTCGAGGCCGGCGACGTCTCTGATCAAACAAATTCAGGAGGGAGGGTGAGATGAAACTGTCTCGAAAACGGGCATCGCTGCTTATCCTGGTGGGCGCCCTGTTCGTCCTGGGGACGGCCTTCGCGTCCCCGGCCGGGGCGTTCACGCCTTTCAAGGGCAACATGAACACCTTTGACCCCCACCACCAGGTCATTCCCAAGGGGGACACCATCAAGGTCGGTTTCTTCTGGCAGCTCTCCGGTCCGGCCGGCATCAACGGCAAGCTGTTCTGGTGCACCATCGGCTGGGTGGTCCACGACATCAACAGCCAGGGGGGCATCTGGGTTGACGGCCGGAAGAAGCTCATCCAGCTCGTCCCCGGCGACCACCAGGGCAAGCCGTCGCTGGCCATGCGGGTCGCCACCCGGCTGTGCGTCGAGGACAAGGTGGACGTCATCATCGGCACCAGCGGCACGCACCTCAACCTGATCGGCCAGAAGGTGGCGGGCAAGTACAAGAAGATCTACCTCAACGTGGCCTCCCTGTCGCCGATGCTCATGAACAAGAAGAACTTCAACCGCTACACCTTCCGGACCGTGGCCACCACCCAGCTCTATGGCCGGGCCCTGGCCCGGTTCTACGTCGGGCGCCCGGAGAAACGGTTCTACATCCTGTGTCAGGACTACTCCTACGGCCACGCCTTTGCCGACGCCTTCAAGAAGGCCCTCAAGAAGTACCGGCCCGACGCCAAGATCGTGGGCGAGGACTACCACAAGCTGTGGCTCAAGGACTTCGCGCCCTATCTGGCCAAGGTCAAGGGGGCCCGGGCCCAGGTGATCATCACCGGCGACTGGACGCCCGATATCGACAACATGCAGAAGCAGTCGCGGCAACTGGGCATGATGATCCCCTGCGCCGGTCCGTTCGTGGCCAGCCCCCTGCCGCTGACGGCCATCGGCGGGCCGGCGGGCGTGGGCATGGTCCCGGTGGCGACCTTCTCCAACGACCCGGCCAACAAGGCCCGGCAGAAGTTCACCCTGCTCTGGAACAAGCAGTGGAAGCGGTGGAAGGCGCCCCTGTACAACTCCAACCTGTTCAAGTGGCCGGCCGGCATCCTGGCCCATTCCACCCTGGCCGCCTACTGGTTCTTTGACGTGATGCAGCGGGCCAAGACGGTGAACCCGGACAAGATCATCAAGATCTTCGAGGGCGACACCTACACCGTGGCCGGCCACACCATGCACATGCGCAAGTGCGATCACCAGGGGATCCAGAACATGTACATCTTTCCGACGGTCTTCCCCAACCCGTGGTTCAAGAAGTGCGCCGCCGCAATAAAGGTCTATACCATCGACAAAAAGTGGCTCATTCCGACTCCGGCCAAGGGCCTGTGCCCGTAGCCCGCGCAGTCGGGGGTCGTAACCCATGACCAGGGACCGGCCCGACTTCTTCCCCCGGGGAGGGAGTCGGGCCGGTGATCCTGGTCCCGTATTATTGATCGGGTCGAGGGGACGGCGTCCGGACAGGAGCGCGTCCGGCGGCACCAGGGGACGAGGCGTATGGATCCCATAACCGTAATGTACATCTCCCAGGCCCTGCACGGCCTGGCCTACGGCATGCTGCTCTTCCTGATGGCCTCGGGGCTGACCTTGATCTTCGGGATGATGGACGTCCTGAATATCGCCCACGGCGCCTTTTTCATGCTGGCCGCCTATCTGTGCTACCAGGTGGTGGACTGGACGGGCAACTTCTGGGTGTCGCTGGTGGTGGCGCCGCTGTTCGTCTCCGCCCTGGGCATCCTGGTGGAGCGTTTTTTGTTGCGCCGGGTCAAGGCCACCGGCCTGGGACACGTCGGCGAACTGCTCCTCACCCTGGGGCTGGCCCTGATCATCGGCGAAATGGTGGTCATGCTCTGGAGTGACCAGCCCCTCCAGGTGGTGGTCCCTCCGGCCCTCAAGGGGCTGGTCAGGTTCGGCGGGATGACCTATCCCATCTACCGGCTGTTCGTCATCGGGCTGTCCCTGGCCATTTTAGCCCTCATGGCCGGGCTGCTCTACCTGACCCGGCTGGGAAAGATCGTCCGGGCGGCCGTTTACGACCCGGACATGGTCAGCGCCCTGGGGATCAACATGCCGCTGGTGTTCGGCCTGGTCTTCGGCATCGGCACCTGGATGGCCGGCGTGGCCGGCGTGGCCGGGGCGCCGTTGTTGACGGTCTTTCCCGGGCTGGCCAACCAGATGCTGATGGACACCTTCGTGGTGGTCGTGGTCGGCGGCTTCGGCAGTCTGATCGGGGCCTTTGTGGTGTCGATCTTTCTGGGCGAACTCAACGCCTACGGCATCCAGTTCATTCCCCGACTGGCGCCGGTGCTGACCTTCGCCTTCATGGCCCTGGTCCTGTCCTTCAAGCCGACGGGGTTCTTCGGAGAGCGGCAATGAGCAAAGGCTACAAAAATTGGGGGCTCGGGCTGGCGGGCCTGGCGGTTTTCCTGGCCGTCCCCTGGTTCCTGGACGTGGTGGCGACCAAGGCGGTGGCCCAGTTCGCCGTCTTTGCGATGTTCGCCGTCAGCTTCAATCTGTTGCTCAGCTTCACCGGTCTGTTGAGCTTCGGCCACGCCCTGTTCTTCGGCGTCGGCGGCTACGCCACCGCCCTGGCCATCGTCCACATCCCCGGGATCCCCCTGCTGGCGGCCTTGCTTCTGGGGGGACTGGCCGCGGCCCTGATCGCCTTGATCTGTTCCCCCTTCCTGGTCCGGTGCAGCGGGACGGCCTTTGCCATGCTGACCTTGGCCTTCGGCCAGTTGATGCTGGTCCTGGTTCTCAAGTTCCGGGAGATCACCCGGGGCGAGGACGGCATCCCCTTCACGCCGCCCAAGCTGTTTCATCTGATCAACATGGGCCACACGATGCCCATGTACTACTTTGTCGTGACCGTCGCCGGCCTGTGCATCTTCTTGATGTGGTACTTCACCCGGACGCCCCTGGGCAGCGTCATGATCAGCCTCCGGGACAACGTCACCCGGGTCGAATACCTGGGCTTCAAGGTGCCCCAGACCAAGGCGGCGATCTTCGTCATTTCCGGCTGTTTCGCCGGCATCGCCGGGTCGTTGTTCGCCCTGCTGCAGAACCTGGTATCGACCGACGGTTTCCTGACCATCACCGAGTCCTTCATTCCGATCATGGCCGTCCTCATCGGCGGCATCGGCACCTTTGTCGGGCCGATCGTCGGGATGCTCATCCTGATGTTGATCGAGGACCTGGGCATCAAGTTCACCAGCCGGGTGGAACTGGTCACCGGGGTGATCTTCGTGCTGGTGGTCCTGTTCGCCCCGGGCGGGGTGGTCCATCTGTACAACTACACCAAACAGAAACTGCTCAAGCGTCTGACCGCCCGGCGCGCCGGGGAGGAACCGGCATGAACATCCTCGAGACCAAGGGCCTGCACAAGGACTTCAAGGGCCTCAAGGCCCTGTCCGACGTCAACCTGGAGGTGGCCGCGGGAGAGCGTCACGCCGTGATCGGCCCCAACGGCGCGGGCAAGACGACCCTGTTCAACGTCGTCACCGGGACCTTTCGGCCCAGCCGGGGCCGGGTCTATTTCAAGGGCAAAGACGTCTCCGGTTTCAGGCCGACCCGGCTGGCCCGGATGGGCATGGGCCGGTCCTTCCAGATCACCAGCACCTTTCTGCGTCAAACCGTCTTTCAGAACATCCGGATGGCCATCATGTCCCGGCGGGGGATCCGCTTCAATATGTTTCGGCCGGTGGATCGGCTCCGGGAGGTCACCCGGGAGGCGGACGAGATGCTGGCCCGGATCGACCTGGCCGGCGAAAGGGACGTCCCGGCCGGACTGCTGTCCTACGGCAAGAACCGGTCCCTGGAATACAGCCTGGCCATGGCCACCGACCCGGACCTGATCCTCCTGGACGAGCCCACGGCCGGGATGTCGCCCGACGAGACCCGCCACGCCGTGGAGTTGATCCGGCGGCTGACCGAGGGCAAGACCGTGGTCGTCGTCGAGCACGACATGGACGTCGTCTTCTCCCTGGCCGACCGGATCACGGTCCTCCACTACGGATCGATCCTGGCCACGGGAACGCCGGAAGAAATCAAGGAGAACCAGGCGGTCAAGGACGCCTACCTGGGCGAGCTGGAGTTCTAGCCATGTTCCTCGAAGTTAAGGGACTCAACGCCTTTTACGGTCTGAGCCACGTCCTCCAGGCCATCTCTCTGACCGTGGAACGCGGCGAGATCGTCGGCCTGCTGGGCCGCAACGGGATGGGCAAGAGCACGACCCTCAAGTCCATCATGGGCCTGATCCGCACCAAATCGGGGGAGGTCATCTTCCAGGGGAAAAACATCTCCAAGCTGCCGCCCCACAAGGTGGCCCAGGCGGGTATCGGTTACGTGCCCGAGGAAAGACGCATCTTTCCCAATCTGTCGGTCGAGGACAACCTGGAGATCGGTTCATTCGTGGCCCAAAGACAGGGCCGGGGCGAGGGTTATCAGCAGGACATGGACCGCGTGTTTGACCTTTTTCCGGTCCTCCAGGTCCGGGCCGGACAGAGGGCCGGGACCCTGTCCGGCGGCGAGCAGCAGATGCTGGCCATCGCCCGGGCGATGATGGGCCACCCGGAAGTGCTGTTGATGGACGAACCGACCGAGGGCCTGGCCCCCCTGCTGGTGGCCGAGGTCCGCAACTCCCTGGCCCGGATAAACGCGGCCGGCACCACCATTCTCCTGGTCGAGCACAACATCAAGGTCGCCCTGTCGCTGGCCCACCGGGTGTACCTCATGGGCAAGGGGCATGTCGGATTTACGGGGACCGTGGCCGAACTGCAGGCCAACCCCCAGGTCCGGGCCAAGTATCTGGAGGTTTAGCTCAGGTCCCCGCCGGCGCCTGGTTTGGGCCATGTCCCGTCGAAGCACAATCTCGGCGGCTCCCCCGACAAAAAACTTCGGGGTGGGACCGAAAGGAACGGCATGGAAGCAGGAAGGATGATCCAGAGACCCGGATTGAACTTCGCTCGGACCCCGGCCACCCACGCCAAGTTCCGGGCGCAGCGCACGGCCTTCATCTTCGGACCGCGCCGGGTGACCTGGGCCGAGTTCGACCGGCGGGTCAACCAGGCGGCCGCGGCATTGATCAGGGCCGGGCTGGCGCCCCAGGACAAGGTCAGCCTGCTGGCCCTGAACAGCATCGAGGCCCTGGAGATCATGTACGGCGTGCTCCGGGCCGGCGGGGTGCTGGTGCCCCTGTCGGCCCTGCTCACGCCGGAGCTGATCGCCACCCAGATCGATGACTCCCAATCCCGGTTCTTGTTCGTGGCCTCGCCCCTGGAGGCCCTGGCCCGACCCATCGAGGACCGGCTCAAGGCCCTGGGCCAGGGGAGGCTGATCGCCGTGGGGTTCTACGGCCCGGCCTGGACCGGATACGAGGATTTCCTCGCCTCGGCCCCGGAAGAGGACGTGTTCGTGGACGTGGACGACCACGACCCGGCGGTCATCATCTATTCCTCGGGGACCACCGGCGTGCCCAAGGGCATCGTCCACTCCTTTTTGAACCGGACCCTGTTCGCTTTGGGGGCGGCCCTGGAGTTTCGGATCAACTCGACCTCGATCACCATCATCGCCACGCCGCTGTTCACCAACGCCACCTGGCTGATGCTCCTGGGGACCGTGGCCGTGGGCGGGATCATCGTGCTCCTGCCCCTGTTCAACCCCTCCCTGTTCCTGGAGTCCGTGGCCGAGCACCGATGCACCCACGTCTTCCTGGTGCCCACCCAGTTCCACACCGTCCTGGAGGACCCGGACTTTGACGCGGCCAAGCTCCGCAGCCTCCAGATCATGGTCTCCATCGGCTCGACCCTGCCCGTGCCCCTCAAGCGGCGGATTCTGGACAACATGGGGCCCGGCCTGATGGAACTCTACGGGATCACCGAGGGCGTGGGCACGACGCTGAAGCCCGAGGAGATCATGTCCAAGACCGGATCGGTGGGCACCCCCATTCCGGGGTCGGACATCCGGATCATCGACGACGCGGGCCGGGAGCTGCCCCAGGGCGGGATCGGCGAGATCGTCGGTTGCGGCGGGGCGATGATGACCTGCTACCACAACCGGCCCCAGGCCACCGAGGAGGCCCTCTGGCGCGACGACAAGGGCCGGGTCTTCATCCGCACCGGCGACGTGGGCCGCTTTGACGAGGACGGCTTCCTCTACATCCTGGACCGGAAAAAGGACATGATCGTTTCCGGGGGAGTCAACGTCTTTGCCGTGGATATCGAGGAGGTGCTCCTGGGGCACCCGGCGGTCTTCGAGACGGCCGTCATCGCCGCGCCCCACGAGAAATGGGGCGAGACCCCCCTGGCCCTGGTCAGGCTGCGCCCCGAGGCCCAAGTCACCGAGACCGAACTGATGGACTGGGTCAACGCCCGGGTGGCCAAGCATCAGAAGGTCCGCCGCCTCGAGTTCCGGACCGAGGAATTCCCGCGCAACGCCCTGGGCAAGGTCCTCAAGCGCCAGCTTCGCGAGCCCTACTGGATTGACCAGAAATAAGGTCCGGCCCCGGCGGCGGTCTCGGGTCCCCACCGGCCGGGGCCAGGCCTTTTGTCACGACTGGTGAAGACTGGAATTTTGTCAATACATGGTGGCCGGAATCGTCCGACATTTTCCCCGGAAAAGCTTAAAGGGGTCAGGCCCCACGCCCTAACCCCCTGAATTCATTGGCGCGCCCTGCAAGATTCGAACTTGCGGCCTTTGGATTCGTAGCCCGGACCCCTTGACTTCCTAACCTCCTCATATTTAAGGAAGTCTTTGATATTACGAAGTATTTAAATGGCAACTCTGGCAGATTTTAGCAGGTTTTGGCAGGTTTTCGACAAAAAATCACACCCAAAATCACACCCAAATTGGTTGTTGATAACGTCATTCCTGACGGCTCGGGACAGTGCAAGCAACAGACTGTTTCGATGCTCACCGCCTTTCCACACCAGCGAAAAGGGCGCTATTTTAAAGAGAGGATTAAGTTCGAGACATTGGCTGACCGATGCGGCACCCTGAATCCGGTCTTGAGCCACCATACGAGGTGGCCGACGATGAGAAATACCAACATCGTGCCTGATACCGGACATGCGGCTGGGATTAATGGGAGGCTTTGTGTTTTCGATAAATCGGTTCGATAAACGATCCATTAGATCGGCCGTCTGGGTCAGGCGGTGGATGGGGTGTTCTTGGATAGGGCGTATACCTTGAATCACCCCAGTCTCCGGGCAGTCAAAATAATGGACCATTATCTTTACTTTTCGGCGAGAGGTCCGGGTCAATAGAGGGCACCCATACCTTCAGACCGCACAGCTCTCCGGTATGCTGACTACTGGCCCCGGAGTATGTTTTTCCTTCCGGCCGGACCAATTTCGGGGTGACCTCCACAGGATCTAATTCAAATGGTGGTACTTTGAATGAAGGCAGGTCACCTACCTAGCCCGGGTTATTCACGAGGCGTCGTAGCTAGGCGGATGATACCAATGGCGAAAAGGGAATTGGCGTGATTTTCAACCGGCGGCGTAGCTGTCAATACGATCGTGAAACAAGCCTTGTATACTGGCTTACGCCGCCGCCCCATACTTCTTCATGAATAATGCAGTTAAAAATTAACCCCTCAACTTGCCGAAGACTCTGACTATATACCAATACTGAAAAGCGAACATAAAATTATTTAAATAAAAGGTTAGGCAGGACCGTGGCTATTTGTGGGAACAATATGAGAATAACGCACGTTATCACCATACAAATGAAAAACGGGAATATTCCCGAAAAAATGGTTCCCATGGGCACTCCCTTAGCAACACTGCAGAGCGCGAAGACATTTACCCCTACCGGGGGGGTGATCTGTCCCATCTCCATAATTATGACACTTATTACTCCAAACCATATAGGATCGAACCCCAGGGACTTGATCGCCGGAAAGATTGCTGGCAATGTCAATAAAAGCATGGGAATTACATTCATCAGGCAACCCAGAATCATGAAAAGAATAAGGACGCATATCAATATAATATAGCGGTTAACTTTTAGGCCGGTGACTATGTTTGCCAATTCGAACGGAAGCTGTGTGGCGGCCAGGAAATATCCCAATATACCCACTCCGATCAAAATAGTAAGTAACTTACAAGTTATATCCATCGTATCCCTTAGTGCATTGACTAAAGTTTGGAACGAGATACGGCGCCTAAGCAATGCATAGGCGAAAGCCCCCACCGCCCCCACGGCGCCTCCCTCGGTTGGGCTGAAAATCCCTCCTAAAATTCCCCCAAGAATTAATATAAAAAGGAGGAGCATGCCTATGATTCCTTTAAGAGAAATTATCTTTTCTTTAAAGGAATATTTCTCACCCCTTGGCGCCGCGGCTGGATTGGTAATCGCAATGAGGTAAATTGTTAACATAAACAATAACGTCATGATCAGGCCGGGTAAGATTCCCGCAATGAACAGTTTTCCGATTGATTCTTCAGTTATAATGGCATAAAAAATAAAACCAATGCTGGGTGGGATAAGGATTCCAAGTGTACCGCCCGCAGCCAGCGCCCCCGTGGCGAGCTTAATAGAATATTTCCTCTTCTCCATCTCAGGCAGCGCAACCGAACCCATTGCAATGGCGGTGGCCAAGCTGTCGCCGCACACTGCTGCAAAACCGGCGCACCCTCCTACCGATGCCATTGACAACCCGCCAGGCATTCTTCCAAACCACGTGTTGGCAGAGCTGAACAAATCACTGCCGATGCCGGAATAAAATGCCAACTCTCCCATTAAAATGAAAAGGGGCACCACAGCCAGAATGAACGAAGTTGTAGTTGCATAGGGAGCCACCCCCAGGGTACCCAATGCTGCGTTGAAAGACAAGTGGACGACCGAAAGCCCGATAAATCCTGTGGTTGCCATGGCAAACCCGATTGGCATTCCCAACATCATTAATGTCACCAGGGTAAGCATCCCCAATGAACCAACCACCACACCGCTAAGCTCAACATCGTAAAAGGTCAAAATCGCAGGCAGACATAAAAAGGATATGCTAGCAGCCAAGGCCACAACAATCCATGGCCACTGCTTGTTTTCCACTAGGTTGATGATTGAACGGATGAAATCTCGTAGAAGAACAAGGGCAAGCAAAGCCGAACCAATAGCGGCGAGAATCATGAATATAAAAAGCGGAATTCCCAGGGAAGGGCTGACTTCGGAGGTATTGTTAAGTGCCTGGGCAAAGGTTTGATAGGCAACCAGAACAAACAGCACCAGGCTTAATGTGCTGGTGAAACACTCAAACACATTGTTTACGGAACGCGGCAGGCGGGACGTTAAAATATCAATGCGTATATGTTCTTTTTTTTGCTGAATAAACGCCAGCGCGAAAAAAACCATCACAACCATACTAAATTCTTCTATGTCAAGGACTCCAGGAACGGACTTGCTGAAGAGGAAACGGGCCAAAACATCCAGAAAGACTGGTATAGGCATCAACCCTACTATAATCGCGCTAATGAGCATAAATTTGGAATTTATTCTCTCCAAGATGACTTCTAGCCGGCTGGCGCAGATCTTCAGCACCTTACCCATAAAAAAGCCTCTATCCGGTTGGCTATCTTTGTAGCGATCAGTCAATGGTTGACCCGCCCGCACAGGTTTTATTTTCATGCCATAAAGTGCGGTAATGAAGTTTGTCAATCCCTAAAGGCGTCATTGCCATGGCTGGTCTTGGACTCATCCCCTGTTACAGCCATGGCAATGACGTCAGCTCCTAGTAGCCCCTGCCGGTGGTTGCGGCATATTTTTTGGCAAAGCTCAGAAGCTTTTTGTATATAACCCTGACGTTCCGGTAGCCTTTGGCTTCCATCTTTTTCAGCCATTCCTCATGAATAGAGTTCGTAGCCTTCCGCCACCGTGCCAGTTCAGCGGGGGGAAGTACGTAAAAGATGTGCCCCCTTTTCTTCATCCATATGGCGTCCCGGCGGGCTCCCTGGTCCAGGGTTTTTCCGCAGAGTCGAGCCATTTTTTCGCCGGTGGAATTGACGAGAATATTCTGCAGGTTTTTAGGCAGGTTCTTAAACTCTTTCCGGTTCATTCCCATCCAGAAGGCACCGACGCTTATGTTGGCGATGGTTGTATACTTGGCCGCTTCATTTATCTTGAAGGACCTCACCGGGGCCAGCGGACTCAACACTCCGTCGGCCATGCCCCTTTCCAGGGCCAAATAGGTTTCCGTGGGGTGGATTTCCAATGGATTGGCGCCTAGGGCCCTAATAATTTTCCTGAGTGTCGGGCTCCACCCGATGATGCGCAAGCCCTTCAAGTCAGCCAAGGTCTTGACCAGTTTATGAGTGGTGTGCAGCTGAAAAGTTGCGCTAGTCCATTGCCACAGCAGCTTCACCTTTTTGAACTCGTTGCGCCAGGCGGGATAAAGTCTGTTCAGATGCCATACAACCATACTGCCTGCCTCGGCACTAGGGACCAGGAAGGGAAGGTCCAGCATTTCGTTCAAGGGAAATTTACCCGGGTTCAAGCCGGTGAATTGGCCGCCGATATCGAGTGTGCCGTTTATTACGCAGTCGAACTCATGAATCCTAGGACAGATAGTGTTCGGGTTGAACCATTTTATAATCAGGCGCCCTCGGCTCAGGCTCTTTACCTTCTTTGCCCAGGGGTTAAACGCGTTAATTACGGTCGGATGTGTGCCCATATAGGGGCCGGTATATCTTAGCAGGTATTTTTTACCTGCCCAAGAGGAGTTCGGAGTCATCACCAATATGGCGAGAAAGCAAACTCCACAAACAATGGAGAAGTCAGAGACAAAACGTTTCATGTCAATCCCCTCCTTGCCTGGACAGCCCTTCCGCGCGGTCATACGTAGCTGCGGCGCCCAGATTTTGTGGTTCCTGAGCCGACTTTATACGGAACCCCCTGACGTTGTTCTTACAGTTCGGCTTAAAGCCAACTCAGAGCCTTGATTGCCATGAGGCCAAGTATTCACCTGACTCTCTTAGCTCGCATACACGGTATTTATGTTTGAGTGCCTTTGAGGATCCAACGTCTTGCCCTCAAGGCCGGAATAATCATGATCGTACCTGTGGGCCCGGAAAACGGCATTGGTCCTCCCAATATTGAAGATAGGTACGTCTTCAAAAAATGGATTCACATAATCCCAAACCTTTTCGCCCTCCGGTGTGACTTCGAAAAAGTGACCCTTGGGGCCCACGCAAATAAGAGTGTTGCCGTTGGAAAGCCTTTGGCAACCGGAGATATATGACCCGTAGAAGTCCACGGTGTTGCTTTCCTGGAAAAGCCATTCAATTTCACCGGTTTCTCTGTTGACTTCCAGGACCCGAGAATACGATGGCGGAGACATTGGGCGGTGCAGTCCATTGTCGAAAACCAAAATATTTCCGTTTTCCAAGAGTGTAGGATCGTGAGGATGGGCCAACTCACCTTCTTTTGCCCCCCACCGCCAGATGATATCACTACTTGATTTGTCAATGATGTAGATATTGTTCAAACTAAAGCATGTAGTCATGACGTTGCCGTCCGGAAGCACCTTTACCGCATTGCAATGATCCCATTCGCACCTGGGATCCAAGGGGCACATCGCATCAAGCTCCGGATCGAAATGGTCATACCCGTACCACTCCCACACCACGTTGCCTTCGGGATCGATTTCATGGAAGGACGCGAACCACACGACACCTTTTCGCTCGGTGCCGGCTATTCCGCCGGGAAACCTGGAGGCGACGTCATCCGGGGCAGCATCAAATCTCAGCACCATGTTGTTGCCGTTGTCCATGCGGTAGAAGTCGTGGTGAAAGAATACATCCTCGTGGCGCCACACTTCTTTGCCGTCCCAGTCCATCTCCACCAGCGCCCCGGCGGCACCCCCGAACTCGTGATTGAAGGGTCCTTCATCCAGCTGGCCCAGGTAAAGCAGGTTCCCATTGGGCAAGAGCACGCCGTGCATGGCCGCCGGGTACTGTGTGTCCCAGTAATGAACGACACGGCCCAACATGTCGACCAAGAAGAATTTTTTGGACGCGTAGGGTGTCAGCAGGGTGTACCCGCGATGAGCGCGGGCTGCGTTGTAGATGCTTACCGGAGACCCGGCAGTTCCGATATTACTCATTTTAAAACCTTCCCGGTTTGCGAGGCACGTGCTAGTAGCCAAGCCAGCTGAGCCGCTGATCCAGCTCTTTTTGCTTCTTTTCCTCTTCGCTCAGGCGGATTTCCGCGAAAGGCTTCCCTTCCATGTACTCTGGAATTTCAAAGCCTCGTATGGACAAAACGGTCGGGGCGATATCGGTTACTTGGAATTCAGCCTGGTCGCCCACGCCCTCGAGACCGGGGCCGAACACACTGCAATAGCCATCCGGTGCATCGCCGATTGAAGCGAGCCCTTCAGGGGCTGGGCCGACCACCTGTCCGTTGTGGCCGACTTCGTCGCTGATCTCCCAGCGGTGATTTTCGACCGTGACCAGCAGATCAGGGCCAAATGATGGTTTGTCGGCAGGATGCGCCTCTTCCCTCCGCAGGACCTCCACCTCAAGGCGAGCGCCGTCCAAATCAGTCAAATCGCACAAGGCCGACACAAGTTCGTTTACCAGGCCGGCCGAGTCCTTCTTAACAACCGTCCCGGACTTTTCTCTGCCCTTGATGTTGAGATACAGCTGGCCGCCTCTACCTTGGAACCAGGCCTTTGTCCTGGACCAGTTGACGATCTTCGGAGACAGACCGGCCGGTTTGGCCGGCTCTTTTTTCAAGGTCAGATAGCCCTTGGCAATCAGCCACTCGTTCAAGCGCAGCCGACCATCGAGCTTGAAAATACCATGAGGGCTCAGCAGCATGATCACCGTGTCTTGGTCGATTGCTTCACGCACTTCGCCGATCGACTCGTCCAGGAACAGGTAATAGTCCCGCAGGGTCTGCATGGTTTCCGCCCGGCTATCACTGATTTGACCTGCAGGGCCAAAACACTCATGGCACAAACGGGCCATTTTCCCGGGTCCGGAAACTCCCAGCATGATGGTGTCGCATTGCTTGTTGGCTATAAAATAGTTTAGCAGGTCAAACCTTTGCTCGTCCATGGCCCGGATCGATTCCACACAAGCGGAAAATTCCTCGGAATTGTGACCGGCATCGGTGAGAGGTACATCCAGAATGTATTCTCCAGACAACCTGCTTATCTCGTTGTGCAGGGTGGGAGGCCAGGTGTAACCCTGGCCCAGACCGGGCGTCATCGAGCAGCTCAGGCAGTAGCCGCCAGTTACCCGGGGAACCGGCCATGATCCGGGCACGCCTATAATGGCTACCTTATCGCCCCTTTTAAGGAGGTAACGGAAGAATGGATCCCGCGGGTCTCTTCGGAAGTTGACTTCCTCAGGCGTGCCAAAAATATTGGAGTCCACCGGCTTGGAAATATCATAGGAGAAATTATCCCGGTAAACGTCATCCCAAAAGTCCAAAACCTGCGGCCCCTGACCGATTTGGGCGCACGCCCAGGCTACCATTTTCGCGCCCGGCATCATGCTTTTGACATTGCCGGAAACCCCGTTCTCCTTCAACTCGGAGAAAACGGAAAGCTCCTCGCCCATGAAGTACACAACAGACGCACTCAGGCCATCTAGGCAGATTATAACTATTTTTCGCATGTCAACGCCCTCCCCTAGACAAGCTCCGCATCCCGCCGGTTTTTCAGACAGCAACAATATGAACCCCGGAATATGCCCATTTACATGTATCCCAGCATCCGTAGTTTCTCCATGGCCTGTTCCTTGTCCTGACTTCTGGTGGCACGCTCTTCGGTGTTCTCGATGTCTTGCTCCCACGCTGGCAGGTCCGAATCCTTCCGGGTGACAGTCTTGGCGCCCAGAGAGCGATAGCCTTGCTCGTATAGAATGTTGTAAGGGATTTCAAAGGCCGCGTAGGTGTCCCAAAGATCCTTTTCCGTGAAATGAAGAATGGGACGTATTCTGGTGTGTTCCGGTATCAGATAACCCTCCTCTACATGCTCGAAATACTCATCGTCAAAGCGGGCGACATGCTCATCCCAGCGGAGCCCTTGAAACACGGCCTTGATCTTGTTACGTTCCAGCCACTCATTGAAAACCACCGTCTTCATCAAATGGTTGCCCTCAATAGACTCGGCCTGAAAGGGGAACTCTTCCTCATCAAAACCAATGCGCCCCAACTCCGCTTGGTTGCGCTCGTTGAGGTCATCGACCTTGACTATCGCGCCTAAAGTGTGGTCGGCGGCCCGAAGCACGTCCTCATTGCGGCAGACCTCCAAGGGCACACTCCAGTCTTTGCGCCATTTTTCCACAAAAGTCTTGATCTCCTCAAATTCGTCGCCTTCGCCGATGATCATGGTCTTAGGGATGGGGATATTCTGCTCCTGGCACACCATCCGGATGATCCAAAGACTCAACCCGCTGTCTTTGCCGCCCGTCCAGGTTATCCCGATTTCTTCCTCTGGAAACCGATCAAAGGCCTTTTTGACGATATTCTTCGAAATTTCAACCAGCTTTGCGCACTGACGTTTTCTTTTCATGCTGATTTCTTTGTTTATCGGCATTCAAGATTCTCCTTGATTCCTACTGTTTGTTTTGAGAATGAATGGCCGGTTGACAGGCACGTTTCTCTCCGAATTTAATGGCCCTTACCAAGGCCCGTTTCGAGCTTTGCCATCATATGCGACGCATCAGCCGACTTGGATATATCGTTCTGCTCCGCCGGGTCCTCGTTCAGATCGTACATTTCCCAGTTGTTCGTCTTTTCCCGGTAGATTATCTTCAGACTGTTTTCCTGGTAAAACCGTACCTTGCTGGTTTCACCCTTGGCGCTTTCACCTTTTTTGTGAATACACTCCCCCCAGCAGCCGGCCGGCAGATTCTCGCGCGGCGATAGCAAAGACACGCCCCGCCATTCCGCGGCGGGTTCGACCTCGAGAAGGTGGGTCACCGTGGGAGGTATGTTTATATTGCTGACCAGTTGATCGCAGGTTTCCATGTCGGATCTGTCAGCATCGAAGATCATCAGTGGGATGTCAATGAGTTCGGAGTACATCGTGCTGTCGTGTGACAAACTGCCGTGTTCGCCGAATTCATCTCCGTGGTCCGCGGTTATTATGACTATGGTATTGTCCAGCAATTCGAGTGATTCCAAATTATCGAAGAACTGTTCCATGAAGTGGTCAACCTCGCGGTAATGGGCCGCATAGAATTGCCGTAACAATTCTACTTTGTCGGGCTCTGATACGTCCCGTTTAAGCACATATTTTTCAAATAAACTGAACATGGTTTCTTCATCAATGCTCAAGGACGGATACATTTCCTCCAAAATTTTGGCTCCGGGTATATAGGGCTCATGGGGTTCCATATAGTGAACCCACATAAAAAATGATTTTTCCGACTTGCTCATTTTATAGGATTTGAGCCAGACCTTGGACTTGCGGTTGATGCGGTCCCCTTTTATGAACGGGAAGTGCGGAGTTACCTGCTGATCCATGAAATCGACAAAAAGGTCCCATCCCCTGTCCCAGCCAAAGTGCGCACTCAAATAAGGATTGGAATGAATGCCCACAGTAGCCACGCCCGCTTTCTTCAGGACTTGGGAGACTAAAACCCTTTCTCTGGGGCAGGTTTCCTGTAAGCCAAAATCCAGGAAATATGAGGAAGACAGAATACCCGGAAAAGAGGCTTGGGTATAGGGGCCAATGGCCACGGCCTTGTTGAAGACAATTGATTTGTCCGCAAGGCTGTCAATGAATGGAGTCAACCCGGATGGATTGCCATATATGCCAAACCCGTCTTTTCGGCATGCGTCAATCGTCAACAAAACAACGTTTTTCATTTTAATTTTACGCTTTCGACGGTATTTGGGGCCGCGGATGCCAGTCTGCCGCCCCGTTGTTACGGCAGTTGGTGGATTTGCAGAATCAGTGCCAGAAGACCTTCACCTATAAATGCTCGGCATTGCGGCCAAATTCGCCTTTGATTCAAATTCATCCCGAAATTTTTACGATATTTCACGATATATCTTGCTTTTTCGTAAATGACATCGCATAATGGCTCGGTACATCCTCGGTGAACCGCACGCTTTCAGGTGCAACGCATGACGATTGCCAGCACAAAGACAACCCCTGGGATTGATTGGAGATCTCTCCGCCCAGAGGAAAAGATAGTTGTTCAAACAATGGCCATGTTCCCCCAGCCCGTTTCGCTGGACACCTTGATTGTGGCTACGGGCACCAGGGCCGTCGAGCTTCTAAATGTTTTGGGAGAGCTTGCCAAGAGGGACATTATTTGCAAGGAAGCATCTCGGGGAGAAGGTTACTACGCGATCTCCGGTCTTATGGATACAAACATGGCTTCTGAGGGTGTTTCGGAGCCGGAATTCACGGCCATTAGCAAAACCATGATTACCAAGATCAAGAATAGAATGGAAAATGGACGTGAAAAATCACTTATTTTAGCACATTTGTATAGGGAGGCGAGCATAGAGTCTCAAGGGCTCAACTGGATAATGTCAGCAGCCCAATATTTGCTGGAAGAAAACAAGAAAGGGGAGGCTGCCCAATTATTTCAATTGGTTTTGGATGGTCTGGCAGACCCCCAACAGGCCCGCGAAAACCCCCATTTGTACATGGATACCGTAAAGGGAATACTGCTGGCCGAGGGACATCGGATTCCCCTACCCCGGCAAAAGTCATACCTTCAGCCTGCCTGGAATTTAGCAAAAGGACTGAAAGACGAGGAACGATTTTGCTCCTTGGGGCTCTTATACGGCCGCGTTTCGGAGCAGGTGGGCAACTACCGCACGGCCAGCCAAATTTTCGGCGAGATTTGGAGAGTGGCCGAACAATCCGGCAACGAAGACCTTTCCAAGAACACCGCCCTGATGACCTGCGATTTCCTTTTCAGGCGCGGCCGGGTCGGGGAGGCTATTGAACGCTACGAAAAGGTCTTGGGCAACCTGGAGAAGTTTCCATCCGATGAGGCCACGCTCAGGGCATGTTCGCTTCTGGGGTGGTGCTACGGCATCTCGGGTCAAACCGCCCGCGGGCTGAGCCTCATCGAAGCCGTCCGTAAAAAAACCGAGGTCCTGGGATTGCCGGAACTGGTGGTATTCTCGGACGTAATGTCCGTGCTGACCCTTTTGGAGGCAAGGCTAATTGCCGAAGTGGGTGACTTGGTCGACCAAATCCTTGCGCTTCCGGAAAGTTATCTGGGGTATTTTGTCTTGTGGGCCATTTATCATGCCAAGGCTTACATTCTTTATAGGCAAGGGAATTTGGCTGAATGCTTTTCCTCCCTTAAAAAAGCTCATAATTGCTCGGTAAAATATGGCTGGCCACACCATCGGGGCCCTTGGATTCTAGAATGCTTATATGACCTTGAAAAGGAAGACTACTTCTATCCCAAAATGAATTTTGATTCTGAAATGGAGCGGATAAGGCAATGGCCGGATATTTTTATGCAGGGTGTCGCCTACCGGATGTTAGCTCAAAAGGAACTGGAAAACCCCAAGATTTCATGCGATGCCATGAAGTTAATTAATAAAGGTCTTGGCCTGCTTAAGAAGGCTGGCGCCCGACTGGAGTTGGCTAGAGCCCAAGTAATCAAGGCGCGCTTATTGATTCACCTCAACAAACCAAAAGGGGCATCCACGCTCCTGCAGAAGGCCTGGGAAGTCATGTCGCCCATCAATGTGGACATGTTTCCGGCCGACCTCAAGCCGTTTATAAATGATGTGGACACCAAGGAGTTGGTGATCAATACCTTCCTTGAAGTGAGCCGGGTTTTGGGCACGGTACGTCAACAGGAGTCCTTGTTAAAACGAGTAATAGACCTGAGCATGATGCTGACCACGGCGCAAAGAGGCGCCGTCTTCCTGCGGGGAGATGAGGGGCAACTCCGATTGGTCGCCAGCCGGAACCTGGACAATGAAATGGTCGGCAGCCAGAGCTTTCGGACCCATATGGCGCTTATCAAGCGGTCGGCGGAGACCAACCGGGATGTATTTGAAGAACACCAGGGGCAGCAACATGACGGTGACAATTACAGCGGTGCCCGCAACGGATGGATAATCTGCGTCCCTATTGCCCTGGGGGACAAGCTGCTGGGAGTCCTTTACCATAACGGGTACCTGCGGCCCAAGGAACCCGTGGCCAGGGACTTTCATTTGCTCAGGGCCATCGGCAACCAAGTGGCGGTGGTCCTCGATGACCTGGAAGCCCATCGATCCATCGCCTCCCTCAAGGACCGGCTTCGAGAAGAGACGCGATACTACCGCTCGAATCATGTCACCTCGCCTCTTCTGGCCCACATTGTGGGCAGGTCCGATGCCATATTGAAAGTGCAAAAAGATATGGAGAAGGTGGCCAACACCAATTCCAGCGTGCTGATAACCGGTGAGACGGGAGTTGGGAAAGAGCTGGTCGCCCAGGGGATACATAGGCTGAGTGATCGGTCCGACGGGCCGTTTATACCGACTAACTTGGCTTCCTTTTCAGAAGGAGTCGTGACCAGCGAGCTTTTCGGCCATGAACGGGGAGCCTTCACCGGGGCCGTCGGCTCACGCATCGGCCGCTTTGAATTGGCCCATGGGGGGACTCTATTCCTTGACGATATTCAGAACCTGCCGCTGGAAATCCAGGCCAAATTGCTAAGGGTTCTTCAAGAAAAGGAGTTTTCCCGCGTTGGCAGTTCCAAATCCATCAAAACTGAATTCAGGTTGGTGGCAGCCACCAATGTTCCCTTGCTGGAGATGGTTGAACAGGGTACGTTCCGCTCAGACCTTTATTATCGCTTGAATGTATTTCCAATCCATATCCCGGCCTTGAGGGAACGTGTCGAGGACATCCCCATTTTGGCTGTCTGGTTTATGGACGCCTATGCCAAGAAATTTGGAAAGAACGTGAAAACTATCTCTAATCACAATATGAACAAACTGCGCTACTATCATTGGCCTGGAAACATACGTGAGCTTAAACATGTTATCGAACGGGGCGTGATTGTAAGTGAAGGTGAATCTCTAACAATACCGGAAATCAGCCCATGTGAAGTCAAGAGCGGCGACTTCAATAGTTTAAAAACGTTGGAAGATGTTGAGAAATCCTATCTCAAGGAAGTTCTAGCGAAATGTGGCTGGAAAGTAAGTGGGCCTGGCGGAGCCGCCGAACTCATCAACATGAAACCGTCCACGTTGTATTCCAAGCTAAAAAAGTTGGGAATACATCGCCGAAAACCCAATTCCTGAGTTAAAAATGCACAGAGATGTGAATCGTCATACAGAAATGACCCATTTGTCTGGGCAAACTGTATTATGCGATTCGTAGACATCCTTTCAATGTGATAGAAGAGATGGACTATGAGTTCAGAAGCAAAAACACGGCTGAGATGGATCGAGGTTTACGAGGCAACGGGTCACGCTGGTCGGACCTGCCTCAAGTGCGGAATCTCCCGCCCCACTCTGCGCAAGTGACTGAGGCGATATGAAGCTGAGGGGCCTGCTGGCCTGGAAACCCGCAGCCGGCGTCCTAATCGGTCTCCCCATCGCAAGGTTTTCGAGCGGCACGAGCAATGGATTTTGGATTTGCGCCATGCCCAGCTGGGCGCCAGGCGCATCCAGAGCGAGCTTGTCTGGCGCCACGAGTGGAAGTTGTCGCTGGCCACGATCCACAAGGTTCTGAAACGCAAGCAAGTCCCGCCGTTGGTTCGCCCCCGCCGTAAGGACCATTTCAAACGCTACGAGCGACCGGTGCCAGGCGACAGGGTCCAGATGGACACCATGAAACTGAAGGCCGGGCTGTATCAGTACACGGCCGTGGACGACTGTTCCCGCTTCCTGGTGGCGGGCGTCTATCCTCGGCGTACCGCCGCGAACACCCTGCGTTTCCTGGAGAAGACCTTGGAGGAAATGCCTTTCCCCATCCAGCGAATCCAGACCGACAGAGGAAAGGAGTTCTTTGCCTACAAGGTCCAAGAGCGGCTGATGGACTGGGCGATCAAGTTCCGGCCGGTCAAGCCCCGGTCCCCATACCTCAACGGCAAGGTCGAACGGGTCCAGAAGACGGTTCTCTATGAATTCTATGCCATGGCCGACCTTGATGACCCCGAGTTACAAGACCGTCTTGACGAATGGGTCTTCCACTACAACTGGTTACGTGGCCATGGCAGCTTGTCCGGGAAGGCCCCTATCGACCGGGTCACCCAGCGTAGCTCCCAAACCCCATTTACCGAAGAGGTCGAGGCCATGTACGACCCCTTCAAAGAACGCCTTCGGGAGGCCAACTATTCCCTTGATCTTCAGCTAGCAAAAGTGAAAGGATGTCTGTGAGTCGCACACACCTCTGGCCGCATTTGTCAGACTGACAGTATATCTTATTGGCCGAGATTCTCCTGTAGGTTTCAGCCTATCCAGACATGAATTGCATACCTGGATGAAACTGATAAGCGGAGATAAGATATATCTCTCATTACTGAATACGCCGGTCGTCTGCTAGGATTAACGATATTGCTATCTTGATAGACGACCCTTTTTCTAGATTAAAACAGGTCTTTGATCTCCATAAAGTGGCCACGCCATGAGTAGTCAGCAGACGCGATTTGTAACTTGGTCAGAGCCCGCAGCGTTAAGAATGAAGATATCAGCCATTTGTTTCCCTCCCGCGATGTGACCGGTGAGCCGTTTGACGTTGAGACCCATTCTCCGCCGTAGTTGGCAGAAATAGTTATGGACTTCCTCTGTGATCCCTGTACGATGGCTTAGAATAAAGATACCGGCCCAGCTTTTTCACTGTTAGAGAGAGAGGCCGGATTTGATGTGCCCGCGCCATCCGGCAAAAGAATTAAAACTAATGTTTCTCAAGACTGCAGGGTTTGTACTCATCCGAATCGCTACACCAAATAATAATTTGCTCGGTTGGATGAAATCGAGGCTTGGATAGAAAAAGATAGTTTAAACTCAAAATAGTCCGAAGGTCGGCTGGAAAAAAATGGTCGTAAAATGGGCCACATATGAGTGCCTGATTAGCCACAAAAAACTATTTGGTAGCTGGATCGAAAGAATTTTTCAGTAATAACTAGCTGTTATTTTTAATTTTTTGGCGCGCCCTGCAAGATTCGAACTTGCGGCCTTTGGATTCGTAGTTCTATGCCCTCATAAAAAATTGTTCAACGGTATTCGTAAGTTATTGATTCTACACCACCTCGTCAGAGTCTACCCGGTAGGATTTTCGTGACCAGCACGCCTCTCCCGCTTAAAATTCTACCCTATTCTACCCAGACGGAAGGCCCAAAATCTCGTGTAAATACTTGTCGGTCGTTGTGGCGCTTTCATGGCCGAGTAGGTTTTGAATCGTCGGCAGGGACTTCCCTTCCCTTGCCAGCCGTGAGGCGAACAGGTGCCGCCATGAGTGAAGGCTGAACCGGCTGATCCCTGATGAATCGCACGCCCTTTCCTGTATTCGGCGAAGCCAGGAATAGGTGTTGGGCAAGGGCTGCCCTTCGCCATCGCCGCTGTCACGCTGAAAGACGTAGTGTGTCTCCGGGTTTTGTTTTCGCCATGAGCGCAACCGTCCCGCCAGGTCGGGTGAAATCGGGACTCTTCTTGGAGTAAGGCTGCCGCCGCTTTTCTTGCGAGTGTAGAGGACCAGAGAGCAAGGTTCCTGTTCGGCCTGAATATCTGCCCACTGTAGCTGTACCGCTTCTGACGGCCTGGCACCGGTGCCAATCATGATCTCAAGGGCCAGTCTGCCCTTAGGTGGTGCGGCCATGAGTACCTTGGCCGCCTGGGCGTCTGTGGGTAGAAATTTGGCCTTCTTCTCAAGCGAGTACCTCTCGACCAGGGCGAAGGGATTGCGGGGAAAATCTCTCTCTTTCCTTTTAAGGCCCCAGGGCTTGTTCCAGGTCGCCTCAAGCATAGTCAGGGCAGAGTTGACTTGTTTCCGGCTCAGTCCCCTCTCTAGGAGATCGGCCGCCCATTCCTCGGCCCAATCCTCGACCATCTCAACCGTGACAGCTGTCACGGCTAGCTTGGCCCAATCCGGCACTCGTTTCAGGACTCGACGAAAGCAGTATTTGTGGTCCCTGGCGTAAGCCTTCGACCGGTGCAACTCCACCCAGGTCACCCGCTCGTTGAGCAGTTCAAGCACCGTGGGGCAGGAGTCCGTAGGGGTCCCTGGCGGGTCGGTCGGCAGTCGCCCGGTTTTGAGGTACTCGGCGACCGCCTCGGCCTCGGCGATTTCCGCTGCCCTTTTGGTAGGGTAGATGTACAGGGAGCGTAGCTCGGTCCCCTTGACCACTCTCTGGAACCGCCACTTTACTCCCCCCCTTAGCCGCCTCGAATATACAGCCACGTTGCCACTCCGCTATTCGTTTGGGATCAAAACACCATCTGCCAAATTGCCGCCAGCCGCCCAGATCACCAGCTCGTTTTCTAACGGTGGACGAATCCATGTTCAGCAGTTCAGCAACCTCACCCGTCGTCAGCGGGCGAATTCCACCGTTGCCTAAAAATATCTCTTGGGCGGTGGTCGTATCTTTCTTACTCAAAGCCTGCCACCTCCAAATTCAGGAGTCAACCGGCCCTGATCAGGCCGCCAGTCCAGGCCATGTAAATCAAGAGGTCCATTTCAGCCTCGCCAACCGGACCGGATGACTCCCAAGCAAAACCTCAACGTTTCCCGAGGCCGGGAGTGCCCCGACCGGGGGTTATTCAACTAGTCCTCAGTATCGGCCAGCAACCCGGCTGCACTGGCCTCTGCCTCTGCCTTGTGCAGTGCGGCCAGCAACTCGGGCAGCAACTCTACCTTTACGGTGACTCCCTTCCTTGTCGGCCTCCACTGATTGGTGTCCTGGTCGTGGTAGTAAGTCCTGACGCCCAACAGGTCCTTGCCCATGTACTCAGACAACTCGACCCAGATTTGCTCGACCGAGTTTTTACTTATGGTTTGGATCACCTTATTCATTTTTCTGACCTCCACTTTTTCTTGTTGCCGTCTATTTCGGAATCTGTTCAATCTGCCTTTGAAGAGCCTTTTACAAAGTTCCCGCATACGCGCTCCTTTCGGGGCCAGCGCCCCTTTTCACCTTGCCTTGTCTCCAGGCCGCACCGGCCGTAGCCCATGGGCGTTGACGGATTCGGCTGAAAATGCCCGCACTCCGCACACACCACGGTGCGGCATTCCTCTCCTGAACTCTTGTCGTCAGTCTGGGTTGACACCTCCTTGTCTTTCACGTCTTCGTTTTGTTGGTTATTGATTAGCTCCAAACCGGCCAGGGCTAGGCCGCTTGCCACCCATAACCGCAAGTCCAGCCTGGCCTGGTATGCTTCTCCGGGGTCCTTGCCGTACCCTGCCAGGACCGGGAGCCTTGTGGAGTTGGGGTAGTGTTTCGGCCACCAGTTGACCGCTTGCCTGGCCCCGGCCGGATCGGTGTCCAGGGCCACCAGAACCGCCTTTGCGTTCATCAGTAACCGGTCGGCGTGCTGGTCGGGTTTGGCCCGAGTCGTTCCCATAGCCACCACTCCCGCCAGGTCCCGAGCATTTTGGTGAAGCAGCAGGGCGTCAAGCTCGGACTCGACCACAACAACCGCCTCTGGTTGACCATCGACCAGGACCATCGGCCTGGCGTCCGATCCGGTTACGATCCAGTAAGGCGGTCCTGACTCCTGGTCCTGTCGGCGAATGCGAAGCCTGACCAATTTCCCTTCCCAGGAGTAGGCAATCACCAGCCCGACAGGGATATGGATTGGCTTTGCCATACCGTCACCGTTTGTTGGTCGATCCAGGCCCCAGGATTCGCGGTCATAGGTTCGCCACTGGGAGTTGAACCCTAACTTGACTTCCGCCTGCCCGAGTTTTACTCCATGGATGGTTTCATCAGACAGGCCCCGTTTTATCAGATAAGCCCGGATATCGGCACCTGAGTCTGATTGCAATTCCCGGACACACTCATCAACGAAAATTGCCGCCTGGGTTGTCCATTCCCGTGGTGGTGAATGGGCGACCCGTATTCGCGTTTCCGCAGTTTCTTTGTCTCTCTCTTTACGCCTGATGATTGACTTGGCTTTTTGCGTTTTTGCCGTTGCGATACCTCCCGTGTTGGGTGTTCGATGGTCCATCCCCAAAAAATCACAAGCTTCCTTGAAGGACATTTCCCGCACGTCTCTAAGGTATTGAACGGCATCACCACCATGCCCGCATTGACGACACCACCATTCTCCCGTTTTGCCTTTATTCGGCCACAACCGGAACCGATCCTCACCGCCGCACAAAGGACAAGGTGACGCATACTCCCCACCGCCAGTCGATGCCACCCGTCGCGGTTTGATACCGTCGCAGGCCAGCAGGTCAAGAACTCCAACGACCATATATTTCACCTTTACATACCAAGAAAGAATCTATTGAAGATACGGGCTACGGTCTACGCAAAGCCGTAGCCCGTTTTCTTCTATATAGGAGACTTTACCCTCTTACTCTCTTACCCCTTTTTCAATGATTACAAATGGTTGATAGAGGGCAATTACCAGAATGACCCTCTAGAGGGAAATTCCCTCTTGATTTTGATTGGTATTGCCTTTATTTCAATATGTTCTAAGATAGTCATGTCTGAAAAAAACCTTCTAAGACGGTCTTACCCTCTTAGTCTTTGGCCGGAACAAGGGCGTTGGTTTTTGTGGTTCCTCCCGTGCCCACCTTTTCGTGTTTGAGAATTTCCTCTTTCAATGCATGTTTGACCACCTCGTCGAAGCCTGAACTCCTGGCAAAACCTGGAAACTCCTGCTTCATTTCCTCAAATATATGCTTGCCCTTGGCCTCCCTCTTCAGCTTATTCATGCTGAAATAGTGGCCCGTAGCTTTCTCGTCTCGAAGCAGTCCAGCGAGGAATTGCGCTTTGCGGTCTAATTGTTCTTCAGCCAAATTGACCGGGACCAAAACCCCTCCCTCAATTTGCTTGAAGTATGCCGGTCTTTTTAGGTAACGCGCATAATTCGTTTTCGAAACGTCAAACACCACGTACTCGCGTGGATTAACCCCGAATTTGGTGCCGTCCTGCGGAGACATTCGCCTCATGCCTGCGGCCCACCGGCACCCGTCCTTGAGGGCCGTGGCTCCCCGGCCATCTGCCTCCCCGGCGACCTTTCTGCTCCCTTCCCGTGATTCGTGGTGTGCGTAATGTACGGTGAGGTCATACTTGCTTTCCAGACGTTCCAGGCAACTTATCCATGCCGTTGCCTGGGTGTTGTCATTCTCATTCAGTCCGTAAAAGCGAGACAACGGGTCAAGGATTAGCACCTCGATCTTCCGGTTTTCATAGGCCAGCGAGTCAAGGCTTTTGCACAGCCAATCGTAGTTGGCTGAGGTTCTTACGTTGCCATCCTTGACCTCAAGAAGAGGACCGACTCGGCCCGCTACTGACCTCACCGCCAGATTGTTTAAAAGGTTTGGATCGTCTGCACAATTTATTCTTTGAGCTATCAGGAAACAGCGACGGTGTAATTCATACTCTGGGTCCTCCCCCCCGAGATACAGTACTCTCTTTGCAGTCGTAGGTTTGAAGATTCCCCAGTCTTTGCCGGTTGCCAAGGAAAAAGACAAATGCAGTAGCAGAAAGCTTTTACCGACAGCTCCAGGACCCGAGATCATTCCCACTCCACCTTCAGGGATAAGATTGGAAAAGAGAGGGGTCGGTGGTGGCGGCGCAGTTAGGACTAAACGGCGGACCGACGACTCCTCCCAGGTCAAGGGCGTTAATTTGTCAGAAATTACGTATCGATACTTCTCTTCCTCTTGTTCTGCCTGTTTTTTCAGTTTGGCGCTTTGCTCTCTGACCTGGGTAAGGTCAACGACACAACTCATGTTTTTATGCATTCAAACTCTCCTTATCTGTCCATGCATTTTTGAAATGGTACAGATCGTGGTAACGAACATACTTGTCCTATGGTTGGTGTTGGTCTTTTGGCAGACCACTCCATTTGATCCTCAACCTGTTTCCTGGCATCTCATTGTTGGATATCAGGGCATAGTTGTGGTGTTTCACCCTGGTGCTATGGCCGCCAGAGCACCGTTCAAACTTGGTCACCCGTGGGCGGAATATTCTAGGTAGAACTTGACAAAGGCTAAACAACTGTGGTAGTTAAAAATCAGATTGTAACGGTTGCCCTTGGGTAACCTGGTTAACGCCCGGTGTCGATAGACCGGGCTTAACCTTTTTCCGATTTGGTTATTCGTACCGTCCTCCTTTCACGGGGATGTTCCCCGGTCGCTTGAATTGAGGTCAAACTACCTCGTCGGCGGTATGCCGATTCAATCTCGGCTCCCGACAACTATTAATGCTGGTAGTCCCCACCTCTGGTATGGAGCTTGGGACAGGGATTTATTCAAGAGCGTATTACGCAGGTTAACCCCCCGATATTGAATTAGTGGCCGTCCCCCGGCCATCGTCTTTACCAGTACCTGCTTGGCTCCCCCAAATTTCACGTATCGGATAGGGCGTGGCCATTATCCACACACCACAACAGACCAATTCGCACACACTCTCTGTAGAGGTCACCATCCACATAGACACAATATATGGGGGTAGGTTAGATGTCAAGCGAAAAATAGCGGGCAGGCCAAAAAAATTAAGCGATGGTTTATGTTTTGTAAGTATCTAGTTGCAATAACTATCATTTAAAAATTAAATAAAATTTATCTTGCTGTCGATCTCAGGCAAAAAGCCTTGTGGTATCCCGTTTTCGAGATGCCAAACGCATACCGTGCCGAAATATTGGCATCGGTAATGGCTCAACTAGCTAACAATACGCGGAAAAACAGTCAAACAAAGGAGACCTGGAGCGGAAACTAGAATTCTGCCAGTCACCCGGACCATGCCTCAGAATGCCCCGATCAGAAAACCCCGATTTTTCGGCCAATTAATTCCTTAAATATCTTTTGGTTACAGGCATCAAAAACCGCATTTTCCAATAACTCGCCTGAGAGACGACTTTTTGCCGAAAAGGTCAAACCGTGCGCAAACCGGCAGGGGCCATCTTGAAATCAAAAAAAGGCCATTTTAACTGGCCAAGGACTGCCAATACCTGAATATCAAATCATAAAATGAAAATATTTTGATTCAGGGTAAATCAAGGTTCCATTTCGGGGCCTGGAATGCTAATATTGAATCAGCGCAAATTCACCCAAGGAGTTCAAGTCTTTTTTGGCTTTTTTGGGGGGAGACCATGAAGGCGTTAATCATCGGCTTGGTCTTGGCGCTGCTGTTAGTAGTGCCGGCAAGCGCCCAATATTTCAACGGCCCACACAACAAACGGAACTACCTGAACAGGCCGTATGACTATACCCGTCCACAATATCAGCCCTACCGGGTGCGACCGCAGTATACGCCGCCCCCGCAGTACTACCCGAGTCCTGGCCAGCCTGGTTACTACCCCCCGACCACGCCAAGAGGCGGGGGTTGGCACACCAGGCCAAACAGGCCCCAAATGCCGCCCATGTTCCGGTAATTCGGTCGCAACGCACTCTTGATGAAGCAGAACCCCGTCTTCGCCTCGATGTATTCTAGGTAGAAGGATTTGCAGAGAGCGTGGGTGTTTTGCCGCCAAGTCTGCCTAATCTCTCCATAGACGTCTCTGTTAATGACCGGAACACCAAAACTTTACTCAAAGGGTGGAATTTTTATTTAGGTAAGGCACATAATTAACATTTAGTCAAAACAAGTCCGCTAGTAATGCTCCTCGCGCTTAACATTTCATTGAAAACCGGCACAAGTATATAATGGCACGATGTGATTATTAGTGAATATATATACAATTCGAGTCCTCATGCATTTTGCGAGCATATTTGCAATGAGACGACAGGCGAGTTTCATTTTTCTGCCGATATCTCCTGGCAAATTAAAAACGGTCATTTGGCGAATTTCAATACCATATCCACCAACTACTGGCCTAACAAAATACATAACACGATGGGCAACTTTAGGAATATTCACGTCCATACATCTCACGAACTGTTTGATTCGGGACAAAGGAAGGCGAGCAGAATAGCCGATAGCATATCGATCCGTGGTATACACACGAGGATGTTTGATAATGGACAATATTTCTCTCCTCGCTTGTTTCGCTCTGGAATCGCTGCTAGCAATATGGGGAACTAAGAAAATTGTGCCAACTATGGAAATTGAAACTAAGGAGTTTATACCTAACAAAACTACCCCTCCTTTACCAAGCCATTTTCAGATTAAATGAGTATACCCTATAGAATGTCGCTGACTGATATTTAAATAATATGTGTCGGATGAGAAGTCAAGACCATTTTTCCCTTCCAAATTGCGTGCTGCATCCCAAAATATTTTCGGGAAGGCGTGGGTCGATGGACCGCTTACCAGCTGATCCTCCCCCTGAGAGGCCGTGATTTGCCTCTCAGTGGCCGATCTGCCTTAGCCTTACGAACCTACGCCAGTCTTCCCCTTGATTGATCCGAATGTCCTTTGGCCCGGACTATCAAGGTCCGTCGCTGGTCCAGGGTCGGGCACGGTCATGCCCTCATCTGCCACTATCAAGTGAATGGCACACCTCTCTTATTTCCTCCTCTTGATCATGGGCCTACATGGATTGCCGATAACACTGCTGGCATTTAATATGATGAATCGGTTTTGGGTAAAGTCCTGTCCAGAGAGCGGACCAGTATCTTGACTCGTCGTCAGCGGGCGGGAGTCTACAGATACAGTGCATACCTCCACCTGCCGGACTGGGTGGCAGGCTAAGCAATTGTAACGACTAAATCTTCACAGTTGCCCCCAGAGTTTCTTTTTCTTTAGCCCAGACCATTGGGTAGTCTTCGCTAGCCAGTTCTAAATGCCGACCCAGCCCTGATTCCAAACAAATGGATTGGTTTGAATTCGTGTCTGAGAAATGTTGATGTTCGAGGCCAATTGTGATACTATAATAATCATTGAGATTAAGTTGAGGCAGGCGGAGCTTTGCAGCAAATGACTGTAGAATCGGATTTACATAGAGGAGTCCGGGTTGTGCCGGGTCTACAGCGGCATAATTGCTGTCCATGATGGCACCATCTACTGCACCAATAATAACCAGGGATTTTTTGGAGCATGGTGATGAACTTGAAGTAATCGTCCAAGCTCCGGATAACCTTGATTTTTCAACTGTACATTTGCAAATACGATACGTGTCCGAGGAATTTGACATTTTTAAGGGCAGCTATCCATGCAAATACAGGCTAACACCAGGTAAAGTAAGAATAACTCATACGATAGTTACTGACTTCATCCCTGGACTATACTATGTTTCTGAGATTATTTTTTCTAAAGAAGGACAGGGCATACCTATTGCTACAGACAATCCTCCACACTTTACGCTGCCTTTCACAGTGATTAACAGAGACGAAGTAATCGACGAATCAATTTCCCCGGCAGACAGGTATACCCAGATATTAGCGATGCGAGAAAATATCCGGAACGAGGGAATCGGCTGTCTATCTGGTGAAGCGGGGGTGAATCATTACCGGGCTTTAGTATGGATTATGGGCATCATGATCAGTCAGGATATTGATATCCTTCGCTACCGTCTAATTCGACTTGGTGGTTTAGGATGTTTGGATATAGTTGCTTCTATGAATGAGGTTTTGGTAAATTTCCAATTACGTCCACTCAATGAGTCGGACCAAGAACGCCTTATGATTAATGCAAGGCACGATAAACCATGTATGCTTGCTCTCATGCCAAATGTTTTTGCTCATGATTTGAAGAAGGCCAGCGAAATCATATTGAATGAGGCGATGCTGCTATGTAATATTATGTCATTTGGGAGGTCAGCAAGCGGTCAGCCTTTTGCTATGCTTGTGCTAGAGATGAATACTGGACAAGGGGCCTATCAAATTTTATCATCTAACTATAAAGGCAATTTACTACCTGGGTTTTTAGCGGGAGAATCACCGGACCAGATAAAATCTAGACTGGATAGGGCTAGGGGTAACGATAAGATAAAGCTAATTCTAAACTCATTTAGGGAAGCACTCGCTGAGGAAAATGTTTTCTTTCAGTATTTCAGGTATTGGAATTTAATTGAAATGATGGCTCGATGGAGAAAATACATAGGGCAGCCTCTATTAGACTGGTCAGGAAATCCTGTATTAAACAGGAGGAAGATACCTAGGGTAATTCAGGACAATGCCGAGGACATTGTTGGTGAGCATATCCGACAGGTCTTTCTGGCGAAAAAGATTTCAAAAACATTTATCAATGCAGGCCAGCAGCACACCGATGTAATTAACATGATACCAATATGGTACAGACGCCGCAATTGCGTTGCTCATAGAGGGTCTTGCATTCCTGCAGACGTCAGTGTATGTGATCCCATGAGCAAGAAACATCAGGTGTGCAATCAGGCATTAAATGAAGTCATTAAACTGAATAATGATGTTTATTTAGAGGCTTTAAGGCTTACAGTTGGCCAATGCGTGCTCTACGAGTTTTTAAATATAATTTAGAAAAAATCAGGCGTATGGGATAACAAAATCATCTGGCTAAAAAAATCATAATATATCTCTCAGGCCAAGACTCTCCTGTTGGGTTCATCCATTCCGGATATTCTCGCTTTCCAGGCTGTCGGAAGCCATACGCTTCCCTACCAACCACAGGTTTGGTCCGTATAGGTGAAACTGATTTTCTCTTCCAAATTGCGCGAGGCATCCCAAAATATTTTTGGCAGGCCGTGGGTCGATGGACCGCTTATCAGCTGATCCTGCCCCTAGGAGGCCGTGATTTGCCTCTCAGTGGCCGATCTGCCTTAGCCCTGGCAACCTAAGTTCTTCCCCGTTTATGATCCAAATGTCCCAATGGGCCAGACTATCAAGGTCCGTCGCTGGTCCAGGGTCGGGCGGCACGCCCGCGGCACACCGGGGAGCAACTCGTGGCCGCCGAGAGCTGGCAACCTCAACGGGCAGCAACAAGTGTGCACGCTAGATGAGAGTATACTGATAGACTCTAGCGCCTCGAGATCAAAGATTCGGGCTGTCGTTCTTCCAGTACTTGCCGTAGGGACGGATGTCTGCATAGACTCCGATTTTAAACTTCAGATTCTTTGTGAGCTGCTGCTTTTTAGCCTTGAAGTATGCTATCGGGTTCGAGATCTGCCCCGGCCCCAGCTGTCCAACTTTCAGATGCACTCTCGGCTGGCCCTGGTAGTCAGGCGGAAGCACTTGATTGAATCTGTCGTTTTCGTAGAATTCGAGCTGGTTTGCTTTCCCTTGCACCCTCAGCACGGTCTTTGTGAATATCGAGTTTTCGGCGACGCCACTGTTCTTGATTTTCAACACCAACCAGTACTTTTTGTTTGGCCGCACCGAGGTCACGAGTTCGTGGGTGTTATTGGGCTTCACCAACTCAACGTGCATCACATCGACCGCCAGCTTTTTTACTCGTTCGTTATAGTCCTGAAGCAAACCCATAACCATGTCCTCCTTTCAGTTAATGGTGGTAGCGCTGAGTTGCGCTCTCGTTAACACGATGGATGCTCGCACCTCAATTTGCGAATCCACGTGCCGTCCAACAATAATTAGAGTGAAATACCCCGCATGGGTAAAAGCGATCCAAGCCGTGTTGGCCCCGACATGACCGTGGAAAAAGCCTCCCACCATGAAAGCAGATTCCGGGATAACCTGACGCACCGTTCAGAAGGGAATGCACGCCAATAGTAAACGATGCAAGAGGCCGAGGAAGAGATACCGGGCGAGAAAAAGCCGTACCCGCCAGAACCGGAATATTACCTAGGTACCACGACAGCTAACGAGGACAGCAATTATAAATATTATAGCGCCATACTCTCTAGGATGCAACACTTTTTTCCCCTGAGAAATAATTAACGTAGCAAAGAAGACAATATAACACTATTTTATGATTAAATCTGCTATGTTATATTGCGATATCTTCTTGAAGAGTCAGGTCCGTGGGGGGCTGAATCCACCTGGACGAAAGCCCCCTTCTTAAATTGATTTTTTGGTCTGTCCCCGGAGCAGCTTTCCAGTGAGGCATCAGGCCAAAACGGATTTTTCCGTCCAAATTGCGTGGCGAATCCCAAAATATTTTCGGGGGGCCGTGGGTCGATGGACCGCTTCACCGCTGATCCTGACACCGAGAGGACGTGATTTGCCTCTCAGTGGCCGATCTGCCTTAGCCAGTACAAACCTACGCTGTTCGTCTCCGTGAATTATCAAACTGCCACGGTGGCCAGGACCATCTAGGTGAGTTCCTTCGCTGGTCAAGAGCAGGGCGGGACGATACCCTTGGCCACCCCTGTCAACTCATTGACGGCTATTGCCTAAAACTAATTCTAGAGATTAGGTAATAGTAAAGTCTTGACAGACCTTGCCAATCAATGATATAAGCATAATCAGCAAATGGCGTTTTGGAGAGAATGAAATGAAAAAAGCGTTCGCTTATCTGAGGGTGTCGAGTCAGGGCCAGGTGGACGGACACGGCCTTGAACGGCAGAGGAAGGCCATCCGCACCTATGCCCAGGCCCACGGCTACCAGATTGTCCAGACCTACCGTGAAGAGGGCGTGAGTGGTACGCTTGAGGACCGTCCCGCCCTGGCCGACATGCTTGTCTCCCTGGAGCAAAACGACCACGGGGTAAAGACGGTCCTGATCGAAAAGCTGGACCGCCTGGCCCGTGACCTTATGGTCCAGGAGGCGATCATCAGGGACTTTCAGGCCATGGGATTCAGCCTGGTGTCCACGACCGAAGGACCAGACCTCTGTGCCGATGACCCCACCCGGAAACTGATCCGGCAGGTGTTCGGGGCCATAGCCGAGTATGACAAGTCCATGTTGGTCCAGAAGCTCAGGGCCGCTCGGGAGCGCAAACGGGCCAGGGAAGGCAAATGCGAAGGCCGCAAGGGCTATCGTGACAGTGAAGCCGGCCGGTCGATCATCGCCAAGGCCAGGGCGCTCAGGCGCAAGCCGAAGTACGGTAGACAGCGCTCATACGTCCAGGTGTCCAAAGAGTTGAACCGCCAGGGAGTCCAGACCATGACCGGCAAACCATGGACCGGCCCCATGGTCCAAAAACTGTTGAAATGAGACGTTTTACTGGCAGTTGTTTTAATCGAGGTCGCTCCCCTTACCTTCGGAAAATAAGCAACCACCTATTTAATCATGAACTTCACACTGTACCCTCGGACGGTGAAGCTTTGTATCAAAGTCTAGAAGCGAAGCCGTTATTTAAGTCCTTGTTGACATTTACACCTGACTTAAATATTGTCTAAGCAGACATTTTGGGGGTGGTTGGTCATGAGGGCACAAACACGTTTTCTTGGACGAACCGCCAAAGAAGTGGTTACCGGGGCCAGAGCCAATTCAACGATCATCTATGGACTCGTGGTACAAGAGGCATCCAAGGTTTCGGAGATTGATTTTGAACATTGGAGCTATATTCTCACGGTTGCTGGCGTTCACATGGCAATTCAAAACCTCAATAGACTGGTCGTTGAGGGCGTGGTGCCCAGAAAAACAGCAAACCCTCTGATAGAGATCATAGTACGAAATTTACTGGATGAATACCCGGATGCATCTGTTGAACTACGAGACTGCTATGAACATTGCGAAAATATGTTAGTCGATATTAAATCAAGTACAGAAATCCAAGACTTCGGAATGAACGATCACGAAATACTCTGTGTTGTAATCGGCACGTGGATAGCTTGGAATCTACTTGACCCAGACAATCCGGAAAATGACACTGCTAGAGCGTGGCTGATACATCGATGCGGCGAAATGACTACAGAATTCTTTTATCACTTCTGGGATAAGGACTACAATAAAGATTTTTAAAAAACTAGAAAGCGCTGCCCCTTCTCATTTATAGAGCCGCAATTCCCTAAAAAAACCAGCCTGTAAGCCAGTGCACAACTTTTGTTTTCTTAAATCTAACCAACTAAATAAACGAACCATTTATGTGTTACGAAAGGGTGACCCCATAACCATACACACGCCTCCAGCTTTTACTCATAATTAATCGCATCTATTCACTGTTTATTCTTGTTCAGGCACACCTTTTAATGTAGAAATATCAGTCCTAAACAAAATAAATACATCAATCCTATTCGATATGCAGAAACAGAGAAAATTAGCGAGTGGCCTACAAAGAAAGAAACGCCCTGAACCTGAAACTACTCTAGTTTAAAGACAATAATTCGGTTTATTCAATTATCGAAAATAAACCTTTTGATCAAATTGCCTAAAGAGAGTTAATCAAAATATGCCGCATTTTATAGATAAACGTGTAATTGAATTGATGATAGGTTGTTTCTTTCTTGAGCTGCTGTTGTGCCAGTAACTTCTGGACTACTTTTTTTGAAAATCAAATTTAACCATACAATTTAGGTGTCGAAACCTATCAGTCAAGTTGACATTGATTGCGATTTGACCGACAGGGTTAATATTCATCTAAAGTGATTGGTCAATTTATAGTGTTTAGTCAATCAAACGTTTAAACCAGTTTGCGCTGTCACCTTACAAATATGCCCGCACAACCTCTGAACAAAGTGAGCCTCGACCCGCTGCCTAGTGAGTCTTTACTATTAACCAACGTCCATTTGATTTGACTAGCCACATCTTAACCCGAACCTCACCCCGTATGAACCTATTAAGCCTTTCTCTCAATGCCGTCTTTCTTGCAGGATCATTAGAGCGCATGATCATTAAATTAGTTATAAAAGTTATTTTGGCTATTATTTTTCTTTTTTCAAAGTCAGTTTTACCCTGCATAGGGTCTATTATTAGGGTAGCCTTGCCTCTGGTCCCAGATACATCCACATTTAGTATTTTTCGAAAGGATTTACCCATTAGCATCAAGTTTTTCTGGTGCTTTAAATCAGAGTTCCGTAGACTTCCTAAAAACTCTCCAGTGCAAAATTTTTCAGCCCTTGTCCTGTCCCCTTTCCTTGCTGCTGAGAAAAAGGCCATAATTACGCCATGAGGAGAATTGTTATAAATTACGGTCCCTGGGGGCAACTTGATAATTTTGTTGATTTGTGCGTTACTAACCTGAGTCCAATAAACGCTTCGATCATAATGCAATGACTCTCCCAATCGCCGACAATTTTTCAAGTAAGCGGCGTATTCCGGAACCTTTTGCAGTAAAAACTCGTGCATGCTCTTACCTAAAACCGCTGTAGTCAAAATAGCGCTAGCTTTAAGATTTTTATTTACTATAATGTTGAGGGCTTCATCAAGAGCATACTCACCTATTTTCCGTATTTGCGACCATAAATCTGCTCCACCCCCCTGTTTTAGTGTTAATTGTACTACGAAATTCAATGATGTTTGTCCAAAAGTTTGAGCAAACTCAAGGTTCTCCATTATTTTGTAGGCATTTTCATATCTAAGTATAGGGTTACCCCTAGTCTTATAGAATAGGCGATTTGCTGCCTTCCACTTTGCCACTGCCTCTTCGAAAGTCGAGCTAACCACCGCCTGCAGATAGCCCGGCAAATTTGTAAAGGCAGCTTTGACCATACTTATAGCTGTTGCTCGAGCCAGTGTTGAAGCAACTGAGCTACCTCCAGTGATTGCCGTTTTTAATGCTTCAACTAAAAGACGAGTGGCAGCTTCTCTGATCAATAAAACAGTCTGGGTTATTTGAAGTAAAGATCGCCTCTGCTCAAGTTTTTTATAACCATACAAATCGCCGGGGCCGCGAGGTAATTTATTTTGTTCGTTCCAAGTAGGCCTGTAAATAAAATCTATTAAAAATATTTTTTTTAAAATATCTTTATCTCTTACAGGATAACCTCTCGAGTCTACAGCTATAAGAATTTTATTTTGAGGATAATTACTTCCGGGCTGAGGGTTAATTGTTTCGGCGTAACCAAATTTATATACATCATGGCCTACGGACACTTCAATAGGAATTGTCAGAAAAACTAATTCAGGATTACTCTTAACAGAGGTAGTTCTTACCCTGGCCTGGGGGCTGGATGCAGCAAGCGATAAAAGTCTATTGGCCAGTTTTCTGTGGCCCTTTTTTCGAGCAAAATCCACTGGGGAAAGCCCCCTCTGGTCTTTTGCTTTAATATTAGCACCATTTTTTAAAAGCAACTCTGCGGCGACCGTATTTCCGGCATAAGCAGCCATGTGCAGTGGTGTTATGCCCCTATTATTTTTCGCATTTATTTCTGCTCCCCGTGACAATAGATATTTCATTACTTCCGGGTGATTATACCATGAAGCAAGGTGAAGGGGAGTCCAGCCTACGGCACTTCTACAATTCACCGAAACACGATGGTTTATTAGCCATTCTACTATTTTTAAACGCCCATATCTTGATGCCACATGTAGTGCAGTAAGACCATTATTTTTCCTTGCGTCGATATTAGCCCCACTGCTTAGCAATAAATTTGCAATTTCTACATTTTTAACGTAATGTAGCGGCACGGCACCGGTTTTGTCTTTGGCATTAACATTGGCACCATTTTTTATCAATAACTGGGCGGCTTTCATACGCCCATAATAAACCGCAAAGTCCAAAGGAGTTGCCCCAGACTTAAGTTGAGGACTGTCAACCATCGCCCCATACTTTATAAGACGCTTCATTATATTTGTATATCCGTGCAAAGCAGCAAGGATTAGAGGAGTTGATCCACGGTCCCAGTTTCTAGCTTCTGGGTCTGCACAATTTTTTAATAGTAATTCCACCATTTTCATTCGGCCAAGGCGGCAGGCCAAATGAAGTGGAGTGTCGCCATTATTTGTTTTTCTGGCATTAGTCGCGATAGAACCGTATTTTTTTAATATTCGCTGCAAGGTAGCAAAATCTTGCTTTTCTATGGAGGTGATTACAGCATCAGGTTCGCCACTACCTATCCATTGCTTCTTTAGCTCCTCCAACTGACTAGCGCGTTTTCGGAGATAGGCTGCAATATCCGATTTATTATTTTTCTCTGAGATAGCAAGAGGTGTCTGACCAAAATCATTTTTAGGATTACATCTCGAGCAGGAAGATATCAACATTTTGATTATACCTAGACCACAATTCATGGCTGCATAATGTATGGGATAGAAGCTATGGAATGAAGACAAATTCGCGGAATTTGGGAATGAAAGCAGAATAGATTTAATTAGAGTGGTATCACACTTTTTTACTGCATAGAAAATGTCACCCCTAAGTCCCTTGTTGTTTCGAATCCAATCAGCAGCAAGGGCGCAGCGGTTGCGAATATCAGCGCTTAATCTCCCATTGTTAGAACAAAAGAAAGCTGCATCCAACGGTGTCATGTAATTCAATTTTAGGCCCGCCCGTGCATTTATTTTCGCACCATGAGATATCAGCAGCTTCATAACATCAATATAGCCTCTTGAGGCAGCACAGTGCATGGGGGTCCAGCCCAGGCATGTTCCTCGATCATTTACATTTGCTCCTTTCTGTATCAAGTACTTGATTACCGGCAAGTAGCCAATATGGGCTGCAAGATGAATTGCTACACCGCCTCCGAGTTCTGCACAAGATAGGGAATCATTTAAAGCTTTGGGATTAGATCGAATAATAGCTACAACTCTGTGCAGGTCTTTTGCCTTAATAGCATTAAGGAGCGGCGAATCAGCTGATGCAATTGGAGGCATCACAAAGAATAGGGACAAGAAAAAAGAAAAAGCCACATATCTTTTCATGTACCTACTCCTGCAGACAGGGTGAAAAAAGCATCGTTCGAGAGACCATGATCCCGAATTATACCGCAGGCCATGCGCCACAGCCGTGTTTCCTCTTTTGCGAGCCAGCCTTTCGAACTTTTAAAGAAAACGCATTATAAGTCTTAGTGAAAAAACTCCAGTTGGCCAAGATTGTGGCACATTCAGGCCTGTTGCGCAACTTTTTTGCGACCGAGGCACCTTCCGGCCTTCTTGTTCGCACCATAAGTGAGGTAAACACTAATAACTGGACCAGCCGTGCACGGCATAGTGATGAAGAAGAAAGGGAAGGCCGCTAGGCACGGTTATAAAAAGGCAGCTTTCTAGAAAAAAATCTACCCTATTCTACCCAAGAAAATATAAGGGGTCAGGCCCCGCGACCTAACCCCTTGATTTCATTGGCGCGCCCTGCAAGATTCGAACTTGCGGCCTTTGGATTCGTAGTCCAACGCTCTATCCAACTGAGCTAAGGGCGCCTAACGACAAAATCTAACAACCCCGCCGGTCGATGTCAATAGACCTCAACCCCGGGACGCCCCGGAACGGTAATAGTCGATCGTCCGGCTCAGGCCCGTCTCCAGGTCGGTCTCGGCCCGCCAGCCGATGGCCGCCTCGATCCGCGACACGTCCGGGATCCGCCGCGGGATGTCCTCGTAGGACTCGCCGAAGACCTCGACGTGGGGCTGAAACTCGATCGGGGAATCAAAACCGCCCACCCGCTTCATGGTCTGGGCCAGCTCCAGGATCGAGGTCTCCACGGCCGAGCCCACGTTATAGACCTGATTGGCCGCCTTGTCCTCAAAGGCCAGGGCGACCACCGCCCGGGCCGTGTCCTCGATATAGGTGAAGGCCCGGGTCTGCTTCCCGTCGCCGTGGACCGTGACCGGCAGGCCCCGCAAAAAGCGCTCCAGGAAGATCGGGATCACCCGGCCCTGGCCCAGGTCGTCGCACCGCGGTCCGTAAACGTTGAAAAACCTCATGACCACAAAGGGCAGGTCTTCCTGCTGGTGATAGGCGTGGCAGTAATGCTCGATCACGGCCTTGGCCGTGGAGTAACACCAGCGGTTGATCCGGGTCGAGCCCAGGACCCGGTCGGCGTCCTCGCTCCAGGGCACCGCCTGGTTCTTGCCGCAGATCTCCGAGGTCGAGGCGAACACGAATTTCTTGCCCTGTCGAGCGCAGAAATCCAGAACGATCAGCGAGCCGCCCAGGTTGACGTGGAGCACGTTCAGCGGCTCGACCACGTACCGCTTCGGATCGGCGATGGCCGCCAGGTGAATCACCACGTCCACCCGATCCACCAGCCGGCCGACCACCTCCCGGTTCAGGACCGAGTCTTGGACGAACTGGAGCCGGCCCGTGTCGAACAGGTGTTCAATCTTGAGCGACTTGGCGTTGTCCAGGACGATGACCTGGTGTCCGGCCCGGCAGAGGTGTTCGCTGACAAAGCTGCCGATCGAGCCCGCCCCGCCGGTAACTAGAAATTTTATGGACATGGAATCGTACCTGCCTCCGGGTTAGCCGTCCGGGGATCCGGCCGGCGGGTTTATCAGCCGGTGAAAGACCAGACTCGACGCCGCCAGCCGCGCGCCCAGGGTCTGCCAGGTCCGCTGGACCGGTGCCTGGGTCAGCTTGGTCTTGATCCGGGCCGATTGACAACCCCTTTTGGTGAGACGCTTAAGCGCCTTGAGGACCAGCAGCCGGTACAGCCCCCGGCCGCGCCAAGCGGTTTCCAGGCCGTTCAAGACCACCCAGCCGCCGGCGTGACTGGTCAGGGCCGACTCGATGGGGTCGGGCCCGGTCAGGGTGATGAACCCGATCGGTCTCTCGCCCTCGGTCAGGACCCAGACCTCATCGGCCCGCTCTCCTCGAATCGAGTTGCGCCACCAGGCCCGATACATCCGGGCCGCGCCCGGGGCCAAAACCGGGTCCACGGTGAACCGGTCCTGAAAAAACCCGACGTCGGTCATGGACCGGGCGGCCAGGCCGGCCAGCCGGCGTCTGTCCCCGGGCTCGGCCGGGCGGAGCCTGAAGCCCCGGGGCAGGCGCCCCGGCGGCAGTTGGGCCGGCAGGTCCAGGCGATGGATCGTGCTGATGTCCATCAGCCGGAACCCGGCCGCCTCGAAGGCGTGGGCCGAGATCAGGTCCCGGCCGTTGATCCGGGCCGAGACGAACCTGACGCCCCGTTTCCTGAGCCAGGTCACGGCCCGGCCCACGGTCCGCCGTCCGATCTCGGTTGCCTCGGCCTCGTCGCGGGCACTGGTCCGTCCGGGCACCAGGTCGTTGATCACCGGGAAGACCTGGCCGCAGTCAAGGCCGAAGACGCGGCTGTCCCAGGCCAGCTCTGACGCCCCGAGGGCCCAGCGGCCCTGGCCCCGGGCCGGTCCGACAAAGACCCGCTCCGCCGCCTCCAGCCTGGCCCGGGTCCACTTTTTCAGAACAGCCCGGGACAGGTCCAGGCCGTCGTCGGCCAGGATCATCGCCCGGTCGATGACGGTCCCGAGCCGCTCCATTGAAGGTCCAGACCCAGACATGCCGCCAAAGTAGTCTAGTCGTAAAAAGGTGTCAAGATAGCCCCGGCGTTGGCAAAGCCCCCCGGCTCTGCTATATCTCGGCCCATGGACCAGGGCCGAGGATACGGGGAAAAAATCGCCTGGATAATGGCCACCGGCCTGGGCACGGGCCTCCTGCCCATCGCCCCGGGCACCTGGGCCACGCCCCTGGGCCTGGGCCTGGCCTGGGTCTTGTCATTCATAATCTGGCCGGGGTCCCTGGCGGTCTTGGCCGCGATCTTTGTCATCGGTATCTGGGCCAGCCGCCGGGCCGCGGCCCGCCTCGGCCGGGAAGACCCCCCTGAGGTGGTCATCGACGAGATCGTGGGCATGGCCGTGGGCCTGTGGCTGGTGCCCCTGACCTGGTGGACCGTGCTGGGCGGTTTCTTTCTCTTTCGGGCCGTGGACATCTTCAAGCCGTGGCCCATCGGCGTCCTGGACCGGCGGGTGGGCGGCGGTCTGGGGATCATGGTCGATGACGTGGCCGCCGGGGTTGTCGTCAATTTGGTTTTACAGGCAGCCGTCTGGGCCTTGCAGTGAATTTTAAACCGTTGATCGAATATGACGGATAGGGACGTGAGGCGGGATTTACGCGAACTGACCAGGGACGACTTAGGGGCCCTGATGGCCTCCTGGGGCGAGCGGCCCTTTCGGGTCAAGCAGCTTCAGCGCTGGCTGTGGCGCGAGCCGGCCGAGGATTTCCGTAATCTGACCGATCTGCCCCTGGCCCTGAGGCGGAAACTGGCCGAGCGGTTTCATTTAAACCCTTGGCGGCCCGTCAAGGAACAGGCCTCATCCGACGGGACCAGGAAGTTCCTCTTTCAATTGGACGATGGCCTGAATATCGAATCCGTCCTCATCCCGGAGCGGGACCACTCGACCCTGTGCCTCTCGACCCAGGTCGGCTGCCGGATGGGCTGCGCCTTTTGCCGGACGGGCCGGATGGGTTTCGGGCGGAACCTGACCCCGGGCGAGATTTTACACCAGATCCTCCACGCCCGCCGGGCTGCCCCGGAGGGTCTGCCCCTGACCAACATCGTGTTCATGGGCATGGGCGAGCCCCTGGACAATTACGACAATCTGAAGGCCGCCCTGGGGGTCGTCTATGACACGGCCGGCCTGGGGTTCGGGCATCGCCGGGTGACCGTCTCGACCGCCGGGCTGGCCCCGGTCATCGGCCGCCTGGGGGCCGACACCGGCGCGGCCCTGGCCGTGTCCCTGAACGCGGCCGAGGACGAACTCCGCTCCCGCCTGATGCCCGTCAACCGGCGCTACCCCCTGGCCGCGCTCAAGGCGGCCTTGAAGGAATATCCCCTGGTCCGGGGCCGGAGGATCACCCTCGAGTACGTCCTGCTGGGGGGCGTCAACGACTCGCCTGCCCACGCCCGGGCCCTGATCAAGTTTGTCCACGGGCTGAAGGTCAAGGTCAATCTGATCGCCTTCAATCCCACGCCCGACCTGCCCTTTGTCCGGCCCGCAGACGACGCGGTCCTGGCCTTTCAGGAAATTCTGCACGCCGCCCGGCTGACGGCCATGATCCGGCGGTCCATGGGCACGGACATCTCGGCCGCCTGCGGCCAGTTGGCCGCCGAGTCTTGACAATCGTTCATTGAAAAAGATAATTTGAGTATTCCGAAAAAAACGGGACACAATCATGATCGACCTCGATTTCGACAAACAGGGCGGCCTGGTGCCGGCCATTGTCCAGGACGCCGGTGACGGCCAGGTGCTGATGGTGGCCTATATGAGTCCCGAGTCCTGGCGGAAGACCCTGGACACGGGCGAGGCCCACTACTGGTCCCGGTCCCGCCGGGAGATCTGGCACAAGGGAGGCACCTCGGGCCACGTCCAGAAGGTCAAGGCGATCTATGTGGACTGCGACCACGACACGGTTCTCCTCCAGGTCGAGCAGGTCGGCGGGGCCGCCTGCCACACCGGTCACCGGTCCTGCTTCCACCTGCGGGTCCAGGGGGATACCCTGGTGACCGAGGGCGAACCGGTTTTCGATCCAGAAAAGGTTTACGGCAAATGAGCAAGACATTGAAATTGGGCATCCCCAAGGGGAGCCTCCAGGACGCGACCATCCGGCTGTTCGCCAAGAGCGGCTGGAAGATCAACGTCAACGGCCGGTCCTATTTCCCGGAGATCGACGACGATCAGATCGAGTGTTCGATCTGCCGGGCCCAGGAGATGAGCCGCTACGTCGAGAGCGGCACCCTGGACTGCGGCCTGACCGGCCTGGACTGGACCCTGGAGAACGAGTCCGAGGTCCGGGTCGTCTGCGACCTGGTTTACTCCAAGGTCAGCAGCCGCAAGGCCCGTTGGGTCCTGGCCGTGCGCCAGGACTCGGACATGAACACCCTGGAGGACCTGGCCGGCAAGAAGATCGCCACCGAGCTGGTCAATTTCACCAAGGGCTTTTTCGCCGCCCGGGAGATCCCGGTCCAGGTCGATTTCTCGTGGGGGGCGACCGAGGCCAAGGTCCCCTCGGGCCTGGCCGACGCCATCGTCGAGGTCACCGAGACCGGATCGACCATCCGGGCCCACGGCCTCAAGATCATCCACGAACTGATGGAGTCCAACACCCAGCTCATCGTCAATCACGACGCCTGGGCGGATGACTGGAAGCGGACCAAGATCGAGCAGATCGCCCTGCTTTTGAAGGGGGCCCTCGAGGCCGAGAAGCTGGTCGGTCTGAAGATGAACGTCCCGGAAGAAAAAATCGACGACGTGATCGACATCCTGCCCTCGCTGACCGCGCCCACGGTGGCCCATCTCTACAAGAGCCCCTGGTTCTCGGTGGAGAGCGTGGTCGCCGAAAACGTGGTCCGGGACCTGATCCCCAGGCTCCTGGCCGCCGGGGCCGAGGGGATCATCGAGTATCCGCTGAACAAGGTGGTCTGATGGTCGAGTGCTGCCGGCGGGCCAGGGACATCCCGCCGTTTCTGGCCATGGACGTCCTGGAGCGGGCCCAGGAGCTGGAGCGGGCCGGGGCGGACATCATCCATCTCGAGGTCGGCGAGCCCGACTTTGACACGCCGGAGTGCGTCCTCGAGGCGGCGCGCAGTGCCGTGGGCGACAACCAGACCCACTACACCCACAGCCTGGGGCTGTGGCCCCTCCGCGAGGCCGTGGCCGCGTACCACCACCAGAGGTATGGGACCACCTTCTCGCCCGAGCAGGTGGTTGTCACCGCCGGGACATCGCCCGGGATGCTGATCCTGTTCGCCGCCATGCTCGAGCCGGGCGACGAGGTGATCATGGCCAATCCCGGCTACGCCTGCTATCCCAACGTGGTCAACTTCGTGGGCGGCGTGCCAATCCTGGTGGACGTTTTCGAGGAGGACGGCTGGCAACTGCGGCCCGAGGACATCGCCCGGTGCATCACCGAGCGCACCCGGGCCATCCTCATCAACTCGCCGGCCAACCCGACCGGGCACCTGCTGTCCGCGGAGCGAATGATGCAGATCGCCGAGCTGGGGCCGATGGTCGTCTCGGACGAGATCTACCACGGCCTGGTCTATGAGGGCCGGGAGAACTCGATCTTCGAGTTCTTCGACGGGCCGACCGACCGGGCCGTGGTCATGAACGGTTTCTCCAAGCTGTACGCCATGACCGGCTGGCGGCTGGGCTACCTGGTCGTCCCGCCGGTCCTGGTCCGGGTTTTACAGAAAATGAGCCAGAATTTCTTCATCTGCCCGCCGTCGGTCAGTCAGTGGGCCGGCCTGGCCGCGTTGACCTGCGCCGGCGAGGACGTGGCCCGGATGAGGGCCATCTATGACGAACGGCGGCGGTTCATGATAAAGCGCCTCCGGGACATGGGCTTCGGCCTGAAAAACCCGCCCACCGGGGCCTTTTACGTCCTGGTCGGGGCCGGGCACCTGGCGGAAAACTCGTTCGATCTGGCCTTTGACATCCTGGAGCGGGCCCACGTCGGGGTGACGCCGGGCATCGACTTCGGCCCCGGGGCCGAGGGTTATCTGCGTTTCACCTATGCCAACTCCATCGAAAACATCGCCCGGGCCATGGACCGTCTGGAAAGATACCTGAGTGAAAAATTTCCGGGTAAGACGGCGACGGGGTAGGTCGTCGTGGAGGCCCGCTTCCTGACTGCCGCCACCCGGCCCGACCAGTTCCCCGAGCACGACCGGACCGAGATCGCCTTTGCCGGCCGGTCCAACGTGGGCAAATCCTCCCTGATCAACTGCCTGCTTAATCGCAAGAACCTGGTGCGCACCTCTTCGACTCCGGGCCGGACCCGGGAGATCAATTTCTTCGAGGTGGGTCGAGAATTGTGCTTTGTCGATCTGCCCGGTTACGGCTTTGCCAAGGTGCCCCGGGCCATGCAGGCCGCCTGGCGGCCCCTGGTCGAGGCCTATCTGGGCCGTGCGAAAAACCTGGCCCTGGTGATCCTGCTCCTGGACCCCAGGCGCGAGCCGGGCCAGGAGGAGCGGGACCTGATGGCCTGGCTGAAGGACACCGGGCGGACCTGCCAGGTGGTCTTCACCAAGGTGGACAAGCTCAAGAAGAGCCAGGCCAAGTCGATCATCGACAAGCTGGCCGCCTCGTTGGGCGAACTGGATTTGACGCCCCTGCCTTTTTCGGCACACACTCGACTTGGATTCGATAGATTATGGGAACGCATCCGGTCCGCGGCTGAAACCGGGTCTGATTTGACTGGTCCCGGCCCCGTTGTTTGACATCGGCCGCCCCCCCGGCCGACACTAATCCAATATAAGTCTTATGATCAATCCGGGAGGGACGAGATGCTGGCGATGATGCTCGAAAGCCCGCGGCCGGTCGAGGACGACCCGCTGATTCCGACCGAAATACCCGTTCCCGAACCCGGCCCCGGACAGATCAGAGTCAAGGTCAATGTCTGCGGGGTGTGCCACACTGACCTGCACACCGTCGAGGGCGAACTCGAATTGCCTCGGCTGCCCATCATCCCCGGCCACCAGGTCGTCGGCCGGGTGGACAAGCAGGGGCCTGACTGCCGGCGATTTCAACTCGGCGACCGGGTGGGCCTGGCCTGGCTGCATTGGGCCTGCGGGAAATGCGAGTTCTGTTTACGGGGCGACGAGAACCTGTGCCCGGACATAAAATTCACCGGGCTGCACGCCCACGGCGGGTTCGCCCCGTTCGCCCTGGTGGACGAGGACTTTGCGTACCAAATTCCCGAGGGCTTTTCCGACGTCGAGGCCGCGCCGCTCATGTGCGCCGGGATAATCGGCTTCCGGTCGTACCGGCTGAGCGGGGTCAAGCCGGGACAGCGCCTGGGCCTGTACGGCTTCGGCGCGGCGGCCCACATCCTGGTCCAGATCGCCGTGAATCAGGGGGTCGAGGTTTTGGTGTTTACCCGGGGCCTGGGCCATCAGGACCTGGCCCGCAAGCTGGGCGCCACCTGGGTGGGCCGGGCCGAGGACGATCCGCCCGAAAAACTGGACGGGGCGATCATCTTCGCCCCGGCCGGGTCCCTGGTGCCCGAGGCCCTGCGGGTCCTGAAACCGGGCGGGACCCTGGCATTGGGCGGCATCTACATGAGTCCCACCCCGCCCCTGGACTACCAGAAGCACCTCTGGCACGAGCGGGTGATCCGGTCGGTGGCCAACTCGACCCGGGCCGACGGCCAGGGACTTTTAGACGCGGCGGCCCGGATCCCGGTCAGGACCGAGGTCCAGACTTTTCCGTATCAGGAGGCCAACCAGGCCCTCCAGGACCTGAAACAGGGCCGGATAAACGGCGCGGCGGTCCTGGTAGTTGACGCCTAGACCGGCCCTTGAACCAAAAGGCCAGAGTGATCGAGGTCAATATGATAATTTGGTTCTGCGTTGGCTGAAGGACGAGGTCCGCTACCGGCGCCGGCCGAATCAAAACGTCCTGACCTTGATCAAGCGGCGGGCCTGATTCCCCGATTCAAATACTGTTTTTTTTGGCCAGCCAGCCCAGGGGGATCAACAATCCGAAGAACGGAATCATGTACATCGCCGCCAGGAGCGGTCCCTGTTTGCCGAAAAACTTGGCCGCGAACACGATCACCAAAACGTTGTTGATGAAACCCATGCCCGTGGCCCCGGTCAGGACGTCGCCCCACCGGCCCCGGGCCAGGCCGTACAAGGCGCCCGTCCCGGCGTAAATGATCCCCAGGGCGCAGGCCATGGCCGCGGCCCACAGGACGTGCCGGGCGTCCCGAATCAGGGTGCCCGAATAGACCGAAAACACGGCCGCGTTGATCACGAAAAACATGACCAGGGAAATGGGATACTGCCAGCGATCGATCCGGGCGATCAGTCTTGGCGTGAAACGCCGGCCGAGCACGGCCAGGATCAGGGGCACGAAGATGACCCACAACAGCAGCCGGACCATGTGCCAGAAACTGATGTCCAGGCTGCCGCCCAGCAAGAGCTTGACCAGGGCCGGCAGGGTCAGCGGCACCAGGATCGAGGTCAGCACGGTCAGTTGCAGGATCCGCGGTACGTTGGCCCGGAATATCCCGGCGAAAAAGGGGGCCGTCACCCCGGTGGACACGCCGGACAGCAGCAGTACGGCCAGGGCCTGCTCGGGCCACACCAGGCGGCAGACCGCCCACAGGCCGGCCGGGAGCACCGCCAGCTTGAGCCCGGTCAGCGCGGTGAGATCCGCCACGTCCCGCGGTCCGATCTTGGTCACGTGTTCCAGTTCGAGCCGGATGAAGCTCAGAAACAGGATGACCATCATCAGGTACAGGATGTAGGGATAGACCAACCGGGAAGGTCCGGGCAGGAAGATGCCGACGGCCAGCCCGGCCATGGCCACCACGAACATGATCAGGTTTTTTATCTGCAAGGTTTGCTCCCGCCGGCGTTCGGTCGGCCCGGGTCGAGGCCGACCTTCCCTCTACACCGTCGGCTTGAAACGGTCAAGTTCGACCCGGCGGCCCGGCCGCGTTTCGAGTCCGGTCATAATGGGGTATAATGGGTTGCCAAGTCAAACGCCCTGGAGGGAACAATGGCCGACGACGAACTGAACCAAGTCCTCGAATCCTCCGCCCTGGAACAGGAGGAAAAGCAGCCCCTGCCTTTTTCGGTCGAACGTCTGGACCTGGCCAGCGCCAATCTGCCGCCGGGCCGCTACTCGGGCTGGCTGTCCCTGAACGATCTGGACGTGAAGTTCCACGCCGGGGAACTGGCCATCATCGCCGGCCGGACCGGGCACGGCAAGACCTCGACCCTGGTCTGCCTGCTGACCAACTGGCTGAAAGCCGACGTCGGCGCCGCCGAAAACCAGGGCATCTTCCTGTTCTACACGGCCGAGGAGCCCGAGGTCCGCATTTACCATCGGTTGCTGTCCATCCTGTCGGCCGACACCAAGGCCGGCTGGTCGGCCAACGAGATCCGGGACTACATGCATGACCCCCGGCAGAGATCGGACTGGCCCGATCCGGCCGGGCTGGAACAGGCCCGCCGCACGCTGCGGACCTGGGAGGGGCGGTTGATCATCGTTTACCGGCCGCAATGGACCGTGGATGACTTGCTGGTCCACGCCCGGCGGGTGTCCCGCGTCCGGCCGGTGGCGGCGATTGTGGTGGATTACCTGCAGCGCCTGCCGGTCCCGGACGAATTCCAGGGCCAGCGCCGGGACCTCCAGATTTCCTTTGCCGCCCGGCGGCTGAAGATGCTGGCCGTCGAGCTGTTCACGCCCGTGGTCACGGCCGCCCAGGTGGCCCGGACCTCGATCCCGGACGATTACTGGTATAATCTGCGCCTGGCCAACAGCTTTGAGGCGGCCCGGCCCACGATCCGCTCCTCCCGCCCCACCCTGGATCACCTCCAGGACGGCGGGTTCGAGCAGGAGGCCGACCTGGTCCTGGGTTTGCTGAATTACGCCGCCGATTACACTGATAATCCCACCCGGGACCGGGCCGCCGCCCCGAGCATGCCCCTGGAAATCGGGACCCTCAAGAACAGATACGGCATCCCGGGGCAATGGGCCTCGCTGGCCTTTCTGGGGCGCTACGGCCTGATCCGCGACCCGGAACTGAGGCGGGCCGGCCTGTACCGCACCGGGCATTGAGCCCTTTGGCCTTGACGGACCAGGACCGGGGCGTTCCAGAGGACTTATTTTTTAGGATGGACCTCCCCGGCCATGGGGAAGAGGTCCGCCCCCTGGGGTCGGCGGGCCTCCGAATGGGCGCTGCAGGCGCAGCCGGCCGCGGCCCGGGCCCGGCGCCCGGGGAGGGCCGACCACAGGCGGCGCCCCAGGGGCGGCACGGACAGCGCCAGGAGCGCCACGGCCCCGGCCACTTCCAGCCAGAGGGGAAGGACCTCGGACTCGACCCCGCCCACCACCTGGGCCGCCACGGCCTTGATCGAGGACAACGGCCAGGCAAAAGGGCTCCACTGGGCCACGTACCGGCCCACCTCGGCCGCCGCGCCCGGGGCCGCCGCCGTGCCCAGCAGGGCGTAAACCTGATCCAGGGCCAGACCGCAGAGCACGGCCACGACCGACAAGGTGACCAGATAGACGGCCGTGGCCCGCTTGCCCATGAGGCCCGTGACCATGGTCAGCGAGGTGACGTTGGTCGCCGGACCGACCAGCAGAAAGACCAGCGCCGCCCCGGGGCTGACCCCCTTCAGGATCAGGGCCGCGGCGATGGGCGTCGAGGCCGTGGCGCAGATGTAGAGCGGCAGCCCCACCACCAGCATGATCAGCATCGAGGACAGGCCGCCGCCCAACACCCCGGTCAGCAGCTCGGTCGGCACCAGGACCACGATCAATCCGGCCAGAATCAGGCCCACGAAGAACCAGCCGGCCAGGTCGGCCCACAGATCCCGGACGGCAAAGGACAGGCCGGCCTTGACCTTGCCGACCAGGCTGTGATGGTGGCGGTGGATGACGGGCGGGCAGTCCAGCCCGTCGCAGCAGTTGTCCACCGGACAGGATAGGTCCGGCGGCGCCGCCTGGTTATTTGTCTCTTTGCCGGTCAGATTCTCGATCACGCCGGCGGTCACCGCCGCGGCCAGGGCCGACACGGGCCGGGCCACGGTCATCACCGGATCGATCAGGGCGTAGGTCACCGCCATGGAATCCACGCCCGACTCGGGCGTCGAGATCAGGAAGGCCGTGGTGGCCCCGCGGTTGGCCCCCTGCCGCCTCATGGATGCTGCCGCCGGCAGCACGCCGCAACTTCAAAGCGGGATGGGCACCCCGAACAGGGCCGCCTTGACCACCGACCAGAAGCGGCCCCGCCCCAGGTGCCGGGCCACCAGGGACGGGTCGATGAAGACCTTGAGCATCCCGGCCACCACCAGGCCGAACAGGATGTAGATCGACGACTCCACCAGGAGCCGCCAGGACTCGGACAGCACGTTCAGGATGAAATGCACGCCAACCTCACTCGCGGACGTGTTCCAGGCCGATCCGGAGCAGGTCGGCCACGTGGTCGTCATCCAGGGCGTAATAAACGATCTTCCCGTCGCGGCGGCTCCTGACCAGGGCCAGGTCCTTGAGCCGCCGCAGTTGATGGGACACCGCCGACGGGGAGAGCCCCAGCCAGGCGGCCAGGTCGCAGACGCACATCTCGCCGCCCCGGAGCCCGGACAGGATTTTGAGGCGGGTCGGATCGCCGAAGGCCTTGTAGATCAGGCCCAGCCGGTCCAGGTCCCGCTCCGGGACGGCCGTCTGCCGGGCCTGGATCAGCCGGTCCAGGTGAACGCACTGGATCTGGCAGGTCCCGTCATCGACCAAGTCCGCCTTTTGTTTCGCCGTCACCTTGAACCTCGTTTAAACATATGCACACTTGTTCATATATCAAATAAACTCTCCCTTGTCAATTTTTTTCGAGCCCCTCCCTTTTGATCCCTGGAACGCCGGGAGCAATGTGGTTCGCCCGTCAGGGGATGTGTTACACTTCCGCTAGCGACCGATAACCAAGGGGGCAACCATGACCGTAAAGCGTATCGCGATTGTGGCCGCCATCCTGACGGCGGCCGCCGTGACCCTGGGCCGGCCCGGTCCGGCCGCCGCGGCCCGGATGTTTCAGACAGACACGATCAGGACCAGCGCCGGGGACCTGAAAATCACCTTTATCCGGCACGCCTCGCTGATCTTCACCTTCCAGGGCAAGGTCATCCACGTCGATCCCTGGACCAGGTGGGCCGACTACACCAAGCTGCCCAAGGCTGACCTGATCCTGATCACCCATCACCACTACGACCACCTCGACCTGAAGGCTATCCAGGCCATCCGGACCCCCCGGACCGTGATCCTGGCCTCGGCCCTGGCGGCGGCCAAGATCAAGGGCGCCATGGCCCTGAAAAACGGCCAGAAGACCCAGGTCCTGGGACTGGTGATCGAGGCCGTGCCGGCCTACAACATCGTCGGCCTGCGCCGCCCCGGGGTGCCCTGGCACCCCAAGGGCGAGGGCAACGGCTACGTGATCACCTTTGGCGACAAGCGGGTCTATGTGGCCGGTGACACCGAGAACACGCCCGAGATGAAGGGCCTCAGAAAGATCGACGTCGCCTTTTTGCCCATGAATCTGCCCTATACCATGACCCCCAAGATGGTGGCCGACGCGGCCACGGCCTTCCGGCCGAAGATCTTGTACCCCTACCACTTCGGCAAGACCGACACCTCTCAATTGATAAGGCTGATGAGGGGGGTCAAGGGGGTCGAGGTCCGGATTCGCAAGATGGGGTGGTGACGGGCGGCCCGGTCCAGTCAGGTGGCTGGGCCTGAGAACAGGCCGGTTTTTGATGGAATCGACTGTCCGGGCTCCGGGCCGGCCCGCCTTTTTAGCGGGCGGGCCGGCCGCGAACCGATGGAGGTTGGTCAAGGCCGGGCATTTTTTGAATCGCGGGGGGAGAACTATCATGAGTGCTGGAGGCAGGGCCTTGGGAGAAAGCCCTGGTGGGGCGACTTTTGACCGCCGCCAATTTCTCCGCGCCGCCTGCCTGGGGGGCCTGGGCCTGGCCGGGGGCGGACTGACGCCGCTTCTGACCCCGTCCGCCCGGGCCGGCCGAGCCGAACGCCGGGTGCGTCAGCTCCGGCCGGCCATGGGCACGTTCGTGACGCTGATCGTCATGAGCGACAGCCGGGACCGGGCCGAGGAGGCCCTGGCCTCGGCCTGGCGAGAGATCGACCTGCTGACGGCCGTGTTCAGCCGGTATGATCCGGCCACGCCCCTGTCGGCCCTGAATGAGCACGGCGTCCTGCGCACGGCGCCGCCCGAGCTGATGGCCGTGCTGCGGGCCTCGGCCGGGCTGCACCGGGCCAGCGGCGGGGCGTTCGACGTGTCGGTCGCGCCCGTGGTGGACCTCTTGCGCCGGACCGCCTTCCGGCAAGGCGGCGGACCGTCCCGGCGGGAACTCGATCGCGCCCTGGCCCTGATCGACGCCCGGCGGATCAAGCTCGACCGGAACGAGGCCCGTCTCCTCACCCCGGGCATGCACCTCACCCTGGACGGCATCGCCAAGGGCTTCATCGCCGACCGGGTCTCGGCCCTGCTGTCCGGCCGCGGACTGCCGCACCACCTGGTCGAGGCCGGCGGGGACATCCGGGTGGGCGGGCCCAGGGGCGGGCGCCGGCCGTGGGCCATCGGCGTGCGCGATCCGTTCGGGCGGGACCGGTTCGTGGACGTGATCCCTCTTCGGCGGGGGGCGGCGGCCACCTCGGGCAGCTATATAAATTTCTATGACTGCGCCCACCGGTTCAATCACCTGATCGATCCGGCCCGCGGCGTCTCGCCCCACGACCTGGTCAGCCTGACGGTCATCGCCCCCACGACCGCCCTGGGCGACGCCCTGGCCACGGCCGCGTTCGTCCTGGGGCCGAAGGCCGGCCTCCAATTCATTCAGGACCGCCCGGGGTGCCAGGCCCTGGCCATCACTCCGGCCGGTCTCACCGCGGCCACCCCGGGCTGGCCGGGCCGGCTCCGGGGTACCTCGCCTCGAAAGGCGAGTTTATAACCGGGGCGCGCTGCCGGGTCCGGACCGGACCGGTTGCCGGTCAAGGCGGCCGGGGCATTGTTGACCGAGACCCCCTGATCCAAAAAAGATGACCAATCGGCGGGACGCCCTATTGCCCATCCCCGGGCCAGATGATACAGTGCCGGCCATGAAAATGCTGAATCCCGAGTACGTGCAGGCGGTCCGGCAAACGGTCAATTCCTGCCCCTATTTCAGCCTGCTGGGGATGCGGATCGAGGACCTGACGCCGGGCGCCTCCCGGGTGGTCATCGACGTCGAACCCAAACACCTCCAGCCCTTTGGTCTGGTCCACGGCGGCGTGTTCTCGTCCCTGCTGGACGCCACCGCCTTTTGGGCGGTGTACACCGGGGTGGACGAGGGCGTGGCCATGACCACCGTCGAGGTCAAGCTGAACTACCTGGCCCCGGCCTCGGCGGGCCGCCTGATCGGCCGGGGCCGGTTGATCAAGCTGGGCAAGACCCTGGGCCTGGGCGACGCCCGGATCGAGGACGACGAGGGACGCCTGCTCTGCCACGGCACCTCGACGGTGATGGTCGTGCCCGAACTCCACCTGTCCGGCTCGGAAGGTTTCCCGAGAAAATTCCTCGGGGAGTGAACCGCGAATCGACGACCATGTCCCCGCACCAGAGGCGAGACTTGAACAGACCGGGTGGGTGGTGGTTTGGATACTGGCTCCTGACCGTCGTGGCCGGCGCCCTGGTCACGCCCCTGGTGGCTATCTGGCTGGTGTGTCGTCCCCGGCGGGCCCGGGAGGTGTTCCAGCGGCTGGGCTTTTACGGCCCCCTGTGGCGGCGGGTCAGCCCCGAAGCACGGCGGATCTGGATTCACGGGGCCAGCGTGGGCGAGATGAACGTGGCCCGGTCCCTGGCCGCGTCCCTCAAGGACCGGATCGCGGACGCCGAGATCCTGGTCAGCGCCTTCACCACCACGGGCAAGGCCCGGGCCGAGCAGATTCCCGGGGTGCAGAGCGTCTTCTATCCCCTGGACCTGTCCTGCGCCGTGCGGCGGTCCCTGAGCGCCTGGCGGCCCCACGCCCTGATCATCCTCGAAACCGAGCTGTGGCCGAACATGCTGGTCCTGGCCGCCCGGCGGGGCGCCCATTTATTCCTGCAGAACGGCCGGATCTCGCCCCGCTCGTTCGCCGGTTACCGGCGGTGGCGGGCCCTGTTCGGGCCGCTGCTGGCCCGGTTCGATCACCTGTCCATGATCACCCCCCCGGACCGGGACCGGGTCCTGGCCCTGGGCGCTCCCGGGGAGCGGGTCAGCGTGGACGGCAACGCCAAGTACGACCTTTTGGCCGAGCGCCCCGATCCGGCCGCGGCCGGCCGGATGCGGGACCTGCTGAACCTCTCCGGCCAGTCGGTCTTCGTGGCCGGGTCGATCCGGTCGCCCGAAGAGGGGCCGGTCATCGACGTCTGCGGGCGGCTGGGCCGGGAGATCCCGGACTTGGTGTCGATCCTGATTCCCCGCCATCTCGATCGGGTCGAGCCCATCGCCGCCGCCCTGACCGAGCGCGGCGTCGCCTTTCAGAAGCGGACCGACCTGGGTGACGGCCGTCCCCGGACCGCCCGGGTGGTCCTGGTGGACACCATGGGCGAACTTTTTGACCTCTACTCGGCCGCGGACGTGGCCTTTGTCGGGGCCTCGCTGGTGGAACTGGGCGGCCAGAACCCCCTCGAGCCGGCCGCCTGGGGGGTGCCGGTCCTGTACGGGCCGTCCATGGAGGATTTCCTGGACGCCACCGCCCTGCTCGAGCCGGTGGGGGCCGGCCTCCAGGTGGCCGACGCCGACGAGTTTTTTGTAACGGCCCGCCGGCTCTTACTGGATCGGGAAGAGCGACAGCGGCGCGGCCGGGCGGCGGCGGCCGCCGTCGCGGACCGGGACCGGGTGTCAGACCTGCTGGCCGAGCGGGTGGCCGCGGCGCTTAGGACCAAAGGGGCGGGATCGTGATCGAGCGGAGCGAAGTCGAGGCCTTCAGCCGTCAGGCCCCGCCCGAGGTCGCCCGGGCCGTGGACCGGGTGGCCGCCGAGTGGGCCCGCCTCAAGCAGGCCGGCGGCCGGGTGGTGGCCGCCACCGGGTCCGGGCCCCACCTCCACGAGGGCGTGACCTGCCTGGTGGCCGGACTGATCCAGACCGGACTGATCGACGGCGTCCTGACCAGCGCCGCCGTGGTCGCCCACGAGACGGCCGGGACCCTCGAACGGATCAAGCGGACCGACGGCCGGGACGTGGGCTGGCCCGGGCGCCTGCTGCCGGCCGACGGGATGGTCGAGTTCAGCCTGGCCGACGAGGCGACCTGGGCCGTGTTCCAGGCGGAACTCGACCTGGATATGGACCTGGTCACCGCCCTGAAGGAGGCCCCGGGGACGGAGATCATCAAGGTCGCCGGCAACCTGGCCTATCCCAGCGGCCTGAGGGCCGAACAACTGGCCCGGGAGGCCTGTCCCCTGTCCCAAAAGCGGGGCGAGCCCCTGGAACTGACCCTGGGCCGGGGGGCCGATCCCCTGACCATGATCGGGGCCGGGGCCGCGGCCGGGGTCCCGGTGGTGGTCACCACCCCGCAACTGGTCGGCGGCGGGGCCGTCGGGCTGGCCCTGGCCGAGTCGATCCCGGCCACCGTGCGCAGCCGCCAGGTGGCCCAGATCCTGGACCAGGCGGACCTGGTCATCGAGAGCGGCCTGGCCCTGGCCCAGGAGATCCACGACGGCCCGTTCGAGACCTTTACCGGACACGGCCTGTGGGCCGGATTCCGGGGCGAGCCGACCTTCAGCCTCGGGGACAAACAATTCGTCCGCATCGACCTGGACCCGACCCTCGAGGCCGTGGTCAACGCCCAGCGGGAAAAGGCGGCCGTGACCGAGGCCATCCACCAGGGCCGGCCCAAGGCCAAAACCATGGACGTGCCCTTCCGGATGGAGATGAGCGGTTTTGCCCGGCTGCCCGGGGCCAGCCTGATCCGGGCCGACCTGGGAATGGTCTGGCCGCTTTTGGCCCTGGAGGTCTCCCGGCGGCTGGAAGTCGAGTTGCCCTTTTACTCGCTGCCCCAGGAGACCCCCGCCGGCGGCCGGATGAGGGCCTGGATCGCCCAGAACGTCCGGCCGGTGGATCGGGACCGGGCCCTGGGAACCTGAACACCGGCCCGGAGTTTGTGACCGTCTCCGGAAGGTGGTACACTCCTGGCAGCGGCCCTGTGGCCCGGGGAGAGCGGCTTGAGGCGATCGAGGCGCAACTTATTGCTGGGGGCGGCCGGCCTGGGCCTGGCCGGCCTGATCGCGGCCGTGATCCTGCTCGGGCCGTGGAATCGGCCCGACTTCGGTCCCCTGCGGGGGGTGTGGCAGAAGATCAAGGGCATGGGCGCCACCGAGATCATCATCGTCGTCGGCCGGCACAAGGCCCGGGTGATGATCGGCCCCATCTTCCATCACGTCTTCCGGGTCAAGAGGTTGCGGAAAAAGGGCCGGGTGTACACCATCACCGTGAGCCGGGATTATCCCCGGGAGGATCTGACCTTTTCCTTTACCGAGACCGGACCGGACACCCTGACCTACGAGGGACAGACCAGCACCGTGGTCTTCAAGCGGGTGACCGGGGCGGCGGCCCGGCAATACAAGCTGACTCCCTAGTCGAGGATACGGCGGCCGATGATTGACCGAAAAAAAGCGATTTTGGCCCTCGAGGACGGAACCGTGTTCGAGGGATATTCCTTTACCGGCGCGGGTGAGTGCACCGGCGAGGTGGTGTTCAACACCGCCATGACCGGCTACCAGGAGGTCCTGACCGATCCGTCCTACCGGGGACAGATCGTGACCATGACCTATCCCCTGATCGGCAACTACGGGGTCAACCCCGAGGACGTCGAGTCCCGGGCGGTCCAGGTGGCCGGGTTCATCGTCAAGGAGTACCAGCCCCGGCCGAGCAACTTTCGGTCCACCGGCGACCTGGCCGACTACCTGATCAAGGCCGGGGTGATGGGCCTCGAGGGGATCGACACCCGGGCCCTGACCCGGCGGCTCCGGATCTCGGGGGCGATGAAAGGTTACATCTCGACCGAGGATTTGGACCCCGCCTCGCTGGTCAAGCGCGCCCAGGACTCGCCCGGCCTGGTGGGGATCGACCTGGTCCAGGAGGTCACCTGGCCTAAGCCCTATCGCTGGCAGGATGGCCGGCCAGTGGACGAGGGCCTGGATCTCTCCGGTCCCGAGGTCTGGCAGTTTGGTTCGGGCAAGTACAAGGTCGTGGCCATCGACTACGGCATCAAGTTCAACATCCTCAGGCGGCTGGAGGGCTACGGGGCCAACCTGGTGGTCGTCCCGGCCGACACCGACCCGGAGACCATCCTCCGGCTCGAGCCGGACGGGATCTTCCTGAGCAACGGCCCGGGCGACCCGGCGGCGGTGACCTATGCCATCGAGAACATCCGGGGCCTGCTGGGCAAAAGGCCCATCTTCGGGATCTGCCTGGGGCATCAACTGCTGGGCCTGGCCCTGGGGGGCGAGACCTACAAGCTGAAGTTCGGACACCGCGGGGCCAACCAGCCGGTGATGGACCTCAAGACGACCAAGATCGAGATCACCAGCCAGAACCACGGATTCTGCGTCGATCTCGAGACCCTGGATCAGGGTCAGGTCGAGCTGACCCACGTCAATCTGAACGATAAGACCCTGGAGGGTTTTAGACACCAGAAGTGGCCGGCCTTCTGCGTCCAGTATCACCCCGAGGCCTCACCGGGCCCCCATGACGCGGATTACCTGTTCCCCCGGTTCATCGAACTGATGGACCGCTGAACCGGCAACCAGGCCCGGCCGCAAGACCCGTGGTCCCCGCCGTGAACGACGTGGGTTTCAATCCGCCCTGGTGGCTGAAAAATCCCAAGGCCCAGAGCGTGCTGTGCAGCTTCCGGCCCGGCGTGGCCCGGAACAATCCTCTGGCCGGCCCGGACGGGGCGATGATCCTCGAGGCGGACGGCCGGGTCAGGCTCCTGGGTTTTTTGTCACGACAGACCGAACGGCCGGGCAAGGGTTTCGTAATTCTGCTCCACGGCTGGGGGGGCAGCGCCGCCTCGACCTATATGCTGTCCACGGGGGCCACCCTGTACCGGGCCGGGTACGACGTCTTCCGCCTCAACCTGCGCGACCACGGGGAGACCCTGCACCTCAACCCGGGCATCTTCCGGGCCACCAAGCTCAATGAGGTTTATCAGGCCGTGACCCGGGCGGCGGCCCTGGCCGAGGGGGGGCCGGTCTTTCTGGCCGGCTTTTCCCTGGGCGGCAACTTCGTGCTGCGCCTGACCCGCCGGGCGGCGACAAAAGCGATCCCCGGGCTGCGCCTGGCCGCGGCAATCAGCCCGGTGCTCGATCCGGCCAAGACCACGGCCGCCATTGACACGATCCGGCTGTTCCGATTCTATTTCCGGAAGAAATGGCGGGACTCCCTGGCCGGCAAACAGGCCCTCTTTCCGGAGCTGTACGATTTTCGGCCGGTCCTGGCCCAGAAGAGCATCTGGGGCATGACCGAGACGATCATCGACCTGTTCGGCCAGTTCAACGGCCCGGGCCAATATTTCCGGGCCTACACCCTGACCGCCGACCAGGTCCGGGAGATCGAGCTTCCCCTGCTGATCATCACCGCCCAGGACGATCCGGTGATCCCCTTCGAGGACTTCCAGGGGCTTCGTGATTGGGGCGCGGGGCGTTTGTTCGCCCCGGCCCGCGGCGGACACGCCGGCTTTATCGAGGGCATCCGCGGGCGTCCCTGGTACGAGGACCGACTGGTCGCCGCCTTTGACGCCCGGCTGTGATTGGGTTAAGGCCTCAGGCCACCCGGGTATAGAGGCGAATGTCGGGCGGCGCGGCCAGCAGGTCGGCCATGGCCCCCCGGGCGTTCAGCAGATGCTCGCTCTTGCTGTGGGCCCCCAGGGTCTCGGGGCTGGCCCACTCCTCGACCATGGCCAGGCTGGTGGGGTCGTCGTTCTTCTGGATCAGTTCATAGCTGATGCAGCCCTCCTCGGCCCGGGTGGGGCCGGTCAGGCCGGACAGCAGGTTTATCAGCTCCGCCTCCCGGCCCGGCTTGGCCGTAAACAGGGCGATCACTCGGATGCTGGACATGGCTTCTCCTTACAGGTGGGTGGGAGATTGTTGAGACACGTCGCGGAGTATAACACTTAAGGCAGGTCGGCGTACAGGGGGTCGCCGGACTCGAGCTTGGCCGCCAGATAGAAGACCACCCAGGCCCCGCACAGGTCGCAGTCCACGTCGTTGCCGTAGCAGCAAAAGGGCGTCACGAATCGATCCCCCTCCAGATAGAGCGGCAGGACCAGGCGCTTGGAGGGGCAGTTGTCGGTCACCGCCGGCGAGTTTGCAGACAAGGTCAGTTCCAGGGCCCGGCGATTGTTCCAGATGAACTCGGGGTACCGGGCCTTGAGCCGCATCACCTCGCGGACCGCCTTGTCCCGACGGGCGAGGGTGCCCCAGGTCAGGTCCGAGTCGTCGCGGCGGGGCGGGACGTAAAAGGAGAAGGTCATTCCCTGGGCGCTGGTCGGCCGCAGGATCTCGACCAGTTCCTCCAGGGCGTCCTCGTTGCACCGGGTGACCACGCACTGGCACATGACTGTGGGCGAAAAATCCGACGGGACGCGGGACAGGGTGCGCATCACCCGGTCAAAGGACCCCCGGCCCCGGACGGCGTCGTTCAGCTCGGGCGGGCCGTCGATGGAGACGACATAGGTGCACCGGGGAAGGTCGATCAGGTCCAGGGTGCCGTTGGTGGTGACCGTGTTGATCGAAAAAATCTCGGCGCCCTGGCGCAGGACGTCGGGCCGCAGCAGGGGCTCGCCGCCCATCCAGAGCATGAGCCGGATCCCGTGGCGGGCCTGGAGCTCCCGGAGGGTGGCGATCATGGTCAAGGTATCCATTTCGTCCTGGGCCGAATGGGGGGTTTCGTCCCGAAATACAAAGCAGTGCTCACAGCGCAGGGTGCAGCGGTTGGTGATATTGACCATGGCCGCCGGGTAGGCGGTGTCCGGGGCTTCCTTTTGGGCCATGGGCGAGGCTCCTGTTTCTAAAGTGGATTTTCATTGAACCACGAGCTGAAGGCGACTCTCAGGTCAATACAGTCACAGTATCAACAATATAACTATCCAGGTAAAAAAACAATTAGTATCTATTCCAAATCTATTATGTGGCAATAGAGCCCTTCCAAGGTATCCTCATATTTAATTCCAAAATTGAGCATGTATGTATCCATAATATGCAAATCTTCTGTTAGATCAATTGAGTCCTCCTCCCATTTCTTTCTAAATAAATTTATAAGTTCGATTGACCGAAAATTTACGAAAGGAGACCGCTCAATAATAGACGTCAGTTTATGATATTTTTCAAAATGATCGACATAAGAAAACAAATGGACAATGCTTTTTGAGAACGAATCAAAATAATAATAAATATCCTCTAAATGTCTATTTACGTCGCCGTGATTTCGAAAATCGTCTATTAATATTTGAATGTGCTTATACTCGTTGGTGGCAGAAATGAGATAATTATAAAATGTTTTAATTATTAAAAAAAATTTCTTCAAGAATATTTTTGTTTTAATTGGGAAAATCAAATCGAGCAAACGGAGTGCGGTTCTATTACAATAATATTCATCATACAGGATATAGATATGTTTAAAATTCATTACCCCTGAATTCGTAAGATTAAATGGTCTTGGAAAACGCCAGTGGTTTATGACATGCCATACTTCGTGAAAATACAAGAAAAATCTAGTTACGTTGTCGTTATCTTCTTGATATAACCATGGTGAAAATACGACTGTCGTCTCATCACCATCATACAGCACTTTTGCCATTACTATTTCGCCCGTTCTTATTGAATTATAGTCGGCATCGCCAGACAGATTACGAACAGTACAGTCGAAGTCTATGGGAACTATCAACTTTGAAATATTAATAGGCAGGTCTAGTTTGCTCTGCAGTTCTTTAATAACAGACAATTCATTTATAATGAAATCCTTTTGCGAGTCGTCTCCTATTTCTACAATAATTTCCATTCCAGGCCTCAAAATAATATTGATTGAATAGTAAGTATCAATTCTAACAGAAAATAAAAACAACAAAAAATGGATTATATATAGGTTGCTGCAGGGGGCAGCGTTTAAAAATGGGTAATAGTCACAGACCCACTTTCGACCAAGTGGCCTACTTGATCTTATCCGCCAGGCGCTCCATCTCGGAACGGATGAACTTCTCGAAGGCCGGCCCCTGGAGCAGATTGTCCAGCTCGTTCGAGTCCGACATCTCGATCTTGCAGATCCAGCCCGCGCCATAAGGTTCGTCGTTGATCACCTCGGGCTCGTCCTCCAGGTCCTCGTTGGCGGCGACGATCTCCCCGGAGACCACGGCGTACAACCGGCCGACCCACTTGCCGCTCTCCAGGGACCCGAAGGGCTTGCCCTGGGTCACCTCGTCGCCCTCCTCGGGCACGTCCACAAAGGTGATCTCGCCGGCCAGCTCGGTGGTGAAGTGGGTCGCCCCCATGGTCACCACGTTGCCGTCCACCTGGGCCCAGAAGTGGTTCTGGTCATAGTACAGGTCGTCCGGAAATTCGAACTTGTCGATCTTCATGGCCAACCTCCCGCTCAATCAGGCCGCGGATTCCTCCATGGCCTGGATCAATTTCTTGGCCTTGATCCGGTTGAGCTTGAATCCCAGGTCGTCCGGGGCGAACCCCAGGGCCAACCCGAGTATCTGCGGATAATACAGAATGGGCAGCTTGAGGTCAAGACCGCCCGCCTTGGCGATCTTTTTCTGCTGGCCCTCGAACATGACGTTGCAGAAGGGGCAGTTCAGGACCAGGGCGTCCACGTCCATCCGGGCCAGGGTGGCCAGCTTGGTCCCGCCCAGGGCGTTGGCCAAATCCTCGCTCACGCCCAGGACGCTGCCCCCGCAGCAGTCGGTCAGGCCGGGGTAGTCGAGGCTCTCGGCGCCCGTGGCCTCGATCAGTTGCTTGATGGTGTGGGGGTTGGCCGGATCGTCGAACCGGCCGGTCAGCGAGGTCGGTTTCAGGTAGTGGCAGCCGTAGTGCGGGGCGAACTTCCAGCCGGTCAGGGGCCGCTTTATTGCCGCCCGGATGGCCTCGTAACCCACGTCCTCGACCAGGATGCGCAGGAAGTGCCGGGCCCGAACCCCGCCCTTGTATTCGATCCCCAGGGGGGCCAGCCGGGCGTTGATCCGCTCCCGCAGGGCCGGATCAAAGTCCAGGGTGTGGGCCGCCTCGGTCAGCATCCCGCCGCAGGAATTACATAAAACGCAGACCTCGAGGCCCCGCTCGGCGGCCAGGGCCAGGTTGCGGGCGGCCAGGGACAGCGAGTCCTCCAGATCGACCCCCTTCATCGGGAAGCCGCAGCACTGGAAGTCCTCCAGGTCGTGGAAGGTAAGCCCCAGGGCCCGGGCCACCACCCGCGAGGACAGCTCGTAATTGAGATTGCGGACCGGGACCGTACAGCCCAGGAACAGCAGATACTCGCCGCTCATAGCCTCTCCAGAAGGGGCTTGATCTGGTCGGGCCGCTCGGCCACGGCCGGCAGGCCCAGGTCGGCCCGTTTCTCGTTCTCGAAATCGGCCACTTCGTAGAGCCGACCATGCTTCGCCAGCAGTTCCCGCTGGGCGCCCATGGCCGCCGGCAAATGGCCTTCCCGGACGGCCAGGTTCTTCACGGCGCAGACCACCTCGGCGAACCGGACGTCCATGGGGCAGACCTCCTGGCAGTTGTAGCAGGTGGCACAAAACCAGAGTTCGGGGCTGGCCAGGACCTCGTCCCGCAGACCCAGGATGACCAGCTTGATGAACCGGCGGGGATCATAGGCCGCCTCGATCCCCTTGACCGGGCAGGCGGCCACGCACGACCCGCAACTGAAACAGCGCAGCAGGCCGCCGCCCCCGGGCTCGGCCGCCACCTGGAACTTGAACGTCGGGTCCGTGGTCAGGGTGTCCACGACCGGTTCTTCCACCTGGGCCTCCGCTGTCGAGTGGTCAAAACCTCAGGTCACTATACCCCCGGGGGGGGCGTTGTCAAGCCGGGCCGGGCGGTTCCGGCTTTTCCCTTGACAGCCGGGCCGGCCGCGGATAGGTTTATAATTGGTAACGATATAACAAGGTTAGATGGGGCGTGATTTTACCGCCATGTCCCGCCCTCTGGCCCCAAACGAACAACCGAGGGAATAAGTGGCCGACAAGAAGAAACCCGCATCGCCGCCCATCGCCGCGGCCAAAACGCTCAAAAAGGTCATGGCCGACCACTTCTTTGAGCTGGACGAGGCGGTCAAGACCGGCAGCCGGAAGGTGGCCTGGTGCACCTCGGTCGGTCCGGCCGAGCTGCTCCTGGCCTTTGACTTTCTGGTCTATTACCCCGAGAATCACGGCGCCATGCTCGGGGCCACCCGCATGGCCCCGGACATGATCCCCGCGGCCAACGCCATCGGCTACTCGCCGGAGATCTGCTCCTACCTCACCTCGGACGTGGGGGCCTTTCTCCAGGGAAAGACGCCCCTCCAGAAGGCCTACGGCATCCAGTCCGTGCCCCGGCCCGACGTCCTGGCCTTCAACACCAACCAGTGCCGCGACGTCCAGGACTGGTTCATGTGGTACGCCCGGCACTGGGGCGTCCCCTGCGTCGGGATCCACACCCACCGGGACATCGGCGACGTGGGCCCGGACCAGATCAAGGACATCTCGTCCCAGATCAAGGACCTGATCCCCCATCTGGAGGCGGTCTCGGGTAAAAAATTCGACATCGACAAGTTCCGGGAGATCGTCGGCCTGTCCAAGGAGTGCAGTGTCCTGTGGCGCAAGGTCCTGGAGACCTGTCAGGCCGTGCCCTCGCCCATGAACTTCTTTGACGCCACCATCCACATGGGTCCGGCCGTGGTCCTGCGCGGGAGACAGGAAGCCCTGGATTACTACCATCTCCTGCTTCCGGAACTCGAGCAGCGGATCAAGGACGGCGTGGCCTCGGTGCCCGGTGAAAAGCACCGGCTCTACTGGGAGGGCATGCCGGTCTGGGGGAAGCTGCGGGCCAACGCGGAACTCTTCGGGGCCCTGGGGGCCTGCATCGTGGCCTCGACCTACTGCAACTCCTGGATCTTCGACGCCTTTGATCCGGCTGAGCCCTTCGAGTCCATGGCCCGGGCCTACACCGAGCTGTTCATCGTCCGGGACGAGGCCTACAAGGAAGACTACATCGTGGACCACGTGAAGCGGTTTGCCATAAACGGGATCGTCTATCACGACGCCAAGACCTGCCCCAACAACTCGAACAACCGCTACGGCATGCCCCAGCGGCTGGCCGAGAAGCTGGGCATCCCCTTCCTGACCATCAACGGCGACCTGAACGACCTGCGCCTCTACTCGGAGGAGCAGACCCGGACCAACGTCGAGGCCTTCATCGAGCAACTCGACGAGGCCGCCTGAGCCGGGACCGGCTCCCCGGCCCGGGAAAGGTGCGAACCGGCATGGCCGTCCAGGAACTCGAGCCCGGTCGGGCCGTCGAACCCCCGCCGCCGGGCCTGGCCCGTCTGGTCTTCTACCGGACCGCCGAGATGATCGGCGCCCTGGTCAAGCCCCGGGTGATCATCGACGGTCAGAAAACGGGCCGGGCCGTCCGTAAAACGGCCTGGTGGGTGGACCTGCCGCCGGGCGATCACCAGGTCTCCCTGTCCACCGAGGTCAAGCGCGCCGCCCGGGTAACCCTCACGGCCGGGCAGGTCGCCTTTGTCCGGACCCGGCCCAAAACCGGGGTGTTCCTGGTCCGTTTTGAGCCGGAAATGGTGCCCCCAGAGGAGGCCGAGGCCGAACTGGCCGGACTTGGCGTGCACGTTTCCCTGGGATAGAATATTTTCGCTGAACGAGGACGACTGAGGCGGGAGACAGGTTGTGGGTTACGCGGCAGGTATAGACATCGGGGCGTCCTACGCCAAGGCGGCGGTCATTGACGAGTCCGGGGAACTGCTGGGCTTTTCCGTGCGCCGCTCGGGCACGGATTTTTCGACCACGGCCGACGCCGTCCTCAGGGATGCCGCGTTCGAGGCCAAGCTGGACGAAGGGGCCGTGGACCGGGTCTTCGCCACCGGCTACGGCCGCAAGAACGTCCCCCTGGCCGCCGAGACCCGGACGGAAATCGCCTGCCACGGCCGGGGCTGCTATTACTATTTCCCCGAGGCGATCACCATCATCGATATCGGCGGCCAGGACAACAAGATCATCAAGCTCGACGAGTCCGGGCGCCGGCTCAGCTTCAAGATGAACCGGAAGTGCGCCGCGGGCACCGGGGCCTTTCTCGAGGAGATGGCCCTCCGGCTGGACCTCGAGCTGGAGGCCCTCAACGGCCGGGCCGAGGCGGCCGAGGAAGAGGTGACCCTGGGCAGTTTCTGCACCGTGTTCACCGCGACCGAGGTCCTCGAAAAAATCCGGGCCGGACACCGGGTCCGCCACATCGTCAAGGGCCTGTTCCGGTCGGTCATCAAGCGAGTCCTGGAGATGGACTCGCTGACCGAGCACGTGGTCATGACCGGTGGCGTGGTCGCCCACAATCCCTTTCTGGCGACGATGATGGCCGAGACCATCGGCCGCGAGGTCCTGGTGCCGCCCCACCCCCAGATCACCGGGGCCCTGGGCGCGGCCCTCCTGGCCCGGGACCCGGTCTGAGCCCCGGGCGGAGCGGTGTTCAGATGATTTTTTTATTTTAAAAACGGATTTATTTTTTTCTGAAGAGCTTTCAGTTCTGAGCAGCGAGACGTCAGAGTATTCCACCATCCTGCCGGGAGGTCATTCATTAATCTCTTGTTGCCCATGCCCACATTAGCCCGAAAACTCTCCCCCAATTTCTTGCTGGCAAAAGGCATGTAATAAGTCTCTTTGAGATTTGCTTCATGCCTTAGAGCTTGCCAAGAGGGGCGACCGGGATCGGAACAACTTTTGTGATAGGCGGCCAGCGCAAATATTTCTATCTCTTCCTGGGCTGCAATGGCCACAAGTGGTACTGCGCCGTGAGACTGGCGTAATTGCTCTGCCTCTCTCTCTGCACCTTTTATACGAGCCACCCTATCTTCCCCATCTCCGGTCAGACCGTCCCGATCGACAAAGAGAATGGCCAAATCGACCGCTCCCCGATAATCAAGAGTTATCTGTGGTGCTTCTCTGATAATCGCATCAACGCCACGTGGTGGTTTTTGATGAAAGCGGATGCGAGCATTGGGTATAAGACACTGCACAACTGGAGCAAGAATGTGACGATCATGAGTGTGGTCTTCACAAAGAACGAGAACCCTCATCGGATGCTTGCCTCTAGCCAACCACTTTCAAGCATCCAATCGGCACCCCTACGGTCATATACTTCTTCGAAATCAGGTAACTCAGTTATACGCAGAGCTTTGGAGCTGTCATCATCTTCAGACCGGCCGAAATAAACCACTTGACTCAGTTGCCCTTTCTCCAAGTAGGCCAATACATAAGGGGAGTGGGTTGTAACTATAACTTGTATCCCACGTAACTGTGAAACCTGCCTTACCATATTCAGTACCAGTCCGAGGCGAGTAGGGTGAATCCCATTTTCTATCTCTTCAAGTAACATAACATCAGGTGAATTTGGTGCAAAAAGGGCGGCCGCCAATGCTGCGAACCGCAATGTGCCATCTGAAATGACTCTTGCGGAAAGCTTGTTGGAATATCCTTTTTCCTTTACTCCAAACATCAGGTCGCCATCCTCAGTTTTAAAGAAATCAATTTCGTCAATAGACAGCGGAGTTATCTCGGACAACCAATCAGTAAAGGCCGTTCCGAATTTGCCTTCAATAATCGAGGCTACCACCGAGGCAAAATTTTCACCTCTTCTGCCTATAGTTCTAAGGCCTGGCCTAGAGTATTCTCGCAGTATACCTAAACTCCAATCATAATTCATTACATGAGAGAAGAAATCAATACACATGCTTGGTATTGGGTCGATAGGTTGAACACTTCCATTTTCAGGGGTAATCCCCAATACGTCATATGTTTCTGACCAAAGCAACATATCTACCATCGGTAAAGCGGGTTTGTCATTTGGTGTATTTAATTCATCTGTCCCCTTTTTATGACTGCTAAATGTGACACGGAATCTGAATTCATCTGGTGTGCTGTTCACTGTTTCGCCTGAAAAGTGGTCTGCAAGGTCACTGGTCAATTTTTCTAATAGAACAATCCTCTTAGAAGGATCAACTTCAATTGTGTACTCTGTGTTGATTGGTCCTGAGACATCGAATCTCAGATTAGCTCTTATAGTAAAGCTGGTTGGACTTCCGTCGGTTTCACCCCTACCATGCCAGAGCACCTCACGTTGTCCCCCCCTAATGCCTTCCCATTGTCGAACAGTGCCATCTTCAGGTCTACCGTTTATTATTTCGTCGAATGAAAGCTTATTCCCTACGCCTTGAAGAAAATGTATCGCATCAAGGAAATTGCTCTTTCCGCTAGCGTTGGCACCAATGAGGATCGTGAACGGCGAAAGCGGGATGGTGGCCTCGCGGAAGCTCTTGAAATTTTTCAGGGTTATTTCAGTGTACAAATTAATCCCCGCCTAGAAATCGGGAAACCCCAGACCTGCTCTAGCAAAGAATAACCCGTATCCCGTCAATTTCGCAAGTCAAAATGGAGTCGGCCTGCCGTTGTGGAACTTGCGCGACCGGCCCGCTGTGCAAGGGAGCGGGGCCGGTCGCACGAGGGAGGTGAATATAAAAAAAGGCCCTCGGTCAGTCAACCGGCGACGGGGCCGGGCCGGCTCAGTCGATTTTTTTGAACTTGGTGCGTATGGCCCCACACTCCGGACAGTTCTCCGGGGCCTCCCTTTCGGCCACGTAGCCGCAGACCTGGCAGACGTAATAGGTCGTCTCCCGCTCGGCCACCAGGTCGCTTAGGGCCTTCTTGTACAGGGCGGCGTGGCGTTCCTCGACGTTGCGCGACTGGGTGAAGGCCCACTCGGCCCCGCCCTCGTGCTCCTCGATGGCCTCCTTGATCAATCGCGGGTACTCCTCGACGTTGGCCTGGATCTCGTGCTCGAAAGCGGATTCGAGGTTCTCCTGGGTGGATTTGACCTTGCCCCGCATGAGCATCAGGAGCTTGCGGGCGTGGACCGACTCGGCCTCGCTCACCGCCCGGAACAGCCGGGCGATCTGCCCGAAATTCTCCTGGTCGGCCTTCAAGGCAAAGGCGGCGTTGCGGGCCGCGGCCTTGCTCTCGGCGGCAAAGGCATAGGCCAGATTGCGTTCGGTTTTGGCGCCCATCTTCTCCCTCCCTGACAGCACCCTAAAGATTTATCTTTCAGAATACCAGGGACTCGTGACGAACCTCGTTAAAAAAAGCGGGCCTCCTGTTCGGAAGCCCGCCGGGGCCCAAGAGTCAATTCCCTGTCTGTCCTCCGGGAGAAAAAGACCCTCCCTTGATCGGCCTGAGCCGGCGCCACTGGGGGGATGGGGCGCCGCTCAGGCCTTATATGCCGGGGCCGACTCTTGTGTGGCCAACTCGATGTCCGTGGTCAGTACCAGCCCTCCTCGGCGATCTTTTCCGGGGTGACCTTGTCCCGGAAGGTCCGAAAGGCCCAGAACTGATAGAGCAGCACGATCGGCACAAAGATCAGGGCGACCACGAACATGATCGTCAGGGTCAGCGGACTCGAGGCCGAGTTGAAGGCCGTCAGGCTGTACTCGGGCGAGATGGTGGACGGGATCATGTTCGGATAGAGCCCGATCACGCCAAAGGCCGTGGCCGTGAAGATGGTCAGGCCCGAGGCGAACCAGGCCGGCCACCACTTGCCCTGGATCATCAGCCATCCGGCGGACAGCAGGGCCGCCACGCAGATCAGGGGCACGATCAGCAACGGGAAAAAGCTCAGGTAGTTGTCCCACAGGTTGGTGGCGAACCAGGTGGCCCCCAGAAAGGCCACCGCCACCAGGACCAGGACTACCCACAGGCCCCGGGCCGTCTTGGCCGCCCGGGCCTGCAGATCCCCCTCGGACTTGATCGCCAGCCAGATCGAGCCGTGGACCCAGAACAGGAGCAAGAAGAGCACCCCGCCCAGCAGGCCGTACCAGTTGATCAACGTCAAGAGGCCACCGCGCATCATCAACTGGTCGCCCATCCGGTCGATGGGCAGCCCGGCGAAGATGTTGGCAAAGGCCACCCCGAAAAGCAGGGCCGGTAGCAGACTGCCCACCACCAGGCAGGCGTCCCACAGGGCCTTCATCCGGCCGCTCTCGAAGTGGCTGCGCAGCTCGAAGCTCACCCCGCGCAGGATCAGGGCGAACAGGATGATCAACAGCGGGGTATAGAGCGAGCTGAACATCACGGCGTAGGTCGTCGGAAAGGCGGCAAAGGTCACCCCGCCGGCCGTCAGCAGCCAGACCTCGTTGCCGTCCCAGAACGGCCCCATGGAGTTGTAGATGACCCTTTTATCGGCCTCGCTCTTGGCCAGGACCGGCATCAACGACCCGAGACCCAGATCGAAACCGTCCAGCCAGAAGTAAACGCCCCACAACACGCCCCACAAGGCAAACCAGATCGTTTCCATGATCATCCCTCCGCCTTGACGGCCGCCACGGCCGGTTCAGGCCCCCGCCGGGCGTGTTTGATGATGAGGTAGAACGCGGCCAGACCGAGCAGGCCGTAAACGATGATGAAGGCCGCCAGGCTGACCGCCACCTGCGAGGTGGCCAGGGGCGAGTTGGCGCTGCTGGTCCGCATCACCCCGTACACGATCCACGGCTGGCGTCCGACCTCGGTCACGGTCCAGCCGGCCAGGTTGGCGATGTAGGGCAGCGGCACGAGGTAAACCAGCAGCTTCAGGAACCATGGCTTGGAGTCCATCCGGTTCCGCCACAGCCAGGCCAGGATCGACAGCAGGACGAACAAAAACCCCAGGCCGACCATCAGCCGGAAGGCCCAGAAGGTCACGAACACCGGCGGCCGGTCCTTGAGCGGGAACGAGTGCAGGCCCCTGACCGGGGCGTCGGGATCGTGGAAGGCCAGCAGGCTCAGCAGGCCGGGAAAGGCCTTGATCTCGAGCAGGTTCCGGTTCTGACCGGGCAGGGCGAACAGGACCATGGGGGCCCGTTTCTTGACCTTGAACTGGGCCGCCTCCATGGCCGCCAGCTTGGTCGGCTGGGTGGCGGCCACCTCGGCGCCCTGGAGGTGCCCCTGGACCAGGGCCACCAGCGAGAAGATCAGGGCCAGATACATCCCGAACCGGAACGACCGGGAAAAGAACTGGACCTGGCTTTTTCGTAACAGGTGCCAGGCCGAGATGGACATGACCACGAACCCGGTCAGGATATAGGCCCCGGACAGGGTGTGGATGACCAGGTGATATCCGAAGGTGTTGGTCAGCACCTTCCCGAAGCTGACCAGCTCGGCCCGCATGTAGTTCGTAAAGGCCAGGGGGGCCTGGATCGTCGCCCAGAAGCCGGGCAGGTCGGCCTGGCTCACCCCCAGGGTGTAGCCCACCGGATGCTGCATCCAGCCGTTGGCCATCAGGATCCAGAAGGCCGAGATGTTGCTGGCCAGGGCCACCAGCCAGATGCAGGCGGCGTGGAGGCCGGGCTTGAGCCGCTTCCAGCCGAAGAACCAGATGGCGATGAAGGTGGACTCCAGAAAGAAGGCGACCGTGGCCTCGACCGCCAGCAGCGACCCGAACACGTCACCGACGTACCTCGAGTACCGGGACCAGTTGGTGCCGAACTGGAACTCGAGGGTGATGCCCGTGACCACGCCCAGGGCGAAGTTGATCAGAAACAACTTGCCCCAGAATATGGCCATTCGCCGATAGGTTTCGTCGCGCCGCCTGACGTAGATCGTCTCCATGATCGCGATCAGGATCGACAGACCCAACGTCAGGGGGACGAACAGGAAGTGAAAGTACGTCGCCGCCGCGAATTGCAGCCGCGACAAGATCAAGGCGTCCATCGCGTCCCTCCCCTGAGTTATATGACGGCCGCGCCCGGCCGCGAATGTTCAATCATCGGCCTCGGCCGGGAGCGCCCCGAGGGAAACCAGGGGATTGGCCGCCGCCTCCTGGCGAGCCAACTGGGCGAAGTCGGCCCCGCCCAGGACCCGCCGCAGTTCCTCCCGGGCCTGGTGCCAGACCCGGTGCACCGGGCACCGGGTCGTCCTCGAACAAAAATCGGGCCGCATCAGGCACTGATTCAAAAAGATCTCGCCCTCCACGGCCTCGATGACCTCCAGGAGGGAAATGTCCTCGGGCGGCCGGGCCAAGAGGTAGCCGCCCTTGGCCCCCTGGCGGATCTCGAGCAGCCCGACCTGGGCCAGGCGCTGGGCGATCTTGCTCAAAAACTGGGTGGGGATTTCCATTTCCCGGGAAACGGTCCGGCGGCTGACCACCTCGCCCGGTTGCCGGGTGGCCAGAAACAGGATGCACCTGATGGCGTATTCACTGGCACGGGTCAGAATCATCGTCTTCCGCCTATATGGGACTTTGTGGACCCTTTTTATCCTATTTGTTGGCGAAAACGTTGTCAAGTCTTTTTTTACAAAAATTAGTCCTGAGAACCGGCCAGGGCGCCCCGGGCCAGGTCGGCCACGGTGGTCTGGATGAGCCGGCGCCCGTCGAACAGGGTAACGGGGGCCTCATCCCTGGTCAGCGCCTCGAGGGTCGCGGTCGCCGCTTCCGGGGCCAGGGGGGCCAGGGCCCAGGCGGCCAGTCCGCGGACCCCGGGGTCCGGGCTGGACAGGAAGGGGGTCACCCGCCGGGCGAGGTCCCGGGAATCGACGAGGTCGGGTCGGGCCCGGATCAGGCGTCCCAGCCCCCAGAGGAGGCCTTGTTGCAGGGGCGTGAATTCGAGGTAATTGTCGTCGGGTCCCAGATAGGACAGAAACAGGGGAAGATACTCGTCGGCCAGGACCTGGTCCGCGGCCAGGATTTCCCCGAAGATCTCGGGCAATCCCCAGCCGATGGCGCCCGCCTCCTCGTTGAGGCCCCACAGCAGGCGGCGGATGAATTCCCGGGCCGCCTCGGCGTCCTCGGCCGCCAGGCGGGCGGCGACCCGGCCGGCGGCCAGGACGGCCCGCCAGCGGAGGATTCCCTCGGGCCGGCCGGCCATCCGCCGCAGTTCCCGGAGGGCGGCCCGGGGGGGAAGGCCAAAAATCTCGGAGCAGGCGGCCTCCAGGTCCTGGCCGGCCAGCCAGGTCTCGAGGCGTTGCTTGAGATCGGCCCGGCCCACGCCGAATCCGTTCCGGCCGCCGGCTACCCGGCCGCCTCCTTGACCTTTTGGCCGATGGTCCGGCCCAGTTCGAGGCAGGGCCCCAGGGCCTCGTCATCCGGGACGTACTTGACCCGGACGCCGGGGGCGACCAGCTCGATCTTCATCTCCTCCATCTGGGCCTCGATGTACTTGACCGCCTCGCCGCTCCAGCCGTAGGAGCCGAAGGCGGCCCCGATCCGGCCGGTCGGCTTCAGGCCCTTGGCGTAGGTCAGGAGGTCGGCCACGGTGGGCAGCATCTGGTTGTTGAGGGTCGGTGAGCCGAAGACCAGGGCCTCGGCGTCCAGGATCTCGGTCATGACGTCGGAGCGGTGGTTGACCTTGAGGTTCATCAGCTTGACGCTGACCCCTTGCTCGAAGATGCCTTCGGCCACGGCCTTGGCCATCATCTCGGTGCTGCGCCACATGGTGTCGTAGATGACCAGGGCCTTGGGTTTCGTAATTTGGCGGCTCCAGGCGTCGTAGGCCTTGATGATCGACCCCGGGTCCTTCCGCCAGATGAGGCCGTGGTCCGGGGCGATCACGTCGATGTCCAGGTTCATCTCGGCCACGGTCTTGAGAAGCTTCTGGATGATGGGCGAGTAGAGCAGCAGGATGTTGGCGTAATACTTGGCCGCCTGGCGCATCAGCCGGCTGGTGTCCACCTGGTCGTCGAACCGCTCGCTGGTGGCCCAGTGCTGTCCGAAGCCGTCGTTGGAGATGAGCAGTCTGTCTTCCGGGACGTAGGAGAACATCGAATCCGGCCAGTGGACCATCCGGGTCTCGAGAAAGTGTACGGTCCGCTTGCCGAGACTGATCGAGTCGCCGGTGCCGACCACCTGGAGGGGCCAGCCCTGGGGATGGAAGTGTTCCTCCAGGGCCTTGGCGGCCATTTTCGAGCAAAAGACCTTTTCCGGTTTGATCAACTCGATGGCCAGGGGCAGGCTGCCCGAGTGGTCCATCTCGACGTGGTTGACCACCAGGTAGTCGATCTTTTGCGGTTCGACCAGCCGCGAGACTTTCTGGAGCATGTCGCCCCAGAATCCCTTCTTGACGGTGTCGAACAGGGTGACCTTGTCGTCCTTGATCAGGTAGGAATTGTAGGTGCTCCCCCGCTCGGTGGAGTAGCCGTGGAAGTCGCGGATGTCCCAATCGATGACCCCGACCCACCAGACGTCATCCACCAGTTGCACAGGACCCATGGGTGCTCTCCTCACAAAGCCCCGGCCATTCCGGCCGGGACGGCCGTTTATTCCGGCGAGAAATTGTCTTTGCTGGCGCCGCAGACCGGGCAGACCCAGTCATCGGGCAGGTCTTCGAAGGCGGTTCCCGGAGGGATGTTGCCGTCGGGATCCCCGGCCTGGGGGTCATAGACGTACCCGCAAACACCGCACACGTACTTTTTCATGTCACTGCTCCCGTTGATTTAGGATATGGAGGCCGTTGGTTGCTCCCCCGGCGTCGCTCACCCGACCTTGGCGGCCAGTTCCCGGCCGTAGTCCTGGGCCATTTTGGTGCCGCCCTCCAGGGCGGCCGACTTGAGCATCAGGGGCCCGGAGACCATGTCCATCCCGAAGACGTGGCGCATGGTGTCGAAGATGCGGGCCGTTGCCTCGCCGCTCCAGCCGTAGGCCCCGAAGGCGCCGCCGGCCTTGCCCGCCAGCTCCGCCTTCTCGGCCAAGAAGAGCATGGTCTTCATCCCGGCGATCATGTCCCCGTGGTAGGTGGCCGAGCCGAAGGCGTAACCGTCGTAGCCCGCCAGATCGGCCTCGCTCTTGACATCGACCGCCTCGAACACCCGGGCCTCGTGACCGGCGATGCGGATCCCCTCGCTTAAGAGCTGGGCGATGGTTTTGGTCTGGCCGCCCCGGCTGGCGTACACGATCAGGAACCTGGCCACGTCCGTCCTCCGTCAATCCCGGTTGTGCCCGGCGGCCAGCCGACGTCCGAACTCCCGCGCCTGTCGGTGGATTTCCGGACTGGAGGCCACCGCCTCGGGGCCCTCCAGGCCCCGAAAATATAACCCGTCCTCGAAGGCCATGTCCAGGGCGTCGAAGAAATACTTGGCCGTCAGCTTGACCCCCTCGAACAGGTTGGGGCCCTTGGTGGCGCCCACGCCCACCAGGTAACCGGTCCCGGAGTCATAGGTCTTGCGCTGGGCCGGTGATTTGTTGAGCATCCGCCGCGACCACATGGCCTGGCCCCGGTCGATCAGGGCCTTGAGCTTGGCCGGCGGTCCGTAGAAAAAGACGGGCGTGCCGATGACGATCGTGTCGGCCCAGTCCAGCCGGTCATAGACGTCCTGCATGTCGTCCTGGATGACGCAGGTGCCGGTCTCATCGCAGCCGCCGCACTCCTGGCACCCGGACAGGTCCAACTCCCGGACATACACCCGGTCAATGTCCGCCCCGGCCTCACCGGCCCCCTCCAGAACCAGGTCCAGGAGCTGGTCGCTGTTTCCCCCTTGGCGGGGACTGCCGTATATGCCCAGGATGTTCATCGGCCCTCCAGCGTCCTCGGGGTAATTCAATCCTCGGGGGTCTTTTCCAGGACGCCCTTGGTCTTGGTGGCGCACAGGGGGCAGACCACCTCGATCTCCTTTTCATCACCGATGAATTTTTGGCGCAGCATCTCCGGACTGATGTGGGTGATCGTGCCGCAGGCGCAATGGGGGCACTCGGCCCGAACCAGGTACTTAAGATGGGACATGTCCTCACTCCTGACCGGCCGGTCTCGGAAATCACCGGGCCGACCGCCGCTGGTTCATATTATCTAAATTGGTGTCATCCAGGTGGGTTGTCAACCCCCCGTTCCCTGAAAAAGGTCCGGGGAGACCGTCCGTGGCGGCCCTGGGTCAGCCGCAACTGGGCCGCGGGGAGCATCCAATCGGCCTCGGGCAACTCCCGGATCGAGCCGGCCCCCTCAATCGCGCCCGGGGCAAACCCGGGGCTGACGGTCGGGCCCGTGGCCGCCCTGGTGATCTCCACTCGGGTTTGAAGGGGGCTGGCCCGGAGGAATGATTGGGGCCGGTTACTTGATGTAGAGGACCAGGGTCGGCCGACCGAAGATGAGGCCGACCGGGATCCATCCCTGGGAGAGATGGTTGTTGATCCCGGTCTCCAGGACGTTCTGGCCGGCGCTGTCCAGCTTCCAGGACTTGTAGTTCCAGCCCTTGATCTTGAGATAGACGATGGTCACCCGGTTCTGGCGGCGGTCCAGGCCCATGGGCACGTAGCCGGCCTTGAGGTGGCGGTTCAAGGAGGCGCCCAGGGCGTCCCGGGTGGCGGCTGCGGTGTCGATCTTCCAGGCCATGACCTCGACCGTGGGCATCCGCGCGAAAATGACCCAGTACCTGAGCTTGTTGTCCACGGCCAGTCCGACCGGGATGGACTGGGCCGCCAGCCGCTGCCTGACCCCGGCCGCCAGATCCTCCAGACGCTCCAAACTCCAGTCCCCGGAGGTGTAGAAGGGGCAGTTCTTGATGGTCAGGACCCACAGGTCGCGTCCGGTCAGCGAGACGGCCGCCGGCACGAATCCCCGCGAGGCGAGGCGGTTGAGGGCCTCGGTCAATCCGGGCAGGTTGCCGGTGCTGTAGGCCTTGAGGTTCCAGTGGACGGTGACCGTCTGGGCCCGGGCCGGGCCGGCCGCCGGCCAGGCGCCGATCACCGCCACCGCCGCCACCGCCACCATCCGGATCACCGCCGCCCGCATTTCATACCCCCTTCCGGCGCGTCCAGATCCCGGCGATGGCCTGGCCGCAATAGACGCATTTGCCCTGCTTGATCTTGATGTCCCTGATGACGTATCCCACCCGGTAAATGATCCGTCGCCGGCACTTGGGACAATAGGTGCTCTCGAACTCGTGGCCGGGGACGTTGCCGATATAAACGTAGCGTAGCCCGGTCTTCCGGGCGATGAGACAGGCCTTTTCCAGGGTGGGCACCGGCGTGGGCGGCAGGTTCCGCAGCTTGTACTGGGGATAGAACCGGGAGAAGTGGACCGGCGTGTCGGCCCCCAGATGATCCAGGATCCAGCGGGACATCCGGCCGATGAGCCGCAGGTCGTCGTTGAGGGTGGGGATGACCAGGTTGACGACCTCGACGTGCTTGCCCAGCTTGCGGAGGCGCTTCAGCGTCTCCAGAACCGGTTTCAGCTCGCCCCCGGTCACCCGGCGGTAAAAGTCGGGCGAGAATCCCTTGAGGTCGATGCAGGCCGCGTCCAGAAAGGGGGCCAGGTCCCGCTGGGGCTTGTCGTTGATGAAGCCGTTGCTGTGGCACAGATTGAGCAAGCCCGGCCGCCGGGTCAGCCGGCCGACGTGATACATGTACTCGAAGAAGATGGTCGGCTCGACATAGGTCGAGCAGACCGACGGGCAGCCGTACTTTTTGGCCAGGCGGACGACCGCCTCGGGCGGCAGGTGGAAGTTGAAGGTATGTTCTGGGACGTTCTGGGAGATCTCCCAGTTCTGACAGAACTGGCAGGAGAAGTTACAGCCGGCGGTGGCGATGGAGAAGCTGTTCGTCCCGGGCAGGACGTGGAACAATGGTTTCTTTTCGATGGGATCGACGTGCACGGCGCAGGGATTGCCGTACACCCGGGAGTAATAGCGGCCGCCCAGGTTTTCCCGGACCCGGCACTGACCGCGCTGGCCCTCGGCCACCCGGCACTGATTGGGGCAGAGGGTACAGCGGATTTCCTTGTCCGCCAGGCGGCGGTAATAGGGCGACTCGATCCGGCCGATCAGTCCCCGCCCGGCCCGGACGGTCTCGGCCCGGGACTCGCCCGCGGCTAGGGTTCCGGCGGCCAGGGCGCTAAGGCCGCAGACCTTCAGGAACCGGCGCCGATCCTCGGCCGACGGGGCCCCGGGGGCCTCGCCGCCGCCCGGGAGGTCATTGGGCGTCATCTGACCAGTCCTCGGCGTCCACCAGCTCGATCAGCAGCTTGGGCCGGACGTGGGAGCAGCCTTCCCGTTCGCAGACATAGGTCAGGCCCCGATAGACGCCCTTGGTCCGGGCCCGGAGCCTCAATTCCGACCCGCACTGGCACCGGGCGGTCAGGGGCAAAAACGGAACGAGCTTTTCGTATTCGTCCATGGTCAGGCGCATGGTTCACCTCTGAACTCATAAGATACGCCCAAAAGAGGCCCGAAGGCAAGTCGTGACCCCCGCTCCGGCCGGGAGCCGGCGTTGACATGACGCTTAGAATTGGTAAATAATGTCTTAATTTTAGACAGGGGGCGACGGTTGACGGATCAGTTCGCCGACACCTGTGACGACCTCGAGGGTCAAGGCGATTGCCGGATGGACGTCGAGTGTCCGCTCGAGGGCGGCTGCCGGGTCCATCTGGGCGGTCACCTGAACGCCGCCCAGGCCGCGGTCTGGGCCACCCACTGGTCCCAGGAGGCCGAGTTGACCGCGGCCCGGGACGTCGAGGTCGATCTGTCGGGGGTGACCTACCTGGACACGGCCGGCCTGGCCCTCCTGCTGGGCTGGCAGCGGCAGGTCCTGGAGCGCGGGGGGACCTTCACCTTCACCGGGATCGGCACCGAGGCGGCCGGCCTGTTCCGCCTGGCCGACGTGGAGCGGCTGTCCCATCCGGTGCGCATGGGCCTGCCCCCGCCGGTCAGCCTGCCGGACAAGGTCGGCGAGTTCACCATCACCCACCTGGAAAGTCTCCGGGAAACCGTCGGCTTCCTGGGCGCCACCATGGCCGCCTTGTGGCAGTCCCTGATAAGACCTTTCAAGATCCGGTGGGGGGACACCTTTTCCTACATCGAACGAGCCGGCCTGGACGCCCTGCCCATCGTCTGCCTGATCAGCTATCTCCTGGGCGGGATCATGGCCTTCATGGGGGCGGTCCAGCTCAAACCCTTCGGGGCCCAGGTCTATATCGCCGACGGGGTCGGCCTGGCCATGATCAGCGAACTGGGGCCGATCATGACCGCCATCCTGGTGGCCGGGCGGTCGGGCTCGGCCTTTGCCGGCGAGATCGGGGCGATGAAGATCAACGAGGAGATCGACGCCCTGACGACCATGGGCTTCAACCCGGTCCAGTTCCTGGTGGTGCCCAAGCTGCTGGCCCTGGTGGTGTCCATGCCGCTTCTGGTCTGTTTCGCCGATCTGGCCGGGATCTTCGGCGGGATGACCGTCGGGGTCTTGTTGCTGGATCTGACCATCAACGTTTACGTCCAGCACACCCTGTCCCTGATCACCCTGTCCATGGTCCTGACCAGCATGCTCAAGGCCCTGGTCTTCGCCCTGCTGGTGGCCTGGGTGGGCTGCCTGCGGGGCTTTCAGGTCGAGACCGGGGCCGAGAGCCTGAGCCGCGGGGTGACCTCGGCCGTGGTCACCTCGATTTTCGCGGTGATCGTGGCCGACTCGGTGTTCAACGTCGTCCAGACCATGTGAGCGCCGCATGAACCAGCCGGTGGCGATCAAGGTCGAAGACTTCGAGGCCCGTTACGGAGAGGAGGTCGTCCTCAAGGACGTGAATTTCGAGGTCCATCAAGGCGAGATCTTCGTCATCCTGGGAGGCAGCGGCTGCGGCAAATCGACCCTGCTCAAGCACATGATCGGCCTCTATCGGCCTTATCGCGGCCATATCTGGATCGACGACATCGACCTGGCCGAGGCCGACGACGAGGCCCTGTCCCGGCTCCAGAAGCGGTTCGGGGTGCTGTACCAGTCCGGGGCCCTGCTGGGGTCCATGACCGTGGCCGAAAACGTGGGGCTGCCCCTGACGGCCTTCACCACCCTGCCGTCAGAGGTGATCGAGACCATCATCCGGATCAAGCTCGACCTGGTCGGCCTGTCCGGGTACGAGGGGCACTTGCCGGCCGAACTGAGCGGAGGCATGAAAAAACGGGCGGGGCTGGCCCGGGCCATGGCCCTGGACCCTCATATCCTGTTTTTTGACGAGCCCTCGGCCGGGCTGGACCCGATCACCGCCGCCCAGCTGGACCACCTCCTGCTCGAGATCAACTCGTCCCTGGGTACGACCATGGTCATCGTCACCCACGAACTCGAGTCCATCTTCGCCATCGCCCACCGGGTGCTCATGCTGGACAAGGCCCGCCGGACGGCCGTGGCCGAGGGAGATCCCCGGTGGCTCAAGGACCACGCCGAGGACCCTTTCGTCCGGGACTTTTTCAATCGCCGGGCCGAGCCGATCCACGGCCCGCCGGGCTCGGAGAGTGACCGTGATCACCCAAGCCAGTAAATTCAGAGTGGGCCTGTTCGTCCTGGCCGGCACGTCGCTGCTCATCGGCGCCCTGATCTACCTGGCCTTTGAGGCCTACTTCCAGCCCTACCGGGTCTTCGTCACCTACTTTGCCGAGAACGTCCAGGGCCTGGACAAGGACTCGGCCATCCGGTACCTGGGCGTCAAGGTCGGCCGGGTCCACTCCATCCAGGTCGCCCCGGACGGAAAGCTGGTCGAGGTCATCCTCCATCTCTCGCCCGGCGGGCGGATCGAACCGGACATGCGCTGCCAGCTGGAGATGGCCGGCATCACCGGGGCCAAGTACATCAACCTGATCCGGCTCAAGCCGGGCGAGGAGGACAAGGCCCCCAAGCTGGAATTCACCCCCCGCTATCCCTATATCCCCTCCAAGCCGTCCACGGTCGAGACCCTGGTCACGGCCGTCACCAAGATCACCCGCAACATCGCCAATCTACAGTTGAACACCATCGGACGGCTCATCCGGGAAAACCTGGCCGCCGTCAAGGCGATCCTGGAAAACCCGGCCTGGAAGAAAATCGTCCCGGACGTGGCCCAGACCGTGGCCTCGCTCAAGCGCTCGGCCGGGCGCCTCGAGTCCCTGATCGGCCAGGCCGACCACCCCACCGATCTGGCCACCATTCGCCGCAACATCGTGGCCATCACCACCAGCGCCCGGTCCCTGACCGCCACCCTGGACAAGCAGTTGAAGCAGATCCAGCTGGCCAAGACCGTGAAGCGCCTGGACCGGGTGGTCCGCCTGCAGGCCAAGTCCCTGGGCCAGCTGGTGGGCAGCGCCAAGAAGCTGGTGGACGACCTCCGGGCCGAGCTGGCCGCCATCCGCTACGCCATCCGCCGCTCCTCGGGCAACCTCAGCCAGGCCACGGCCGAACTGAAACAACTGATCTTCAAGCTCAAGACCCAGCCGTCACAACTCCTGTTCGGCCAGCCGGTGCCGGATAGATTTCCGAGAGGGAACCGACGATGAAACGCCTGCTGATCTGGCTATGTCCGATCCTGCTCCTGGCGGCGGGTTGTTCCACCGAACCGGCCATGGTGGTCAACCGGTACCTGATCTCCTACCCGCCGCCCAAGGTCAACTCGGCGCCCCTGCCGACCGTTGTCAAGATCCGCCGGTTCCAGGCGGCGGCCGCGGTCCAGGGCCAGTCGCTGTTGTGGCGTCCCGGACCCTACACCCGGGTCGCGGCCGTCTATTCCCAGTGGCAGGTCGCCCCGGGCGACATGGTCACCGATTTTCTGAGCCGGGACTTCGCCGCCTCGAGGCAGTACCGGGCCGTGCTCCGGCCCGAGACCGAGGAGCCGGCCCCGTTCGAGCTCGAGGGGGTGCTCCTGGCCCTGTACGGTCAGCCGGGGCGGGTGGTGATCTCGGTCCAGGTCAGCCTCCTCAGGCCCCTGGTGCTCGACGCCAGTCGCCGGGTGGTCTTCCAGAAGTCCTATCGCCAGACCGCGCCCCTCAAGGGGGAAGGGCCCGAGGTCATGGTCGCCGCCGTCAGCCGGGCCATGGGCCGGCTCTCGGCCCGGATCCAGGAGGACGTTTACCGGGCGATCAAGGCCAACCTCAAGAAAAAATAGACGACAAGTCGGGGTACCAGAGGAGCTAAGGTCTTTTCCTTTCAGGCCGCTATCATAACAATATATAGATATCTAATAAGCAATCGATAAAAACCAATGACTTTCTGAGTCTCAATAGGGAGTGTGTCAAAACAAGAGACGACTTTAAGCCGAGGCCGCCACCTCGGCGGTGTCCTTTTCATGCCGCAGCGGACTGGGGCCCAGGTCCTTGGCCCGCTTGACCATCTCGTTGACCGCCTCGGCCCAGCCCGGGGCGTCCGAGGCCCCGACGTGGAACATCTCCAGGCGCTCGGGCTCGATCCCGGCCTCCTCGAGGATGTGCTTGGTCCTCTCGACCCTTTTTACGGCCCGGTAGTTGCCCTCCAGGAAGTGGCAGTCGCCCAGCTCGCAGCCCGAGACCATGACCGCGTCGGCCCCGGCCTCGAAGGCCTCGAGCAGGTGCCGGGTGTCCACCCGGCCGGTGCACAGCAGCTTGACCACCCGGACGTTGGCCGGATACTGGAGGCGCATGCTCCCGGCCATGTCGGCCGCGGTGTAGGTGCAATAGGTGCAGATGAAGGCCACCACCCGGGGCTCGTAGCCCTCGCCCGGGGTCGGCTCGTCGAACAGGGCGTCGGCCTTGTGCATGATCTGGTCGTCGGTGTGGTGGGCGATCTGGATGGCCTTGCCCGGGCAGGCCCCGGCGCAGACCCCGCAGCCGCGGCACCCGGCCGGGTCGATGTAGGCCACGCTGCCCACGATCTTGGGCACGCCGAAGGGGCAGGCCCTGACGCAGGTCAGGCACACGGCGCACTTGCCCCGGTCCACCACGGCCACCTCGCCGCCGACCATCATCTCCTTCTTGGACAGGAGCGTCGCCGCCTTGGCCGCGGCCCCCTTGGCCTGGGCGATGGACTCCTCGATCGGCTTGGGGCCGTGGGCCAGGCCGCACAGGAAATACCCGGCCGAGGCGAAGTCCAGGGGCCGCAGCTTGAGGTGGGCCTCCATGAAGAAGCCATCCGCGTCCAGGGGGAGTTTTAAGTCAGAGGCCACCGGCCGGGCGTCCTCGCGGGGGACGATGGCGGCCGACAGGACCACCTTGGTCGGCTCGAGGACCAGGGGCAGCCTGAGCCCCTGGTCAACCACCTCGACCTTGAGTCCGCCCTCGACGGTGACCTGGGGCTCGGCCCCGACCTCGTACCGGACGAACCGGACCCCGGCCTCGCGGGCCTGCTTGTAATAGATCTCCTTGGTGCCGTAGGTCCGGATGTCCCGGTAGAGCACGACCACCTCGGCCCCGGGATTGAGCTGCTTGATTTTGAGGGCGTTGCCCACCGCCTGGGCGCAGCACAGGCGCGAGCAGTAGGGGCGCTCCTCGTTGCGGCAGCCGACGCACTGGATCATGACCACCCGGTCCGTGCCCCCGGTGTCTCCGGCGGCCAGCTTCTCGTGGAGTTCGAGCTGGGTGACCACGTCGTCCGAGTCAGGGTAGGTGTACTCGGTCGGGGCGTACTCCTGGGCGCCGGTGGCGACGATGGTCGCCCCGTGCTCGACCCGGGCCGGGGCTTGGCCGCCCACCAGCAGATCGGTCTTGAAGTTGCCGACCACGCCGTTGATCTTCTTCACCTCGGCGTTCAAATAAACCCGGACCTTGTCGTGGCCCTCGATCCTGGCCTTGAGGTCGCCCAGGTAGTCCCTGACGTCAAAGCCCTCGAGGGTGTAACCGAGGCGGTTGGCCGTGCCGCCCAGGGTCTCGTCCCGCTCGACCAGGGCCACCGGGAAGCCCTGGTCGGCCAGGGACAGGGCGGCGGTCATGCCGGCCACCCCGCCGCCGATGACCAGGGCGCTCTGGGTCACCGGCACCGGGAACTGCTCCAGGGGTTTTAGTAATTGGGCCCGGCTGACGCTCATCCGGACCAGGTCCTTGGCCTTGGCCGTGGCCGCCTCGGGGTCCCCGGCGTGGACCCAGGAGCACTGGTCCCGGATGTTGGCCATCTCGAACAGATACTTGTTCAGGCCGACCTGCTGGAGGTTCTCCTGGAAGAGGGGCTCGTGGGTCCGGGGCGAGCACGAGGCGACGATGACCCGGTTCAGGTTGTGCTCGCGCACGGCCTGCCGGATCTTTTCCTGGTTGTCGGTCGAGCAGGCGAACATGATGTTCTCGGCGTGGACCACGCCGGGCAGGGTCAGGGCGTATTCGGCCACGCCGGCCACATCGACCACGCCGGCGATGTTGATGCCGCAGTGGCAGACGAACACGCCGATCCGGGGCTCCTCGCCCGAGACGTCCCGGGCCTGGGGGAAGGTCTTTTCCGGGATCAGGCTGCCCCGGGCCGCGGCCAGGAACTCGCCGGCCTGGCCGGCCGCGCCCGAGGCCTGGGTCACCGTCTCGGGGATGTCCTTGGGGCCGCTGAACACGCCGCAGACATAGACGCCGTCGCGGTTGGTCACCAGGGGGTTGATCCCGCGCCGGGCGACGAAGCCGAAGCCGTCCAGATCCACGCCCAGGCCCCGGGCCAGCGCCACGCCGTCGGCGTGGGCCTCCAGGCCCACCGACAGGACGACCAGGTCAAAGGTTTCCTGCTGGAGCTGACCCGTCTCGTCAAAGAACTGGACCTCGAGCTGCCTGGTCTCCGGATTCTCGATGACCCGGCTGATCATGGACCGGACGTAGCGGACGCCCTGTTCGTTCTTGGCCCGCTCGTAGTAGCGGTCAAAGCCCTTGCCCTGGGCCCGGATGTCGATATAGAAGATCGAGGGCTCGATGTCGGGATAGTGCTCCTTGGCGATCAGGGCGTGCTTGGTGGCGTACATGCAGCAGACGTAGGAGCAGTAGTCGTTGCCCAGGCCGGCGTCCCGGGAGCCGACGCACTGGATCCAGGCGACCTTCTTGGGCTCGGTCCCGTCCGAGATGCGCTTGACGTGGCCGCCGTAGGGGCCGGCCGCGGCCAGCATCCGCTCGAACTGGAGGGCCGTGATCACGTCCGGATAGCGGCCATAGCCCAGTTCGGCCTTGCGCTTCGGGTCAAAGGTCTTGAAGCCCGGGGCCAGGAGCACGGCGCCGACGTCCAGTTCGATCTCGACGGGCTCCTGGTCGAAGTCGATGGCCTTGTTCTCGCAGAATTTCTCGCAGGCCTTGCACTTGCCTTTCTGGAAGTAGATGCAGGCGTCCCGGTCAATGGTATAGACCAGCGGGATGGCCTGGGGGTAGTCCAGGGCGATGGCCCGGCGCTGTCCCAGGGCCTCGTTGAACGGGTCGATGACCTTCTTGGGGCACTTCTCGGCGCAGACCCCGCAGCCGACGCACTTGTCCTCGTCCACGTAGCGCGGCCGCTTGCGCAGCTTGACCTTGAACCGGCCCGGCTCGCCCGCCAGGTCCAGGACGTCGGCCATGGTGATGACGTCGATCGCCTCGTGGGCGGCGACCTCGACCAGGCGGGGCGAGATCATGCAGGTCGAGCAGTCGTTGGTGGGGAAGGTCTTGTCCAGCTGGGCCATGACGCCGCCGATGGACCGGCCCTTCTCGACCAGATAGACGTAATAACCGGCGTCGGCCAGATCCAGGGCCGCCTGCATCCCGGCGATTCCGCCGCCGACGACCATCACCGCCCCAATGGGGTGGTTGCCTTTATGCTTTTCAGACAAGGTGATCCCCTTCCTGAATTGTGTCTTGACCCGGCCGGCCGCAAACGGGCCGGCGGTCGATAAGACTAACACTATCCCCGGGGGGCGTCAAGCCTGGCCGGCCGCTTGGCCCCGGCGGCGAACAAGGCCCCGGCGACGATCAGGCCGCCCCCGAACAGGTGCCCCCAGCCCAGGGGTTCCCCCAGCAGGAAGTAGCCCAGCAGGGCCCCGTACAGGGGCAGGGTGTTGATGAAGACCATGGCCCCCACCGGCCCCAGGCGCCTGACCCCGGCGTTCCAGCAGACGTAGCCCACGACCGTCGGGGCCACCCCCACGTACAGCACCGCCCACAACAGGTCAAGGGACGGCCTGACCGGGGTGATGAACACCTCGGCCCCCGCGGCGCAGATCAAAAAGGGCAGGCCCAGGAAGATCGACCGGGCCGTGGCCGACAGGGCCGAGCGGCGGGTCATGACCCGTCCCCCGAAGACCGAATAAAATCCCCACAAGAAAATCGCCCCGAAGACGATCAGGTCTCCGCCCATGTTCCCGGACAGACCCGCTCCCTGTCCCAGGACCAGCACCGTCACGCCGACCAGGGCCACCAGGGCCCCGGCGATCTGGCGCAGGGCCGTCCGGTGGCGGAACAGGACCATCCCCACCAGGGCGGCGGCGATGGGACCCAGGCCGTTGATCAGGGTCGCGTTCACGGCGGTGGTGAACCGCAGCCCCAGGTAATAGGTGGATGAAAACCCGACGATGCCGCTCACGGCCATGCCCAGCACCAGCCAGCGGTCTTCCCTGGCCGGAGGCTCCTCCGGGCGCACCAGGCGGAGCAGGACCCAAAAGACGACCGCGCTCACCAGGAACCGGGAGGCGGCCAGGGTCAGGGGGCCGATGTCGTGCCGGAAGTGCCGGCCGATCACGGCGTTGGTCGCCCAGGTCAGGGTGGCCACGTTCACCAGGGCGATGCCGATCAGGCTCGATCTGTCCAGGCGCATGGCGGGTCAGACCACCGTCCGGCGCGGCAATCGGTTCGGGAGGGGAGCCCGCCCCAGGCTCAGCAGTCTCTGGAGCGGGGTCAGCCCGTCGGGCCCGGCCTTGGGCCAGGGCAGGTAGTCGATCACGATCCGGCCGTCCTCGGCCCTCAGGCGAAAGCAGCTCAGTTCGAACCAGGGGCGGTAGATGTCAGGCAGAAACCGGGTCCAGTCCTTGGTCCGGGTCAGGCCCTTGATCCAGGTCCCGGTGTTGATGACCACCCGGTCCCCCAGACGGCGCACCGAGGGGGCGTGGGTGTGGCCGTAGATATAGACCGCCGCCTCGGGCCTCTGGTCGAAGACCTTCTGGGCGGCCTGGAGGTATATCTTTTCCTTTTGCCGGGGCAGGTCGCGGTGCGGCCGGACGCCGTAGCGCTCGAAGGTCTGGATCACGTCCCGCAGGGCGAACCAGAAGGGCAGGCAGAACAGGGAGACCAGGGTCAGGACCAGGGCGTTGATCAGAAAGACGTAATCCCGGAAAAAGGCGGCCGGGCCGGTCCCCGAGCCGCCCCCCGGGAAGACTTCCCTCAGGGGGATCAGGCCGATCAGGTCCAGGACCCAGGCCAGGACGCCGACCAGGCTCACCCCCACCAGGAGCAGAAAGGGGAACAGGGACCAGCGCAGGATCGGGTTCATCTCCCGGTAGAACCAGTTGGAGAACAGCCAGTGGGGGATCAACTCGCTGGGCTGGACCGACTGGACGTCCCGGAGCCATCTCTGTCGGCCCCGCCTCGAAAACCGGCCGAAGCTGCTCACCACCCGCCGGACGAAATGATAGCCCAGGGGGGTGACGTGGGGGTTGCCGAAGGGGACGATCCGGTTGAAAGGGTCGTTCTGGTTGCCGTGTTCGATGTAGATCTCGCGGCCGGCCACGGTCCGGGTGATGAATTCCCGGGCGGACAGGTTGACGTTGAACTTCTTGAGTCGCTCGGCGTACTCGGGAAAGCAGGCCAGTTCGTGGTCGTGGTTGCCCGGGATGAGGGTGATGGTCACGGTTTCGCCGGCGGCCTTGATCTCGGCGAACAGGGCCGGGTGACCCGCGGCAATGGCGTCCAGCTTGTCCGGACCGGCCACCGTGCTCAGTTCCCACAGGCCGAAGGCGTCGCCGACGATGATCAGTTCGATGCCGTGTTCCACGTCCCGGGCCCGGGACTGCAGCTCCTTGAGAAAGGCGATCAGTTCGGCCTCGAAGTCACACCGGTCCAGCTCGGCGTCACCGCCGATGTGCAGGTCACTTATGAAATAGTATTCCCGGTCCATTCCGTAAAAAAAGGGGCGCCTTTGTTCGGCGCCCCCGTCCTGGCTTTTACCGGTTCGGCCGCCCCGAATCAGAGCAGTTCCAGTTTCTTGAGCAGGGGGGCCGGGTCCACGAAATGCCGCTGGAGCCACTTGGCCGCGTCGGGCAGGCCGGCGGCCAGGCCCATCAGTTCGGTGAAGTAGAACACCGGCAGGTCGTAGCTCTTGCCCCGGGCCTTTCCGATCCGGTCCTGGTACATGTCCACGTTGGCCTGGCACATCTGGCAGGAGACCACCAGGCATTCGGCCCCGACCCGCCCGGCCATGTCGTAGAGCCGGCCGACCAGTTCGTCGATCAAATCCGGCCGGGCCACGGCGTGGGACGCCCCGCAGCAATCCGTCTTCAGGGCCCAGTCGATGGCCTCGGCCCCGCAGGCCTGGACCACCCGGTCCATGTCCATGGGGTTCTCGTGGTCCCGGCGGTCAACCACTTTGGGCGGCCGGTTGGCCTGGCAGCCGTAGTAGCAGACCGCCTTGAGCCCCTTGAGGGGCTTGACGATTTTTGACTCGAATTTACCTAAAACCTCGGCCGAGGACAGAAATTCCAGCAGGTCCTTGACCTGGATCTTGCCCGTGAATTGGTAGTCACTGGCGTGGCCGGCCAGGAGCGCCTTTTCTGCGCTTTTCAGACGATTGAAGCACAGGGCGCAGGGCACGACCACGTCCAGGCCGACCCCTTCGGCCCGGGACAGGTTGCGGGCCGAGAGCTGGATGGCCAGTTCGTGGTCCAGGCTGTGGGCGGCCGAGGCCCCGCAGCAGTTCCAGTCCTCGATCTCGCTCAGTTCGATGTCCAGGAGCTTGGTCACGGCCTCGATTGAGGCCTCGTAATCACTGGCCGTGGCCTCGAGCGAACAACCGGGATAGTAGCTGACGCGCATCACTTCGCCCCCTTGAACAGGGCCCGAACTTCCTTCTTGCCCTTGATTCTATGGGGGAACATCTTCAGCCGGTGCTTGAGCAGCATCTTCAGGCCGAGCTTGGCGTTGGTGATGGCCTCATCGGGCTTGAAGGCCGCGCCGCTCTTGATGAGATAGCCGTTCATCATGCCGCCCTCGAACACCCGGCCGTGGGCCTTGATGCTTTTGAGGAACTGCTGGTGGAACAGGGCGGTCCTCTTCTCGGCAATGGACCCTTCCCCGTCGCAGACGGTCTCCTTGAGATAGTCCATCAGCCGGGGGATGTCGATCTCGTTGGGGCAGCGGGTCAGGCAGGTCTGGCAGGCCGAGCAGACCCAGATGGTCTTGGCGTTGACCAGCTTGTCCCTGGCCCCCAGGTGGACCAGGCGGACCACCTGGTAGGGGTGATAGTCCATGGCAAAGGACACCGGGCAGCCGTTGCTGCACTTGCCGCACTGGAAGCAGGCGCTGACCTTGACCCCGGATTCGGCCTCGACCCGCTTCAGAAAGTCGAAGTCAACGGTCATCGGCTCCGGCGGGGGGCCCTCGACCGCCGGCGGGGCGGCCTCGGCCTGGGGTGCGGGCGCGGTTTCAGCGTTCATGACGATTCCTCGGATGGCGACCGCGGCGGCCGGTCTGGGGCCGGCCCGGCCGCGGGTGGTTGATTGATCCGATGTCGTCCGCCCGCCCGGTCAGGGGCTCGTGAAAACGGCCACACCCCCGGTCCAAAAAAAAGCTCCACCAGGGCGGCAGACGACGTGCAAGTATATCCGAAGCCAGGCCGGGATTGCAAGCCCTAACCGCCGTCCCTTTCCGCCCCAACCTCCGAGCGCCGGCACCCAGGCGGGCCGGGTGGTAATGTCCATTTTCAAAGATTGACCGCCCGCCCCTGGTCGGCTATGTCTAGACGAACATGACTGTGCCCACCCAACTACCCGTCCCCCCTGACGCGGCCCGGATCGAGGATTTCATCCGCACCGCCCTGGGTGAACGCCCGGCCGACGTGGTGATCACCAACGCCCGGCTGGTCAACGTCTATTCCGGGCGGATCGAGCCGGAGACCTGCCTGGCCGCGGTCGGTGAGTGGATCGTCCACGTCGGCGATTTTCACGAAACCCTGGTCGGACCGGAGACGACAGAGATCGACGCGGCGGGGCGCTTTTTGCTTCCGGGCTACATCGACGCCCACACCCACCTGGACGCGGTCTTCACCTGCGCCCAGTACAGCGTTCCCGCTTTGGCCGCCGGCAACACCACGGCCGTGACCGAGTGCGCCATGATCGCCGGGGCGGCCGGGGCGGACGGCCTGCAGGCCTTTGTCCGGGAGGCCCGCCAGGCCCCGATGCGGGTCTTTTTGCTGGCCCCGCCCCTGACGCCGGTCTTCCCCGAGTTCGAGTCAGCGGCCGAGGTGCCGCGGGAGGTTTTCGAGCAACTGCTCAGGGCCGGGGACTGCCTGGGGGTGGGCGAGACCTACTGGACCCGGCCGGTGAATCAACGGGACGAGCGGGCCCTGAAAAACTTCGCCCTGGCCCGCAAACTGGGCAAGACCATCGAGGGTCACGGGGCCGGGGCGCGGAACCAAAAGCTGATGGCCTACCTGGCCGGCGGGGTGACCTCGTGTCACGAGGCGATCACCGCCGACGAGGGTCTGGAAAGACTGCGCCTGGGCCTGGGGGTGATGATCCGGGAGGGCTACGTCCGCCGGGAGATGGAGGCCGTCCTGCCCCCGCTCCTGGACTACGACACCACCGGGGTGATGCTGGTCAGCGACCTGGCCCCGCCCGAGGAACTCGAGGCCGAGGGGGTGATGCGGCCCCAATTGATAAAGGCGGTCGCCCTGGGGGCCGACCCGGTGGCGGCGGTCCGGATGGTCACCCTGAATCCGGCCCGGTACTACGGCCTGCACCGGATCATGGGCGGCCTGGGGCCGGGCAAGGTCTGTGACGCCGTGCTGGTCGATGATCTGCAGGAGTTCAAGGCCGACCGGGTGATCCTGGGCGGCCAAGTGGTCGCCGAGAGGGGCCGCTTTTTATTTGATGTCCCCGAGGTCCGTTTCCGGGAGGACCTCTATCAGACCATGAAATTCCCGGCCGTTTCTGAGGCGGATTTTCTGGTCAAGGCCCCGGGGCCGACCGCGGTCCGGGTGGCCGCCGTGGCCGGGCCGACCATCACCCGGGAGGCCCACGAGACCATGACCCCGGTTAACGGCAACCTTGGCCCGGACACCTCACGCGATTTACTCAAGATGGCCGTAATCAATAAACACGCCGCTGACCTGGCCATGTCGGTCGGTTTTGTCCGTGGCATTGGGCTGAAAAACGGCGCGGTGGCCACCAGTCTGATCTGGGACACCAACAACGTCCTGGTGGTCGGGGCGTCCGAGGCGGACATGGCCGTGGCCGCCAACCGGGTCCGGGAGACCGGCGGCGGGATGGTGGTCGCGTCCGGGTTTTTTGTCAAGGCCGAGTCGTCGTGGCCGGTGGGGGGCGTGATCTCGACCGCGCCGATAAGCGAGATCAACCGGCGGATGGACGAGGTCCGCCGGGCCATGGCCGATCTGGGCAGCAAGCTTACGCGGCCGTGGCTGACCTTTCAGACCCTGGCCTTCACGGGTTTGCCGTTCCTGCGGATCACGGACAAGGGCCTGGCCGACGTAAGGCGCGGTGAGCTGGTCCCTCTTGAGGCCGACCCTTGAACAGCCGATTTCCTGGCCCCAACCCGTTTGTGTTCCCGCCCCCCAAGGCAATCCTCGACCGCTGAAGTCCCCCGGGTGACCGGTACCGGTCGAGGCAAAGGCCGATCCTGGACACCTGTAATCTCTTCCCCTGACCAAGAGAATGCTTGAAGGGTACAAAATATTCTAGTCCATCATATTTTAGGTCTTGACTCCGCCTTTAGACCCGGGATAATCTCAAATAGGGGGAGTAATACTTCATGATTATCTATAATATCAAAATGCCGATGCCCGGCCTCCGGGGGGGTCAGGAGCCCTTTGGAGGCGTAGCGGCCGTTAGTCCCGTCCGTGGCCTCATCCGGTCATGGACAAGACCATTCCCAGGGGGAAACAAGGAGGGGGAATCATGAAGAGGTGTGTTCTGACCACAGTGGTGGCCCTGGCCCTGGTGGGCCTGGTCGCCTTGCCGGTCCTGGCAGCCGGGGCCAAGGTGCCCAAAAAGGGCACGCTGGCCGGGAGGTCCTACTATACCGCCAAGTTCAAGGGGCTGTTCATCGGGAAAATTCCGGTGCGTTTAAATTACGAGGTGTTCGGCATCACGGGCGCGCGCAAAAAAAACAGCCCATTCTACCTCGCCAGTTGTCATTGCCTGGGCTCTATGCATTTCACCGATTTCAAGAAACAGGCCTACGTTAGCGCCACGACCTGCGTCTACACCCGTCCTAACGGAGACAAAATCATCACCAAAAGCACGGCCGTGGGCAAGGGGCCGGTGGCCAAGGGGAAATGGACCATTGTCGGCGGGACCGGCCAGATGAAGGGTATAACCGGCGGGGGCACGTTTATGAGGGTCAGCGTCCGGCCCGCGGCCAAGTGGACATCCCAGAGCTACAACATCAGCCGGGGCACGTACCAGCTACCATGAACCGACTCCGTCTTTTCGAGCATCCTACCATCAAGGCCGGGGCCGCGGAGGCCCCGGCCTTGATGCCTTGTTGATGGGGGTGTCAGCAAAACAGCCGGCCTTGGGCCGGGCGACCACGGACGTCAGGCCGGGCTGGACCAGCGCTTGAACAGATCGTGCTCGATGCTGAAGTGGTCCAGGGCCTTGCCGATGCTCTGGTGGATCAGGTCCATGATCGTCTTGGGCCGGTGGTAAAAGGCCGGCACCGGCGGCAGGATCAGGGCTCCCAGGTCGGCCGCCCGGGCCATCAGTTCCAGGTGTCCCTTGTGCAGGGGTGTCTCCCGGACCATCAGCACCAGGCGGCGCTTTTCCTTGAGGGTCACGTCCGCCGCCCGGATGAGCAGATTGTAGTTGAACGAGTTGGCAATGGCCGACAGGGTCTTGATGGTGCAGGGCACGACCATCATTCCCCGGGTCTGAAACGAGCCCGAGGCCACCGCCCCGGCGGCGTCGTGGACGTCATAGACCTCATCGGCCAGGGCCTTGACCTCATCCAGGGTGTACTCGGTCTCGATCTGGAGATTGCGGACGGCCGAATCGCTGACGATCAGGTGGGTCGGCACGCCCAGTTGACGCAAGATTTTCAGGGTCTCGACGCCGTAGATGACGCCGCTCGCCCCGGACAGGCCGACGATCAAGGGTAAGCTCAAACCAGCCTCCGATTATTTTTTCAGACGGGTGATCAGTTCCTGGATCAACTCCCGGCCGTTGGCCGTCACCTGCTCGATGTCGCCGGCCGCCAGGGCGTCCCAGTGAATCCCGGCCGTGACCACCACCCGGGTGTCCAGGGCCGCGGCCAGTTTTTCCGCCGCCCGCTTGGCCAGGTCGTCTTCCTTGTGGCCGACAAAGGTCAGCACCGAGGCCGTGGCGCTTTTTTTGCTCGGGTCACTGAGGCTGGGCCGGGGCGTGGCCGCGGCCACGGCCCCGATGTGCGGGGCCTTGCCGCCGTAAATATACACCAGCAGATCGCCGCCGATCCAGATTGCCTCGGCCTCGATATTATGGGACGGGCCGGTAGAGACCAGATGAATCCGATCCAGCGGACCCATTTTGTCGGACACGGACTCAGACGACATAGATCGTCCTCGGTTAAATTTTTTATCAGGACCGGCCGTACCGGCTGGAACCGGTTACCTCTTTGGTTCCTCGAAATGGTATGACTCTCGACGGGCGCAGTTCTTGCCGGTTCGGCCCACCCAGGACCGTTATGAGTATAACTTGTCCGCGCCGAACCGCCAAGAACGTCCACTCACTACCGCCACCTCAACTAGGGGACGAAAAATTTAGCACACCACTTTTTCCTGGTCCATCTCGCAGGCGGTGATGTCCGAGGTGACCTCGAAGATCTCGTAACCGGCCCCCTTGAGGGCGTCCGCCACTCCTTGGAGGTCCTCGGCCGTGAAGCGGAGGATGACCTTTTTCTCATCCCCGCCCTCGACGGACAGGGTGAACAGGCCCATGACGCACGCCCCGGCCCCCTCGACCACGGCGCAGATGCGGCCCAAGAGACCCGGCTCGATCATCATCGGGGCCAGGGTGATCCCCCGCCAGGACTCCTCGGTGCCCAGGATCTGGGCCAGGGCCCGCGAGATCTCGTACTCGGTGATGATCCCCGCCAGCTGGTCGCCGTCCATGACCGGGAAAAAGCTGACCTGCTTCTGCCGGCCGTGGATCATGCTGTACTCGACCGTGTCGTTCAGGGAGACCGTCTCGGGCAGCCGGTGCATGACGTCTTTGACCTTGAGGTGGTTGACAAAGTAGTCCACCTCGCTCAGGTTCTGGGTCCGGGCCACCTGGGCGACGCACTCGGCCAGTCCCTTGCGGGTCAACACGCCGCGCAGCCGGTCCTGGTCCACGACGCAGACGTAGCGCAGCCGTTTGTCCTGGATCAGGCGCTGCACCTCGGTGACCGGGGTGTCGCTGGCGACGACCGCCGGATCGGACTCCATCCAGTTGCGAATGATCATTTCTTGTCCCCCAAGTGACCCGCTTCCCGGGCGAGTTTTAAGGCCAGGACCGTCATGGCGTTGTGGATCCGGCCGTCCTCGATCATCCGGTCCACCTCGTCGGGCGCGGCCAGGACGACCTCCAGGTCTTCGCCGGCGTCGGGCGTCATCTCGCCCTGGGGCGCCACGTCCAGGGCGACGAAGAACCGGGCCCGGCAGTTCAGTAAGGCCGGCTGGGGCCAGAGGTCCAGCAAGTGGACCAGCCGGCCCCCGCCGTAGCCGGTCTCTTCACGCAACTCGCGGGCCGCGGCCTCGGCCGGCCCCGGATCTTCCCGGTCCAGCAGGCCGCCCGGCACCTCGAGGCCCGCCCGCCGGCTGGCGTGACGATACTGCCGGACCAGGACCAGCCGGGCGCCTTTGGTCAGGGGCACGACCTGCAGCCAGTCCGGGAGGTGGATCACGAAAAAGTCGCGCTCGGCCTTGGTCCGGGGATTGACCGCCCGGTCCCGGCTCAGGCGGAACAGACCCAGGTCGTGCATCATCTCCGATGACACCAGGGGCCAGTCCTTGATCGCCACCGCCTCGCGCCTCCGATCAGAACACGGACAGACAGGCCTCGGCCACCCGGTCCCCGAAGACGCGGTCCTCGAGGTTGGCCTCCACCTCCTGGATCTCGATGTGGGGCCCGACCAGTTCCCTCAGCCGGGCGATAAAGACCTTGTCTTCCTCAGGGGCGTAAACCGCCGTCCCCTTCCGGTCGATCGAGGCCCAGCCCCTGGTCGGGATCAGGAACTTGACCGGCCCCTTGGCCTGGTTCAGTTTCTGGCCGAAAGCCTCGGCCACCTGGACCAGTTCGTCGGTGTTGAGCCGGAGAAAGGTGCGCAGCTTGTCCAGGTCATACTTGCGGCGCTGAAAATAGTCGGGCTTGTAGCGGCTCTTGCGCGGGCTCATCAGGTTCACCCCCGAGGGGGTGATCACCTGGGGAATGCCCAGCCGGCCGGCGGCCTCGAGCCGATGCGGCCCGGCGGCCCGCATGCCGCCCATGATGAACTCGCCCACTGCCCCGGGGGCCAGATCGACCACGCCGACGAAATACCGCTGGGCGATCATGTCCTCCATGGCCCGGTCGCAGACCCCGGCCGCGGAAAACCCGATCACGGCCAAGCCCGCCCTTTCCAGTTTCTCCCGGACCATCCGGGCCAGACCCTCGCAGGGGCCGAACATGCTCATGGCCACCTGGCGCCCGCCCTGGGCCTTGATTTTCTCGGGCGAGGGCGGGGCGACCCGGGCCAGGCCCACGGCCGCCTCGGCGGCCCGGTCCAGGACGTTGCGTAACAGGGGCGACAGGCCGGCGATCTCGGCCACAGTGTGAAACAGGGCCAGGTCGCCGGTGTCGATGTACCGGGTGGCCATGCCCGGCAGGGCGGCCGTGGAGCTGACCATCAGCTTGGGCGCGCCAAAGGGCAGGGCCCGCATCACGTCGGTGGCCATCAGCGACCCGGTCGAGCCGCCCAGGCCGACCACGGCCTGGATCTCGCCCCTGGCCCACAGCCGGGAGGCGATCCTGATCGCCCCGGCGGTCATGATCGCCGTGATCTTGGCCCGCTCCCGCGAGGCCCGGACAGCGGTGATGCTCGACCCCCCGGCCTTGGCCACCTGGCCGGCCGTGATCTCGCTTTTACCCCGGGAGCCCCCGCCCATGGACAGGTCCATGATCTTCACCGCGGCCCGCCGGGCCTCGATCCGTTGGCGCAGATACAGGGTCTCCTCGGCCTTGGTGTTCATGGTCGAGATGAGCAGGATCGTGTTGGGCATCTATTTCTCCGTACCAACCACCAGAGGTTGCCACGTCTCAGGCTTGTGCGGTCCGGCGCAGCCCGCTCCAGCTTTTTGGCGAGCTGGAGCGAGCGCGCCTCCGACTCGACCTACAAGTCACTTTGTTGCCGCCCCTCGGGAGGACGCGCGCCTCGCCGCCGTCCTCGATGTTGTTTGTCCTCGCCCGTCACAGCGGCCAACGTAGTGGCCGCGCCAAGCGCGAATGACCTGACGATGTGAACCACCACCGTGTGTCGCGATTACGCCCGTGCGGCTGCGCAATCGGGGCGGGTGCGCCCCGGGAAATTACCGTTGTCCTCGCCCGTCGTAGCGGCCAACGTAGTGGCCGCGGCAAGCGCGAATGACATGACGATGTGAACCACCGCCGTGTGTCGCGATTACGCCCGTGCGGCTGCGCACCCGGGGCGGGTGCGCCCCGGGGAATTACCACCAGCCTTGTTCATGTTGGCTTGGCACCCTGGGGCACGGTCCGGCTGCTCCAGCCAGCCATAAAGCTGGAGCGAGCGAGCCCGTGGCTCTTATCACCGGACTCGATGCGCACCTATGAATTTCCGAACTTCTCCTCGGCCTGGTCTTTCAGGACCTTCTTGTCGATCTTGCCCGAATCGCCCACCGTGGGCAGGTCCGGGGCGACGACCAGTTGCTCGGGTAGCTTGTACTTGGCCAGTTTCTTGCCCACCAGAAAGTCCTTCATCTCGTCAAAGGTGAAGGACTGGCCGGCCTTGGTCACCACAAAGGCCGCCGCCCGCTCGCCGAACTCGCGGTCCGAATAGCCGACAATGGCGCAGGCGGCCACGGCCGGGTGCTCGTTCAATAAACCCTCGACCTCGGCCGGGTAGATGTTCTGGCCGCCGCGAATGATCATGTCCTTGGCCCGGCCCAGGATCCAGAGGCAGCCCCGGTCGAGCTGGACGATGTCCTCGGTGGTGGTCCAGCCGTCCTGGTCAAAGACCTCGCCGGTCATGGCCTCGTCCCGGTAGAATCCGGCCGGGGCGTGGGGTCCCCGGAACCAGAGGATGCCGGGCTGGCCCTCGGGCACGGGATTGCCCTCCTCGTCGAGGAGCTTGAGCTTGTTGCCCGGGAGCATGTGACCCACCGTCCGGCGCCTGAGGTCCACGGGGTCGGTCACCTTGCATCCGGAGACCGAGCCCTTGTCCTGGGTGCCCAAATCCGAGGTGATGACCGCGTCAAACCTTTTTTCCACCTCCTCGGCCACCAGGGGCGGCAGATACCCGCCGGCCGAGCGGACGAACCGCAGCGAGCCGAGGTCATAGGACTCGACGTCGGCCTCGAGCATCCGGATCAGGTGCGTCGGCACCACGCCGATGGCGGTCACCTTTTCCCGGGCAATGGTCTCAAGGGCCGCCTCGGGGCTGAACTCCTCGAGCATGACCGTCTTGGCCCCGGCCAGGGGCGCGGCGAAGTAGGTCAGGGTCCCGGCCGCGCCGCCGGCGTGGGGGGCCACGGCCATGGTGATGTCGTCCTTGGTCAGGCTCCAGAGGTCGATCCGGCCCTTGCTGGTGCAGACCCGGGGGGCGGTCGGCCACTCGACCAGCTTGGGCAGGCCGGTCGTCCCGGTGGTGCTGGTCAGCAGGCCCACGTCCCAGCAGGAGTCGAACCGCCGGGCCGCAAGGGCCGCCTCGTCGATCTTCCCCCGATAATCCTCGGTGACCTGGATCAGACTCTTGGTCCCGGCCGGGGCCCCGGGGGGGACCTCCTCGTCGAACAGAAAGATCTGCTTCAGGCTGGGAAACCTCCCCATCAGGTCCCGGTACATGGCCAGATAGTCGAAGTTGCGATAGACGTGAGGGCAGACGACCATGGACGCCTCGGTCATGCCCAGGAAGTGCTCCAGCTCGCGCTCCCGGAGATAGGGATAGACCGTCAGCGAGATCAGGCCGGCCCGCTCGCTGGCGATCCGGGCCAGAAAGCCGTAAACGCTGTTGGGCGACTGGATGATCACCCGGGCGTCCCGGGGCAGGAGTTCGGCCCAGGCCGTGGCCATGGCCTCGGCCATCTGTTTGGCCTCGGCCCAGGTGACCCGGTATCTGGAATCGACCAGGGCCTCGGCCTCGGGCCTCTCCCGGGCGTTGCGGTCGTAGAAGTCAAAGAACAGTTCCGTGGTCCAATACCCGGCCTGGAGGAACTCATCGACCATGGCCGGGGTGTAGCGGATGGGTTTCAATCTGGTTCTCCCTCTTATAATTCGGTCTGACGTCCAGGTCGGCAGTGGCCCTTCGCGATCATCGCGTCAGTCAGACCACGGTTTTAGTCCGCGCTTGCCGTCTGTACTGCGTTTCGCTTGCCGCGGGGGTCCGCGGTGGCCCCTTCTTCCCATAGGGGGGGAGGAGAGGGCCGGGATGAGGAGTAATGCTTTGCGTCTCGGCTTGTTTTCCGAAATTACTCCTCTCCCGGGCCCTCCGCCTCGAAAACGGATTCAGCTCGACGGCCGGGTCATTCCCCGAACAGCTCGCCCCAGCGCGCCTCGACCTTCTTGACCATGTCCTCGTCCAGCTTGATCGGGATGGGCTTGTCCTTCCAGTCGTAGGGAATGGTGGCGTCCATGAGCAGGCGGCCGGTGATGTCCCGGGCGTCGATGGGCAGGGACGGATCGAGCGGGGTCGAACGTCCGCGCTTGATGATCTGGCACCGGTTGGGCTGGAAGCGGAAAGACAGGGCGTACATCACCCGGGGGATGTCCCAGGGGTCGATGTCCTCGTCCACGACGATGACCGTCTTGAGGCCGTAGGCCCCCATCTCGGTGGAGATGGCCGCGGTCAGGACCTGGTCGGCGTGGCCGGGGTACATCTGCTGCATGGAGATGATGGCCAGAAACCGACCCGAGCCCTCGGGCGGGCAGTACACCGACCGGATGCCCGGGATCTTCATGGCCACCAGTTGCTGCCACAGGGCCGCGCCGTAGGACAGGGCCATGGTCATGTGGGTGTCGGTCACGGCCCGGCCGACGGTGGTCCCCCACATGATCGGGTTGTCCCGGTGGGTGATGCACTTGACGTCGATGAAGTTGCGAGGGTCGGTGCCCACGCCCGAGTAATAGCCGGTGTACTCGCCGAAGGGGCCCTCTTCCATGAACTTGTCGGCGTCCACCTCGCCCTCGACCACGATCTCGGCCTGGGCCGGGATGGGCAGGTCCACCGTCTCGCCGGCCACGACCTCGACCGCCTCGCCCCGGATGGCCCCGGCCACGTCGTACTCGGAGACAAAGGCCGAGATCCGGGCCGCGCCCAGGATGAACAGGAGCGGGTCGCAGCCGACGATGTCGGCCACGGGCATGGGCTGGCCCAGCTTCTGGTACTTCTTGAGCATGATGTCGGCGTGCTTGCCCTTGATGAACTGGGTGCCCAGCTTGTCCTTGCCCAGAAGCTGGGCCCGGTAGGTCCCCAGGTTGACCCAGCCGGTGTCGGGGTCCTTGCTGATGATGAAGTGGGCCGTGCCGAAAAAGCGGCCGCCGTCCAGGGGGTACCACTTGGGTGTCGGGAACTTGAAGAGGTCCACCGCATCGCCGGTCATCACGTTCTGCTTGCAGGGGGCGTCCTTCTTGTCGATCCACTTGGGCTCGACCCGCTGGTCGGCGATCTTGACCCACTCCTCCATGATCTGGACCAGGGTGTTGGTCTTGGGCTGGCCCATGATCAGGGCCAGCCGGGTGGGGGTGGTGCAGACGCTGGTGATGATCGGCCAGTCGTGGTCTTTGACATTCTCGAACAGCAGGGCCGGCCCTTGCTTTTCCTCGTTGAGCTTGGCGACGTGGCTCAGCTCGAGGTCCCAATCGACCTCGGCCTTGATCCGTTTCAGTTCGCCTTCCTTTTCCGCCAGCTCGATGAAATCCCTCATGCTCTTCATGGAAATATATCCCTCCTTGGACTTCAACGGGTTCGGTCCGCAGTCCGCGCTCGGACCGTCGCCCGGATCAGGTGATCTTCTTGCCCTTCATCAAACTGTCCAGCATGAAATCCATGACCGATTTCTTGGGGGCCGCTTCGGCCTCCCGCTTCTTGTCGCTCCAGACCGTTTCCGGCCGGCTCTGGAGGATCATGACGTTGCCCGCGGCGGGCATGTCCTTGTCCACGGCCCACTCGATGTCCTGGGGCCGGCCGTAATGCTTCTCGATGATCTTGCCCATCTTGGCCAGCTCGACGATGTCCTCGTCGATGGTCGATTGGGAGGTCTGGCGCTCGGAGGGGATCTCCCGCCGGACCGAGGCGTGGGTCTCGGGATCGACGGTGTAGTACACCTCCTTGCGGGAGATGGTCTTCTTGATGATGTCCAGGGTGACCTTGTTGACGACGAAGTTGTCCGGGGTGACCTCGCCGGAGACGACCGACTCGCCGAAACCGTAGTTGGAGTCGATGACGATGACCGAGCGGTCGCCCGTGCCCGGGTTGAGGGTGAACATCACCCCGGCGGTGAACGAGTTGGCCATTTTCTGGACGCCGACGCTGATGGCCACCTGGTCGTGGGGGAAGCCCATCTTGACCCGGTAGGCGATGGCCCGGGGGGTGAACAGGGAGGAAAAACACTTGCGGACCTTGTCCAGGACGTTGTCCGCGCCGCGGACCCAGAGATAGGTATCCTGCTGGCCGGCGAACGAGGCCCCGGGCAGGTCCTCGGCCGTGGCGCTGGACCGGCAGGCCACGGGCGCGGCCGGGAGCAGGCAGCGCTTGGCCAGGCGCCGGTAGAACTCGGCGACGTGGTCCTCGAACTCCCAACTGAAGGACCCGGACTCGATCATCTCCCGGATGGCGGCGCTGACCCTGTTCAGGGCCGCGGCGTCGGTGTGGTCCAGGCCGTCCAGGGCGCCCAGGATATCGGCCGAAATCCCGGCCTCGTCGCAGAAGCGGCGGTAGGCGGCGGTGGTCACGGCAAAGCCGGGCGGGACGCGGACGCCGGCGTTGATCATCTCGCCCAGGGAGGCGTTCTTGCCGCCGACCACGGGCACGGATTCCCGGTTGCAGTCCTCGAACCAGACGACCAGCGGTGCTTGCCGATCCATCTATCGTTCCCCCAAGCTCCGGGCCGCCCGCACCCCTCCGGACGCCCGGTCCGTTTGCACCGGCGTGACGATGCCCCGTGGGGCCCCCCCCCCCCCCCCCGGCGGGGGGGGGGGGGGGGGGGGGGGGGGGGGTGTGGGGGGGGGGGCG
>CAZMVB010000014.1:0-4187 GCA_964569795.1 uncultured Desulfarculales bacterium | reverse complement strand
GCGGGGGGGTTTCCCCGGGGGGTCCGGCGCCCGGGGGGGCCCCCCCCCCCCCCGGGGGGGGGGCGGCCGTCTCTGTCGTTAGCGGTTGATCTGGACCTTGCCGGTCGCGCCATCGACCTCGATGTCCATGCCGGTCTTGATGACCTGGGTGGCGTGGCCGGTGCCGACCACGGCCGGCATGCCGTACTCGCGGCAGACGATGGCCGCGTGACACATCACGCCGCCCACGTCGGTCACGGCCGCCTTGATCTTCTGGAAGGCCGGGGCCCAGGACGGCGAGGTGGTCGGGGCGACCAGGATCTCGCCCTCCTTCAACTCGCCGATCTCGGCCACGGTCCGGCAGACCCGGGCCTTGCCCTTGACCTTGCCCGGCGAGCCGGGGAAGCCCTCCAGCTCGGTGATCTTGTCCGGGTCCTCCACGGCCCGGACCTTGGCCCAGGCGGCCATGGACTCGTTGGTCACGCCCCACAGCACCACGGTGAAGGGCTCCTGGATGACCTCGGGGGCGGTGCCCACCGCCGGCGGCGGGGACCATTCCTTGAATTTGTTATAGACCCCCTTGCGCCACTCGATCTCCTTGGGCCAGACCTTGGGGCCCCGGGGAGTGACGTGGGTCGCCCAGGCCGTGACCACGTCCCACAGGGCCTCCTTGACCTCGGCCCGGGACAGGTACCACACGTCCTCCACGTCCCCCAGGAAGCCGTGCTCGACCAGGATCGCCCCCACCTCGCGGACCTTGTTCCAGAAGAGCGAGTGGAACCAGTGCTCGACGTAGAACAGGTGGTTCTCGACGTAGGGGAAGACCGTCCGGGACACGCCCAGGTTCTGGTCAAAGGCGGCCTTGTTCTCGTCGTCCTCGATCAGCTCCCGGTACTCGGCCGTGATCCGGTCGCGCTCGGCGATGACCTCGGCCGTGGGCCGGTCGATGCTCTCGCCGGCCTTGATCTTGTCGATGTAGATCCCGACCGAGGCCAGGGGGACGTTCAGGTCGTCGTTCCAGGACTTGTCGTGGTGGTACCAGCCGGTGCCGGTCGAGACGTAGAACCAGGGATAGCGCGATTCCTCCAGGGCGGCCAGCCACTGCCGGCCCTCGGCCGAGGCCTCGAGCTTGGCCTTGACCTTCTCGAAGTCGCGGTCGGACTTGACCACGCCGTCCACCTTCAGGTCCACGGCGACCTTGGCCAGCTTCTTGAGCTCCTCGTCGGGCCGGTACATGATGACGTCGATGCCCGAGACCATCTGGGTCACCCGCTGCAGCGGGATGTCCGGGAAGAGGCCCTGCATGAAGCCCAGGAACATGACGTAGGCGGCGTAGCCCAGGTTCAGGAACTCGAAGTGGTACTGCCAGCAGAGGATGCCCAGATTGATCAGATCGTCGTAGGCCTTGAGCAGCTCGTATCCCTGGGACTTGCCCACCCCCTCGGTGACCACGCTCAGGTCCTCGAACTCGGGCAGGGTCGGAATTTTGAGGGCGTCCAGCTGCTGGATGACGTCCTTGATCTTGACCTCCCAGTTGTCGTGGAGCTTATCCCAGTTCTGGTAGTAGTACATCCCCCGCTTGCCGAATTCCTCGGCCCGCTTCTCGATCTCCTTGGGGTCCATGACCGGGACCGGGCTGATGTAGATGTAACCGTTGATCATCCGGTGATCGACGCCGTAAACGGGGGGCACCGAGAAGATGCGGGTATTGAACTGGGACAAGGCCAAAAACCAGGCCTCGTCCCAGATGATGTCGAAGGGGTACATCGGCTCGGGATAGTGCAGCCCGTCATAGAACCAGAACATCTTTTCTTCGTAGTCGGCCCGTTCCGGGTCGTCGGTGACGAACTGATACTGGTAGGGGTACATTCGCTCCCAGCCTTCGGTGCCGGGAATCCGTTCGACTTGGTGTGGGTTTGGAAATTCGAGACCGGCCATGACTTCCCCTCCCCTAAAGAAATGGTAGCGGGCAACAAACCAGCGTTTCCGGCCGCCGGGGCCGAGACCCACCCGGGACGGAAACGCGAACAACCGGTGCCATATCTTGAAACCCGGGCCCGGGGCCCGGGCGAAAGGTGATCCGGCCTGATAAAGACATGTTGCCACGGCCCCCCGGGCCCGGTCAAGGCAATTAATTTTATTACTCGTATAATATAAAATTATATGTCAGTCTGTTTAATATAATGATAACGACAAAGTACCAACGTGATCCTCCGCGAATATTGACACGGTAAACAATAATCTCTGATAATGAGCCATGAATCTCAACCGACTCCAGATCTTCTACGAGGCCGCCGAGGCCAGGAACTTCTCCCAGGCCGCCGCCCGCCTGAACATCACCCAGCCGGCGGTCAGCGCCCAGATCCGGCGGCTGGAGGAGAACCTGGGGGTCAAGCTCTTCGCCCGCCTGGGCAAGAAGGTCGTCCTGACCGAGGCCGGCCAGGTCCTGCTGGCCCACGCCCGCAGGATCTTCAGGCTCCGGGACGAGGCGGAACGGGTGATGAACGAGATGCGCCTGGTCAAGCGGGGCACCCTCCGCCTGGGCACGGCCCGGACCTATGCCAAAAACATCATGCCGCCGCTGCTGTCCCGCTTCCAGGAGGCCTTCCCCCAGGTGAACATCGTTCTCCAGGAGGGTTCTTCGCTCGAGATGGCCCGCAACCTGCACACCCTGGGCGTGGAGGTGGCGGTGGTGGCCTACCCGGGGCGGGTCCCCCGGGTCAAATTCGATTTCCTGAAGCGGGAGGACCTGGTGGTCATCGTCGCCCCGGATCATCCCCTGGCCGGGGCCCGGGAGGTGGCCCTGTCCCGGTTGGCCCAGGAGCCGATCATCATGCGGGAGAAGGGTTCGGGCACCCGGCGGGTGGTGGGCGAGTTGTTCTCGCGGCAGCGGCTCACGCCGCGGATGGTCTTCGAGACGTCCAACGCCGACGTGATCAAGGAGCAGGTGGCCGGCGGGGTAGGCGCGTCGGTCATGACCCGCTCGGCCGTGGCCGAGGACCTGGCCGCGGGTCATTTGGCCGAGGTCTCGCTGGCCGGCGAGAGGCTGTCCCTGGACGTGCATACCGCCGTGCTGATCGGTCACGAGCTGTCCCGGCCGGCCCGGGTCTTTCTGGATATGCTGGCCGAGGTCCCCGGTCGGACCCAGTGACCGGGATCGGTCCGCTGCGACCCATTTCGGGCCGGAAGAGGCCCGTTACCCGACACCGCCCCAAGATTTAAAAAACAATGAGCCCGGACGGCCCCGCCCCTTGACGAGCAGTCCAGGCAGCCCTCCCCGAGCCGACGCATATTCAAAAAAATCCGGGGGGCCTGACGGCCCCTGACTCCTTGCCGGCAAATGCCACGGGGCGTCCCCGGCCAGGCCGGGCTGGATTTCAAAAAAAATCCGGGGGGCCTGACGGCCCCCCGGAAACGGTGCAGTTTTTCAGGCGTGCTCGGCCTAGAAGCGGATCTGGAAGGAGATACCCGCCAGCCAGGAGCTGCCCATGTCGGCGAACATGGCGTTGCCGGCACTCACGTCAAAGAACGGGTTCCAGCCGTAGTACCAGTACTGGAGTTCCGGGGCGATGACGAAGTGCTTGTTGACGCGGTAACGGACCGCGAAGTTGAAGCCATACCGGACGTTCTGGCCGTGACGCCAGGTGCCCGGCTGGTCGTTGGAGGCGTTGGTGGCCTTAACCCAGCCGCCGCCCAGGTGGAGGCTGACCCGGCCCATGTAGTAGGCCAGGCCCAAGCAGGCCGCCAGCTGATAGGTGTCCTCGATCTTGATCCGGCTGGGGTCGTTGTTGCCACCCCAGTACACGGCCCGGCTCAAGGCGGTCATGGACGGGTAGTAGTTGGCCGCCACCCAGTTCATGCCGTAGGACAGCTCGCCCACGACCCGGAAGTTCCCGAAGGAAACCCGGAAGGGCAGGACCAGCAGGTAGGACAGGATCCGGTCGTCGGTCAGGTTGGCGCCCGTGATGGGCTCACGCTCGCTCATGTAAACCGACACACCGGGGGCCAATCCGACGTACTTGCCCTTGTACTTCACGACCAGGTCCAGGCGCGGGAACATGGTGTTGGCCACGCTGGCGACGTTGACCGGGTTGCCGGCGTTGCCGGTCGGGGCCTGGCCGATGGCGGCCATGAAGGTCCAGGGACCGACGTTATAGTACAGGGCGATCTGCACGAAACGGCCCGAGTACTGCTTGCCCATACCGATG
>CAZMVB010000013.1:14636-120926 GCA_964569795.1 uncultured Desulfarculales bacterium | reverse complement strand
GTACGGCGGCGGCGACACCCTCCAGGAGTTCAAGGACCTCTGTCCGGGTCTGTTCTTGAGCGTGATGCACGACGCTGACTACTACTTTTTCACCGGAGGCGGCACCGTGCTGAAGGCCCTCCAGGAGCACTCGCCTTACGGCCTGCCGCCGGTGAAGGCCCTGATGGACAACGGCGGGAGGGTGCCCGCCGCCGCGGCTGGGGTGGAATAACCGGAGGACCGGTCAGCGGCCGGGGAGGCCGACTCCGGACCGCTGTCACGCGATCAAAACAAAAGGGCCAGGCCGATGATGACCAGGCCGTGGGCCGCCTGATCAGCCAGGGCCAGGGCGGCCCAGGTCCGGGCGTTGCGCTCCCACCAGGACTCGGGCGGGGCCTTTCGGGGATCGATCAAGATTTTGAGGGCGTGGAACTTGGACACGTCCCCGGCCGCGCCCGGAATCAGGCGTTTCGAAATCTGCCGCCGTGCGGCGTCGATCAGATAGTGGGTCACGAAAATGATCCCGGCGATCAGCCAGCCCCGGCCGGTGAAATCCCAGACCAGAAGCAGGGCCAGCGCGGCGTTGAACCCGGCGTGAACGGCCAGGGCCGCGCCCCGGGTCCAGACGGTGCCGCCCCGCTTGCGCCGGGCCAGGGCCCGCGGGTTGACGACCACGTCGGCCAGGAAGTGGGCCAGCCCCAGTCTGATCAGCAGGTTCCAGTTCACGTCTGAACGATCGCCTCCCGGGGGCAGACCTCAAGGCAGGCCTCGCAGTCGCGGCACACCTCAGGGTCGATCTCGGCCCGGCCGTCCTCGATCTTTATGGCCTGGAGGGCGCAGGCCTCGAGACACTGCCCGCAGCCGTCGCACCCAAAAGTCAATACAAATGTCGGCATCGTCCACTCGAATCTCCCGGCCCCGAGTCCAAACAGGCGCTCATTCATGAAATAGACGGCCTCACCATACCATCCGTCGGTCAGAACGAACCACCATTTTCCCCAGCCCCTTGATTGTCAGGACCGCCACTTTGCGCCGCCGGTGGTTGGGTGGTAAACTCGGATCGTCTCTTCAACCTGTCACCGGGGTCGCTCCATGACCATGGGCCTGATCACCGCCGCCGTGATGTTTGTCCTGGGTCTGCTGGTCATGCCCAACGTCGTCCTGGCCAAGAGAGAACGGGCCCGGGCGGTCCTGGACAAGATCGTCCCCTGGCTGGGCCTGGCCGGCCTGGGCTGGGGGGTGTGGGTCATCATCGACGCCGCGTCGGGCCTGGGCCATGTCTGGCACATGCAGGTTGCCTGGGGGGCCTATGTGTTCGGCGGCGCGATCCTCATCGGGCTGGGACTGCTCCTGGGGACCAGTCTGGTCCTGAGTTTTATCCGGCCCGGGGGCCGGGCCGACCCGGCCCGGCCGGGACGCGGTCAATCCCTGAGACGGACCCAGGGGGCCTTCGCCCTGTGGGCCCTGATCCTGAGCGCGGTCCTGGTCACTCTGGAATTGATGACCGTGGTCCCGGTCCGTCTCCGGGTCAGTCCCTCGGTCGGGGAGCCGCCCCACCCCGCCCCTCAGTCGAGGCTCAACCGCACCCCCCGGACATACACGGCCGTGGGCCTGGTGAGCGAGGCGGCCATCCGGTCCGGGCTTTTGGCAAAGACCAGCCAGGTGGCCGGCCGGCCCGGGGCCAGCCGGCCGAGACCATCGGCCACCCCCGCCAGTTCAGCCCCGATGCCGCCGGCCGCGGCCACCGTTTCCGCCAGGGAAAACCCGGCCTCCATGAGCAGTCCCATCTCCTCGTAAATCGACCGGCCGTGGACCACCCCCAGGGTCCCGGCGTCCGTGCCGCAGGCCACGATCACGCCCCGGTCCCGGGCCAGCCGGATTTGATCGAGCTGATGCTCCAGGTTGCGCCGGGCGCCCTCGACGCGCGGGTCCCCGGCCGGCAGGGATAAGGCCAGGCCCTGCATGGTCACCGCCGTGGGCACCCAGACGCAGGCCGCGTCCCGCAGCCGACTCAAATTTTCCCGGCCCATGAAGAAGCCGTGCTCGATGGACCCCGCCCCGGCCTCGACGGCCCGCCTGACCGGCTCGGGGCCGTTGGCGTGGACCATGACCTTAAGCCCCCGGGCCCCGGCCGCCCGGACCGCGCCGCGCAGTTCGTCGGTCGAGAACTGGGGGTCGGTCAGGCGGCCGAATTTCAGGAGGCTGTTGAGCCCGGAGTTGACGATCTTGACATGGTCCACGTTGTCCGGTGCGGCGGCCACGGCCGCGGCCAGGCCGGCCCCGGCCACGCTCCGGCCGACCAAACGGCCGTAACGACCCGGGGCGTGCCAGGCCCGGCCAGGTGACTTGATGGTCAGCGGCGACCCGGCCGGCCGCCCGTCGCGCAGCCTCAGCGAAAATCCACCGTAATCCCCGCCGTCGCGGACCGCCAGCACCCCGGCGGCCAGCAGTTGCCTGGCGCGGTCGATCATGGCCGGCTTCAGTTCGTCATAGCCGGCCGACAACTGGCCCTGCCGCTCGGCCATGTCCGGCGTGGGCGACATGAACAAGTGGGCGTGGGCGTCGGTCAGGGCCGGGGTCAGGGTGCAAGCGCGGAGATCCTCGGCCGGCCCGCCTTGTTCCACATCGTCCTCAAGACCGGTGATCAGACCGTCCTCGATCTCGACCCGAACGTCTTTGCGGACCGGCCCGCCGCTGCCGTCAATCAGCCACCCGGCCCGGATCGACCATTCTTTAGACACGCACCCTCCCCGGTCATTGATTTCGGCCCAACGTAACAGACACCGGCCGGGTCCACAACCGGCCGGGAGTCAAGACTTGACCACGGTTCGAGAGGTATCTAAACTTAAGACGTCTTTGTCAACGACGACCGGAGGGTCCTGATGGATATCACGCAATCGGCCGCGCGGGCCAAGGAGGCCTCCCTCAAGCTGGCCGCAGTCAAGACCGAGCCGAAAAACCAGGCCCTGGCAGAGATCGCCCGGGCCCTGGCGGATAACGCCGAGGCGATCATCGCCGCCAACCAGGCCGATCTGAGCCGGGCCCGTGACGAAAAACTGAGCGCCCCGCTGCTCAAGCGCCTCAAGTTCGATCAGGCCAAGCTGGACGAGGCGATCGCCGGCCTGCACAGCCTGATCGATCTGCCCGATCCGGTCGGGGTCACCACCCGGGCCCTGGAGATGGACGAGGGACTGGAACTCTTTCGGGTCACCTGTCCCCTGGGGGTCATCGGGGTGGTGTTCGAGTCCCGGCCAGACGCCCTGGTCCAGATCTCGGCCCTGTGCTTGAAAAGCGGCAACGCCGTGCTGCTCAAGGGCGGCAGCGAGGCGGCCGAGTCCAACCGGGTCCTGGCCGAACTGATCCACGACGCGGCGGTTGCGGCCGGGATCCCGGCCGGATGGCTGGTGCTTCTGGAGACCCGGGACGAGGTGGCCGAGATGCTCGGCCTGGACCGGTATCTGGACCTGATCGTGCCCCGGGGCAGTAACGAGTTCGTCAGATACATCATGGACCACACCAATGTCCCGGTCCTGGGCCACGCCGACGGGATCTGCCACGTTTACGTGGATCGCGCCGCCGACCTGGACATGGCTCAAAAAATATGCGTGGACAGCAAGACCCAGTACGTGGCCGTGTGCAACGCCGTTGAGACAATCCTGGTCCACCGGGAGGCGGCCGCGGACTTTCTGCCCCGGCTGGCGACCGACCTTCGGGACAAAGGGGTCGAGATCCGCGGCTGCGCCGAGACAGCCAGGTTCATCGAGGTCAAGCCGGCCACCGAGGAGGACTGGCGGACCGAGTATTTGGACCTGATCGTCTCAATCAAGGTCGTGGACTCGCTGGAGGCGGCCGTGGATCACATCAACCGCTACGGCTCGCATCACACCGACGCCATCGTCACCGCGGATCGGGACCGGGCGGTGCGGTTCATGGACTACGTGGACTCGGCCGACGTCTTCTGGAATTGCAGCACCCGATTCAGCGACGGGTTCCGCTTCGGCCTGGGTGCCGAGGTGGGCATCAGCACCAACAAGGTCCACGCCCGGGGACCGGTCGGTCTGGAGGGCCTGCTGATCTACAAGTGGCGGCTGATGGGCAGCGGCCAGGTGGTGGCCGACTACTCGGGTGCTGAAGGAAAGACATTTACCCACCGACCCTTGGACAAGAAATTCGCCTGAATAGCGGGCGCGGCCGGTGACGCCCCGGCTCAGGTCGGGGCGACCCGCCTCATGAGCCGCGAGTAAAGCCGGGGGGCCAGCCGCTTGATGGTCGGCCCCCACCGGGGCAGACCGCGGCCGATGACGACCAGTTCCCTGTTCTTCACAATGGCCTTGACGATCCGGCGGGCGCACTCCTCGGGGGTGATGCCGGCCTCGATGTCCTTGTCCGCCTGGGCGTGCCGGGTCCCGTCGGCGGTCAGGGCGTGGTGGGCGATGCGGGTCTTGACCGCGGCCGGGGCGACCAGGGTGACGACAATGCCCTCGGGCCGGACCTCGTACCGAAGGGCCTCGAAAAAGCCGTGCAGGGCGTGCTTGGCCGCGCAGTAGGCGCTCCGGAAGGGCAGGCCCATCAGCCCGGCGACCGAGGTCGTGACCACGATGTGGCCCGAGCGCCGCTCGAGCATGGACGGCAGCACGGCCTTGGTCAGGGCCATGTGCCCGAAATAATCGATGTCCATCATCCGGCGGTCAACCGTAAGCGACGTGTCCTTGACCAGCGACCGCTGGCTGATCCCGCCGTTGTTGATCAGGACGTCGATCCGTCCGAACAAGGCCAGGGCCTCGTTGGCCTTGGCCGCCAGGGTTGTCCAGTCGGCCAGGTCGATCTCCAGGGGATGGGCCCGGACGCCCCGCTGGCGGCAGGCCTCGGCCACCCCCTCCAGTTCCGCGGGCTCGTTCGAGGACAGGATCAGATCCGCCCCGAGCCCGGCCAGACGGTCGGCCAGGGCCCGGCCGATGCCGGCCGAGGCCCCGGTCAGCCAGACCACCCGGCCCTTGAAGTCTTCGGTCATGAACTCTGATCCCCCTCGAAATAACCGGCGTGCATCCGTCGCAGCCGGGCCTTGACCTCCTGGAGCTTGGGACGATGGGCCAGGGAATACAGCCAGAAGGCCACGGCCACGGCGGCAAAGACCAGCGAGGCCCACTTGATGGCCAGGCAGAAGAAGGCGAAGATCCCGACGTTGATGACGACCACCGCCCCGGCCGCCGCCCGGGCCAGGGGCCTGGGGACCTTGAACGAGGATTGGGCGTAAAGGCCGGGGTACTTCCGGGGCAGGACCAGCCCGGCCACGGCCACCAGGGTCACCGCCCCCACCAGCCCCAGATTGAGCATGGACCCGAAGAACATCAGCGACGGAATGGCGATCAGGGCCGCCAGCGAGATGACGTAGGCCACGGTCAGGCCCCAGTGAGGCGTGCCGAACCGGGCGTTGACCCGTCCCAGCCAGGCCGGCAGCATGCCCTCACCGGCGACGACCATCAGCCCCCGGGCCATGATCGAGAAGATGATGTTGACCGTGGTCGCACAGGCGAACAGGGCCCCGCCGATGATGAAAAAGGCCAGGGCGCCCCGGCCCATGAAGTTCCGGGCGACCGCCACCAGGGACTTCCCCTTGAGAGCCGTCCAGGGGACCACGCCCACGGTGACGGACAGGATCAGCAGGTACAGGATGATGACCAGGACCATGCCCAGCAGCAGCACCCGGGGGAAAATCCGGTTGGCCATGACCACCTCCCCGCCCAGGTCGATCACGAAGAATCCACCGGCGCAGAAGGTGAACAGCAGCCCGGCCCCGACCAGGACCCCGACCGGCCCCTTGGCCAGAAACGGCGAGAAATTCTTCCAGTCCACGTGGGGCGCGCCCAGGACGATGTAGAGCACCAGGGCCACCATGAGCAGCACGAACAGGACCGTCTGGATCCGGGCGGTGAGCCGGACGCCCAGTAGGTTGATCAGGTAGAAAAAGGTCAGCATGATCGCCCCGGCCAGGATGGGATTGACCTTGAACCACCCCAGCTCGCCCAGGTACTTGCCAAAGGCCAGGGCGTACAGGGGCTGGCCGCCGATGCAGATGCAGACCGCCAGGGTCAAGAGCGTCACCAGGGCGAGGGTGGGATTGACCAGCTGGGCGTAGCGATAGGTGGCGCTGGTGGTGGGCATGGCCGAGGTCAGGACGCCGTAGGGGATCACGGCCAGCAGCGCCGGGACGCCCGAGACGAGCATGGCCAGGGGCAGGGCCGGACCGGTCTGGGCCGCGGCCAGGCTGGTCAGGGCGAACAGGGCCCCGCCGATGTTCAGGCCGACCGACATGGCCAGCAGGCTGAAGAAACCGATCTGGCGCTTGAGTCTGTCCTCTCCGGTCTGGACGCCCATAATACCCCCGGCTTTCCTGGCATCAACGACCAGTACCCAGTAATTACAAAAACACCGTCGGTCGCCGGGCGAGGCCGCCCCCCCTCCCTTGAAAAGGGGGGGCGGCCTCGCCTCCGATCAGACTGCCACGGGAAGTCAGCCGGAAACCATTTTCTTGTTCACCGATAGTCCAGCGGTGACCGGCCCCGGCCTAGGCAAGCCCTAAAAGGGTTTTGGCCTCATCCACTGTGGCCTGCTCGCGGCCGATCTCCCGGGCCAGGCGGACCATGCGCTCGACCAGTTGGGCGTTGGATTCGACCGGCTCGCCCTTGGCGTAATGAATGGTGTCTTCCAGGCCGGTCCGGATGTTGCCGCCCACGGACATGGCGATCATGGTTGACCGCAGGTGGAACCGGCCGACGGTGACCACCTGCCAGGTCGAGCCTTCCGGGAGTTCGCGGACCATGTGCAGCAGGTTCTCGATGGTGGCCGGGGCGCCGCCCATGATGCCCAGCACGATCGAGAAGTGCAGCGGCGGCGTAAGCAGGCCCTTGTCCACCAGTTCCAGGACGTTGGCGATGTGGGACAGGTCGTAAACCTCGATCTCCAGGCCGATGTTTTGCTCGCGGCAGCCGGTGACATACTGCTCGTTGAAGCCCATGGGATTGTCGAACAGGGCCCCACCGTACTTGGTCCGAAACTCGAACGAGCCGGCGTTGATGGTGTGCATCTCGGCCTGGGGACGGATGTTGAGCAGATTGAGGCGCTGCTCCAGGGTGGCGTTCTGGACGGTGCCGTCACTGGTCAGCCGGGCGCCGATGCCGTTGCCGATCTGGCGGATGATCGGGCAGGCCTGGCCGATGAGGGTCACCGCCCGGTTATAGACCTCGAGGTCAGGGGTGTTCTGTCCGTCCTCGCCGCGGACGTGGAGGTGGAGCACCGCCGCGCCGGCGTTGTAACAATCCCGGGCGTCGGCGGCCTGCTCCTCGGGGGTGATGGGGATATTGGGGTTGGCCCACTTACCCTGGATGCCTCCGGTGATGGCCGCGGTGATGATGACCTTGTCGTCGCTGAGCAGGTTGGTTTTCATGGGCGCTACCCCCTGTGTCGCGGGTGGATGAACTCTGACCGCTATTCGGTTACAGGGCGGGGCGATCATACCTCTTGTCCGGCCGAAAATCCAATACTATCCAGGCCGGCATCGGCCGCGGACCGCCTCGGCGACGACGTATTTCAGCATTCGGCGGCCGGGACTCGACCGGGTCGGCCGTAAAAATCGAATCAGTCGTCAAGCGGTTCGTTGATCTGGATGACCTGGAATAATAGACTGGGATGACCGGCCGTTATTGAAAATCTCACTTCAGCCCCGCTTTACGTAAGGTGTCCAAGGTGCGTTTCAGCCTGGCTCGATCTTTGATCATGGAAACCCGAGCATACAATGCCAGGGAGAACTTGGGGTTTATCCTTAGAACTTGGGCCGCTTCCGCCCGGGCCAGTTTCATCTGGCCGGTCCTGACATAGCAAACGACCAGGCCGAGGCGAGCGCGAAAATAATTGGGTGCCAGGGAGAGAGCTTTTTTTAAGGCGGCGATAGCTTTCCCGTACTGTCTTGTTCCAGTGTAGGCATCGCCCAGAAACTGGAAATAATGACTGGGAGCCTTGGGATTGAGACGAATCGCCTTTTCCATCGCCTGGATGGACTGCTTAAATCTGCCCATCCCGTATAAAGCTATTCCTTTAGCCATATATGCATTATCCCAATTCGGATTGGCGGCGATGGCCCGCTCCGCTTGGGCCAGGGCCTTATGGTAGCGCTTTTGTCCGAAATACAGATAGGCCAAGATAGTGTGGGCGTTAGGGTGAGACTTGTCGATGGCCAGCGCCTTTTGGCATAGTGCGACCGCCTTTTGTAAGGACTTTCGGGGAGATCTGGAACCGCCCAAAGATACTTCAAGCATGTACGCGGCCGCCAGGAGGGCGTAGGCCGCTGGAAACTGCGGGTCAAGGGCGATGGCTCGTCGGGCTAATCTTTTGGCCTTGAAGATGGCCTTTAAAGTATATTGGCTCCAGTACTTGCCTGCTTTCAATAGGGCCAACAGGGCCTCGAGATTTCTCGTCGTTTTTCCAATAAAACGATCAATATCTTTCCACTTCCAAACCGTGCCAAACAATACGGCCCTGACAACCTTCAAGGTCACCGCGTCCTGGATGGCGAAGATGTCCTTGAGTTTCCGGTCCCAGCGCGCCGCCCAGAGGTGGCGCCCGGTCCGGGCATCGATGAGCTGGGCCGTGATCCGGAGTCTGTCCCCGGATCGGTCCACGTTCCCTTCCAGGACATACTTGACCCCCAGTTCCCGCCCCACCTGCCGAACCGTCACCTTCTTCCCTTTGTAGAAAAAGGACGAGGCGCGGGCGATGACAAACAGGCCGGGCACCCGGGACAGGGCGTAGATGAGCTGTTCGGTGATACCGTCACTCAAAAAATCCTGTTTGGGGTCGCCGCTGGTATTGACGAACGGCAGGACGGCAATGGGCGGCTTGTCCGGCAGGGGCAGGGCCTTGACCTTGTCCGCGGGGGGCTTTTTCGGCGGGGATTGAAAGGAGTGCTGCATGATCGCCACGGCCGCGGCCACGATCAACACGGCCGCCACGGCCGCCACGAGCTTGTGCCATCTCGAACCGAATACGCCTGTCTTCTTTTTGACCCGACGGGCCTCGGTGGCCGGATGCAGTCGAACCTGATAGACCCGCACCGGCTCGCTGATGTTCTTGACCGCATGTTCGCCCAGGTATTCGAAGTCCAGGGACAGCTTGGTCTTGACCTGGTCGTACACATTGCGCGAGATGCAGATCCCGCCGGCCTCGGCTATTCCTTCGATCCGGGCGGCGACGTTGACCCCGTCGCCGTAGATCCGCTCCCCCTCGGCGATCACGTCGCCCAGGTTGATCCCGATCCGCCACTCCATGCGGCGTTGCTCGGGCAGGTCGGCATTCTGAACTCGTAACTCCTCCTGAACTTCCAAGGCGCACTGGACAGCGTTGACCGCGCTGGCGAATTCGGCCAGGACGTTGTCGCCGGGCGAGTCGATCACCCGGCCATGGTGCAGGTCCACCAGTCGGGATATGATCTGCCGGTGGGCGGTGAGGCACTTGACCGTGGCCGCCTCGTCATCGGCCATGAGCCGGGAGTAGCCTTTGACGTCGGCGCTCATGATGGCCGTCAGTTTCCGGGTGACGCCTTGCTCGGTCATGAGCCAGCCCCATTCACCAATGGTTAACGAATCACTTCAGCCCCGCTTGACGCAGTTCATCCAAGAAGCGTTTCACATTAGCTCGATCTTTGCGCCTAGCATTAAGCCTTGCAACCCACGCCAAGGAGAAATTTGGTTTTATCTTGAGGACCTTTGCCGCTTCCGCCCGGGCCAGTTTCATCCGGTCGGTCCCGACATAGCAACGGACCAGGCCAAGGTGAGCCCAAAGATCATTGGGCGCCAGGGATAGTCCTCTCTTGAATGCGGTGAGGGCCGGCTCATACTGCTTGATTCCCGCATAGGCAAAGCCCAATTCACGAAAAAAGAAAGCGGGCCCGTTGGGGCTGAGGCGGATGGCCTTCTTCATCGCTGGCAGGGCTTGCCTGGGCCGGCCCATTTGCCGAAGAATGTAGCCCTTGGCCATATAAGCGTTAGACCAATTTGGATTGATGGCAATGGCCCGCTCCGCATGTTCCAGGGCCTTCTGAAAGCGCCCTTGCCAGGCATAGATGTAGGCCAAAGTTGAGTTGGCGTAAGGGGCAGACTTGTCGATGGCCAGGGCCTTTTGGCATAGTTCGACCGCCTTTTGAAGGGACTTTCCGGGAAACCTGGAAATGCCCAGCCATACATCCAGGTTATACGCGGACGCCAGGATGACGTAGGCGGCTGGAAACTGCGGGTCCAGGGCGAGAGCCTGCCGGAGGAATCGTTTGGCCTTGAAGTTGCCCTCTCTAGTCTGTTGGTTCCAGTAGTAGATCGCTTTCAAATAGGCCAGCATGGCCTCGAAGTTTCTCGTCCCTTTTCCTAAATAGGTATCAAGTACTTTCCAACTATAAGACGTGCCGACAAATACGGCTCTGACCACCTTCAAGGTCACCGCGTCCTGGATGGCGAAGATGTCCTTGAGTTTCCGGTCCCAACGCGCCGCCCAGAGGTGGCGTCCGGTCTGGGCGTCGATGAGCTGGGCCGTGATCCGCAGCCTGTCCCTGGATCGGTCAACGTTCCCTTCCAGGACATACTTGACTCCCAGTTCCCGGCCCACCTGCTGGACCTTCACCTTCTTGCCCTTGTAGAAAAAGGACGAGGCGCGGGCGATGACAAACAGGCCGGGCACCCGGGACAGGGCGTAGATGAGCTGGTCGGTAATACCATCACTTAGATAATCTTGTTTTGGGTCGCCGCTGGTATTGACGAACGGCAGGACGGCGATGGACGGCTTGTTTGGCAGGGGCAGGGCCTGGACCTGGACCACGGCCGGCCCGGATGAAGTCGAACGAAAAAAGATCTGCCAGACAATAACAGCCGCCGTCACGGCCACTCCCGCCGCCACGGCCAGGGCGATATATCGATACTGTCTGCCCAGGGCCCGCTTTGCCCTGACTACCCGGTGGGCGGCCGCGCCCGGGTACGACAGCACCCGGTAGGCCCGGATGGGCTTGGGTATGTTTTTTACCGCCTGCTCACCCAGAAACTCGTACTCCAGGCCGATCTTGTTCTCGATGGCGTCATAGACCGTGCCCGACAGGCAGATCCCGCCCCCCTCGGCCAGGCTTTCCATGCGGGCCGCGACGTTGACCCCGTCGCCGTAGATCCGCTCCCCGTCCTCGATCACGTCGCCCAGGTTGACCCCGATCCGCCACTTCATCCGCCGGTTTTCCGGCAGTTCCAGGTTGCGCTCGGCCAGCTCCCGCTGGATTTCGACCGCGCAGTTGACCGCGTCCACCACGCTGGTGAATTCGGCCAGGAGGTTGTCTCCCGGGGAATCGACCACCCGGCCCCGGTACTGCTGGACCAGGTTGGAAATGGCGGCCCGGAACGCGGTCACGGTCCGGACGGTCGCCTCCTCGTCGTCCCTCATCAGGAGGCTGTATCCCTCCACGTCCGCGCTGAGCAGGGCCGACAGGCGGCGCCGAAAGCCTTGGTCAGACATGAAACATCCCTCCCCGATGCCAGGCAAGGGAGTCGGTCCGCTGTCAAGGCCGCACGATTCGATATGTCAGCGTGCCGAATGGGAAAGAGATCGTGAACAATCGAGACAAGATCAGGTCAACTCTGCCCCCCTCGATAAATTATTATAACATTATCAGAACTCTGTTCAATAATAATCGCTACAAGAGATTGTCACAGCGGCAGGTTGACCACCCGGAAGGTCCCCTGGCCGGCGGCCGTTATCCGCCCTTGCGGGTCGGTCACCTCGGCCCGGAGATAGACCAGGCGCGAGGTGCGATGCACCACCCGGGCCTGACAGTTAAAAAAAACCCCCTGGGCCGCGGCGGTGTACTGGATCGACAGGTCGATGGTCACGCAGTTCTGGTTCGGCTCGGCGGTGCTGATCACGGCCCAGGCCATGGTCGTGTCCATCTGGGTGAACAGCACCCCGCCGTGGGGCTGGGCGGCAAAGGGCCAGCACAGATCCGGATTGGGCCTCAGGGTCGAGCGGGCCTGCCCCTGATCGGCCTCATCCACGTGGAGGCCGATGGTCCGGTACAGGGAGTTGTCGTTCAACCGCTCGAGCAGCTCGGCCGTAATAATCATGTCAGTCCTCTCCGCCTCCGTCGTCCGGGGGCCGGCAATCAGCCAGGTCCTCGACCACGTGCAGGTTGACCGCCTCGGGGATGCCCTTCAGCCGGGCGGCAAAGGTCCGGGCCACCTTCAGGTTTGTCGCCAGGATCTCCCGGACAACGTCGGAGACCACGATCTGGCCGCCCTCGGCCTCGGCCTGGAGACGATGGGTGAAATTGACCGGGGCGCCGATCAGGCCGTACTTGGTCCGGGCCTCGGAGCCGATGTTGCCCACCACCACCTCGCCGGCGTGGACGCCGATGCCGGTGAAGATCTCGGGCAGGCCCTGGGTCTTGTCCCGGGCGTTCAGGTCGGCCGCCCGGCGCTGCATCTCGAGGGCGCAGCAGACCGCGTCCCGGACGGCCGGGGCCAGCGGCCCGTCCAGGGGATCGAACATGACCAGGATCGAGTCGCCCAGGAAATCGACGATGATCCCCCGAAAAAGCTGAATGACCTCGATCAGCCCCGACAGGTAGCGGTTGACGACGTTGATCGTGGTTTCCGGTTCCAGGGATTCGCACAGGGCGGTGAAGCCGCGGATATCGGTCATCATGATCGCCACCGAGCGCTTCTGGCCGCCCAGGGCGGTCGCCCCGGGACGCCCGACCAGGTCCCGGGCCACCCGCGGGTCCACGTAGCGGCCAAAGGTGTCCCGGATGAAGTCCCGTTCCCGGAGGCCCTCGACCATGGCGTTGAAGCTCTCGACCAGGCGGCCCGCCTCGTCGGCGGTGCGCGGGTGCAGGGGCGGACCGTAATCGCCCTGGGCCACCCGGCCGGCGGCCCCGGCCACCTCGGTCACCGAGGCAACCACCGGTTTCGTGGCCAGCCAGATGATCAGGATGATCAGGGCCAGGCCGGCCAGGACTGACAGAAAAAAGTAGTTGCGGAAGCGGACGATGGGGGCCAGGACCTTTTCCCCGGGGGCCAACAACAGGATCGTCCACGGCGCGGCGGTCAGCCGGCGGAACCCGGCCACCAGGTGGGCCGGATGTCCCGAGCCAAGCAGGGTCCCCGAGGCGCTGCGGCCCATGGCCCGGAGCACCCGGTCCTCGAAGGGCCGGTCCCCCTGCCCGAGACGGGTCCGGTCCCGCCACATCTCGCCCCGGCTGGTCAGGATCCGGCCCCTGGCGTCCACCAAGCAGACGTCGTGGCTCTTCCACCAGGCCAGGCCGACGATGTCCTGGAGCAGGTAGGCGAACCGCAGGGTCACGGTCAGGCGGCCGATCGTTTTCTGCTGGTCGTCCTTGAGGTCAAAGGACAGGGACACCACCCGCTGCCGGGTGGTGGTGTCGTACCGGGGGCTGGTCACGGCGGTCACCCGGACCCGATGCCACATCCGGCGCATGGGTCCCCCGCCCCGGGGCCACCCGCCGCCGTGCATCCCCGGACCCATGAAGCGGGGGCGAACCGGCCGGCCCTGGGTCCACTTCAACCCGGCTTTGACCACGCCGGGCCGGCTCCGGATGTGGTCCAGCAGCCAGTCCTCGGACGGCGGCGCGCCCGAGGATTGATCCAGACCGCCCAGGAGGCGGACCAGATTGACCAGGTTGTCCACCCGCATGTCGATCGAGTGGGCCGCCCGCTGCAAACTTAAGAGGGCCGTCTCTTGCCAGCGGTCGAGCAACACCCCCCGGGCGAACACAAAGCCCAGCGTCCCGCCGCCCAGCATCAGGACGCCGACCGGAAGCACCAGCAGGACCATCAGCCGCCGGCGCAGGGTGGTGAATCTAAATCTCATGGGTCAAGGCCCGGCTCGATACGGCCCCGGGACAGCTCGGCTCCCCGGGGCGCCGGTCAGTCCCGGACCTCGACGCCCCGCCAGAAGGCGACGTGGTCCTTGATCTGCGCGGCCGCCGGTTTGGGGTCGGGATACGTCCAGGCCGCATCCTTGTTAACCTCGCCCCCGACGACGACGTTGAAGTAGCTGGCCTCGCCCTTCCAGGGGCAGGTGGTGTGGGTCGGGCTGGGCTCCAGGTATTCCCGCCGAACCGAGTCGGGCGGAAAATAGTGGTTGCCCTCGACGACCTGCGTTCGATCGCCTTCGGCCAGGACGGTCTCTTTCCAGACGGCCTGGGGCACTGGTTCACCTCCGGGCTGGGGTTCATCCGGTCCCGCCACAAGTCGAGCAGTCAGTCAAAGCATAACCGTTGTCCCGAGGTTTGTAAAACGACCAGCCCCAGGTATTTCCAGCGAGATCCGAACCGCCGACCGCCCCGATCAGCCGGCCAGCAGGGACCGGATCATGTTTTCGTGGGAATAGTGTCCGCCGGTCAGTCCGGCCAGGCCGGTCTCCCGGCCCATGATTTCCAGGGCGATGGCCGGCGGATCGAGGCCTTTCCCGGCCAGGGACGAGGCCCGGTCGCGAAGGGAGTCGAGGTGATCCAGGAAGGACTCGATGGCGCCCCGGCCGTCCGGATAAACCTGGCCCAGCGAGGTGAACAGGGTCAGGGGCTCGACGTCGAGGGCGGCCAGGGCGGCCAGGGAGCGCCCGATCTGGTTGACGTCCTCGTCGGCCCGGAGGGCCGTCTGGTCCTCGGTGACGAACAGGTCGCCCGAGAAGCACCAGCCCGCCTCGGGCTCCACCAGGACGACGTGGTCAAAGGAATGCCCCGGCGCGTCAATGACCAGGAATTGGTGGTCCCCGGTCGTCACCCGATCGCCCAGCGTCTCGGCCGGGCAGGGTTCGGGATCGCCCCAGACCACCTGCTGGTAGGGCAAAACCGACGGCGGCCGGGCGATCAGGGGCACGGCCTTGTCCGAGGCAAAGACCGGCAGGCCGCGTTCGTCCGCCAGGCGCCGGTCGGCCCCGACGTGATCCTCGTGGTGGTGGGTGTTGACGATCAGATCGACCTGCCGGTCGGCCAGGGCGGCCGCCAGCTCGTCCCGGGTGTGGTGACAGCCGGTGTCGATCAGCAGGCCGTCCACCAGGAAGGCGGCCACCCAGTACAGGGGTTTGCCGCCCATGGTCTGACACATCCTGAATTGGGTCACCGGACCCAGGTCGCGGACCTCGAGCATGGCCGACGCCTCCCCCTGTGGCGACCGGTGCCGGGTCAATATGGGTCGCCCCGGCCGCCGGTGTCAAACCGGCGGCTGCGGCGGATCGGGCCTGAATCGTCCGGGCTAACGAACGACCTTGACCGGGACGCCGGTCTGTTTCTCCAGTTCGGCGACGCTGTCGGCGACCTCGCCGCCGAAAAGGACCCTCTCGGCAAAGGTCCGGCCCTCGTCGCCGACCACCAGGAGATCGGCCTGGCGATCGATGATCACCCGGCGGATCTCCTCGATCACCCGGCCCCGGACCAGGACCTTTTGCGGGGTGACCCCTTCCTGGCGGGCGATGTCCTCCGCCTCGGCCAGGATCGTCTCGCCGATGTGGGCCAGGGTGTCCTCGGCATACGACGAAGTCAGTTGAATGGTCATCCCCTTGAGGAAGTTGACGTCCACCACATAAACGTAAACCAGCGAGGCCTGATTCTCCCGGGCCAGCCGGGCCGCCTCCTTGGCCGCCAGGTGCGACCGCTCGGATCCGGTCACCCCGCAGACGATGCTCCGGTACGACATACCGCCTCCTTCCTCTGACCTATATTTTCACCAGGAGCAGCCAGGCCATGCTCAGGATGATGGTGAGCATCATCGGTCCCCAGCAGGCCTTCATGTAGCCCAGAAACGAGATCGGGTGGCCGGCCCGTTCGGCCAGCCCGACCGTGACCACGTTGGCGCTGGCCCCGATCATGGTCCCGTTGCCGCCCAGGCAGGCCCCCAGGGACAAGGCCCACCACAGCACCCCGCTCTGGGCACCCGGGATCTGCTGGGACAGGAAGGCGACGACGGGCAGCATCGTCGCCGTGAACGGGATGTTGTCGATAAAGGCCGAGGCGATGGCCGAGACCCAGAGGATGATGATCACCGCCACCGTCAGCGAGCCGGCCGAGGCGTCCCTGACCCAGTCGGCGATCACCTGGATCAGGCCGGCCTTCTCGGCCCCGGCCACGACCACGAAGAGCATCATGAAGAAGATCAGCGTCGGCCACTCGATCTCCTTCTCGAGCATCTCGACGATGTCCACCCTGGCCAGGACCATCAGGACCGAGGCCCCGATCAGGGCGGCGATGCTCGGCTCCATCTTGAGCATGCCGTGGATGACGAACATGAAGATGGTCATCCCCAGGATCACCCCGCTGATCGTCAGGAGTTTCCGGTTGGTGATCCGGTATTCTTCCTTCATCTGGTCGATCTGGGACTGGATGTCCTCGACCTTGGCCTTCTGGTATTCCTTCCGGAACCAGACCAGGAAGAAGAAGGCCGTGACCGCCAGACAGACCGCGCAGATCAACGCCAGGTGGATCACGAAGTCCATGAAGGTCAGGTTGGCGTAGGACCCGATCATGATGTTGGGCGGGTCGCCGATCAGGGTGGCCGTGCCGCCGACGTTGCTGGCAAAGGTCTCGGGGATGAGCAGCCCCAGCGGGTTGATCTTGAGGGTGTAAGCGATCTGGAGGGTCACCGGGAAGACCAGGAGCATGGTGGTCACGTTGTCCAGGAAGGCCGAGACCACCGCCGTGATCAGTTGCAGGATCAGGCACAGGATATAGACGTTGCCCCGGGCGACCTGATAGGCCTTGAAGGCGATCCACTGGAACACGCCCGTCTTCTTCATCACTCCGACGATGATCATCATCGACATCAGCAGGAAGATGACGTTGAGGTCGATGGCGCTCATGGCATCGTGAAACGAGATGATGAAGTAGCCCGGGAAAAACGTCCCGGCGGTGTAGGTGATAGTCAGCAGCACCGCGGCCCCGAGAAGGGCCGCCAGGGTCCGGTGCAAGAACTCGAAGGCGATCAGGATGTAAACCAGGATCAGGACCACCGTGGCGATCCAGAAGGCCGGAGTAATCTTCTTCTTGACCGGTGGCGCCGGCTTCCCCGGGGTCCGGTGTCCGCCCTCCGCGGCCTGACCGGCCTCCGGAGCGGTCGGGGCCGACGAGGAGGCCAGGGCGGTGGCCATGTTCGGTCCGCTCCCGACGGCCGCCGCGGGCGGGACCGCCCACAACAGAACCAACATCAACACCATGACCGCGCCGGTCAGCCGTCCCATAGTTTCCCCCATGAACCGAGAGTGATCGGTCTGACCGGAGCGGGACACCCCGACCATACCTCCGCCAATTGTCCGATAATGGCCCCAATCGGCCCCAAATGCAATATTCACGAGGTAACTAACGGGATGTCCCGCCAGGACGCGGTCCAGAGCGGATGATCCGGCAACAGTCGAAGGAGACCGGCCGGCCGTCACCCTCGTTCAAGGGCCGACCGCTTTGACTTGTCCTTGCCCGGTGATGGGGATATAGTAATATAATTGGTTACCTTTATAGGAAAGTCTTGTCATGGATGATTCGGCCCCCTTGGCCGCAGATTTTCTCCCGGAGGCGATCCTGTCCTGTCTGAGCGACCAGGCCGTCCTGGTGGTCGATCTGGACCGGACCGTGCGCTACTTCAGCCCCGGGGCCGAGCATCTCCATGACAGGCCGGCGGCCCAGGTGGTCGGCCGCCCCCTGGAAACCGCCCTGGCCCTGGTCGAAACGCCCCTGACCTTTCAGGTCCTGAAAACCAACGTCCTGGACGACAAGAAATACGAGCTCAACCTGCGCGGCCGGGACCGGAAAACGGTGCTGCGCTACACCTTTTATCCCTTTCGGACCAGCCCCGGCGGACCGGTGGAGGCGATCATCGGCATCGGTCGGGACATCACCTACCAGGCCCGGATCGAGGCCGATCTGACGGCCCACCTGCAGGCGGCGGCCCTCAAGAACGATCTGACCTCGGCCCTGGTCATGCCCGCCGCCGAGTTCGGCCAGAAGCTCAACCGGGTGGCCCACATCATCTGCCAGGAACTCGAGGTCCGCCACTGCTCGATCATGCTCGTCCGCCGCGGCCGGATCGAGGTCATCGGGGCCACCAACTCGAAACTGATCGGTCAATCCCAGGAACTGGGGTCGGCCACGGTCTCGGCCGAGGTGGTCCGGACCGGTCAGGGACTGATTCACAACGACGAGGTCGATTCGGCCACCTCGCGCCTCCTGACCGGGGGCCGGCTGGCCGGGCACCAGACCCAATCCTTCATCTGCGTTCCCCTGATCAACCGCTACGAGGTGCCCCTGGTGGGCACCCGGGGCCAGACCGTCGGAGTCATCAACCTCAACGACAAGCTGGGCGGACAGCGATTCGGCGAAACGGACCAGAGCAAGCTCATTGAAATGTCCGAGACCGTGTCCGCGGCCCTGATCCTGAACCTGTTGTTCGAACAGCTCAAGGCCTCCCACGGCGAGTTGCTGGGGGCCTACGAGACCGTCAACCGCCTGGTGGCCCAGCTCCAGGGGCGCAATCAGGAACTCGAGGAAACCAGGCGGATGCTCGAGCTGGCCCAGGGCGAACTGCTCCAGATGTCGGTCACCGACGATCTGACCCAGATCCACAACTTCCGCTATTTCCGGGAGGCCCTCGAGGCCGAGATCAAGCGGGTCCAGCGGTACGACGCCCCGCTGTCCCTGCTGATGATCGACATCGACCACTTCAAGGACTACAACGACCGCAACGGTCACCTGGCCGGCGACGAGGTGCTCAAGGAACTGGCCCGGATCCTCAAGGAGAAGACCCGGACCACGGACGTGGTCGCCCGGTACGGAGGCGAGGAATTCGCCGTGGTCCTGCTGGAGACCGAACTGGACGAGGCGGTGACCATCGCCCAGCGGATCCGGTCGGCGGTCGAGGCGGCCGAGTTCACCAATCAGGAGCGGCAGCCCCTGGGGAATCTGACCGTCAGCCTCGGCGTGGCCGAATTCGGCGGCCCCCTGACCTCGTACCGGTCCCTGATCAACGCCGCTGATCAGGCCCTGTACACGGCCAAGCATCGGGGCCGGAACCGGGTGATCACCTTCGAGCCCCACCTGATCGACCCGGCCGAGGCCGGATGGATCGAGACCACGCCCCGCGAGGGCTGAACCCCAGGACAAAACCGGCGGGGGGGGAGAATGGACGATCGGACGTTGAGCCAGGCCGTGTTCCAGCGCGTCCGGGACGTGGACGGCCGGACCTGGTGGCTCCTCAAGGAGACGGTCAATTATTTCTGGCCGGGCGAGCCCGAGGTGTCCGAGGTGGAAATGGCCTCGGTGTTCGAGGACCTGCGCCACCAGGGGGTGGACGTGGTCTTGTCCTACGAGGACCTGGAGGTGGTGCCCGAACCCGAATTCGAGGACGAGACGCCCCCCTTGCCCGAGCCGGGGCCCAGGGGCCGCTCCGGCGGCCGGGACTGAGGCCCGATCGGGCCCGGATCCCGGCCCCGGGTCGCGAGGGGCCGGCCCTGGTCGGCGCGGTCAGCCGTCGGAGCGGGCCTTGGGCGCGGCCGTCCGGCGGGCGGGCGGGGTTTTCGAGGAAGGCGGCGCGGAGTCCTGGGCCGGTGCGTCCTCCTGCCTGTCGGGCCTCGGGGCGACAAGGTATTTCAGCCTTTCCTCGAGGGCGGCCTCGTAATTCCGTGGGACCCGGGCCGACCAGACCATCCGGGGACCGCCCGGGTAGCCGACGCCGGACTGGATGACCGCGCCGCACAGTTCGACCTGACTGTCGGCCGCCAGGACCCCGCGGTTCTTGTGCAGGGCCGACTCGGGATCGATCTCGGGGTCCAGCCGGGACAGATCCAGCCGCCCGTTCACCCTCAGGGCCATCAACTCGCTCGAGTAGCCGACCGCCCCGATCAGCCGGCCCCCCCAGGTCATCAGAGACGAGCCCAGCCTGACGGCCACCACGCCGGTCAGCAGGGTGAAGCCGACCATCTGGCCCAGGCCCACGGCGGTCATGGCGGCCGGGGGCTGGGCCGCGGCGGCCGCGGCCGGGCCGCCGATCACCAGGGCGCCCAGACGCTTGACCAGCAGCGGCAGGGTCAACAGCAGCCCGAACCCCCACAACCGGGCGATGACGCCGCCCACCAGCAGGGCCGCCGCGCCCAGGAAATGGGGGGCCGTGGACGGCCGCGGCGGTGACTCGATGACCAGCTGGCCGGAGAACTTGCGGGGATGGTCCCCCGGGGCCGTGCTCATTAGCAGGGCCGAGTGTTCGTAAATCCGGCCCCGCTTGACCAGGCCGGCCAGGCGCCCGAACAACTTCTCGGCAAAGGCGGACGGGACCCCCACGTCGGTCTGAAGCACGTGCCGCTGGGCCACCTCGGCCCGCAGCGAGGGGGCGACGATCAAGAAGGCCGCCACCACCCGCAGGGCCAGCGCGGCCACCACCAGCCAGTACAGCGAGACCGGCACCAGGTATGCCACCCGCGGGGCCTGGGGGCCCATCAGCTTGAGCAGCCCCGGCAGGAAGAAGTACGGCGAGGCCAGCAGGAGCAGCCAGAAGGCCCAGACCACGATCGATCGGAGGACGTGGCCGACGTAGTCCCCCACCTCGACACCGGCGTGACGCAGCGACGGCTTGAGCCAGCCGGCCAGGCGCAGGCCCAGGGGCGTCGAGCCGGCGGGCGGGGTGATGACCCGGTCGGCCAGGAGGGTGTCGATCTGTCCCGACCGGCTCAGCGGCCGCTCTTCGGCCCCGGGCCCGAACCGGAACAGGTAATAGATCCCCCGGACAAAGGCGGCCGCCACCAGAAAGGCGGCCGCGATCCGGACCCACCAGAAGACCAGGAAATAGATCAGGTTCAGGACCGTCGCTTCCGGGTTCTGGGCGAAACTGATCTGGGACAGGAAATCGGTCAGGTTCTCCAACTGGCCGATGGCGTCGCTCAGGGCCAGGCCGGCCAGGGCCACGGCGAATATGATTTCAATCAGGCCGCGGAACCGATCGGGGTAGCCGACGATGAAACCGGGAAGCACGGGCCTCTTGAGTTGGAAAGACATGGTCTCGGTCCCTTTTGACGGAAATGGACGGCGGCCGGACGGATTTGGCTGCGTCGAACAAAATGATCGGGGAGTTTACCATCTGCCATACGGAATGGCAACCGGTATTGTGCAACCCCGGGGGTCATGATACAACATCGGCATGTTGGACGCGGAGGCCGAAAAGGGACGGCGGCGACGGCGACTGATCCGGGCCCGGGCCGTCTCCCCCCGGCGGGTTTCGGACTGGTTCGTGGCCCTGGTCGAGGAGGCCCTGGGTCAGTTGCCCGAACCCTTTGCCGGCAAGGTCGAAAACGTGGTCGTGGTCGTCGAGACCGCCCCGGACCGGATCACCCGGGCCCAGATGGGCCTGGACGACGGCGGACTGCTGCTGGGGCTGTACCAGGGCGTGCCGCTGCCCGAGCGGAGCATCGAGGCCCCGCCGTTGATGCCCGATCGGATCGTCATCTATCAGGACCCGATCCTGGCCCTCAGCCGGGACCCGGACCAGATCAAGCGCCAGGTCAGGCAGACCGTGATCCACGAACTGGGCCATTACTTCGGTCTGAGCGACCAGGAAATGGCCGAACTGGAGGAATCATGACCCGACGCCCGGGCGACCGGGCCGACGACGCCCTCCGGACCGTCGAGATCGAGCCGGGCGTCCTGGATTTCGCCGAGGGGTCGTGTCAGATTCAGTGCGGCCTGACCCGGGTCCTGGTGGCGGCCTCGGTTTTAGGCGAGGTGCCTCCCTGGCGGGCCGGGTCCGGTTTGGGCTGGGTCACGGCCGAGTACGACATGCTGCCCCGGGCCACGGACACCCGCCGCCCCCGGCGGCGGGGGACGATCGACGGCCGGGCGGCCGAGATCCAGCGCCTGATCGGGCGTTCCCTGCGGGCCGTGGTCGATCCGGCCGCCCTGGGAGAGAGGACCATCCACCTGGACGCGGACGTGATCCAGGCCGACGGCGGGACCCGGACCGCGGCCGTGACCGGGGCCTACGTCGCCCTGGTCGAGGCGGTCCGGTTCCTGACGCGGACCGGGCTTCTGGCCGCCTCGCCCCTCACGGGACAGGTGGCGGCGGTCAGCGCCGGGGTGGTGGACGGGCGGGTCCTTCTGGACCTGGACCGGGAAGAGGACGCCCGGGCCGAGGTGGACGCCAATTTCATCTACGACGACGGGGGCCGGCTGATCGAGGTCCAGGCCACGGCCGAGAGGAGGCCCTTCACCCGGGCCCGACTGGCCGAGCTGGCCGAGCTGGCCTGGGACGGCGCGGCGCGGCTGATGGCCCTTCAGGGGCGGGCCCTGGAAGGGGACCGGCCCTGAAACTGGTGCTGGCCACCGGCAACCCGGGCAAGGTCCGCGAGATCGGCCGCCTCCTGGACGGTTACGGGGTGACCCTGCTCACCCCGGACGACCTGGCCGAGGTCCCGGAGGTGATCGAGGACGGATCGACCTTTGAGGCCAACGCCCTGAAAAAGGCGCGGGCCTTTGCCCGGGCGGCGTCCTTGCCGGCCCTGGCCGATGATTCGGGACTGTGCGTCGAGGCCCTGGGCGGCCGTCCCGGGGTCCATTCGGCCCGGTGGGGCGGACCCGGGGCCACCGACGCCGACCGCTGCCGTCTCCTGCTTGAGGAAATGGCCCTGGTGCCCGATAATGAGAGGGGGGCGGCCTTTGTGTGCGTCATGGCCCTCTGCCGGCCCGACGGCACCTGCCGGACCTTCGAGGGCCGCTGCCGGGGAACAATCGCCCGGTCGCCCCGGGGGGACAACGGGTTCGGATACGATCCCGTGTTCCATGTCCCCGAGTTCGGCCGGACCATGGCCCAACTGCCGATCGAGGTCAAGAACCGGATCAGTCACCGGGGACGGGCCCTGGAGGCCATGGCCCGGGAGCTGATGCCCTTTTTAAAGGCGGTCTGAAACGAGTCGGGGAGTGGCGCAGTCAGGCAGCGCACGTGCTTTGGGAGCACGGTGTCGGCGGTTCAAATCCGCCCTCCCCGACCAGTTTTTCTCCGGGACCAAAAACCCTTCGGGCGGCGGCGGATCATGACTCAAATCAGGCCGTTTCTGGGCGTCAATTTCCGCTGCTGCGGGGTGTACGCCCGCATCTACAAGAACCGCCGCGGCGACGCCTACGAGGGGCGATGCCCCAGGTGCGGCCGACCGGTCCGGTTTCCCATCGATCCCCAAAAGGGGACCAGCCACCGTTTCTTTGACGCCTACTGATCTCGGCCCCGATGACGCCCGACCCAGACGAGATATACATGGCCCTGGCCCTGGACGAGGCCCGGACCGCGGCTCATCGGGGCGAGGTCCCGGTCGGGGCGGTCCTGGTGGACGAGAGCGGAACCGTCCTGGCCCGGGACCACAACCGGCCCATCTCGGCCGTTGATCCCACGGCCCACGCCGAGATCCTGGTACTCCGGGCCGCCGCGGCCGCCCGGGGAAACTACCGCCTCGTCGGGACCCGGCTCTACGTCACCCTGGAGCCCTGCCCCATGTGCGCCGGGGCCCTGGTCCTGGCCCGGGTGGCCCGGCTGATCTACGGGGCCGGGGACCCCAAGGCCGGGGCCGCCGGGTCGGTCATGGACCTGACGCGGCATCCGGCCCTCAATCACGCCCTCGAGGTCAGAGGCGGCGTCCTGGCCGAGGAGTGCGCCGGGCTGCTGACCGACTTCTTCGCCCGGGCCCGGGACCGGACGACCTCCTAGAATCCGGCCCAAAAAGTCGTCCCGTCATTTCTCGACCTGCGGTCGCCGGAAGCGCGGTTTTGACCATTGCGGCGGATCGCTTGTCCATTGCTCATTACGCTCGATCTGGGCGGAAATTTTTTCCCGGACCGGCCGGCCGGGGATCAAAGCATTTTATTAGCATAAATAACAGCCAGTTATCCCATCCGCCACCCCCGGGGAAATGGCCCGGATATTGCTACTTCAAACCTCGGACAAGTCCCGTCAACCCCTTTCGGAGAGCCAAGTGTCCTCCATTTTCGCCCGAAACATCGAGACGCTCCGTGAAAAGAATCCGCCCGTCTGGCACTGGATCAAAAACGCCGAGCCCGATCCCCGGGTCAGGTTGATTCAGACCGTGGACGGTTATCCCAACCTCCGCTTCCAGCTCAAGCAGGGCCAGACCTTCCACTACTACGACATGAAACGCCCCCTGGAGGAGGTCAGGAAACAGTACCACGCCCTGACCTACCGGGCCGGGAGGGTGACCCTCGTCTTCGGGCTGGGCCTGGGGTACAACCTGGCGGCCATCGAGGAGAGGCTCCACCCCGACCACAAGGTGGTCGTCGTCGAGGAAAACCCGACCGTCCTCTACCACGCCCTGCACACGGTGGACTTTTCGAAGTTGATGCGCCAGGATCAATTGTCCATCGTCCTGCCCGTCCAGGAGGCGATCGACGCCCTGCTGGCGGCCTGGGCCATTCGCATCTACCGCCGCCAGGTCAACTGCCTGTTCGATCCGTCGGCCCTGATGGTCTCGTCCGAGGACTTCCGGACCCTGATCAACACCACCCAGAAGGAACTGCAGCACTACGTGGTCCGGCTCCGGACCCAGTTCATCAAGTGCCGCCAGATGACGACCAACGAGCTGCTCAACCTGCCCTACATCCTTCAGGCGGCCCCGTCGGCCGGGCTGGAGAACGCCTTTGCCGGCCAGCCGGCGGTGGTGGTCTCGGCCGGGCCCTCGCTCAGGAGGAACGTCCACCAGCTCCTGGACTTTCGGGACCGGGTGGTGATCATCGCCACCGCCCCGGTGGTCAGGGTGCTCTTGGCCTATGACCTCGAGCCCCACCTGGTCTGCTCCCTGGATTTCTCGGTGAGCAACATGGAGACCCTGGAGGACGTCTGGGATCGGACCGGGCTGCCCCTGGTGTTTTTGAACCGGATCCATCCGCCGCTGCTGGCCAGGTTTCAGGGGCGGCTCATCGCCACCCACCAGGACGCCGCGGCGGGCAACTGGCCCCCCTGGGTCTGGGAGGGCAACCCCCGCCTGGCCGCCGGGGGCAACGTGGGGGTGATGGCCCTGTCCACGGCCTACCTGATCGGGGCCGATCCGGTGATCCTGATCGGTCAGGACCTGGCCTTCAGCGACGGCCACACCCACTCCGAGGGCGTGGTCGGCCGGCGCCCCACCGCCCAGATCATGTCCCCCGACTCGGAGGTGATGCTGGACGGCCTGGACGGCCGGCCGGTGCTCAGCAGCCCCAGTTTCGCCTCCTATCTGGCCGTCTGCCAGAACCTGATCAAGAGCCGGCCGGTGACGACCATCAACGCCACCGCCCGCGGCGCCCGGATCGAACACGCCGTGGAGATGCCCCTGGACAAGGCCCTGGCCAAGTACGCCACCCAGCGACTCGACGCCCGCCGCCGGATCGCCGAGATCAACCGGCCGAAAAAGTGGGACCTGAACCGGATCATCGACAGCCTGCGGCTGTTTCTGGCCGGGGCAGTCAAGGCCCGGGAGCGGGCCCAGCGGGGCCTGGACCTCAATCGTCACATCCGGGACCTCCTGGCCACGCCCGGGGCCGAGTTCAGCCGCCAAATGGACGACCTGCTCGCTGAAAACGAGACCATCTCCCGCAAGCTGGAGGCCTTCACCGTGGCCCTGCCCCTGATGGCCTCTTATCTGTCCAAGGAGATGAACTTCATCTGCCAGGCCGACTACGTCGAGGACGTGAAAAGGGTGTCCCGGGCCAGGAACCTCCGGACCGGGCTGCGGCGCAACCGCCTCATCCTCGAGGCCACCCGGCGGGCGGCCGGGGACTTTCAGCGCCGCCTGCCGCCGCTAATCCGGCACTTCCGTCAGCTCCAGGAGGCCGAACAAATCCTGGCGGACGATCCCGGGTCCTTTGACGGTCTTCTCCGCCGGGGCCGGGCCCTGGCCAAGATCGGCCGTCACGCCGAGGCGGCCTCGAGCCTCCAGGCCGCCCTGGACCAGAAACCGGCCTCGCGCCGGGCCCGGCTGGCCCTGGCCACGTCGCTGACGGCCCTGGAGAGATACCCCCAGGCCCGGCAGGAGCTGGCGGTCCTGCTCGCGGCGGCTCCGGGACACCGGCGGGCCGGCGAGTTGCTGGCGCGGATCGAGGCCGCCGGAGATGACCTGTCCCGCCGGGCCGGGGAGGCGCGCCAGGCAGAAGACTGGGTCTCGGTGATGACCTTTGCCCGCAAGGCCCTGGCCGACCGGCCCGGCGATTCAGGCCTTGAAGAACTGGTGGCCTGGGCGCGACAGGTCAGGGCCGAGCGCATGTCCGAGGACCAGGAGGCCATGAACCGACTGGCAGACGACCGGGACCGGCGCCGGGAGTTCGAAGCCGATCTGGACCAGGGGCGGGAACTCTTTCAGGCCGGCCGCTACGCCGAGGCCATCGGGCCCCTCTCCCGGGCGGCCGACCACCAGGACCTGGACGAGGACCGCCAGGCGGCGATCATGCTCGGCTGCAGCCGGGGCGAAACGGGCGACGTGGCCGGGGCCGAGGCGATTTTCGATGCGGTCATGGCCGAACACCCGGACTGGCTGTTTCCCCGGCTCAACCTGGGCCGGATCTACCTCCGGAACGAACGGGTGGAACAAGGCCTGGAACACCTGTCCCGGGCCGCGGCCGGGAGCCCGGTTTACGCCCATCATTTCCTCGAGGTCGGCGACGTCTGGTTTCAGCGCGGCCAGTACGACCGGGGCCTGGCGGCCTACCTGGATTGCGCCCGGGCCCTGCCCGGGAGCTTCGAGGCCCGGTACAAGGCCGGCCTGTGTCAACTGGCCCTGGGCCGGCCCCAGGCCGCCCGCCGGAATCTGGGCCAGGCCCTGCGGCTGAAACCCGACTACGGCCCGGCCCTGCTGGCCCTGGACCGGATCGACCGGAAACTGGACCAGCAGCGGGCCGGCGCCGGCGAGGCGGGGTGAGCGATGCGACTGCTGCGGGTCGGGGCCGGCGATTTCGACGCCCCCTTGGGGAAACTCGGGGTGGACGTGCTCGCCATCGAGTCCCTGGCCCCCGGCCCTGAACCGGCCGAGCCCGATCTGAGCCGGGCCCTGGCCCAGGGCGGCGGGGCGGACGCGGTCCTGATCGTGGACGATCTGGGGGGCCGGGTCCTGCCCACCGGGCTGATCCGGTGTCCGGTGCCGGTGATCCATTACGCCCTGGACTCGCCCATCAATCTCTGGTGGCAGGAGGACTATACCGCGGCCTGCGATCTGACCCTGATGGACCAGCGGGAGCCGGCCGCCCGCCTGGCCCGGGCCGGCCGGAACGTGCGCTGGCTCCCGATCGGCATCGACCCGGACCGCTATCAGGGTCCCGAGCCGGACGGGCCGCCCAGATTCGACCTGGGATTCGTCGGCGTCATCAGCGAGCAGGTCCGGCCCAAGCGCTCCCGGATCATCGACTTCATCGGCCGGCGCTACCGCCTCGAGGTGGCCGGGGGACGGCGCGAGGCCTGGGTCCCGGTCGAGGCGGCGGCCCGGCTCTATCGGGCCTCGAAGCTGGTCCTTAACGAAAATCTGTTTCCCGGCCTGACCACGCGCCTGCTCGAGGGCATGGCCTGCGGCCGGGCGGTCTTGACCGAGGGCGGAAACGGCGGGGACGGCCTGGCCGAGCTGTTCACGCCCGGCGAGGACCTGATCCGTTTCGGCCCGGACGACCTGGCCGAAAAACTGGATGTGTATCTGGCCGACGATGGGGCCCGGGACCGGATCGCCCGGCGCGGCCGGGAGAGGTGCCTGGCCGAGCACACCCTTATGCGGCGGGCCGAGACCATGGTCTCCCTGATCGAGCCGCTTTTGGGCCGGGGGCATTGCCCGGCCCCGGACGTGGAGGCCCGGCTGGGGCGGGCCTATCTGCTCATCCGGGCCCGGTGGCCCCGGCGTTTCGGCAAACGCCTGCTGCGCCGGGCCGGGCTGCACCTCAAGCGGGCCGCGACCGAACCCCAAGTCCTGCTCGACCTGGCCGGGGCGGCCCTGCTGGCCGGGGACGTCCAGGAGGCCCGCCGACGCCTCGACGCCGCGGCCGGATCGGCCCAGGCCGCCGCGGCCCGGCTCTATCTGGGCCTGCTCGATCTGGATCAGGGGCGGACCCGCGCCGCCCGGGACCACCTGGCCGCCGCCGCCCGCGCCGAGATCGACCCGGCCGGCCGCCAGGCCTTGCACCAGGCCGCCCGCGCCGAATTGCCGTCGGCTGAGGCCTGGCTGGCCATCGGCCGTTTCCTGGCCGGACAAGGGCCGGCCCTCACCCCGGGGTTCATGCGCCGGGAGGCGCCGCCGACCATGTGGCTGGCCGCCGAGTGGTATCAGGCCGCCCTGGCCCTGGACCGCGACCTGGTGGCGGCCCTGACCGCCCTGGCCAAGGCCCTGACCGACTGCGGGGCCTTTACCGAGGCCTTTGATTTCTACGCGCGGGCCGTCCGCCTCAGACCGGACGACCCGGACCTGAAACGCGCTTGGCAACGGGCGGGGCGGATGGGATACTGTTTCTTGTCATGACCGAGCCAACGACCGATATCGTTCCGGCCGAAGACGGCCTCTACACCCTGCGCCTGCGCGGCCGCCACGTCCACAGCCCGAGGAGTCCCCGGAGCGAGGCCCAGCGCCAGGTGGCCTACCTCAAGGGACATCCGGGGGCGGTCAGCGTCGTCTTCGGCCTGGGAGCCGGCTACCACATCCAGGCCCTGATCGAGGACGATCCCGAGGCCGTGGCCCTGGTCTTCGAGCCCGATCCCGAGGTGCCGGCCCTGTTCGAGACCCTGCCCCAGGCCCGCCAGGACTTCGCCCGCCGCGTCCGGATCGCGACCGACCCCGAGCAGTTCAGCCTGATGCTCCAGGAGACCATCCTCAACGAGCGGCCGGCCGCCCCTTGCCTCCGGTTCATTCATCCGGTGTACGGCCGCGTCTTTCCCGAGGCCTGCGCCCGGTTCACCCAGACCCTGGACATGGTCTTCACCCACAAGCGGTCCAACCTGACCACCCTGGACGAGTTGCTGCCCTACTGGCTGGCCATGATCGAGCAGAATTTCCCATACTGCGTCCACCTCCCCGAGGCCACCTCGCTGGCCGGCCGGCTGATCGGTCTGCCGGTCCTGGTGGTCGGGGCCGGGCCGTCCCTGGACGAGGTCCTGCCGACCCTGAGCGGGCTGGCCGGGCGGTTCCTGGTGGTGGCCGCCTCGTCGGCCCTGAGGCCCCTGGCCGAGGCCGGGGTCCAGCCCCACCTGGTGGTCGCCCTGGACAGCCGCCACCTGGGGACGTGGCTGGACAATGATTATCTGGCCGACTCGGTCCTGGTGGCGGCCTCGACCTCCCACCCCGAGACCTTCACCTACCGCAGCCTGGCCACGGCCGTGTTCCACATCCGCCCCTGGCTCAATCGCCTCTTCGGGTCCGGGGCCACCCTGGCCACCGGCGGCCACGCCGGCTCGGCCGCCTTCACCCTGGCCCTGTGGTCCGGGACCAACCCGATCATCCTGGTCGGCCAGGACCTCAGCTTCCGGCCCGAGGCCACCCACGCCGGGGGGGTCGAACAGGACGGCCCGGCGGTCACCCCCCAGGACCTGGGCGGCCAGACCTTTACCGACGCCCAGGGAGAGGCGCGACTGATGAACCCGGCCATGGTCGCCTATCTGGGCTGGTACGCCCAGGCGGCCAAGTACATCCGGGAAAACCACCCCGCGGTCAAGCTGTTCAACCTGTCCTCCGGCGCGGCCATTCCCGGCTTCACCCGCCTGCGTCCCGAGGAACTGGTCAAGTACGCCTCCCGGGACGTGCCCCGGCCGTCCCAGGTGGCCGAGCTCTTGGACCCGCCCCGGCCCGATCCGGACAACATCAGCCAGGAGTTGTTTCTGCTCGACCTCGAGATCGAAAACCTGGAAAAACACGCCGGCCGGCCCCTGGGCGAGAGGTTCGCCGTCCTGGCCGAGACCATGGAGGCCCAGCCGCTGTTCGCCGACGTGTTTCAACTGGCCTATCTCTCCTTTCAGCAGGACCCCGGGAATCCGGCCCTGGCCGAGGACCTGGACCGGCTCCTGGCCGGGCTGAAGATGTTCATCACCGCCCTGCAGGCCGAAAGGGATCGGATGTGACCCGACCGACGCTGTCCGTGTGCCTGATCGTCAAGGATGAGGCGGCCAATCTTCCCCGCTCGGTGGGGACGATTGTCCACCACGTGGACGAGGTGGTGGTCGTGGACACCGGCTCGACCGACGACACCCCGGGCGTCGCCGCCCGGCTCGGGGCCAGGGTGTATCACCTGGACTGGCCGGACGACTTTGCCGCGGCCCGCAACGAGTCCCTGGCCCGGGCCGGCGGCGACTGGATCATATGGCTGGACGCCGACAACCAGGTCCCGCCCGAGCAGGCCCCCCGGCTCAAGCGGATTCTGCCGGATGACGGCAACGGCATCGTCTGGATGACCGAGGTCCTGGAACCCTCCGGTCACCGGCTCCGCCAGAAGAGGATCTTCCCCAACCGGCCGGACATCAAGTTTGTGGGCCGGATCCACGAACAACTGAACCACCCGCCCGGGATGACCAGCGTCTTCTCCGGCCTGGAGGTCATTCACTGGGGCTACGCTGACAAGGCCCAGGCCAGGGCCAAGGCCGAGCGGAACCTGAGACTGATCCAGGCCGAACTGGATCGGTCGCCGGATGATTTTTATCTGCTCTTTCAGGCCGGCAAGACCCTGCTCGGTCAGAATCGTTTTCAGGAGGCCGAGCCGTTTCTGGGCAGGATCGTCACCAAGGCCTTGGGAAGGGTCGAGAATCCCGAAGTCTATTGGCACGCCCATCTCCTGTGGGAAAGGGCCCTGTCCATGACCGGGCAACGAGCCGAGGCGGACCGCGTTTTGGCCGCCCTGACCGACACCGCGCCCGAATTCGGGCCGGGCCGGCTGGCCAGGGGCCGGAGGCTTGTTCAGGCCGGCCGCCACGACGAGGCGATCGCGCATCTGACCGCGGCGATCGAACATGGTTCCCTTGAGGGCGTCATCGAGACGAATCATTCCCAAGAGGCCGCCCTGGCCCGTTACACCCGGGCCCAGTGTTACTTAAAAACCGGCCGGCCGGCCGAGGCCGCCCGTGATCTCGAGGCGGCCGTGGACATGGACCCGGACCAGGCCCACTTCTGGTTCGAGCTGGGCCGGGTTTTTACCGAGATGAGCCGCCCCGAGCAGGCCCGGGACTGCTGGCAACGCTGCCTGACCCTCCAACCCACGCACCGGGGGGCGACCCGGGCCCTGGCCGGTGGGGAGGCGGTCCGTGCCTGAGTTGGTCATCGGACTGTTCGCCGACGGGCCGCCGTTCACGCCCCAGACCATGCACCACCAGGGCCTGGGCGGCTCGGAAACGGCCGTGGTCCAGATCGCCCGCGCCCTGGCCAAGCGGGGCCACCGGGTGGCGGTTTACAACAACTGCCCCGCTCCCGGGGACTACGACGGCGTGACCTATTTCCAGAAAAAAGCCATCGTCGAGCAGGCCCGGACGGCCGAGTTCGACGTGTTCATCGTCAGCCGGTTCTTCGGCTTCTTCCAGGTGCCGATTGCGGCCCGGCTCAAGGTCCTGTGGAACCACGACACCCTGGACCGGGCCGACCGCCTGGCCCGGTTCCTGCCCCGCTTTGACCTGATGTTCAACCTGAGCCGGTTTCACCTGGACAACTTTCTCCGGAAAATCCCGGCCGCGGCCGCCAAGGCCGTCCTGACCAGAAACGGGGTCGATCTGGCCCTGATCGATTCGGCCCGTCAGGGGGTGACCAAGGGCCGATACGTGGTTTACGCCTCCCGTCCGGAGCGGGGCCTGCTGCCCCTGCTGACCGACATCTGGCCCGGGCTGCGTGACCAAATGCCCGGGCTGACCCTCAAGCTGTGCGGCTACAACCCGGACGCCGTGGCCCCGGACCTGATCGACCTCTATGGCCGCCTGGATGAATTGATCGAGCAGACCCCGGGGGTCGAGCCCCTGGGGTCGCTGGCCAAGACCGGGTATTACCGAACCCTGGCCGGGGCCCTGGCCCTGGTCTATCCCTGCACCTTTCCCGAGATAAGCTGCCTGGCCGTGCTCGAGGCCCAGGCCGCCTTGACGCCGGTGGTGACCACGGATGATTTCGCCCTGAGCGAGTCCGTGGGGCCGCGTTCGTATCTGATTCCCGGCCGGCCCGGCGACCCGGCCTATACCCGGGACTTTGTCCGGCGCACCGTCGAGTTGATCCAGGACCAGGCCCGGGCCGCGGACCTGTCCCAACGGGCCCGGGCCTTTATCGAGCGTAACTACACCTGGCCGAACATCGCCGCCCAGTGGGAAGAGATTTTCGTCTCCCGCCTGGCCGAGAACGAGTCACTTGTCGCGGGGCTCAATCAATGATGGCCTTGCTGTTGGCCAAGAACCTGGCCGTCCTGACCGAGCGGCACCCCGACGCGGCCGCGGCCCTGAAGGCCGCCCAGCCCGGTCCCGGACCTTACCGGGTGACAAACGCGGCCGACGGCCGGCCCACCCTGTCGGCCGAGGACGCAACGGGCCGGACCGTCTCGATCCACGGCCGCCGGGACCCCCGGCACGAGGCGGACGCCCTGGCCGAGCGGCTGGACCCGGACCGGGCGGGCCCGATGGTCCTGCTCGGCCTGGGGCTGGGCTATCCGGCCCTGGCCCTGGCCCGGAGGCTTCCGGCCGAACGACCCCTGGTCATCGTCGAACCCGACCTGGACCTCTTTTGCCTGGCCATCGAGCACCTCGACCTGACCGAACTCCTCGCCCGGCCCCGGACCACCCTCCTGATCGGGACGGACCAGGAGGCCGTCATCGACACCATCACCCGGCTGCAGATCCAGGCCGGCCTGGCGCCCATCAGCCTCGCCGTCTGGCGGCCATTGGTCAGGTTCGATCCCGGCCGCTACGGTCTGCTGGCCGAGGCCCTGGAGATCATGTCCCGGGGCACCCTCAAACAGCGCCTCGATTACCCCCGGCTCCAGGGAGCCAGCCAGAAGATCCTGATCCTCAACTCCAAGTATTACCTCCTGCCCGAGATCCAACATGCCCTGGACGCCCTGGGGCATGAGCACCGGCTGATCCTGATCCGGGACAAGGAGGTCAGCTCCGAGGAGCTGGTCCGGGACCTGCTGCGCCAGGCGGCCGGATTTCAGCCCGACTTCCTGCTGACCGTCAATCACCTGGGCTTTGACCGGGAGGGCATCCTGACCCGGTTCCTGGAGATGATCGACCTCCCCTTTGCCTCGTGGTACGTGGACAGCCCCACGCTGATCCTGCGCCACTACGACCGCAACCTGTCCGCGCGGGGGGCGATCTTTGTCTGGGACTCGGACTACGTGGCCGACGTCAGGCGACTGGGCTTTGAGCGGGTCTATTACCTGCCTCTGGCCACCGACCCGACACAGTTCGCGCCCCGAAACGGCCGGCCCAACCCCCTGGCCCATCTGTCCTGCGACGTGTCGTTCGTGGGCAACTCCATGGTCGGCCCGGTGACAAAAAAGGTGAAGCACCTGGGGATGCCGGCCGATTTCCGGCCACACCTGGAGCGCCTGGCCGCGGCCTTCGAGAGCGGCCCGGCCCGCTCCGCCGAAGAGGTCTTCGATGACCAGGCGGCCGACCATCCCTGGTTCCAGTCCCTGGACGAGGCCGGCCGGATCGACCTGGCGGCCCTGGTCACCTGGCGGGCGACCCAGGTCTACCGCTTGCGGCGGGTCGAGCGGCTGGCCGAGTTTTCGCCGACGCTCATCGGAGATCTGGAGTGGCGGGAGCTGCTGCCCAGCCGAAAATTCAAGACGCCGGGGCCCCTCAATTACTACCAGGAGCTGCCCGACTTCTATCCCCTGTCCCGGATCAACTTCAACGCCACCAGTCTCCAGATGAAGACCGGGGTCAACCAGCGGGTGTTTGACGTGCCGGCCTGCCAGGCCTTCCTGCTGACCGACCGCCGGGCCCAGCTCGAGGCCCTCTACGAGGTCGGCCGCGAGGTGATCACCTACGACCATCCCGATGAAATCCCGGAACTGGTCAAGTTCTATCTGACCCACCCGGACCGGGCTCGGGCCGTGGCCGTGGCCGGCTTTCGGCGGACCCTGTCCGAGCACACCTATGTCCATCGTCTGGGGAAACTGGTGGACCTCATGCGCCGGGAGTTCGGCTCGTGACCGGTGACGCGGCCCATAAGATCCTGGTCATGCAACTGACCAAGATGGGGGACTTCCTCCAGACCACCCCCCTGCTGGCGGCCCTCAAGCGTGGCCGGCCCGAGGTCGAGTTGACCGTGCTGGTGCCGCCGGGCCTGACCGCGGTGGCTGCGGGCTGTCCGGACGTGGACCGGATCGTGCCCCTGGACCTGGTCGGGCTGCAGGACGTGGCCCGCCGACCTGACCTGGACCTGGCCCACAAGGTGGCCGCCGCCCGGTCCGCCATCCGGGACCTGGCCGCCGAGCGATTCGACCGGGTGATCAATCTCAATTACTCGGTCCTGACCGCTCTCCTGGCCGAGCTGATTCCGGCGGAGAATTACGTCGGGTACCACCTCGGCGATCAGCGCCAACACCTGCTGCGCGAGGAGTGGACCAACTTCATCTTTCAGCACATGACCGACCGGCGGCTGGTCCGGTTCAACCTGGTGGACGTGTTGCTGAACTACGCCCCCAATGGTTCGGCCCTGGGGCGGCGGGTGGCCTTCGAGCCCACGGCCGAGGAGTCGCGCTGGGCCGAGGCCGAACTGGACCGGCTGCCGAAAGGTCGCCCGATCTGGGGCCTGCAGATCGGCACCAAGAATCCGCTCCGGCGCTGGCCGATCCAGAACTTCATTGCCCTGGCCGAGATGATCCTGGCCCGATTTCCGGTCAGCCTGGTCCTGACCGGCACGGCCGACGAGCGCCCCCTGGTCCGCGAATTTCTGAGCGGCCTGACCCATGCCTCCGGCCGGGTCCTGGACCTGACCGGCCGGACCGACCTGGGTCAACTGGCCGCGGTCCTCGAACGGCTGGACCGCCTGGTCACGGGCGACACCGGGACCATGCACCTGGCCGCGGCCAGGAACACGCCCGTGGCCGCCCTGTTCATGGGTCCGGCCCACTGCCACGAGACCGGGCCCTACGGTCAGGGGCATTTGATCCTCCAGGCCGTGGCCCCCTGCTTTCCCTGTCAGGAGGCAGCCGAGGCCTGCGGCGATCGGGATTGCCGGCAGGTCATCACCCCCGAGATCGCCGCGGCGGCCCTGGCCGGCGAGTTCGATCCGGACCGATTCTCCACGGCGGTGGTGCCGTACCAGAGCGAGCTGGACGACTTTGGCGTGGTCTATCGGCCGCTGATTGCGCGGCCCCTGGACGCGGAAACGGCCCTGGCCCTGGCCCTGCGCGAGGCCGGCCGGCGCTACCTCCGGCCCGGGTACCGACCCGATCCGGGCCGCCTCGAGGACGAAATCCGGACCGACTACCTCCCGCCCGGAGACGGGCATTTGACCGCGATCCAGGACCTGGCGGCCAACCTGGGGCTGCTGCGGTCAATGATCAGGAACCGGGCCGACTCTCCGGAAGACCTGGCCCAGGGGCTGATCCTGGCCGCCCGGGGCCCGGGTTTTTCGTCAGGGCTCCACCCCCTGGTCCGGACCATGGCCGGACGGCTCCGGCGGCGGCCCGGCCCCGAGTCCGTGGCCGCGGTCCGGGCGGCCGGCCGCGACGCCGCAGTGGTCCTGGACCGGTGCCTGGCCCGGAGGGCGGCGTGACCGCGGTCTGGGAGAAGAACCGGGCCGCCCTGGCCGCGACCCGGCCCGAGGTGGCCGCCCGGCTGGACGCCGCCCGGCCCCTGCCCGTCGAGACCTCGACCCAGGGACACCCAATGCTGCGGGTCCGGGGAATAACCCTGCACAGCCCGGCCGATCCCATCCGGGAGGCCCGGGGCTGGCTGAATCACGTGCGTCAGGGACTGACGAGCGATCCAGGACCGGTGATCGTCTTCGGGTTCGGCCTGGGCTATCACCTCGAGGCCCTGGCCGGGGCGCTCGATTCCTTTCGGCCGATCCACGTGGTCGAACCCGACCCGGACGTGCTCCGGACCGCCCTGGACGTCCGCGACCTGGGCCCGCTCCTGGCCCGGATCACCGTCCACCTCGACACCTCGGAAATCTCGCCGCCGGGTACGCCGTTGATCCACCAGCCCACGGCCCGGCTGCATCCCGAGCTCAGGCAGTCCCTCCTGGATCGGCTCAGCGCGCCGCCTCCGCGGACGGCCGGGCCCCTGCGGATCATGGTCGTCCTGCCGGTCTGGGGCGGCTCGCTGCCCATCGGCCGGTGGGTCGCCGTTGAGCTGGCCCGGGCCGGTCACCTGGTCGAGACCATCGACGCCTCGCGGGCCGACTACTTCCACAACTTCATCCGGCGCTCGCCACTGGACGAGGCCTCGACCGACCCGGCCGCCGCGGCCCTGATCGATTTCTTTGCCGAGTTCACCATCCTGCGCTGCCGGGAGTTTCGGCCCGACCTGGTCTTGGCCCTGGCCCAGGCCCCCCTGTCGCCGGCGGCCCTGCGTCGCCTGCGGGACCTGGGTTTCACCACCGCCATGTGGTTCGTCGAGAATCACCGGACCATGCCCTACTACGCCCAGGTGGCCGCGGCCTACGATCATTTCTTCGTCATTCAGCGGGAGCCCTTCCTGTCCCGCCTGCGGGAACTGGGCGCCCGGGCCCACTATCTGCCCCTGGCCGCCGCGCCGGGGGTCCATCGGCCCCTGCGCCTGACGCCCGAGGAAATCGAGACCTACGGGGCCGACGTCGCCTTCCTGGGCGAGGGCTATCCCAACCGGCAGCGGCTCTTCGCCGGCCTGCTGGACTATGACCTCCGGATCTGGGGCACGGGCTGGGACCTGAGTTCTCCCCTGGGGGCGCGTGTCCAGCGGGGCGGGGCCCGGATCGAGACCGACGAGGTGGTCCGTATCTACAACGCCACCCGGATCAATCTCAATCTGCACTCGGCCGTGGGCGGGGGCGGGGTTGACCCGGACGGAGACTTCGTGAATCCGAGGACCTTTGAAATAGCCGCCTGCGGGGCCTTTCAACTGGTGGACGATCGGTCCCTGCTGGCCGAGGTCTTCGAGCCGGACCGGGAGATGGCCTTGTTCACCGGGCTGGACGACCTCAAGGCCAAGCTGGATCACTACCTGGCCCATCCCGAGGCGGCCCGGGCCATGGCCGCCGCGGCCCGGCAACGGGTCCTCGAGGAACACACCTATGGCCGCCGCCTGGAGCGCCTGGTGGAGACGGTGTTTCCCGAACGGTCGGCCGCCGCCGGTGACGCCCGCGACGTTCGGGAGACGGCCGCCTGGCTGCGGCGGTCCGGATTCGACCCGGACCAGGAGCCGGACCTGGGGGCCGTGGCCGAGGCGATTCGGAACGGCCAGGGGCCGCTCCAGGACATCGAGGCCTACCTGTGGCTCCTGGCCGAACTGGGCTCGGACCGGCGGGGTTGAATGACTTTGCTTTTGGGCGGCGAGGGGCTATGATGAGGGGGCGTCCCGGGGCGGGGGGACCGGGCCGTAAGAATCAAACCTGGCTAGGTGGCGAGGAGACCAGCATGAAGATCCTGATCGATAATCGGCCGGTGGACGAGTCGGAGGTGGAGGGCGACTCCCTGGAGGAGATGCTGGTGAACATCATCGAGTACCACCTGCCTGACGGGCACCTGGCCCACAAGGTCCTGGTCAACGGCGAGCACTACGTCGAGGAGGTCCCCCACGACGCCGCCCAGGTGCCCCGCGCCGGGATCGAGACCCTCCAGGTCAACACCATCTCCCGGGAGGACATCGCCACTGAATTCATGGATCGCGGACCGGATATCCTGGGGACCATCCTCGAGGCGGCGCCCAAGGTGGCCGAACTCTTCCGGGTGGCCGACGAGGCCGAGGCCAACGAACACTACCTGGTTTTCCTGGAATCGCTCCAGAATTTCCTCCAGATGGTCTCCCTGGCCGCCGAGGCCCTGGGGTTCGATCCCGAGTCGCCCTTTGTGGAGGGACGGACCCTGGCCCAGGAATCGGAGGAACTGAACCGCATCGTCCAGGAGATGCTCGGGGTCCAGGAGGACCAGGACTGGGTCCTGCTGGCCGATCTGGTGGAATACGATCTCTACGAGGTCCTGCTGCGGTGGCAGGACGGTCTGCCCAACCTGTCGAGTTGACGGACATGGACCGTCCCCAGGCCCTCGAGGCCAAGATCCGGCGCCTCCAGAAGATGGCGATCCACGGCCGCCGGGCCCTGTCCGCCCTGGGCCAGCCGGACCGGACGTCCATCGAGGCCGAGGCCCTGACCGAGCTGGAACGGGAGCTGGCCGCCCAGCAGGGCTTGGTGGCCGAGTGCCAACGGCTGGACTCAGAGCTGCCCCAAACCGCGGAGCAGTGGCAAGGCTGGCTGGACCACCTGCCCGCCGAGCGGCGGTCGGCGGCCCGGCTGTCCCTCGGTCGTCTCGAGGCGGCCCTGCGGGAGGCGGTCCGGATCGAGGCCGAGGTCCAGGACCGATTGGGTCAATTGAGGGATGAAATCCGGCCCCGGCTGGAGCGGATTCAGGCCGGCCACCGGATACTCCGGGCCTACGCCGGCGCCCGGCTCAACATTCCCCGTCTCCTGGACCGGGAAGGATAGACTGCTTCGACCGTGGCCACATGGGCCCCGGTCGGCCGTTCCCGACATCAACCGATCAAATCCGGATATTGGTTGAACCGGCCTGCTGGTTCGCGGCGGCCCGCTCCAGGGCCGCGGCGGCCTCGGGAGTGTCCACCACCTGGCGCCAGGCCTCCAGGAGCGAGGACAGCATGTCCACCACCACCTCGATCAGCCGGGCGTCATCCTTGATCTTGGCCTTGACCAGGCGCTCGCTCATGAAATTGTAGAGCTTGCGCAAGCCCACGGCCACCTCGCCGCCCTCGTTCATGTTCAGCGAGCTGTTCAGTTCGGTGATGACGTCCTGGGCCCGATTGATGAAGTTGCATTTGCCCTCGTAGTCCTGCTTCTGGAGGGCGTCCTTGGCCCGGACCAGGAAGGTGATGGCCCCCTCGTAGAGCAGCACGATCAGCCGACCCTTGTCGGCGGTGGTTATCTCGGTGCGCTTGTACTGTTTGGTGCCGTAACCGACCATCTGGTTTTTGCTCCTCTTGGTACGCCCTTATTACTTGCTGCTGGACGAGGACATCTGGTTGATTTGAGTCGTGAGGTATTGCTGCTGCTGGTTGAGGGTGCTCAGGTTCGCCTCGAGGCGGGCGAACTGATCTTGCAGTCTGGTCCGGACGGTCTGCAGCCGTTTGTCTTCCGAGTCGATCTTGGCGTTTATCTGGTTGATGACGTCCTGGTAGTTGTTGATCAGGACGTTCATCGGCCCGTTGGTCGAGTCGGTCATCTCGTCCGTCTTCTGGGCCAGGCGGTAGGCAACACCCTCGGAGCCCTTGACCGTGTCCTGGACGAAGAGGCGGGCCACGGCCTGGGTATCGGTGTTCAGGGCGTTGTCCAGGGTGGGCTCGTCGATGGTCCACAGGCCGTTGTTGTCCGGATCGGTCTTGATGCCGATCTGGGACAGGGTGGTGTAGGTGTCCACCCCGTCGGTCAGGCCGGGGATCGGGTCGGTCATGATCTGGTTGATCTGCCTCTGGATCATGTCATAGACGTAGTTGCCGATCATGACCCCCTTTTCGCCGGTGGTGGCGTCGTACTTGGTCTCCTGCTGGATGTAGCTCTGGACGAAATTGACCGAATTGACCAGGGTCTCGATCCGGTTTTTGATCGTGGACGTGTCGTCGGAGACCGTCACGTTGGAGCTGCCGGTGTCGGTGAGGCTGACGGTCACCCCGTTGATGACGTCGCTGAAGGTGTTGCTGGCCCGCTGGAGGTATTCGTAGGAGGCGGAGGGATAGCCGTCGATCTTGAGCATGGCGTTCTGGGCCTGCTCGGTGTTGGTCCACTGCGAGGACGAACCGTCGAAGTTGTCCATGGTCTCGGCGATGTTGGTGATGCCCTTGGCCGCGCCGGTCTGGTTGCCGGTCAGGACCAGATGATAGGAGGTGGGCAGGCCCTGGCCGTCGTTGATGATGGAGGCCGTGACGCCGGGGTTGGTGCTCGAACTGTTGATCAGGTCCACCAGTCCGGCCAGGGTGGTGTTCTGGGGCACGGAGACGCTCTCGGAGACGCCGCCGTAGTCATAGGAAAAGGTGGCGGCCGCGGCGGCGGTATGGACGTAGGTCACCTCGGTGTCGGGGAAGCCGGCATGGTACCACTGATCGGCCTGGGCCAAGCCGCTGTCGGCCCCTTTTTGGATCGTCGGGGCGAAGACATCGACATTGAAGGTGTCGTTCTGCTTGACCGTGTCGCCGTTGGAGAAGGACACGGTCAGGCCCTGGAAGACGGTCACCGGGTTGCTGTCGGGGACGGTGATCACCCCCGAGTTGCCCTCGTCGTCGTTCCAGGCCACCTGGAAGCTCAGGGTGCCGACGACGCTGTCCTGGGCGATCTTGAAGTGGAAGGTCTTGTTGGTCGCCCCGGTGTAGGTCCCGCCCGAGGTGACTGTGGCCGTGCCGTTCCAGGTCTTGGTCTCAACGGTGTCGATACTGGTGGCGTCCAGGCTGAGGTTGGTCGGGTCGCCGCCGCCGGCGCCGTCGGAGATGGTGATGGTGTTGGACTGGCCGCCGGTCTTGGCCGTCATCACCAGGCGGTAGGGGTTGCTGGTCGAGCCGTCGTTGATGATCTGGACCGGCTGGAGGAGGTCGCCGGCGGTGGCGTCGGCGGCGTCGATGGCCTGGCGGAGGTCGTCCAGGGTCGAGTTTGCGTTGTACTCGCCGTTGGCGGCCACAGGGCCCACGGCGACATAGGTCACGGTGATCGGCGTCGAGCCGACGGTGATCACCAGGTTGTTACCGGTGCTGCCCACGGCGCTGGTGGTGGCGGCCATGCCCTTGCTGGCCAGGCGGTGGGGAATGGTCGTGCCCACGGTCAGGTTGTGGGTGCCGGGCAGGGCGTCGTTGCTGGCCGTGGCGGTCAGGACCGAGGTGGCCGACGAGGTGGCCACCCGGGCGTTGAACTCGTTGAAGGTGTCGATAGTCTTTGTGTATTGGTCCAGGGACGTCACCCGGGAGCTGAGGCCGTTGATCGAGGTGATCTTGTCCTGCCAGGTCTTCCGCCAGGTCTCCATCCGCGTCTTCTGGATGCTCTCCATCTCGATCAGTTTGTCGGTGATGGAGTTGAAATCCGTGCCCGAGGCCAGGCCGGTAAAGGTAATGCCGCCGCTGAGGGGACTGAGGGAGGTGGTGGTGGTGGTGCTGGTGGGATTAATGGTGGACATGTCTTACGAATGCCTCGCTTCCGGGGTCGCGCTGGGGACGGCGATCCCTCGGCTCTCGATTCAAGGGCGGCCTGAGACGGGTGGCGGCCCCTTCGTACTTATCGTCCCGGCCCGGCCCGGAGTTTAGACATTTCCGTCCTCAGGGGCCGCTTCTTGGGGTTGCAAGTTCCAGGCCACGGCCCGGGCGACCCGCTTGTTATTTATATCTGTATTAACAAGATGTTAGCGGCGGGGACCCCGGGCCCGGTCCCCGGAAGGAGGCGACCGAAAAAGGGGGCGGGCAATTATTGCCCGCCCCCGCTTCCGGCCGTCAGCTAGGCCGGCGGCTAGGCCTAACCTTGCAGGAGCTGGAGGGCCAGCCGGCTCAGGGTGTTGGCCTGGGCCAGCATGGCCGTGGCCGCCTGGGCCAGGATGTTGTTCTTGGTGAAATTGGTCATCTCGGTGGCCACGTCCACGTCCGAGATCCGGCTTTCAGCCGCCTGCAGGTTTTCGCCCTGGATGGTCAGGTTGGTGATGGTGTTCTCCAACCGGTTCTGCAGGGCGCCCAGGCCGGCCCGGACCTTGTCCTTGCTGTTGATGGCCGAGTCGAGCTGACCCAGGGCCAGCTGGGCCGCGGACTGGGTCAGGATGTCGGCCCCGTTCCAACCGCCCGAGCCCGAGGCCTCGGTCGCCACCGTGAAGTCGTTGATGTTGTCGTAGAGGGTCGACTCGGTGCCCACCCCGGTCAGCTGACCGGCGTACAGGTCGTACGCGGAGCCCTTGCCGGCGCCCTCGAGGGTCAGGTGATAGGTCGAGTTGGACAGGGTGGTCGAGCCCGTCGCCCAGGTCAGACCGCCCGACCGCAGGAACGTCGCCCCGGAGTCGATGAACTCGGAGGCGTTGGCCGTGATCGAGTAGGCCCACAGCTCGGCGCTGGTCATGGTCTCGTTCACGGCGATGTTGTTGCCGGCCACCCCCGCGTCACGGGCCATGAAGATCACGTTCGAGTCGTTCACCACCAGGGCATAGACGTCGGCCGCGCCGTTGGACAGGGCGTTGACCGCCGCGGCCAGGTTGGACATCCAGGTCGTGGCCGAGATGTCGCTGGCGGCGTAAACCACGTCGTAGCCCGAGGCCGTCGAGGCCGTGCCCGACAGGGTGACCGCCACCCGCAGGCCGCCGATGGCCATGGACCCGCTGAAGGAGGCGGACAGGTCGGTGTTGAGGTGGAAGATGGTCCGGGCGGCCGTGCCCTGGTTGATCATGGTCACCAGGTCGTTGAGGGTCGTGTTGGACGCGACGTTATAGACGCCGGCGGTGTTGGAGGCGGCGAAGGTGGTGCTGTTGGTCGAGGCCAGTCCGGTGAAGTTGTACTGGAAGTTGAACTGGAAGGCCCCGTCCGAGCCCATGGCCACCCCGGCCGAGGCGTAGCCCTGGCTGGCGTAGATCTTGTCGGCCGTGGCCCCGCCGCCGACCTGGAGGCCGGTCGAGACCGTGGCCCGCATGTCGCCGGTGTTGATGTAGTAGTAGTCCGCGGCGCTGTCGTTGCCCGTGCCGAAGTGGACCTTCAGGCCGCTGCCGTTATGCAACAGCGACAGGCTGCCGTCGATGAGCTTGACGCCGTTGAAGTCGGTGGCGTTGGCGATCCGGTCGATCTCGGCGGCCATGGCCTGGTACTCGGAGTCCATGATCTCGCGCTGGGCCGTGGTGTAGGTGCCGGTCGCCGCCTGCTCGGCCAGCTCCTTCATCCGGGTCAGCTTCTCGTCGATGACCCCCATGGCCCCTTCCGCCGTCTGGATCATGGAAATGGCGTCCGAGGCGTTCCGGATGCCCTGGTTGAGCACCGCGATGTCGGCCCGCATTAACTCCCGGACCGCCAGCCCGGCGGCGTCGTCCGCGGCCGAGTTGATCCGCAGACCGGACGACAGACGCTGGGTGGACTTGGCCAGGTTGTTGAACACGGTCCCCAGGTTGCGGGCCGCGTTCATGGCCATCATGTTGTGGTTAATGATCAAAGACATTACTTTTCCTCCCTGAAAAGCGTGGTGGCTGTCGAGGCCTCCGTGCCTCGGTCACAGGGATCCCCGAGGGCCCACTGGTTGACCTCACCTCCTTGGGGGCGAAAATTGGGATCACCTCACTCGCCACCTATATCGGCTTGATTTGATGGGGAATAAGCGCAGAGGTCCCCCCGGCCGCCGATCGGCCGCCGCCGAGGGGATAACTATCTATAAATCAACGAAAATTTCCGGTCAGACGTTCTCGTCCGCCTCACCTCCCGCCGGCCGTTAGGCCCGAAGGTTGATCTCATAATCAGTTATCGTCCGAAGCTTGAAGGGACTTTAGGCTTTTTTCCGGACAAGGTCGGGACAAGGGGGAGATCAGCGTCGGCCGGTATAGACGTGGCCGTAATCGGTCATGGCCAGGACCCGCCCTTCCCGGAACCGGTGGGCCGCCGTCACTTGCCCGAAATAAAGGACGTGGTCGCCGGGGGTGAAGGTCTCCACCAGGCGGCACTCCAGGGCGGCCAGGGCGTCGGTCAGCAGGGGCGGTCCCAGGGAGGAGGCCCGGACATCCAGGCCGGTCAGGCGGTCTTCGGGCGGGCCCTTGAGACGTTCGATCAGTCCGATATCGTCGGCCGGCAGGAGGTGCAGGACAAAGGCCCCGGTCGCCTCCAGCGGTGTTCGGAAGCGGCGGTTGTGGCGGACGGCGATCATCACCAGGGGCGGCTCGGCCGAGACCTGGCTGACCAGGGACACGGCCATGACCGCCGGGCGCGTAACCACCCCCGAGGTGACCACGTACAGCCCGGTCACCACCTCGGTCAGCAGGGCGGTGATCAGGGCCTCGTCGGCCTGGGGGTCGGAGTTATTCGGCCTGGCGGTCAGGGTCCTCACCTCCCGGGCCCATCATGTCCGGGGTCAGATTGTAGTCGCCCTGCCGGTTGAGTTCGACGATGATCTCGGACACCGATCGCCTCAGGGCGGCCACCACCTGACCGTCGAAGTGGGTCCCCACCCCCTGGTCCAGGATGGTCATGGCCTTGTCCAGGTCCAGGGCCCCGGGGGAGAAGGACTTCCGGTCATCGTAGTGGGGGTATTCCCGGGGCGAGGTCAGGGCGTCGAACACGTCGGCCACGGCCATGATCCGGGCCAGGAGGGGGATCTCTTTCCCGCGCAGGCCGTGGGGATAGCCCCGGCCGTCGAGCCGTTCGTGGTGCAGTTCGGCGATGTGGGGTACGGGCTGCAGGGCCTGGGGAAAGCGGACCTTGTCCAGGATTTCCCGGGTCATGGGGGCATGGCCGCGCATGATCCGGCGTTCATGGGCGGTGAACGGGCCGTTTTTCAACAGGACCGAGTCCGGGATGCCGATCTTGCCGATGTCGTGGAACAGGGCGGCGTAGCGCAGGACCTCGAGTTCGGACTCGGCCAGGCCCATGGCCCGGCCGATGACCCGTGAGTATAGGGTCACCCGCCGGGAGTGGCCGGCGGTGGTGGGGTGCTTGGCGTCCACCGTGGTGGACAGGGCCTCGACAAAGCTGTCAAAGGTGGCCTTGAGCTCCTCGATCAGAAACGAGTTCTCCAGGGCGATGGCGATCTGGTTGGAAAGGGCCTCCAAAATTCGCTCATCCTCGGCGCTGAAGGCCTCGGCGCCCTTTTTGTTGATGACCTGGACGACCCCCAGCCGGCCGCCGTTCCGGGCGGGGATGGGCAGGCACAACACGCTCTTGGTGCGATAGTGGTGCTTCCGGTCCCAGAAGTCGTCGAAGTACTCCAGCTCCCAGGCGTCGGCCACGTTGATGGTCTCGCCCGTCTGGGCGACCCGCCCGGAGATGCCCTGGCCCACGGGCAGCCGGATCTCGTCCACCTGTTCGGCGACCTTGGTCCAGACCTCGCCCCGGTCCCAGTCGATCAGGTAGAGACTGGTCCGGTCGGCGTCCATGATTTCGGTGGTCCGGGCCACGATCAGGGGGAAGAGGCGGTCGAAGTCCAACTCGGCGGTCAGGTCCAGGCTGACCTCGATCATCCGGGTCAGGCGCCGGTTGACCCGGCTCATGGCCGTCGCGTTCTCCAGGGCCGCCCCGGCCTGCCGGCAGAAGAACTCGAACCGGGCCTCGTCTCCCGGATCAAAGCCGCCCCTGTCCGTCTTGTTGATCGCCTCCAGGACGGCTATGATCCGGCCCTGGGCGTCCCGGATCGGCCGGCACAGGAGCTCCCGGCTGACCAGGTCATGATGATGGTCCCAGTAGGGGTCGAAGAAGGACAGGCGGCGGACATCGTCAACAATGACCGGCTGACCGGTCTCGGCCACCACCCCGGGGACGCCGCGACCCAGAGGGGCCCGAACCGGCTCGGCATCCGGTCGGAACCGGGTCCAGATCTCGCCCTGCACCCAATCGACCAAATACAACCGCGCCGCCTCGGCCCCCACCAGGCGGGCCCCCCAGGCGACGATCACCTCGAACACCCGGTCGAAATCCAGATGGGCCGACAGTTCCAGGCCGGCCTGGGTCAGGGCCGCGTCCGTCCCGAACAGGTCCTGGTCGTCGGCGGGAGCGGGCGGGCGGGGTCCGGGTTGGGGTTGTTCGCTCATGGCCTCATCTTGTTTATCCGGCGCGGCCCCGCGCTCCTGGTGAGGCCCCTGGCCGGACGTGACACCAGATACGCACCCGGCCGGCAGGGCCTTTCATCGGGGAAAGTCTGTCTCTTTATTCTTAAAAATATAACATAGCTTTGATGGGGGATCAACAACTCTACGGGGTCCGACAGGATGGTTTGCCCGGGGCGGGGCGGGGCCTGATCCCAATCAAGGGAATTAGTTGCCGTTTCCAGCCCGGGGTGGTAGAGTACGTGCCTGAGAGACAGGGGCAGGGGGGGTGGAGTCGGAGTTACGACCTTGGTTTCCGGGGCGGTTTGTTGCTGGAAATCAAATGGTTGTACGGACGAACCACCTCGGGGAACGGGGGACGCGGTGAGTCGAGCCAATCCCTATGTGGCCGACCGATTGAGTCGCCGGGCCCGGGCCGAGGGATTCGCCGCCCGCTCGGTGTATAAGCTCCAAGAGATGGATCGTCGGCACTCGCTGTTGCGGCCGGGGGACCGGGTCCTGGACCTGGGCTGCCACCCGGGCTCGTGGCTGAAATACGCCGCCTCCCGGGTCGGACCGCGGGGCCGGGTGGTCGGGGTGGACCTGGAACAGACGACCCCGCCGGCGCCCCAGGTCACGACCGTGGCGGCCGACGTGTTCGAACTCGACGCCGGGCGCCTGGGCCCGGACGCATTCGACGTGGTCTTGTCCGACATGGCCCCCTCGACCACGGGCCACGCCTTCACCGACGCCGCCCGCTCGGCGGCCCTGGCGGAGCGGGCCCTGGCCCTGGCCCTCACCCTGCTCCGTCCCGGCGGGAGGTTCGTGGCCAAGATCTTTCTGGGCGAAGGCGAGCACCGCCTGCGGGACCTGGCGCGGGATCACTTCGGCCGGATCAAATTCGCCCGGCCCCAGGCGGTCCGCCAGCGCAGCCGGGAGGTGTATCTGATCGCCCTGGACAGACGTGGTCGGATGCCGACCACAGGGGAGAAGGAATAAGATGTCGGGTCATTCCAAATGGAGCACCATCAAGCGTAAAAAGGGCGCCGCCGACGCCAAACGGGGGCAGCTGTTCACCAAGCTCATCCGCGAGATAACCGTCGCGGCCAGAATGGGCGGGGGCGACCCGGACGGCAATCCGCGCCTGCGGACGGCCATCCTGGCGGCCAGGGCCGAGAACATGCCCAAGGACAACATCGAACGGGCCATCAAGAAGGGGACCGGCGACCTGGAGGGGGCGTCCTACGAGGAGGTGGTTTACGAGGGCTACGGCCCGGGCGGGGTGGCGGTCCTGGTGGAGACCCTGACCGACAACCGCAACCGGACCGTCAGTGACGTCCGCCACGCCTTTTCCAAGCACGGCGGCAACCTGGGCGGGACCAACTGCGTCGCCTTCCTGTTCGACAACAAGGGGATCATCACCCTGGCCAAGGAGGGCCTGGACGAGGACCGGGTGCTCGAGGTGGCCCTCGAGGCCGGGGCCGAGGACGTGGACGCCGGGGGGGACGACTTCGAGGTGACCTGCGCCCCCGAGGACTTCGAGGCCGTCCGCGACGCCCTGGATCAAGCCGGATTTACGGTCCAGACGGCCGAGCTGGCCATGATCCCCCAGACGACCGTCAACGTCACCGAGGAGAAGGAGGCCTCCCGGGTCCTCCGCCTGATGGAGGCCCTCGAGGACCTGGACGACGTCCAGCACGTGTACGCCAATTTCGATATCCCCGACCAGATCATCGAGCGTCTGGGCTGAATGGAGCGATTGGTCCTGGGCGTCGATCCCGGCTCGGTGATCACCGGGTACGGCCTGCTGGCCGGGGACGGGATCTCGCCGCCCCGTCACGTGGCGGCCGGCACGATCAGGACCGACCGGAGCCGTCCCCTGGCCGAGCGCCTGCTGACGGTCTTCGAGGCCCTGTCCGAGTTGATCGCCGAACACCGCCCCGACGAGGTGGCCGTCGAGGAGGTCTTCCAGGCCAAGAACGCCCGGAGCGCCCTGGCCCTGGGTCACGCCCGGGGCGTGGCCCTGCTGGCCGCCGCCCACGCCGGCCGGCAGGTCTTTGCCTACGCCCCGGCCCGGATCAAGCAGGCCGTGACCGGCACCGGGCGGGCCGGCAAGGCCCAGGTGGCCCAGGTGGTGGCCCGGCTGCTCGGCCTCGACCAGCCGCCGCCCCCTGACGCGGCCGATGCCCTGGCCGTGGCCCTGTGTCACTTGAACAGCCGCGGCCGGGAAGGGGACGGGTCGTGATCGCCAGCCTGCGGGGAAACCTGGTCCGCAAGCGTCCCGACGAGGTCATCCTCGACGTGGGCGGGGTGGGCTACCGCCTGTTCTGTCCCCTGTCAACGTTTTACACCCTGCCCGACGAGGGCCAGCCGGCCCGGCTCCACGTCCACACCCATCTCCGGGACGACGCCCTGCACCTGTTCGGCTTCGCCACCCCCCTGGAACTGCTGGTCTTCAGGCGCCTGATCTCCGTGGGCGGCATCGGTCCCAAGCTGGCGGTCAATATCCTGTCCGGCATCGGTCCCGAGGAACTGGTGGCCGCCGTGGGGCGGAGCGACCTGGCCCGGCTGACGGCCGTCCCCGGGGTGGGCAAGAAGACCGCCGAGCGGATGATCGTCGAACTCAAGGACAAGCTCGGCCCCCTGGCCGCGGCCCGGCCGACCGACGAGCCCCGGCCCGTGGCCGCGACCGACGCCTTCCAGGACGCGTGCTCGGCCCTGTCCAACCTGGGTTACACCGCCGCCGCGGCCCGCCGGGCCCTGGACCGGGCGGTCGCCGAGGGCGGGACCGACCTGACCCTCGAGGACCTGCTCCGCCTGGCCCTGAAAAGGCTGGCCGGATGAGCGCCGAGCCGTACATCGTCCGGCCCATCGGCGTCATCAGATCGCCCTTTGCCGACCGCCGGGGCATGCCCATTCAGGGGGCGCTCAAACCCGAGGCCCTGGGCCGGGCCGAGATCTTCGAGGAATACGCCGCCGGCCTTACGGACATCGAGGGTTTTTCGCACCTGATCCTGCTCTACTGGTTCCACCTGTCCACGGGATATGAGCTGACGGTCAAGCCCTTCCTGGAGGACGCGCCCCGGGGCCTGTTCGCCACCCGGGCCCCGAGGCGGCCCAATCCGATCGGATTGAGCGTGGTCCGGCTGGTCGGGCGCGAGGGAAACGTGTTGCACCTGGCCGAGGTGGATATCGTGGACCGAACGCCCCTCCTGGACGTCAAGCCCCTGGTCCCCGAGTTCGATTTCCGCAAGGGGGTCAAGACCGGCTGGCTGGGCGAATCGCTGGCCCGAGGCGACCGCCGGCGTTACACCTCCGACGACCGCTTCTCCTAGGTTGCTCCTGGACCGTCACCCGCCCCAGTCGGACAAAGGAGCCTGCCCATGACCCTGAAACGGAAAATTCTCAGCGGCTACGGACTGGCCTGCATCCTGATGGGGCTGGTGGTCGTGTGGGCGGTGGTCAATCTGGTATCGCTGGGCCGGGCCAGCGACGCCATCCTCCGGGAGAACTATCGCAGCATCCTGGCCGCCGAGAACATGCTGTCCGCCCTGGAACGTCAGGACAGCGCGGTGCTGCTGATCCTGATGGGCGGCGCGGCCGAAGGGGAGGCCCAGTTGCGGGACGGCGACGCCAAGTTCCTGCAATGGCTGGCCCGGGCCAAGGACAACGTCACCATCTCCGGCGAGGCGAAGCTGATCAAGTCCCTGGAGTCCGACTACGTCAGGTATCGGACCCAACTGGCCGGCCTGAGCGCCCGGCTGGCCCGCAGCCGGACCGGGGACGCGCCGGACCGCAAGTTCTACTGGGACCGGGTCTATCCCCTGTTCGTCGGCATCCGGCGGGCCTGCCTTCACCTGCGCAGCCTGAATGAGCAGACCATGTACGACGCCAGCCGGCGGGCCGCCCGGATCGCCACCCGGGCCATCTGGTCCACGATCATCGTGGCGGCCCTGGCCCTTTTTCTGGCGCTGATTTTCAGTTTTCTGCTGGCCCACCGGATCTCCAGACCCCTGGGGCGGTTCATGAAGGCCTCGCGCCGGATCGGCGAGGGGGATTACCAGGTCCAGGTGCCGGTCGAAACAAAAGACGAACTGGGCCGCCTGGCCCGGGAGTTCAACCAAATGACGGCCCAGCTGGCCCGTTATCACGAGATGAACATCGAGCAGATCATCGCCGAAAAACAAAAGAGCGAGGCCGTCCTGGCCAGCATCGACGACGGCCTGGTGGTCCTGGACAGCGACCTGGTGGCGACGGGGATCAACCCGGCCGCGTGCCGGATGCTGGGCCTGGAGCCGGGGGATTGCCCGGGCCGGCGCTGCGCGGACCTGTTGCCCGATCCGGGCCTGTGCGACCAGATCCAGCAGACCGTGGCCCGGGGCTTCCCGCCCCAAGGCGAGGCCGAGGACCGGATCATCACCCTCGACCGGGAGGGAGGTCCACGCCATTACCTGTTCTCGGTCACGGCCGTCGGCGAGCCGGACCGGGACCGGTCGGGGATCGTGCTCCTGCTCCGGGACGTGACCCGCCTCAAGGAGGTCGAGCGGGTCAAGAGCGAGTTCATCATGGCCGCCTCCCACGAGCTGCGCACCCCCCTGACCGGCCTGGGCATGGGCATCGACCTGCTGCTGGAACACGCCGCCGAGGGCCTGGCCCCCCAGGACCGGGAGCTGCTCCAGGCGGCCCACGAGGAGGTCCACCGGCTCAAGGCCCTGGTCAACGACCTGCTGGATCTGTCCAAGCTCGAGGCCGGCCGGATCGACCTGGAATGGGAATCCGTGCCGGTGGCCACACTGGTCGAGCACGTCCAGAAGATATTCAAGGACCAGCTCGCCGCCAGGTCCATCGAGCTGACCGCGTCCCTGGACGAAGACCTCCCCCGGATCCGCGCCGACGCCAACAAGATCACCTGGGTCCTGACCAATCTCATCTCGAACGCCATGCGCTACGTGCCCCCGGGCGGCCACATCCGCATCCGGGCCAGCAAGGCCGGCCCGAACGTCCATCTGGCCGTGATCGATGACGGCCCGGGCATTCCGGCCGAATACCAGTCCCGGATCTTTCAGAAATTCGTCCAGGTCCAGGGCCGGGAGAGCGGAGGGAGCGGTCTGGGCCTGGCCATCTGCAAGGAGATCGTCCGGGCCCACGGGGGCACGATCTGGGTCGAATCAACCGCCGGGAAGGGCAGCACCTTCACCTTCACCGTACCGGTGGCCTGAAAAGGGGTGACACCATGGAAACCAAATCAATCCTGGTCGTGGACGACGAGCGCAACATCCGTTTGACCCTGTCGCGGGCCCTCGATACGCCGGACTGGTCGGTCCAGACGGCCGTCAACGGCGAGGAGGGGCTGCAAAAGATGGCCGGGCACGACTTCGACCTGGTCCTCCTCGACCTGAAGATGCCGGGCATGAGCGGCCTGGAATTCCTGGAACTGGTCCGCCGGAGAAGGCCGCAGGTCAGGGTGATCATCATCACCGCCCACGGCACCATCGAGTCGGCCGTCGAGGCGATGAAGCTGGGGGCGGTGGACTTCATCCAGAAGCCGTTCAGTCCGGACGAGATCCGGGAACTGGTCCGGGGGGTGCTCGCCCGGGAAAAGATCGACGAAGGGGAGGCCGACGATTACCCGACCCTGATCGAGCTGGCCAAACGCCACATCGCTGACCGGAAATTCGAGGCGGCCCGCGAGGTGATCAGCCGGGCCGTAGCCCTCGAGCCGGGACAACCCGAGGCCTACAACCTGCTCGGGGCCCTGAACGAGGTCGGCGGCGACCGCCTCGAGGCCCAGAAGTTCTACCGGGCCGCGCTGGACATCGATCCGACCTACAAGCCGGCCCGGACCAATCTCGATCGCCTGGTGACCTGGCGCCAGCCGGGCCGGCTCGACCTGGGGTCATCTCCCGAGCGCGCTCCCGAGGAAAAAGATGAGCCCTAGCCGCTATTGAAGTCTCATGAATAATCAGGGCCAGGTCTGCTCAATCCCGAGCCTGTTCAGTTCCGTATGGGACGGGACGCCTGTCTTGGGGTCCCACCCCCATTCCCGGAAGTAATCCTCGATCATCTCATCCACCGCCCCCGGGGTCAGGGTCTCCCCGGTCAAATACTCCTTGAACCCCTTGGGCCCGAACCACTGGGGCGGCGGGACCTCGGCCTGCCGCCTTTCCAGGCCCTCCCGGAGATTGGTCAGCCGGTACAGGGTCCAGACCCGGGCCACCCGGTGGTGCAGGGTGGGCAGGTCGGTGGCGATGCCCGTGACCGCCTGGTAGGCCCGGGCGCAGGTCTCGGCGTCGTAGAAGCGGTTGATGTTCCCCCGGGCGCAGACGCCCAGCGAGCCCAGGATGGTGAACCAGGCGTGGGAAAAGCGGAGCAGGGCCCCGACCTTGAGCTCGGCCTGGTCGTCCGGGCCGGTACCTTGCCTGACGATCCGGGGAATCACCTCCTCGGGGACCCCCATCCGGCGCAGGTGTTTTGTAAAGGTCGGCAGGGGCCGCTGGGCGAAATAGGTCGGCGAGCCGCCCGAGCCGACGTGGGGGCCGCGCGGCTCGAGCAATTGGCCCAGTTCCATGGTCCCGAACCGGTCCCAGGGCACGGCCGAGCCCGGCCCGGCGTAGGGGTGCATCCCCTTGACCAGGGCCGGGGCCAGGTCCCGGGCCGGCTGGCCGAACTCGTCGATCACGGCCTGGAACCCCCCGGCCAGGACCGCGCCCAGGCCCTCCCGGAGGCTGATCTTCCTGGCCCAGGCCTCCATGGAATCCAGCCGGTCGGGCCTGATCTCCGGGTCGGCCGACCCGGCCGGGATCGCCCCGGACTCGACCAGCTTTTTGGCCAGGACCATCAGCCCGAAGAACTCGAACATGTCCAGGCCGAGTTCGTCCACGGTATCGATGCACTTGATGGACTCCCGGTAGTCCTCGAAGCCGTAGAGATTGGGGGTCAACAGATTGATGACCGAACTGGTGCACTTGATCAGGCCGGCGTAGGGTCCGTCCGGGACCTGGATGACGTCCTTGCAGCCGATGGGACAGGAGACGCAGGCCACCCGCCGCCTCATGATCCGGCGGTAGTCCTCCCGGGAGAGCAGGGGAAAGGACTGGACCAGGCCCATGTCCTGGGCGTTCTTCAGGTGGGGCCAGGACCGGATGGCCTCGAGCAGCCCCCGGCGCAGGTCCCGGTATGACCGGCGGTCGGCCACCCGGACGCCGCCCGTGCCCCGGGCCGTGACGGCCTTGAGGTTCTTGGAGCCCATGACCGCCCCGAAGCCGCCCCGGCCCAGGGTCGAGATGCGGTCGATGAAGGCCATGGAAAACGTAATCAAATTCTCGCCGGCCGGTCCGATGCACAGCACGCCCGTGGGCGTCTCGGCCTGGGCCCAGATCGCCCGGCAAGTCTCGTCCACGCCGCGGCCCCACAGGCCGCCGGCCTCCCGCACCTCGACCCGGCCGTCCTCGATGGACAGCATCACCGGCCGGGGGGAACGACCCTCGATCACCACGTGGTCGAACCCGGCGTTCTTGAGCATCACCCCGAAGGTGAATCCCCCGGCCCCGCACCAGCCCACCGTCCGGCTGGCCGGCAGCTTGGACACGGCGTAAACCCGCGAGGTGGACGGCAGGTCAGTGCCCACCAGTGGCCCTGCCCCGAGGACGATCGGATTCCCCGGCGACAGGGGATCGCATCCGGACTCCAGGGCGTCATGGCCCAGCTTCAGGCACGTCCCCAGGCCGCCGATGTACTTCTCGGCCAGGCCCGGGTCCAGGGGCTCCGCCGTGATCTGGCCCGAGGTCAGGTTGACCCGCAGGACCTTGCCGGCAAATCCGCCCCCGGTCATCGATCCTCGGCCTCCGTCCTGGTCTTGGACAGGGCCCCGTAAAGACACTGGTCCGCGCACAGGCCGCACTGGTTGCAGTCCTCGGTGAACCGGATGGCGCAGTCCGCCCCGGTCATCGTCACCTGGATGTAGGCCGCTGTGGGATTGAATTCCCTGGTAAAGGCATCCGAACAGGCCAGCTCGCAGCGCAGGCAGCCGGCGCATTTTTCCTCAACGGCGTGGATGACGTATTTTCCCATTCTTCAGCCGACCACGCAGCGTTCCCGGGCGATCTCGGCGATGTCCTTGACCGCCAGGGCGTCCTCGAGGTTTTCGTCCCGGACCGCCGTGTCCAGCATCTTGGCGCAACTGGGGCAGGCCACGGCCAGGACCCGGGCCCCGGTGGCGGCCGCCTGGCGGACCCTGACCCGGGCCGGCGAATCGACCCCGCCGCCCAGGAGGTCGGTGAAGAAATTCCCGCCCCCGCCCCCGCAGCAGAGCGAGTTCTGGCGGTTCAATTCCATTTCGACCAGCTTGACCCCGGGAATGGCCCCTAAAACCCGGCGCGGGGCCTCATACTCCCGGTTGTGCCGGCCCAGGTAGCAGGGATCGTGAAAGGTGACGGTCACGGAATCCTCCCCGGCCGGGGAGGCGAACTGTCTGAGCAATCCGGGTAAAATTTGGGTGGTATGAAAAACCTCGAACTCGCCGCCCAGGGCCGGGTACTCGTTACGGAAAACGTGGTAGGCATGTGGGTCAAAGGTGATGATTTTTGAGACGCCCAGGCCTTGCCACTGCTCGATATTCTGCCGGGCCAGAAGGGCGAACAGGCCGGTCTCGCCCAGGGCCCGGACCTCGTTGCCGTCGCAGTGCTCCTCGGCCCCCAGGACCCCGAAGTTTACCCCCAGGTCTGAAAGCAGCCCGGCCGCGGCCCGGGCGGTTTTTTGTCCTTGCTCGTCGAACGAGCCCACGCAGCCGGCGTACAGCAGAAACTCCTGCCCGCTGTAGGCGGGCAGCCCCAGGTCCCGGGCCCAGTCGCCCCGCTCGGCCTGGGGTCTTTTGTACGGGTTGCCGCTGATCTGGACGGCCTTGAAATAGTCGCGGACCTCGGGCGGCACCCGGCCCTGATCGACCAGGGCCTCCCGCCCGGCGATGAAGGTATCCACCAGGTCGTCCTTGAACTTGGGAAAGGTGCAGTGCTCGACGCAGTTGTTGCAGGTGGCGCACGAGTACAGGATCCGGGCCAGGCGCGGGCTGGTCTCGATCTCGCCTTCCAGCCAGGCCCGCAGCAGCCACATCCGGCCGCCGGGCGAAAAGGTCTCGAACCGGTTGCGGAGGTAGGAGGGGCAGTTCAGGTCCTGGTAGTCGTCGGGCAGCTTGCAGTATCCGCAGCGGAAGCAGCGGTGGAGGATCTCGGCGTGGCGCATCAGTTCACCTCCCAGTTGCCCGGATTCATGATCCGCCCCGGATCGATTGCCCGCCGGAGCCGGTCCATCAAGTCAATGGTCCCCGGGTCCATCCGAGAGAGGATCTGGCGCTGGGCCGGGGCCTCGGCCTTCCAGGGGATGCCGCCCAGGTCCAGGACGCCGGCGTTGGTTTTTTCGAGGGCCTCCTTGGCCCGCTCCACGTCGGCCGGATCGGCCCGGTTGAAGGCATAGGCGTAGAAGAACATCATGGCGTGGCCCTGTCCGATGACCCGGCAACCCATGGACCAGGCCACGTCGCTCCCCTGGGCGATGTCCAGCCCCAGGCGGTAGGCCGGAGCGAACAGGCCGATGGGCATGATCCCGCCCACGTACTCGAAGCCGCCGCCCTTGCGCACGTCGGCGAACCGGGTCAGGGTCGTGGCCGGCTCCTCCAAAAACCGCTTCTTCATGGGCGTGGGCAGGACCATGAACCCGGCGAGGCGTTTATCTATCAGGTGTCGCACCGAGGCCTTGATCATTTTCCGCTTGAAGGCCAGTTCCTCCTCGCTGTCGGCGGCGTAAGTTAGGTTGAAGTGCAGCAGGCCGTCGGCCCACTCGGGCTTGGGGGTCATCCAGGCGTTCAGGTCCTCGCCCTGGCCGATCCAGGTCAGCCGGCCCAGGACCTCGGCCCCCAGGTCCGGGTCGTCAATCACAAAAATCTCGACGTCGCTGAACCGGCGCTTGGGGAAGAGCTTGACCGCCAGCTTGGTGACGATGCCGGTCGTGCCGGCCCAGCCCAGAAACAGGCCCGCCAGATCAGGCAGCGGCGCCCGGCCGAACCAATAGGGCGAGACCGACGGCGAACCGACCCGGACCACCTCGCCCGTGGGCAGGACCACCTCCAGGCCGCCCAGCATGTCGGTGTGAAACCCGGCCAGATGGGACAGATGCCCCGAGCCGTGGATCAGCATGTTGCCGGCCAGGGTGGCGATGGGCGGCGCGTCGGGAATCGAGTGCTTGAGCGTGGGATGGTGTTTCTTGAGGTGGGCCTGGAGCATGCCCTGGGAGGCCCCGGCCTCGACCAGGGCCCACCGGTTGACCTCGTCCACCTCGAGGATGCGGCTCAGGCGCTTCAGGTCCAGGACGATCCCGCCCTTGAGCGCCCGGGAGAGCCCGGACAGCACCAGGCCGCCGCCCATGGGCACTACCGGGATCTTCCGTGACTGGGCCAGCCGGACGATTTTTTGTACCGCCTCGACCGAGCCCGGCATGACCACCAGGTCCGGGAACCCGGGCTCCATGGTCCCCTGGTCCCGCGAGTAGAAAAACAGCTCCTCGGCCGCGTCCGAGACGTAATCCGGCCCGACGATCCTCTCCAGCTCGGCCTTGACCTCCTCCATGCCCTAACCTCCCATCTTCAGCGGCGGCTCGCCCAAAGCGATCTGGCACAGCTCGCTCATCAGGGTGGGCATCAGACCCCGCCTGGCCGCGGCCTCGCCCAGGAACATGAAACAGGCCGGACAGTTGAACACGCAGACCATGGCCCCGTGGGCCTTCATGTCATCGAGGTTTTTGCGCTGCACGTCCTCGGCCAGGTCGTCGCGCTGCTGGAGCTTGAGCACCCCGCCGCAGCACAATGCGTTGGCCCGGTCGTACTCGCGCTCGACCCGGGTCACCCCGATCTTGCCGAAGATCTCGTCCACCAGGGAGTCGATATGGGGTGACAGCCGGTTACTGCAGGGCCGCTGATAGGCGGCCTTGAGCCCCAGGGGCCGGATCTTGTCCTTGAGTTCGTCCAGGCGCTGGTTGAGGTATTCGAACAGGTGAATCGACCTCCACGGCACGTCAAAGCCAAAGGCCGGGGCCAACTGGGTGTAGGTCCCGTAGCACTCGTCGTGATAGCAGATCATCTCGTCGATGCCGCTGGGCTCCAGGTGCTCGGTCCAGATCTTGTCGATCACCCGGGGCAGGCGCTCGCGGATGACCGAGTTGCCGGCCGTGTGCAGCCACATGATGTTGCAAAAGATGTCGCTGCCCACGATCATGTCGCAGCCTGCAAACAGATCGCCCCGAACCGCTCGCTTGAGCATCGGAAAGAAGCACATGTTGACCACCGGGGCGGTCAGTGGCCGGGGCGGCTCCTTGGTTTTGGGGGCCATCATGCCCAGTTGCTGCTTGTAGATGGGGATGGGCACCGGCCAGAGTTTTTTGTCTTCCTGCCGCTCGACGATCAGATAGAAGGGGTGGTTGTTGTAAGGACAATACTCTTCGCAGGCGTAGCAGGTGGCGCAGTCGGTCAGGACCGACGAGTCCTCGCCGGCCATGATCTTCTCCCGCTCGGCCCGGGCCGCGGCCAGGTCCAGGTCCAGATAGGTGCAGCGGGTGAGGCAGTCAATGGTCTCGCAGGCGACACACAGTTGGGGATCATACTCGAGGGCGGGCATGGTCTTCTCCTCAGCCCGGGTCATTCATGAGGCTTCTACTGCGTCGTCGCTACGAACCCCCAGGAATGATCCGGGCTCCCTGTATGCAATCAGCCCCCAAGGTGGCACGCCGCTGTCGGACTGTCAAAGAAAAAACCCCTGAAGCCCCGGCAATCCATGGAGATAATATGGCCCGGATCACGACGAGGTGATCAATTCCACGTGGACCCGGACGTCTCTCACGCCCTTGACGGTTCGGGCTAACTCGATGATCCGGCGGCGGACCTCGGCCTCCTGGACCACGGTGGCCTGGGTATGGACCACGATCGCCCCCTGATGGGCCACGACCCGGACCCCGGGCCAGGTGTTGACGATGACCGCCTTGGCCCTCGCGGCCAGGAGCAGGTCGTCCAGGGCGAGCTGGGACTCGGTCGTGGTGGCGAACTGGGGCCGGTTCACGGTGTGGCAGATGATGTCGGCCGCGTCCTCCACGGTGAGCCGGCGGACGTGGATGACCAGGTCGTACAGGGACGGATCAGCGGTGTCGATGCCGTAGAGGGCCAGGGACCACTGGCGGCGTTTTTCGTCTTCCCTTTTCAGCAGTTCCCGGGGGTCCTCGGGCCGGGCCGGCTCCATAATCCGTGCGCCTTCCGCGTCGCCCTCGGCGGCCACGCCCGCGGCGGCCATGGCGTTTTCGAGCTTTTTCATGAACCGGGAGAACCCGCCCAGGTCTTCTCGCTCCACCGGCTGATCGGGCGGGGCGGGTCCGGCCTCCTCCTGCTTCCGCTCGATCTCGAGTCTGACCCGGTCCTCGAAGTCGGCGATGATCCGGACCTTGAGGGCGTGTTTGACGTCTTTAAGGAAAAAATGACCGGCCAGGCCGTGATAGACCACGTTGTCCTTCTGGACGTGGGCCAGGAAGGCCTCCTCGACAAAGGAGACGTATTTCTCGCGGCCATAGGTCAGGCCGTGGAGCATGGTCGGCGCATTTTCGAGGGCCTTGATCAGCTTTGGTTCCGGGATATGGAACTGATCCGCGGCCTCGATCAGGATTTCCCGGGCGATGCACTCGTAGCCCAGGGTCTGGGCCACCTTTTCGGCGATTTCCTTGCCGTGGCTATGGGAACCCCTGGAAATGGTGATAATGGCCATGTGCCGCCTCCTGTGTTGGGACCAGCCTCGAATCGTCCTTTCATGTCTGATTATCCGGCGGGGTGGGAATCGTCTTGCCGCCGGACTTTTATTGTAACTTGGGGGTTGCCTGGGGACAAGACCAGACGAGAGGCCCGATCGTACTTTGCGGTACGGCAATATCTGTGTCAGGGATTATGTCGGATATTATTGCGTCCTATGCTTCCCAGGTAGGACCAAATAAGTTATTATTTCTTGGACAATCGGATAAGCATCACCACAGTCGGAGTTGCCATTGCCTATTGGGGAAACGATTATCGGTGCTGTTCTAGGCAATATCGTCGCCTGGCTGGGCAAGGGTGCCGGGGCGATCTGGCGGAAGACAATCGGACGGCGGGGCAGGACAATTCCGCCCTTCCCGCTTGGGCCACCCCTGATACCGCCGGGGCCTCATTCTGGAGCAGCGCCGTTTTGTGTGCCTCATGGGCGCAATCCCCTCCTGAAACATCACGAGTCCTGGATCGCCCGCATCGAGGCCGACCTGGGGACCGCCGGCGCTACCGCGCTCAGTCAACCGACCGCGGTGGCGGATATCAGCCTGATCGGCCAGGGCGGGCTGGGCAAGACGGCCATGGCCGTGGAATATGCCTGGCGGCACGCCTCGAATTACCCGGGCGGGGTTTATTGGCTGGCCGGGGACCGGCCGTTGAGCCAGGCCCTTCGAGCGATGGCCGAAGGTCTCGGCTGGGCCGTTCCGGACAAGATTACCGATCCCGAACTCATCAACCTCGTTTTGGCCCGGATGCGGGCTCACACTGGCCTCAAGCTGATCGTCCTGGACAATCTCGATACCGGTCAGATACCTGGGCAACTTCATTTTAATCAGGCCCACCTCCTGGTGACCACTCGCCAGACAGACGTGGGCCTGGGGACCATCAGTCTGGAACTGCCATTGGAAGATGAGGCCCGAGACATCTTTTGGTCTTACGCTGACACGCACGACACGCAGCCCACGGATCGGCAGGTCGAGGCCATTGGTGAAATCTGCCGCCGCGTGGACCGATTGCCCGTGGCCCTGGAAATCCTGGGCAAGGTGGCCCGGCGCGTGCCCGTGGTGGATTTGTGCGCTGACCTTCAAGACGTGATGCACCATTCCGCCCCGGTGCATACCAAGGCGGAGTCATCCATTGACGCGGCCATGTCCGTGGTCCAAAAACGGTTCACCGGTCGCCGAGGCCAGGAGGCTTTGCGGTACATCGCCTATCTGGACCCGGAACTGATAACCGCCGAGGTGCTGGCCCTGACCATGAAAACCTCGGTGAAACGGGCTGGGCGGACTCTGGCAAAACTGGCCGGCTATTCGGTCGTTCAGGGCCGGCCTGACGGGGGTTATTCGGTTCACCGCTTGATCCAGGAAGTGGGTCGACTTGGGGACCACCGCTATCGTGTAGGTCAGAAGGTTGCGGAACGGTTGGACAGGGTCATTCAGGAAGTGTCAAAAACAGGAACGTATAAGGACGCCTATCCCCTCATACCCCACCTGATCCACCTGGCTGACTTGAATCCAGAGGCCGACGAGAAGGAGGATTTCCCCAACGCCAACGCCTTGTCGCGCGAGGCTAAGTACCTAAAGGACAGTGGGTTCTATGTCGCTTCCGAGAAAATCCAGCGTATTGTTGTGTCGCGCGTGGAGAGGGCCAAGGGAAAGGAACATCTCTACTTCGCCACTAACCTCAACAACCTGGCTTTGCTGCTTGATGCCCAGGGTAAATACGATGAGGCCGAGGGGTTGTTTCGACAGGCCCTGGATATTGACGGGCGGACCATTGGCCAGGAGAATTCGCATTACGCCGCGCAACTCAACAACCTGGCCGGGGTGCTCGAAAATCAGGGTAAATACGATGAAGCCGAGGGGTTGTTTCGACAGGCCCTGGATATTGCCGAACGGACAATTGGGAAGGAGCATCCGGATTACTCCACTCACCTCAACAACCTGGCAGGGGTGCTCGAAAATCAGGGCAAATACGATGAGGCCGAGAGGTTGTATCGACAGGCTCTGGATATTGGAGAGCGAACTATCGGTAAGGAGCATCCGAGCTACGCATTACGCCTCAACAACCTGGCCGGTTTGCTTCGGGCCCAGAGTAAGTACGATGAGGCCGAGAGGTTGTATCGACAGGCCCTGGATATTGACCAACGAACCATCGGCCAAGGGCATCCGAGCTACGCATTACGCCTCAACAACTTGGCCTGGGTGCTCCGAGACCAAGGCGAATACAACGAGGCGGAAAAGAATTTTTTGGCCGCCCTGGAGATCAGCCGGAGGGCCCTGGGGCCGGACCATCCCCAGACCAAGGCCATCGAAGAGAACCTGGCCGGACTACGGGCTAAGATGGCAGGGCAATCGAATCAGGATTGAGGGGAAATAAAAAAAGGGCTCGTTTTCCGTGAGTTAGCGGCCCTCGGGGCCCAGACGGACCTATCTTCCGCCGTAATAGTCCAGGACCACGCGCTGGGCAATGGCAAAGGCCATCCGGCGGCCGTCGGCCCAGGATTTGGCCTTAAGAAAAATCCGGGGCTTGGCCGCATCCAGCCGGGTCTTGATCCGGTCGATCAGGGCCGGCGTCAACTGGTAGCCATTGGTCGAGGCCCAGGTCACAAAGGCCCGGCACTCGGGGCTGTCATAGCCCTGGATTTGGCAGACGTTCTCGGCCCGGGCCGCCGGCGCGGCCAGGGTCATGGCCCCCATTAGGACCACGATCAGTAACACCACTATCTTGAGCCCGTTTCGACGGACCATATGATCGTCCTCCACTCAGCCAAACGTTGCGCGCCGCGCACAAAAAACCCGCCCCTGCGGGAGGGCAGGCTGATTGAAGTATAACCAAGGCCCGGCCCCGCATGCCACTTTTTTTTGGGCCCGGTCCGAAAAAAAATGGGGCCAAATCTCGCCCGATGATAATCAAACAGGATCGGCCAGCGGCCGCCCGGGTCCGTTCCCTCGCCCGGGCCAAAAAAGCGGGGGCGCCCGTATTCCGGGCGCCCCCTGGCGGAGGGAGGTATTGTTGATGGGAGGTCCGCTCACCTCCCGGGGGGGACTTTTGTAATGGAGACCGCCGCGGTGCGGTAGCCGGTCTCCATTTAAATATTACCACTCCTCCGATCGATTTCCAGGGGGCGCGCTTTTTGTCGCGCCCCCCGGGTTGTTGGTTACGCCTGGGTGTACTCGGCGTCGATCACGTCGTCGTCACCCCTCGGTCCGGGTCCGCCCTGGGCCCCGGCGCCGCAGGCGCCGCCGGCGCAGCCGCCGGCCGCCCCGGCCTGGCCGTACATGGCCTGGGCCATGGCGTGTGAGGCCTGGGTGATGGCCTCCAGGTGCCGGTCCATCTCCTCGACCCCGGCCTGGGCCTTGAGCGCGGCCCGGCCGTCCTCGAGGGCCTTTTCCACCGCCCCCAGGGAAGCCGGGTCCAGCTTGTCCTTGTGCTCGGCGACCAGCTTCTCGGTGGCGTAGATGGCCTGATCCAGCCGGTTGCGGGTGTCCACCTCGCGCCGGCGCTGCTTGTCCTCGGCCTCGTTCCGCTTGGCGTCGCCGACCATGCGCTCGACCTCGGTCTCGCTCAGGCCGCTGGACGCGGTGACCTCGATGCTCTGCTCCTGACCGGTGGCCGTGTCCTTGGCGCTGACGTGGACGATGCCGTTGGCGTCGATGTCAAAGGTGACCTCGACCTGGGGCAGGCCCCGGGGAGCGGGCGGGATGCCCGACAGCCGGAACCGGCCCAGGGTCCGGTTGTCCCCGGCGAACTCGCGCTCGCCCTGAAGGACGTGGACGTCCACCGCGCTCTGGTTGTCCTCGGCGGTCGAGAAGATCTCGCTCTTGCGCACCGGGATGGTCGAGTTGCGCTCTATCAGCCGGGTCATGACCCCGCCCAGGGTCTCGATGCCCAGGGACAGCGGGGTCACGTCCAGGAGCAGCACGTCCTCGACCTCGCCGGTGAGCACGCCGCCCTGGATGGCCGCGCCCACGGCCACCACCTCGTCCGGGTTGACGCCCTTGTGGGGCTCCTTGCCGAACAGGCCCTTGACCGCCTCGACCACTTTCGGGATGCGGGTCGAGCCACCCACGAGCACGACCTCGTCGATCTTGTCGGTGCCCAGCCCGGCGTCCTTGAGGGCCTCCCGGGTCGGCCCCAGGGTCCGCTCGATCAGGTCGGACACCAGGCCCTCGAACTTGGCCCGGGTCAGCTTCAGGTTGAGGTGCTTCGGACCGCCGGCGTCGGCGGTGACGAACGGCAGATTGACGTCCGTCTCCAGGGTGGTGCTCAGTTCGATCTTGGCCTTTTCGGCGGCCTCCTTGAGCCGCTGCATGGCCATGGGGTCCTTCGAGAGGTCGATGCCCTGTTCCTTCTTGAACTCGGCCACCAGCCAGTCGATGACCCGCTGGTCCAGGTTGTCGCCGCCCAGATGGGTGTCGCCGTTGGTCGATTTGACCTCGACCACCCCGTCGCCCACCTCGAGGATGCTGATGTCAAAGGTGCCGCCGCCGAAGTCGTACACGGCAATGGTCTCGTTGGTCTTCTTCTCCAGGCCGTAGGCCAGGGCCGCCGCCGTGGGCTCGTTGATGATCCGCTCGACCGTCAGCCCGGCGATCTTGCCCGCGTCCTTGGTGGCCTGGCGCTGGGAGTCGTTGAAGTAGGCCGGCACGGTGATGACCGCGTTCTGCACTTTCTCGCCCAGGTAGTCCTCGGCCGACTTCTTGAGCTTGCCCAGGATCATGGCGCTGATTTCCGGCGGGGTGTAGTCCTTGCCCCGCGTCCGGACCATGACGCCCGTGTCCGTGCCGTGGACCTCGTAGGGCACCTGCTTGATCTCGTCGCCCGCCTCTTCCAGGCGCCGGCCCATGAACCGCTTGATGGAGTAAATGGTATTGGTCGGATTGGTGACGGCCTGCCTTTTGGCCGCCGCCCCGACGATGCGTTCGCCCTTGTCGGTAAAGGCCACCACCGACGGGGTCGTTCGACCGCCTTCCTCGTTGTTGATGACCTTGGGTTCGCCGCCGTCCAGGACGGCGACCACGCTGTTGGTGGTCCCCAGGTCAATTCCTATTGTCTTGGCCATGTCTCTCCCTCCTTATGTCAGGCGACCCGCGGCCGCCTTTGGTCTGATTTTCGGTCTCGCCCCCCGATTGCCCGGTCCAAGCCGGTCCAGTTTGATATCGGGCTGGCCGATACAATACCAATATAAACTCGATAGCCGACTTTTCAAGAGGGCTTTGTCAGGGAAAGATCAAGGCCGCTATTACTTATTGAAAATATATAAAAATATCGTTTCGGATGCCCGGTCTCCAGTCCCAAAAAGAGGTGGACATTAGACGTTTATGTGATAGCATATTGGAAAAGGAAGGATTGATCAGCCGCTCGGACGAGGCTCGCCTCGGCCCCGGTCCAGGCGACTTTATTAAGTTCAGGCCATCATCACCGCATCGGCCCGGTCTCCGACCGGCAGGTCTTCCCTGGTGACCGAGACGGGGGAGGGTGAGAGGCTTCATGGACCACTATCCGGAATCCAAGGACTCAGCCGAAGAGTATCTGCGCCTGGCCCTCCAAACCATGGGCAAACTGGACGTTCCCCCCAATCCAATCAACTATGCCGTGTTCTACGAGTACGTTTCGGGCAAGAATTCGACCCTGTCAGCGGCCATCGACGAACTGATCCGGGAGGGGAGGCCCTTCACCACCGAGGTCGGCCAGGACCTCTATCAACGGTTCGTCACGGTCGATGGTTTGGGACAGCTGATCGAGACCCAAAACGCCCTGCGGCAGATAATGGCCGAGAACCTGAACGATCTGGCCGCGGCCGACCAGGAATTGACTCGATACGAGGATTCGGTCAAGGGTCACGTTGACCGGTTCGAGGACGGCCTCGAGCCCGAGGCCATGACCGACATCCTCCGCAAGATCGTCTCCCAGACGGGCACCCTCCTCAACAGCAACCAGGCCCTGCAAAAACAACTCAACGACAGCCGTCAGAAGACGATCGTCCTGGGCCAGGAGCTGGAAAAGGCCCGGGAACAGGCGACCATCGACGTCCTGACCGGCCTGGCCAACCGCAAGGCCCTGGCCACTGCCTTCGAGGCGGCGGTGTCAACCGTCCCCCAGGTCGAGAACTGCATCATGATGATCGACATCGACCACTTCAAGAAGGTCAACGACACGTACGGCCACGTGGTCGGCGACGGGGTGCTCAGGCTGACGGCCGATGCCCTCCTCCTGTGCTGCAAGGGCAAGGATACCGTGTCCCGTTACGGAGGCGAGGAATTCGCCATTCTCCTGCCGGAGACCTCCCTGTCTGACGCCGTGAAGCTGGCCGAAAATATCCGCCAGGTGATCGGTCGGCGGCATTTCGTCAAGAGCGATACCAAGGAATCCATCGGCCGCATCACCGTGTCCATCGGCGTGGCCCGCCATTGGTCCGGCGATGACCTGACCGCCCTGATCGAACGGGCCGACCGGGCCCTGTACCGGGCCAAGGAGGGCGGTCGCAATCGGGTGATCAGCGGGGAAGCGGTCTGAATAAGTGGACCGGCCGGGGGGACCGGCCGGTCCGGGGGGTGGGGGAAGCCTGTTGCCAGGCTTGTACTTGGGGGCCTTGATTCAGCGCGCTATACCGGCCGTCCCAAAAATTTCGCCAGGGAGGGAGTACCATCGACCGTCGCGCCCGGTATCTCCTTTTCGCCCCTGGTTAAGACCCTAATCAATATAGGGGGCCTTGTCAAGAAAAAAACAAGATATTGGGTAAAAAAAATTTTTTACTACAAGATGTATGAAAGATCGGATCCGAGGCCGCCCCCGGTCAAACCGGCCCGCCACCCGCAATTTGTTCCAAAAAGGGGATAACCAGATCGATCAATCTCCCCTCGGCCCCCCCGAAGAAATGATCCACCCCGGCCAGGATCTCCAGGCGATGGGGCTCCTTGAGACGGCCCATCAGGTTCTCGACCTGGTAGCGGGGACCGAACTGGTCCTGATCGCCGGCAATGACCAGGAGCGGCGGGACGAAATTTTCGGGGCGGGTCATGGTCAGGAAACCCTCGGGCGGGGCGACCAGGATCGTGGCCTTGAGAACCGGCGGGGGATCGTCCAGGCCGGCGGCGACCCAGGCGCCAAAGGAATAGCCGGCCAGGATCACCTGGAGGCGGCCTCCCTCGGCCCCGCCGGCCAGCCAGGCCAGGGCGTGGCGGATATCGTCGGCCTCGCCTCGGCCTTGGTCAAAGCGTCCCTGGGAGTCCCCGGTGCCGCGGAAATTGAACCGGAGCCAGCCCAGGCCGGCCCGGTCGGCGGCCTCGGCCAGGGCCCAGACCACGTTGTTGTCCATGGATCCGCCGTACTGGGGATGGGGGTGGGTGATCAGCAGGCACCAATCAGCGTCAGGTCTTCCCTGGCGGCCCTCCAGGTCGGGGGGCCCGGGGATGATGACCGGCCGTTCACTCGACACCGCGCCAGGCCTCCGGAAACAAAGGGCCGCGTCACCCCCGGGGCGGGACGCGGCCGGTCTTTTTCGTCCGGCTATGAATCAGCGGATCGATCAGAACCGATTGATGTACCACTTACCCTCTTGGCGGACGAACTTGTGGGGCACGAATGATCGGACCTTGTCCTTGAAGCGGACTAAAGGCGTGCCCTCGGCCGTGTCACCGCTGACCGTGACCTTGTCCAGCTTGACAAAACCGTTGTACACGGTCATCAGCAGTTTGCCCTCAGGGGTGTCCTTGAGGGGCATCCGTTCCAGGAAGGCGGCCCGCTGGTCCTCGGGCACCAGTTGGGCGGCCTCCGTGAACCGGCCGGCGCCCATCAAATGGAAAAAGGTGTTGGCCGTGGCCTGCGGCGTGGCCTGGTCTTCGGGTTTGACCGGCAAATCGCTCTGATCGGCCGCCACCAGGGCGGCCGGCAAGATCAGGAGTAACGAAAAGGCGAGAAATATTACCAGCTTTTTCATGTCACCCCCTACTCATATTTCAGAGTCACTTCCCCAAGTTGCCCCTCTGGCTGAACTCTAGCTTTCGGCCCTGGCGATGTCAAAGAGTTTTTTCGAGTGCCCGGGGCGGACGGGGCCGATTGACCCCATATGGCCCCTGTTTTATAATCAGGCTGCCTCCAGGCTGGAGGGAATCGGTCTTGACCCGAGACCAGGAACTGACCGCCCAGGGATGGACCCGCCAGACGGTGATGAACGAGCCCCGGCTGAGCGAGGTGGTCGGGCTGTACCGGTCCCTGGGATTTGAGGTCCGGCTGGAGCCGATCGAGCCTTCGGCCTGCAACGACCAGGGTTGCGACATTTGCTTTGAGGGGGCGGCCGAGACGTTCCGAGCGGTTTACACCCGGCCGGGCCCGGGCGCGGGCAGGGACCAGGATTTGTCGTGATCCTCCCCGCCGGGGCGGCCGGACAGCATGTTTTTATCCCGATATTGTTGCGGATGATCGTGGATCAGACGCCTCCCGGGAATCTGTCGGCCGAGCGACCCATCGCCAAACGAGGACCCCATGTCCGGATTCTACGCCAAGTGGTGGGAAGAGCGCTTTCCGGCCTGGCTGGCCCGGGGGTATTTTTTCTCCTCCCGGTTCTGGCGGGCCCGGGTGGTCGGGCTCGACCACCTGATCGAGCACCCGGTCTCGGTCCTGGCCATGTGGCACCACGATGAACTGGCCACCCTGCCCTTTCTGGTCCGCCAGAACTTCACCGTGCTCATCAGCCAGTCCAGGGACGGCGATCTGATGACCAAAGGCGCCACCTGCCTGGGTTATCGGGTGGTGCGGGGCTCGTCCACCCACGGGGCGGTCGGGGGGCTGGTGGCCCTGATGAAGGCCGCCCGGGAGGGGTATTCGACCATCTTCACCGTGGACGGCCCCCAGGGACCGGCCCGGGTGGTCAAGCCGGGCGTCATCCGGGTGGCCCAGAAGACCGGCCGGCCGATCGTCCCTTACGGGGTGGTGGCCGACCGGAAATTTATTTTCGAGAAGGCCTGGAACAAGGTTTACGTGCCCTATCCGGGCTGTCGGGCGGTTTACGTCCTGGGCGAGCCCATGGTCGTCGCGGCCAAAGATGACCAGGACCTGGCCTGCGCCCGCCTGGGGGCGGCCATCGACGATTGCCGGGCCCGGGCCCGGGCCGCCCTGGCCGACTGGGACAACGTCCCCCGGATAACCCCGGGGGTGTTGCGCCGGGTGGCCCGGCGGTCCGGCTGAGTGCCGGGCGGTTGGCCCCGGGTCCTCGAGGATAAAAAAAAAGGCCCGGCCCCGCCAGGGGACCGGGCCCGGAATCCAGGGTGGATGATCACATGTTGCGGGCGTCGAAGACGCGCTTGGCCTTGCCCTCGGAACGCTCGATGGACTTGGGCGGCACCAGCCGGACGGCAACGCCGATGCCGACCGTGCCCCGAATCTTGCCGGTGATCTTCTTTTCGATCTCCTTGAGTTTTTCCTCACCCAGATCATAGACCTCGGGCTTGGCCTCGACGTCCACGCTCAGGGCGTCCAGGTAACCCTTCTTGCGGATGATGAGCACGTACTGGGGCTCGACCTCGGGGACCTCGAGCAGAATGGACTCGATCTGGCTGGGGAAGACGTTGACCCCGGAGATGATCAGCATGTCGTCCGAGCGGCCGTAGATCTTCTCCATCTTGATCAGGGTCCGGCCGCAGGAGCACTTCTCGCGGCGGAGGGTGGTGATGTCCCGGGTCCGGTAGCGGATCATGGGCATGGCCCGGCGCTGGACGGCGGTGAAGACCAGCTCGCCCTGGGTGCCCAGGGGCAGCACCTCCTCGGTGATGGGATCGATGACCTCGGCCATGATGTGGTCCTCGTTGACGTGCAGGCCGTTCTTGGCCGAGCAGTCAAAGGCCACGCCCGGGCCCATCAGTTCGGTCAGGCCGTAGGCCTCGTGGGCGTTGATGCCCATCCGTTCCTCGATCTCGCGGCGCATCTCCTCGGTCCAGGGCTCGGCCCCGAAGATGCCCACCCGCAGGGGCAGCTCCCGCAGATCGACGCCCATGTCCTGGGCCTTCTCGGCGATGGTCAGGGCGTAGGACGGCGTCGAGCCGATGGCCGTGGTCCCGAAGTCCTTGATCAGGGTCACCTGGCGCTCGGTCATGCCCGACGAGGCGGGGACGATGACGCAGCCCACGGCCGTGGCCGCCTGGTGAAAGCCCAGGCCCCCGGTGAACAGGCCCATGCCGTAAGCGTTCTGGAAGATGTCGTCCGGTCCGATCCCGGCGGCGGCGAAGTTGCGGGCCATGCACTCGGTCCACTGCTCCAGGTCTTCCTTGGTGTAGGGGCCGGTGATCGGCTTGCCGGTGGTGCCGCTGCTGGCGTGGACCCGAACGACCTGGTTCAGGGGCACGGCGCACAGGCCAAAGGGATAATTGTCCCGCAGATCGGTCTTGATCGTGAAGGGCAGCTTGCCCAGATCGACCAGGTCCTTGACGTCGTCCGGGTGGACCCCCTTTTCGTCGAATTTCCGCTTGTACATCGGCACCCGGTCATAGACCCAGGCCACGGTCTCCTTCAGCTTGGCCAGTTGAAAGGCCTGCATTTCGTCATCAGACATGGTCTCAAATTTTTCGTTCCAGAGCATGGTGTTGACCTCCTTGCACCCCATTCCCTTATCCGTTGCAGACCCCCACCGGTCGAGGTCGTCGTGTTTAACCCTCTGTTGTTTAGCAAATCAGTTAGTAAAAGGCAAGCCGCTGAAGTGAATTCAGTCACAATTCCGGGGGCCCGGCGACCGCCGGCCCGGGGCCTGGTCCGCCCCGGCGAACTTGACATTTAGTCGGACCGTGTTATGTTCAATTTTACCGGTTTTTCAAGGAAGTTAAATGTCCGGACCCCGTTTCGCCTTTACCGCGGACTACAACCGGTTCGACTACGGCCCATCCCATCCCCTGCGGGTGCACCGGCTCCAGCTCTGGCTGGACACCTGCCTGGCCCTGGGGGTCATCGGCCCCGAGGACCCGGCCCGGATCGAGACCAGGTCGGCCACCCGCGAGGAGCTGGCCCAGTGGCACGAGTCGTTTTACCTGGACGTCCTGGAAAAGGCCAACAGCGGCCTGTGGACCGCCGGCGGCCTGGGCTACGGCCTGGGCAGCGGGGACAACCCGGTGTTCAAGGGCGTGTACGACTGGTCGGCCCTCCTGTCCGGGGCCTCGATCCAGTGCAAGGACGAGGTCGCCTCGGGCCGGTCCCCGATCGCCTTCAACCCGGCCGGCGGGATGCATCACGCCGGGCCGAGCAAGGCCTCGGGCTTCTGCTACCTGAACGACGCGGCCCTGATCCTCAAGATGCTGGTCCAAAACGGGGCGCGGGCGGCCTACGTGGACCTCGACGCCCACCACGGCGACGGGGTCCAGTGGGCCTTTTTTCGGACCGACCGGGTGTTGACCGTGTCCGTCCACCAGTCGGGCCAGACCCTGTTTCCGGGCACCGGCTCCGAGCAGGAGCGGGGCGACGGCCCGGGCAAGGGCTTTGCCGTCAATCTGCCGCTGTTGCCCGACGCCGACGACGAGCTTTTCCGGCGGATGATGGACGAGGTGGCCCTGCCCGTGGTCAGGGCCTTTGACCCCGATTTCCTGGTGACCCAGCTCGGGGTGGACACCATGTATTCCGACCCCCTGGCCAACCTGAACCTGACTACCCACGGCTTCATGCACGCCGTCCGGGCCTTCAAGGAGCTGGGCAAGCCGTGGATCGCCCTGGGCGGCGGGGGGTACAACGTGATCAATGTCGCCCGGTGCTGGACCCTGGCCTGGGCCGAGATGTGCGGCCGGGAGGTCGAGGACCGCCTGCCCGAGGAAGTCATCGCCCATCTGCCCGGCCGGCCGCCGCGGTCGCTGACCCTCCACCATCCGGATCAGGACCTGCACGGCGGCCGCTGGGAGGCGGCCCGGGAGGCGGCCGACGAGGTCATCGCCTTTCACCACCGAAAAACCTTCCCGCTGTTCGGCCTGTCGAGAACGTGACGTGGACGAGATATTTCATTGCCGGCAATGCGGCTGGTGCTGCCAGGGAGAGGGCGGCATCGCCCTGAACCCGGCGCGGATCGACGCGCTGGCCGCCTTCCTGGGTCTGCCCGTGGAGCGGTTGCTGACCCAGTTCTGCCGGCAGAGCGGCGGGTGGTGGTACGTGGCCGTTGGCGGTGACGGCTACTGCCTGTTCTACGACCACTCCATCTCCGGATGCGCCGTGCATCCGGTCAAGCCCGAGATCTGCTCGCTGTGGCCCTATTTCCCGGGCAACGTCCAAAACCCCGAGGGCTTTGCCGTGGCCAAGAACAACTGTCCCGGCATCGGCCGTGACGTGGACTTCCAGACCTTCCGGAATTACGCCCTCGGCCACGGCCTGGCCCCGGACGACGCGGAGACCGAATCGTGAGCCGGGAACGGGTCGAGGCGGCCTTTATCGAGGGCGACGGGGTCGGCCCCGACCTCTGGGCCGCCACCCGTCCGGTCCTGGACCGGGCGGTCGAAGCGGTTTACGGCGGGGAGCGTCAGATCGTCTGGATCGAACTTTTCGGGGGGGAAAAGGCCCTGGAGCGGACCGGCTCGTATCTGCCCGACAAGACCCTCGACCGGCTGAGGGACATCGGCCTCGGCCTCAAGGGGCCCCTGACCACGCCGGTGGGCGGGGGCTTCCGCTCGCTCAACGTCACCCTGCGCCAGGTCCTGGACCTGTACGCCTGCGTCCGGCCGGTCAAGCACATCCCCGGGGTGCCGGCCCCGGTGACGCGGCCGGACCTGCTGGACGTGGTCGTCTTCCGGGAGAACACCGAGGACCTGTACACCGGTCTGGAGTGGCCGGCCGGATCACCCCAGGCCGAGCGGCTGATCCGAATCATCGGCGACGAGTTCGGCGCGGAGGTGGCCCCGGGTTCGGCCATCGGGATCAAGCCCATGAGCCGGGCCGGGACCGAGCGGCTGGTCCGGATGGCCGTGAATTACGCCCTCGAGCGGGGCCGGCGGTCAATGACCCTGGTCCACAAGGGCAACATCATGAAGCACACCGAGGGGGCCTTTGCCCGATGGGGCTACGAGCTGTGCGCCCGGGAATTCGCCGGGCGGACCGTGGCCGAGGCCGAGGTCGAGACGCGGTATCAGGGCCGGGTGCCCGAGGGCGTGGTCGTCATCAAGGAACGGATCGCCGACGCCATGTTCCAGCAGGTCCTGCTCCGGCCCGACGAGTACGACGTCATCGCCACCCCGAATCTCAACGGCGATTATCTGTCCGACGCCCTGGCCGCCCAGGTGGGCGGACTGGGCCTGGCCCCGGGGGCCAATATCGGCGACGGGTGCGCCCTGTTCGAGGCGACCCACGGCACCGCCCCCAAGTACGCCGGTCTGGACAAGGTCAATCCCGGGTCCCTGATCCTGAGCGGGGTGATGATGCTCGAGCACCTGGGCTGGACCGAGGCGGCCGAGGCGGTCAGGCGGGCCCTGGCCGAGACCGTGGCCGCGGGGACGGTGACCTATGACCTGGCCCGCCAGATGGACGGGGCCCGGGAGGTCAAGTGTTCGGAGTTCGGCCGGCTGATCGCGGAACGGCTGGGCCGGTGAGTCGCCGGCCCTGGCAAGCACTGGGCTCGCGCCTGGCCGACGTGGTCTTCCCGTCGCTGTGCCTGGGCTGCGCCCTGCCCCTGTCCCGGGAGCGGGACCGGGAACTGTGTCCCCGCTGCGCCCGGGAAACGGATTTTCTGGGCGGGGCCAAGTGCACCTGCTGCGGCCGGCCCTTTGCGGCCGACGAGGCCGCCCATCACCTCTGCGGCGAGTGCCTGGAGCAGGCGCCGGCCTTTGACTTGGCCCGGGCCGCGGCCGGGCACGCCGGTCCGCTGGCAACGGCGGTCCGGGGTTTCAAGTACAATCGCCTGCTGGGACTGGGGCCGGGTCTGTCCCGGCTGCTGACCGCGGTGATCCGGGACCTGGACCGGGCGGGCGACCTGGTGGTGGCCGTGCCCCTGCACCCCCGCCGGCAGAGGGAACGGGGCTTCAATCAGGCCTGGCTCCTGGCCCGCCGGGCGGCCCGTCACCTGGGGCTGCCGGCCCGAGGCGACTGGCTGCGGCGGATCCGGTTCACGCCGCCCCAGGTGGGACTATCCGACCGGGAGCGCCGGGCCAACGTGCGCGGCGCCTTCAGCCTCGGTCCCCGGGCGGATTTTGCGGGCCGGCGGGTGATCCTGGTGGACGACGTCTTGACCACCGGGGCCACGGTGGACGCCTGCGCCCGGGTCCTGAAAAAGGCCGGGGCAGAGGCGGTGATCGTGGCCACCGTCACCCGGGCCCTGGCCGGCTGATCCCGCGACCGGAAGGAGGGGGCGGCCTCAGCGCCAGGCCCGGGGCCAGATCCGGTCCAGGCCCAGGACCGTGGCCGGGACGTCCTCCTCGCGGTGGGGCTCCAGGGTGACCAGGGGCGGGCGGGGCGGCCCCTTGGGCGAAATCAGGCGGCGGAACACGGACTGGAAGTCGATGGTGCCCTGACCCACGGGCAGGTGCTGGTCGGACGAGCCGTCGTTGTCGTGGAGGTGGAGGTGGGTCACCCGGGTCCCCAGGGCGTCCAGCCACAGGGTGAGAGGCGTCCCGGCGAACGAGACCACGTGGCCCGGGTCCAGACAGAAGCCGGCCCCGGGCAGCCGGGACAGCAGCTCGACCAGGATGTCCGGGGTCTGTTCGTAGGTGTTTTCCAGGGAGAGGATGATCCCCTCGGTGCGGCAGACGCCGGCCAGGGGCTCGAAGCTGGCCACGGTCGTCTCCACCCAGTAATCGCGGTAGAATATGTGCCGCCGGGGGTCGTATTCGGGATGAACCACCACCCCCTTGGGCCCCAGATAGGGCATCAGTTCGGCGAAGCGGTCGAGCCGCTGGCGGGTGGCCCGCAGGATTCGCTGGTCCACGGCCCCGGCCACCAGGTTCAGAAACGGCCCGTGCAGGGTCAGCTCGATCCCGGCCCGGGCGAACTCGCGGCCGATCCGGGCAAAGGTCCGCCGGTCGTAGCGGTCCATGGCCTCGCCGTCCACGCCGATCTCGGGCCGGAGGCGGTTGGCCAGGAAGACCTTGAGATACCCCTGGGCCAGCATGGTCAGGGGGACGTTGATGAAGACCTTGTCCAGGCAGGCGGGTCTGTGGGGGAACCGATCCATCACCGGGCAGGATAGCCCCCCGGACCAGAGGATGTAAAGTGAAATACAGGTTTTTGGGAACGGCGCTCTCGGCCCTGGTCCTGCCGGGCCTGGGTCAGGTGGTCTGCGGCCAGGTGATGCGGGGTCTGCCCCTGATGGGTCTGACGACCATCGTCTTCTTGATGCTCCTGGTCAAGCTGATGCTCATGTTCCGCGCGGCGACCGGGGCCTGGCTGTTCCTTGCCGGCGCCCTGGGTCAAGGGCCCTTCTGGACCTCGCCGCCCGGTCTGAACTGGACCTTCATCCTGGGCTGGATGGCCCAGTCCATGGACCTGTTCTTCCTGGCGCTGGTGGGCGGACTGCTGGGGGTGTGGCTCTACGGGGTCATCGACGGCTTCAGGCAGGGCCGGCGCCTGGACCTGGCCGCGGCCAAGGGACCGGGAGGCGGCTCGTGAGGCAGTTGGTCTGGGACGAGCTGTCCGCCGAGGACGCGAATCTGGTCCGGAAATGGCTGACCGACCACGCCGATCCGTCGGGCCTGGAAGACGTCTTCTGGGTCGGGTTGCCCGAGACCCTTTGGAGCGAGTCCCAGCAGGAGCACCCCGACGGCCAACCCTACTGCTTTGCCGTCGAGGTCGGGCCGGATCACGTCAAATTCGAGTTCCTGATCCGCAGCCACTACTCGCTCCGGCACCCGGCCACCGGATTCGCCACTGACCGGCAGCGCCGCTATATCCTCGAGTTCACCGATCGGTTGCTGGCCGAGGTCCGGATCAGGACCTGATCCGGGCCGCTTCTTACAGTCCCGGCAGGGCCTGATTGAACAGCAGCAGCAGAAACAGGTAGGGCCAGAGCACGGCCACCGTGGCCTTGATCGGCGTGGTCTCCTGGGCATGGATCAGGCCGATGACCCGAATGGCCACGGTCCAGAAAAAGGCGATCAGGTGGCCGACGAAGGGGATGATCAGGAGGAGCACGGCGGCGAACGAGTAGGCCGTCACCCGGAAGGTGGCCTCGAAGCCGTGGTGGTTGTCCCGGAAGAGGACCACGACCACGTGGGTCAGGGCCGCCATCAGATAGACGACCAGTATCGGCACCAGGGGGACGATCAACAGGCCCATGATCATGACCGTCGTCAGCTGCGAGCTTCCCACGCCGAAGCGGGTCTCCAGCAGGGTGAAGAACTGGGGCGGGGCCAGCAGGACGGTCCACAGCAGGGCGGCTGACAGGCCGAGGGTCCCGGTGATCACGGCGAAGAGCAGCGGCCGGCCGACCCCGCCGCTGAGGTACATGTTGCGGAAGAACCGGTTCGGGGCGATCAGCACGCCCAGGACGGTCAACCTCAGGGCGGCCCACACCCCGATGTGCTCGACGTGGTCCCAGGGCGCTCCGGGCCGGTCTTCGAGCCGGGGCGGCGGCTCGCCGCCGGCCGGGGGCGGCTCGGCCCCTGACTCGTCCGGCCCCGGCCGGTCCGGTTCCGGCTGCTCTGGTTCCGGCCGCTCCGGTTCCGGCTGCTCCGGTTCCGGCCGCACCTCGGGCTCGGGCTGAGGCAGGTCAAAGGTCTTCCCGCACCGGGGACAGGCCACCTGATGGACGTCGGGCGGGAAATCGGGGGTATCCTTGGAATACCCGCAGTGCGGGCAGGTCAACTGCATGGTCCCTCTGGGCGGATGGGACCGGCCGAAGGGCCGGGCCGGATCACGCCTTCTTCTTTTGACCGGCCAGCTTGCGATCCGACCAGCGTTTCAGGAATCCGACCACGGGCGAAGACGACTCTTCCGCCCCCCCGGCCGAGGACTCACCGGTCCGTTCGGCCAGGAACCGCAGTCCCTCGGGACTACGCAGGGCCAGTTTGAGGCAGTCGTGGTCCAGGCCGCAATCCCGGCAGGCGTCCGGGATCTCCCGCAGACCGCTCTCGGTCACGGGAAAGACCGTGTCCAGTTGCCCGTAGCAGATGGGTCGTACCTGGGAGTAATCGTCGTCCATACGCGGACCAATCTAGCCTGACCATCCGGCCGGGGTCAAGAGGCAAGGCCCTCGGGCCGGGGCGCAAAGCCCTTGACCGGAAGGTCGGATTAGGGAATATTGCAGGCCATGTCCGGCCGCGAACCACCGTCTGCGCCCAAGGCGCCCTTCATCTGGGACCTGCCCCGCACCCGGATCTACCTGATCCGTCACGGCCAGGTCGAGGATTACGAGCAGCGCCGGTTTCACGGCCAGAACGACGTGGGCCTGAGCGACTACGGGCGCCGGCAGTACGACCGCCTGGCCCGGCGCCTGCTCGAGGCCCGGGTGGACGTCGAGGCGGTCTATGCCAGCGACCTGACCCGGGCCAAGGTCGGCGGCCGGGTCCTGTCCGGCATCCTGGACCGGCCCCTGACCCTGCTGCCCGAACTGCGGGAGATCAACTTCGGGTTGTGGGAGGGCCTGGACTACCAGCAGATCAAGGCCGGCTGGGCCGATGAGTTCGAGGCCCGCTACCAGGATTTTTACAATCACCGCCCCCCCGAGGGGGAGACCCTGGCCGAGATGGACGCCCGGGTCTGGGCCGCCCTGATGGGGCTGGTCGAGCGCCATCGACACCGCTCTGTTTTGGTGGTGGCCCATTCCGCGGTCAACCGGGTGATCCTGTGCCGGGTGCTGGGCCTGGGCCCGGAACACCTGTTCGCCCTGGACCAGGACTACGGCTGTCTGAACGTGATCGATTTCTTTGACGACGGCCGGTCCCTGGTCAAGCTCCTCAACGGGGTGAGCTGGGACTCGCCGTCGTAGCCGATATGCCGTTAATTTTTTACAACGGGACGGCGGTTCGGGAACGAGATTTTTGGTTCATATGGAGTCGGTGCTCTAGTGGAGGCCGCCGAGTTGACAACCAGGACCGCAATGTTTAGACTCTGACTCTCAGGCGCGATTAGCTCAGATGGATAGAGCGTTGGCCTCCGGAGCCAAAGGCCGGGTGTTCGAATCACCCATCGCGCACCAGTTTTTCAAGGGGGTTGCGGCCGTCCGCAACCCCTTTTTATGCCCTTATCACACCAAACGGGTTGACTGACAACGCCGACGATGACCGGGAAGATGACTGAAACCTGACCCGCCCGGGACGGGTCGTCAGACCCGCGAATCCAGGACCTGGCGCACCACCCGGGCCAGGTGATCGAGGCGGTAGGGCTTGGGAATGAAGGCGGCCGCGCCCAGGGAGGTCAGGTTCGACTCCCGGGTCTCGTCCGAGAACCCGCTGGAAATGATGATCCGGGCCTCGGGCCGATTTTGGAGGATGGCGGCCATCACCTGGCGGCCCGACAGGCGGGGCATGGTCAGGTCCAGGATGACCAGGTCGATCTCGTCGCCCTGGGCCTCATAGACCTCGAGGGCCTCGGCCCCGTCCCCGGCCAGCAGGACCCGATACCCCAGTTCGGTCAGAATGGCCTGGCCCAGGTCGCGGACGAATTCCTCGTCATCCACCAGGAGCACCGTCTCCCGGCCGCCGGGCAGTACGGCCTCGGTGAACTCCTCGACGTCGGCCTGCAGATGGTCCTGGGCCAGGGGCAGGAAGACGTCGAACCTCGTCCCCGCGCCCGGCTCGGTCTCGAAGGTTATCCAGCCGGCCATCTGCTTGACCAGGCCGTAAACCATGGACATGCCCAGGCCGGTGCCCTTGCCGACCTCCTTGGTGGTGAAGAACGGCTCGAAGATGTGGGCCTGGGTCTCGGCGTCCATGCCCATGCCGTTGTCGATCACCGACAGGCGCAGGTAGGTCCCCGGCCGGGCGTAGTGGTGATCGGCGCAGTAACGCTCGTCCACCTCGGCCGTCTCGGCCTGGATGAGGATCTCGGGCCGGTAGTCGGCCGAGTTGTCTTCCAGGTCCTCGATGACCGCGTCCCGGGCGTTGAGGCAGAGGTTCATCATCAGTTGTCCCAACTGGGCCTCGTCGGACAGGACCAGGGGAAGCTTGTCGGTCAGGCGGGTGGAGATGGTGATTCTCCGATCGACCGTCTCCCGCAGGATCTGGGCCGTCTCCTCGGCCGAGTCGGCGACCGACACGGCGTGGAACCGCTCCGGGGCGCGGCGCCCGAAGGTCAGGAGCTGACCGGTCAGGTCCGCGGCCCGGATGGCCGCCTTGTCCGCGGCCCGGATGTGCTTGAGCAGCGGATCGTCCGGGGCCAGGTTCCGGGCCATCAGGTCCAGGTTGCCCAGGATGCCGGTCAGCAGGTTGTTGAAGTCGTGGGCCAGACCTCCGGCCAGGGTGCCCACCGCCTCCATCTTCTGGGCCTGGATGAGCTGCTTTTCCAGCCGGCGCCTCTCGGTGATATCTCGGAGGATGATGACCGAGCCCAGGGAGCGGCCCTCGGGGTCGCTGTAGGTCGCCCCCGAGATCGAGACGTCGATGGTCTGGCCGCCCTTGGTGAAACGGCGGGTCTCCCGGCTGGAGAAGCTGATGCCCCGGCGGACCTTGTCGATCATCTCGTCGGTCTCGGGCCGGTTGGATTCAGGGACAAAGGGGATCGGCCCTCCCCGCAGTTCCTCGAGGCTCCACCCGAAGACCCGGGAGAAGGACGGGTTGAGGTAGGTCGGATGCCCGGCCATGTCGTACACCACGATCGGGTCGGGCGAGGCGTCCAGCAGGGACCGGTACATCTGGGACGTCCTGTGGGATTCATCGTACAGTCCCCGGTATCCCTCTTCCGAGGCGCTCAGCCGGGCGACCATGTCCTCGAGCTGGGCCGCCATCTGGGCCACGGCCCGTCCCAGCTCGGCCACCTCGTCGTCGTAGCGGGTGACCTTGGTGTCAACCTCGAAGTCGCCGACGGCCACCTGCTTGGTGACCCTTACCAGGCGTCTGAGGGGCGCGACGACGGCCCGATTCACCAGCAGGACCAGCAGGGGCAAGAACAGGGCGGCCACCACCAGCGACACCAGCAGGCCCGTCCGGGTCACCGTGGCCAGGGGCACCCCCAGCGATTCCCGGCGGGGTATGGCCATGACGATCGTCCAGCCATAGGGCCTGAACCGCTGCCAGAAGAGAAGCTCGCGCCGGCCCTGGCGGCGGATGGTCAGTCGGCCCCGGCGGCCGGGGTCGGACAGGATGGCCCGGACGTCCGCCGGGGAGATCCGTCCCTGGCCGGCCAGCTCGGGATGGGGCAGCACCCGTCCCCGGCGGGTGATGACAAAGGCGTAGCCGTTTCGGCCGACCCGCAGGGAGGCGATGGTCTGGATCAGATTGCGGCGGTTGGTCCGGTAAAAGTCGGGCTGGACCAAAAAGGCGAACTCGGACTTGTAGGCCGAGGCGGCGATGACCCAGTGCCAGGGTTTAAAATAGGCCAGGCCGACGGCCTTGGCCCGGGGCGCCGGCTCGCCCGGGTTGGCCCACCAGTACTCCATGTACCCCTGGCGCAGGGCCGCTCCCCGGGGGACGAACGGGACGTAACCGACGTCTTCACCCTGGATCTTGGGGTGAACGGCCAGGACGATCCGGGGCGGGAAGTCGAGGTAGCCCCAGACCGCTTGGGGCGGGTAGTGGGTCACGTCCCAGACAAAGGGGTAGCCCGTCCGGCCGATCCGCTGCGCCAGCAGCACCGAGCGCACCGCGGCCTGGGCCTGCCTGTCGGTCCACTTCCCCTGCCGGACCGCGGCGTAGGCCACCCGGCACAGGTTCAGATAGTCCCGGGCCAGGTTAATCAGGTGGCGGCGGATGATCCGGTTTTCGGTCCGCCGGTACAGGGCGATCATCTCATGATCGGACTTGACCAGGGCCAGGATGATGTCGTTGCGCTGTTCGAGGTCCCGGACGATGAAGCGCGACGCTTCCCGGCGCGACTCGATGACCAGGCCCACCGCCATGAGGGCCAGGGCCAGCAGGACGCCCAGCAGCACCGTGATCGAGATACGCAGTCGCAGGCTGAGACGTGGTGCCAACTCCAATCCTCGCCGCAGACGTCCTGATCGGGTTGAACAGCGCGGGGCAACCCCGGCCCGGGGGTCAACTTCCGGTCTTCTCGGCCCAGTAGGGCGACATGGCCCGCAGTTTGGCGATCACCTGGGGCATGACCTCGAGGGTCGTGTCCACGTCGGAATCAGTGGTGAAGACCGAGAGGGACAGCCGGATCGAACCGTGGGCGCAGGTGAAGGGCACGCCCATGGCCCGCAAGACGTGGGACGGCTCCAGGGACCCCGAGGTGCAGGCCGAGCCGCTCGAGGCGCAGATGCCGGTTTCGTTCAGGAACAGGAGGATGGCCTCGCCCTCGACGAACTCGAAGCTGACCGAGGTGGTGTTGGGCAGGCGGTGCTCGGGATCGCCGTTGACGTAGGCCGCCGGGATGGCTTCCAGCAGACCTTTTTCCAGCCGGTCCCGCAGGGCGGCCACCCGGGTGTTCTCCTCGTCGATGCGCCGGGCGGCCAGCTCCGCGGCCACGCCCAGGCCGATGATCGAGGCCACGTTCTCGGTGCCTCCCCGCCGGCCCCGCTCCTGGTGTCCGCCCCGTAAGAAGGGCTGGAACTTGGTCCCCTTGCGCAGGTACAGCACCCCGATCCCCTTGGGGGCGTGGAGCTTGTGCCCGGACAGGGACAGCATGTCGATCCCGGACTCCTGGAGGTTGATCGGGATCTTGCCCACGGCTTGAACGGCGTCGGTGTGAAACACGGCCCCCTTGGCCATGGCCAGGGCGGCGATCTGTTCGACCGGGAAGATGGTCCCGGTCTCGTTGTTGGCCCACATGATGCTGACGATGGCCGTCTGGTCGGTGATGGCCTCGGCCACCTGATCCAGGTCCAGGCGGCCCTGGCGGTCCACCGGCAGGAAGGTGACCCGGAAGCCCTCTTTCTCGAGGTGCTGGGCCGGGTGGAGGACGGCCGGGTGTTCGACCCGGGTGGTGACGACGTGGTTCCGGTCGGGATGGGTGGCCAGGGCGGCGTACAGGGCGGTCGAGTCCGACTCGGTGCCGCACGAGGTGAAGACGATCTCCCCGGGTTCGGCCCCGATCAATTCGGCCACCTGGGCCCGGGCGGTCTGGATCTTGGAAGCCACCTGCCCCCCAAAGGAGTGCATGCTCGACGGGTTGCCGTACAGCTCGCCGAAATAGGGGGCCATGGCCTCGATCACCTCGGGGGCGCACTGGGTGGTGGCGTTGTTGTCCAGGTAGATGACGGTCATGGCTTGACCTCCTCGACGACCATGTCCGGCATCACGAACTCCTGGAGCTTCTGCTGGACGAACTGCTTCATGGTGAAGTCCGAGGCGGTGCAGCTGGCGCAGGCGCCGCGGAGGCTGACCAGGACGGTGTTGCCCTCGATGTCGATCAGTTCCAGATCTCCGCCGTCGGCCTGGAGGGCCGGCCTGATCTCGCGGTCAATGGTCTCCTCGACCAGGCGCATCTTCTGGATGTTGGTCAGCTTCTTGGGCCGGGCCGCCTCGGGAAGGGGCAGCCTCTTGGCCTTGACCCGCTCCAGGATCTCGGCGATCTTGTCGTGGCAGTTCCCGCAGCCGCCGCCGGCCTTGGTGTAGTCGGTCACCTCCTCGACCGTGGTCAGGTCGTTGGCCCGGGCCACCCGTTCGATCTCCTTGTCGGTCACCCCGAAGCACTCGCAGACGATCTCGCCCTCTTCGGCCTCCTTGGGTTTTTCGCCCCGAAAATCGGCGATGGCCGCGGCCAGGGCCTGCTCGCCCAGGACGCTGCAGTGCATCTTCTCCCGGGGCAGACCGCCCAGAAAGGCGGCGATGTCCTTGTTGGAAATCTTGAGGGCCTCGTCCACGGTCTTGCCCTTGATCATCTCGGTCAGGGCCGAGCTGCTGGCGATGGCCGAGGCGCAGCCGAAGGTCTTGAACCTGGCGTCGGCGATCCGGCCCTCATCATCCACCTTGATCATCAGCTTCAGGGCGTCGCCGCAGGCCATGGACCCGACCTCGCCCACGCCGTCGGCCCCCTCGAGCTCGCCGGCGTTGCGCGGATTGAGGAAGTGCTCCTTGACCTTGTCCGTATATTCCCACATATTTTTCCCCTAGGTGAAAAGAGACGCCCGGCCGCTCCCGCCGGCCCGGGCGAAATATTTCCGGCTAAAAAATTAGTCTATCCCCGGCATCCAGGGGCGTCAAGAAAGGACGGACCGGCCGGCGGCCAAGCCGGGGCGGATCAATGCCCGCCGGCGGGGTACTCGACCAGCTCGATGAACACGCCGTGGGTCTCCTTGGGGTGGAGAAAATTGATCAGGGCGCCGTGGGCCCCCTTCTGGGGGACGTCATGGACCAGCCTCACCCCCCGGGCCTTGAGTTCCTCGGTGGCAGCGGTAACGTCGTCCACCTCCAGGGCGATGTGGTGGATGCCCTCACCCCTTTTCTCGATGTATTTCCTCATCACCCCGCCCTCGGCCGTGGACTGGACCAGTTCGATATTGGTCCGGCCGATGGGCACGAAGGCCACCTCCAGGTCCATCCAGTCTAAAATCTCACGGCTGACGCCGCTCAGGCCCAGCTTGTCGGTATAGACCTTTTCCACTTCATTGACATCGGTCACGGCCACGCCGATGTGGGCGATCCGCTTGATCTTCATGTCGCCTCCCATCTCCGGCCGCGACGGGATTCGCCCGCCGCGGGCGGGGAAATTTCCGACAGGAAACCGTCGCCCCGGGCTGACGGCCCGCTGTCGTCAGGAACCAGGTCAGATTATCCGAGATGGCCCGGGTTGACAAGTCCGGCCGCCAGATTTATCAATATTATCAAGAAGGAGTGACCATGCAACCCGGAGTTCCGCCCCCGCCCCGGATGCGCCGGCCGGCCCGGCAATACAGGGACCTGGAAGCCACCTCCCTGTATTGTCCCCGGTGCCGGCAGGCCATGCCGGTCCGAAAGAGGCTGCTCTTGGTCTTGCCCGAGGGCGAGAAGTACGAGTATCTCTGCGCCCAATGCGGCCAGACCTGCGGGGAAAAGATCGAGAAGGGTCCGCCCCCGACCGGGCTGATCTGACCCCGTGCCAATAGGGCCTCGGTCCGGTCCCACCGGCCGGCCGGGCGCGTCGAAAGGACTACGGTAATGTCCAAAAGGGGAGTTGACCAAAAACCTTCCCTCACGGCCATGATGGCCGCCCTGCGTCGGGCCCTGGCCCACCAGGAGTTCGACGACAAGAGATTCGGGCCGGACGATCTGGCCCGGGTTTTTTTGCCCCCTTACATCAGATTCCTGATCAAATTCAAGGGTATCCGGGCCAAGATAAACAATAAACTGAACCGGTTCCTGCCGGGAATGCGTCAATATCTGATCGCCAGGACAATCTATTTCGACCAGGTGTTTACCGAGGCCTTGAAGCGGAACATCCCGCAAATAGTGCTGCTTGGCGCGGGATACGACACCAGGCCCTATCGTTTCGCCGAATTGAACCAGACCACCAGGATTATTGAACTGGACGCGGCGACCACCCAGAACCGAAAAAGAACATGCCTCGCCAAGGCCCGGCTGGACGTGCCGTCAAACGTCCGACTGGTTCCCATTGATTTTGACCGGGAATCGTTGCCCGACGTTCTGGCCGGAGCGGGATATGATCCTCAGGAAAATACGCTGTTCCTCTGGGAAGGGGTCTGCTATTACCTGGATCCGGAGTCGGTGGATCGGACCCTGGAATTTGTCGGCCGTGCCCCGGGCGGTGGCCGCACCGTCGTGTTCGACTACGCCGTCTCGATACCGGAGGAAAACGTCAATAATTATTTTGGGGTCGCGGAACTGATTCGGGCCATGAACCAACATCATCCCGATGAACGATTCAGGTTTTTGGTTGATGACGGCGGGATCGAATCGTTTCTGGACAAGCGAGGCCTTAAAATGACCGATCACCTGGACAACCGGGAGATCGAGAGAAAATTCCTGATGGATGACAATGGGTCATTACTGGGTCAAATCACCGGGTGGTTTCGTTTCGTAGCGGCCTCGACACACGGCAATCCCCGTTAGCCCGGACCCCGGCCCGGGTCCTTTTTTTCCGGGAGCGGTTTTCAGCGGGCCACGGCCGGGGGGCTTGCCATTCTCCGTCCATGTTGTCACAATCGAGCGCGTGACCGACCCGAACCCGATCGTCGTCCTGCGCCTGATCGCCCGGCTGAACCTGGGCGGTCCGGCCAAGCACGTCACCTGGCTCCTCCGGGAAATGGACCCCGCCGAGTTCCGGCAGATCCTGGTCTGCGGCCGGGTCGAGCCCGGCGAGGACGACATGACGCCCCTGATCCGGGCCGCCGGGGTCGAGCCGGTGATCGTCCCCTTCCTGGGCCGGAGCCTCCACCCCTGGCGGGACGCCAAGTCGCTTTTGGCCTGCCTGGCCATCCTGGCCAGGACCAAACCCGACCTGGTCCACACCCATACCTCCAAGGCCGGTTTCATCGGCCGGGCGGCGACGCTCATCTACAACCTGTGGCGCCGGGCGACTTTCCGGCGGCCGGTCCGGGTGGTCCACACCTTTCACGGCCACACCTTTCATTCCTACTTCGGCCGCCTCCAGGGGGCGGTCTTCCTGGTCATCGAGCGACTGCTGGCCCGGGTGGCCACGGATATGATCGTGGTCATCTCCGAGCGGCAGTTCGAGGAGATCCACCAGACCTACGGCGTGGGCCGGCCGGGCCGGGTGGCCGTCATCCCCCTGGGGATCGACGCCTCGCTCTGGGACGACCCCGAGCCCGGCCGGCGCGAGTTCCGGCAACAACTGGGGCTGGGGGCGGACACCGTGGCCGTGGGCGCGGTGGGCCGGATCGCGCCGGTCAAGAACTACCCGCTGCTGGCCGACGTGGCCGCCGCCCTGAGGGACATGGCCCCGGCCCTTTACGAGCGGTGCCGCTTCCTGATCATCGGCGGCGGCCGGCCCGAGGACGCGGCCGCCGTGGCCGACCGGGCGGCCCGGCTGGGCGTGGCCGACCACGTCCAGATGCCCGGGCCCCGGACCGATCCCCAAAATTTTTTCGCCGGCCTGGACCTGATCCTGCTGACCTCGGACAACGAGGGCACGCCCCTGTCCCTGATCGAGGGCCTGGCCGCACAGCGGCCGGTGGCGGCCACGGCCGTGGGCGGGGTGCCCGACGTGGTCGGCCCGGCCCTGGCCGGAGGGGACGGCTTCACCATCCACGAGCGGGGCCTGTTGGCCCCCCGGCGGGACGCCGTGGGTCTGGCCCGGGCCCTGATCTGGCTGATCGAGCACCCGGACGAGGCCGCCCGGCTGGCCGCCCTGGGCCGGCGCCACGTCCGCCTCAACTACGACAAGGCCCGACTGGTCGGGGACCTGGGGCGGCTCTACCGGGACCTGGTCAAGGCCCGGACCTGACTTGCGCCCGGCCCGGGCTTTGGTTTAAATTGGGGGCAATCGCCGCTCGGCGCGGAACCATCCCGGAGAGGGAAGGGTGGACCCATACCAAAAACGTCGGCTGGCCTTGATGGCCGTGGCCGTGGTCCTGGTGTTGATGAGCGTCGGGATCAGCTACCAGTTGTGGGATGCGCTCCACGGCCCGGAAAAGCCCCAGGCCACGGGCGAGGATCCGCTGGTGACCAAATACCGCGAGGACCTCCAGGCCTGCCGGATGAAACTGGTCGCCTGCGGGCGCCAGCTGCAACTGGCCCGGAAACACCTGGCCCGGGCCGGCTCGCCGGGCCGAACCGCCGCCTTTCAGCCGGCGCTGGTCATCAAGGACCAGGCCCTGGCCCCGGACAAGGTCGTCAATTCCCAGGACGGGATGTTCACCGTCAGCTACCAGTCCTGGGATCAAAAACAGCAGCGGGCGATCCTGGTGATCACCCCCAACGCCGACGAGAAACCCTTGCGAAAAACCCTGGGGCGGACCGAATCCCACAGGTTCAAGGTGGGCGAGCGCCGGTACAACCTCCTGGTCACCGCCGCCGGACCGAAATCGGTGACCATCTCGGTGACCAGATACCAGTGACCAAGCTCGGCCCCGACACTTCCGAGACCTACAGCCTGGACCGGGACCGGATCCTCAATCACCGTCTCCGGACCTTCAAGGCCTTCAACGCCCGCAAGCTGAGCTTCATCGCCGAGAACCTGCCCCCGCGGGAGCGGGACCTGTTCACCCTCATCCCCCTGCTGCTCCACATCAATACCCCCGATTTTCCGGGACACACCCCGGCCGCCCCGACCGGACTCCACCTCTATTATCCGCCGGACGATCTGACGGCGGCCGTGAACCGGCTGCTCCCCGACACCCGGGTACCTCCCGAACTGCGGTTCGGCCGCCACCACCGGGACGCCGCCATCGTCAGCCTGGCCGTGATCGGTTCGCCGGGCAGCGTGGCCCAGTCCCGGCGAAGCGATTTCGACTACTGGGTCATCCACCAGGACCTGACCGACGCCCGGTTGCTCCTGCTCGAGGAAAAGCTCCACCTCATCGAGGACTGGGCCGCCCGGCAACACCGGACCGAGGTCCACTTCTTTGTCCTGTCGGTGGACCAGGTCGTCAAAAACGACTTCGGCCCGACCGAGGGCGAATCGGCCGGGTCGGCCATGGCCATGCTCCTCAAGGAGGAATTCTACCGGACCATGACCCTGGTCTCGGGCAAGGTCCCCGTCTGGTGGCTGGCCGCCCCGTCCTGCTCGGCCGAGCACTACCAGGAGGTGGTCGCCCTGGCGGCCCAAAGCCAGCTCATGGACCCCGACCAATTGGTGGACCTGGGCTACCTGGGACAGCCCGGGCCCGAGGAGTATCTGGGCGGGGGGCTGTGGCACATCAACAAGACCATCGGCAGCCCCTTCAAGAGCGTTCTCAAGCTGGCCGTCCTCGAGGTCTATCTCCTGGATCAGCCCGAAATGCTGGCCGACACGCTCAAGCGGCGGCTATGGAGCCGCCACTCCGACCAGGCCCTGCTGCTGGATCCCTACCTGCTCATGATCGACCGGGCCGGCCAGTACCTCGAGGCGGCCGGCCGCACCGGCGACATCGAGCTTCTCCAGGCCTGCCTCTATCTCAAGACCGGCCTCAAGATCACCCTCCAGGACCGGAAGAACCGGTCCCTGTCCGGCCGGAAGCGGCATCTGGTCCAGACCCTCGAGCGCTGGGGCTGGTCCCAGCACCGGACCGGCCAGTACAACGATTACGGCCAGTGGTCCTTTCAGCAGCGCATCCAGTTCAACGAACGGCTGAACCGGTTTCTGCTGTCCACCTACGACAAGCTGACCCGGTCCCACGACCGGTCGGCCCCGACCGGTCCGGGCATCAATAGCGACGACCTGACCGTCCTGGGCCGGCGACTGTTCCGGTTCTACGAGCAGCGGGAAAACAAGGTCCAGGTCCTGCCCAACTTCCTCGAGGAGCCGCTCCACATCCCGGACTTGACCCTGTTCGCCGCCGGACACACCCCCGGTCACCAGGAGGTGGCCTGGGAGATCTACGCCGGGGCCTGGGACCGATCCCAGATTCGGGCCGACGAGGCCGACAAGTCCCTGCTCAAGAGGACCGGCGGTCTGGCCGCCGCCCTGGCCTACCTGGTGGCCAACGAGCTGTACGCCCCCTGGACGTCCCTCCACCTGGCCCAGCCCGAGCCCATGATCCACGTCCCGATCACCATGCCCGACATCCAGGCCGCCCTCCACAAACTCAACGAGTTCATGCCCCCGGTCAGGCTCAATCCCCCGGGGCGGGAGGACCTGCTGGCCGACGAGCGCCCGGTCCGGACCTTCCTGCTGGGCCTGGACGCCCTGGAGAAACCGGCCCGAACGGTGTCCCTGATCTCGCTCACCTCCTGGGGCCAGACCCTGGTCGAGACGGTTGACTACCAGACCGCCCTGGACGCCTTTGTCACCGACCGGCGGCGGGGCGTCCCGATCGACTACTATCTGCCCGAGCATCCCTCCCTGGAAAGCCTGGCCTACGGCCTGGGCCAGGTGCTCGACCAGCTCGGGGGAGCCTGACCCGAACGGATTGTTTGCCCCTCCCGATTGACTTGACATCGGTTAAGCAGTGATTACCTAAAAAACAGGCCGCCACGGCCAGCGCCCCCCGGCGGCCGGGCCTTGACCCCGGCCCAGGAGTCCCGGCGGGGAAGGGTCGGCGGTCCCGGAGTCATTGCCAAGAGAGGAGGACGGACATGACCATCTTTCGGTGGAACCCGAGCCAATTATCCGAATTGGGCCGGCTGAGCCGAGACCTGGACCGTCTCAGCCGCAACCTGTTCCCCGGTCGGGCCCCGGCCCGCACGGCCGGGGTCTTTCCGGCCGTCAACGTCAGCGAGGACAAGGACAACGTTTACGTCCGGGCCGAGCTTCCGGGCGTGCCCCCGGAGCAGCTCGACATCTCGGTCGAGGGGGACACCCTGTCCCTGCACGGCGAGCGCAAGCCGACCGACATGGGCAAGGAGATCAGCGTCCACCGGCGCGAGCGGGACTTCGGCTTTTTCCGCCGGCAGGTGACCCTGCCGACTCGCATCGTCCCCGATTCCGTCAAGGCCTCGGTCAAGAGCGGCGTCCTGAGCATCACCCTGCCCAAGGCCCCCGAGGTCAAGCCCCGCCAGATCAACGTCCAGGCCAAGTAGCCTTCCTGGAGGTTCGGCATGAACGACAAGGAACTGAAACCCGTGGACAAGATGGAAGTCGAGACCCAGGGCGAGTCCACCCATGAGGGCCCGGTCTTCACTCCGCTGGTGGACATCTACGAGGCCCCGGACCGGTTGATCCTGATGGCCGACCTGCCCGGGGTCGAGCCCTCGGGGCTGGACATCGACCTCAAGGACGGGGTCCTGACCATCTCCGGACAGACCGAGGCCGTGCCCTCGGGCGAGCACTTCCTGATCGAGGAGTACCAGGTCGGCCGGTTCTTCCGCCGGTTCTCGCTGTCCGAGGTGATCGATCAGGGCAAGATCGAGGCCTCCCTGACCAACGGCGTGCTGACCCTGACCCTGCCCAAGATCGAGCCGGCCCAGCCCCGCAAGATCAAGGTCAGTGCCAACTGAGTTCCATTAGAATCCGGCAGGTCCCCGGCCCGGTCGCCTCCGTGCGGCTCGGCCGGGGAATTTTTTATTAAAAAATCCTCAATGGGCCTCGTCCCAGTTCTTCCCGGTCCCCAGGTCCACGGTCAGGGGCACGGCCAGCTCGGCCGCCTGCTCCATGATCCGCTTGACCCGTTTCGAAACAGCCTCGGCCTCGCCCTGGGGGACCTCGAACAATAACTCGTCGTGAACAGTCAGGATCATGGCCGCCTCGGGATGATTCGTTGCCAGGTCGGATTCGAGAGCGACCATGGCCATCTTGATCAGATCGGCCGCCGTGCCCTGGAGTGGCGTATTTAATGCCATGCGCTCGGCGTTCTGGCGCACGGGCCTACTCTTGTCATGGAGATGGGGCAGATAGCGCCGCCGGCCGAAGAGGGTCGTCACGAAGCCATCCTTGCGGGCCGCCTCGAGGGTCGCTGACATCCAGTCCTTGACCGCCGGCATCCGAGAAAAATAGCTGTCGATGAACTCCTGGGCCGTCTTGCGATTGATGCCCAGTTCGTTGGACAGCCTGAAGGCGCTCATGCCGTAGAGCACCCCGAAGTTGATCACCTTGGACTGCCGTCTCATCTCGGGGGTGACCAGGCCGGGCATCACCCCGAAGACCTCGGCCGCGGTCCGGGCGTGGACGTCCTCGCCCTTTTTGAAGGCCTCGATCAGGACCTTGTCGCCGGACAGATGGGCCAAAATACGCAGCTCGATCTGGGAGTAGTCGGCCGACACAAATTTTTTGTCAGGGGCCGGGACAAAGGCCCGCCGGATGCGGCGGCCGTCCTCGGTCCGGATGGGGATGTTCTGCAGGTTGGGGTTGGACGAACTCAGCCGGCCGGTGGAGGCCACGGTCTGGTGAAAGGTGGTGTGGAGCCGGCCGGTGATTGGATTGATCAGGGGCGGCAGGGCGTCCACATAGGTGCTCTTGAGCTTCATCGCCTGCCGGTACTCGAGGACCTTGGCGGGCAGGGGATGCTCCCGGGCGAGCTGGCCCAGCACGGCCGAGTCGGTCGAGGCCGCGCCGCCCTTGGCCGTCTTCTTGACCGACATCAGGCCCAGGTCGTCGAACAAGACCTCGCCCAGTTGCTTGGGCGAGTTGACGTTGAACTTCCGTCCGGCCAGGTCAAAGATGGCCTGCTCGTGTTCGGCCATGCGTCGGCCCAGCTCGACCGACATCTCGGCCAGGGCGGGGGTGTCCAGGAGCACGCCCCGGCCCTCCATCCGGCTCAGGACCCGGGTCAAGGGGGTCTCGACGTCCTTGAACAGGGCCGTCAGCTCGACCTCGTCCAGGGCCGCGGCCAGGGCTTCACGAGCCGCCAGGGCCCCCTGGGCCACGCCCCCGGCCAGGCGGGCCGCCTCGGTCACCGGGGCCTCATCCGGGGCCAGGGCCTTGACCCCGGTGCCCAGGACCTCGGCCGCGGCCGGGATTTCCAGGAGGGCGTAGCGCCGGGCCACGTGCTCGGGGGGGTAGCTGTTCCGGTCCGGGTCGAGCAGGTAGGCGGCCACCTCAGTGTCAAAGGTATCGCCGGCCACGGCCAGGCCCCGGGCAAAGGCGGCCAGGTACAGGTTCTTGAGGTCATGGCCGACGATCCCCACCCCGGGATCGCCCAGGGTCTTTCGTACCAGGCCCCAGGCCTCGTCGGTCAGCGGGGCGTAGGCCGGCTCCCGGCCGGGGACCATCAGCCCCAGGCCGGTCAGGTCCCCGGCCACCGCCTCGGCCGGCCGGCCAAAGGCCGCCAGAGACAGGGTCCCGGCCCGCCGGGCGGCCTCCAGTTCCTCTTTCAGATCAACGGCCGCCGAGACGACCTTGACCGGCGCGGCCTGGGGGGCCGCGTCGGCGCGCAGCCGCTGGACCAGGCGGCTGAACTCCAGACGGCCGAAGAGTTCGATCAGCTGGTCCTGATCCGGCTCGGCCACGGCGAATTTTTCGGGCTCGAACTCCACCGGCGCGTCCAGGCGGAGCTTGACCAGTTCCCGGGACAGGCGAGCCTGATCGGCGTTTTCGGTCAGGCTTTTTTGTAAGGCCGGCTGCTTGACCTCCCCCACCCGCTCCAGCAGGGTCTCCAGGTCCCCGAACTCGTGCAACAATTTGGCCGCGGTCTTGATCCCCACCCGGGGCACGCCGGGCACGTTGTCCGAGCTGTCCCCGGCCAGGGCCATCAGGTCCACCACCCGCTCCGGTCCCACCCCCACCTTTTTCTCGACCTCGGCCGGGGTATAGACCGTGTCCTTCATCGGGTCCCACATGGTCACCCGGTCGTCGATCAACTGGTAGAGGTCCTTGTCCCCGGAGACGATCCGGACCGTGAATCCCTTTTCCCGGGCCTTAGCGGTCAGGGTGGCGATCAGGTCGTCGGCCTCGAAGCCCGGGGCCTCGACCGAAGACAGCCCCATTTTTTGGGCGCATTCCTTGATCAGCGGGATCTGGGAGACCAGATCAGGCGGCATGGGAGGCCGGTTGGCCTTGTAGTCGGCATATAAATCGTGGCGCAGGGTCGGGCCCTTGCTGTCGTAGGCCAGGACCATGGCCTGGGGGGACTGGTCGTCCAGGACCTTGAGGAGCATGGTCACCACGCCGTACACCGCGCCGGTGGGCTGGCCCCGCGAGGTCGAGAGATCGGGCAGGGCGTGATAGGCCCGATGGATGAACGAGCTGATGTCCACCAGAAACAGGACCGGGGGCCGGCTCACGAGTCACCTCCTGGATGGCCCAGCCTAACCCAGCCGGTCGGGACCTGGCAAGCCGGGTTCAGGCCCGGGTGTGCAAAGTCATGCCGCCTGGTGGGCAAGAATATGCGCTTTAGTCGGTGGCCTGGACGGGTGGAATATATTTATAAAAGGGGGCTGATTTGATTTAACGCATGGATTTAATTATATATATACTTTTTTGGCGTTTCTTAGGACTTCTGGGTCCCATTTTTGCCTAACCCATAATCAGACCCGGACCGATAAGGACCTACAACCGCTAGGAGGAGTCCGTCGTGGCCGCCCAAGGAATAACCCGCGTGGTGATGGAGGCCCTCGAGGCCAATCAGGATCAGATCCGTGAGCCCGGCGGCGAGGTGGACGAGCGGGTCATCGATCAGATCGAGCAGGAGGTCAAGACCACCCTCTGCCACCAGGCCGACGCCCAGTCCCGGGCGATCATGAACATGATGATCGAGCGGGCCTTTGCCGAGGTCAAGCGCAGCCTTTTGTAACATCGATGTATCAAGGCAGCGCCCCCTGCCCCGACACCTTCCATCGAAGCATGAAGGCGGCGCCCTCCGCCCCGACACCTTCCATCGAATCCGGGAGGCAGGTCCCGGCGACCTGACCGATCCCCGGTCATCAATCCATTGATTTCCCCACAAAAAAACCGGCCCCTGAGCGGGGCCGGATGGCGATCTTATTGAGGGGACGGTCTAGTCCAGGTCCTCGGGCGGCTCGAGAGGCTGGCGCCGGTCCGTGGGCAGGCAGCAGTTCTTGTACTTCTTGCCCGAGCCGCAGGGGCAGGGGTCGTTGGGCCGAAGCCGCCCGGGGTCGGGATCGAAGTTGAGGACCCGGCCCTCGCCCCGGGCCCCCGGGGGACGGTCGTTGAGCTTGACCCGTCCCAGGCGCTCGCGGGCCCAGCGCTTCTGGCGGCGCTGGATCTCGGCCGGCTCGTAGAAGCGCATCCAGTCCTCGGTGTAATACCACAGTTCGGGCTCTTCCAGGTGGAAGGCGGTCTCCACGTCCTCGGCGTCAAAGCCCAGGGGATACCAGGCGTCGTTCTGCTTGATGGCCACCTCTTCCCGGGCGAATTTCAAGAGGGCCATCCGGAACTCGGTCCGTCGGAAGTCCAGCAGGACTTGGCCGGCGAACTGCCGGACGGTCCGGTCCTCGCCCTCGTCCATGAAGGCCCGGCCGATCCGGTCGAAGATGGCCCCGGCGTACTCGGGATGCTTGATCGACACCGAGGCCATGGCCTTGAGGGCCGTGTCCCGGGCGCTCCAGCCGGCGGCCGGGTCGCTGACCACGGCCTCGAGGGCGGCCAGGCAGGGCGGCCCGACGGTCCCGAAGATGGACGGCAGAAAGTCGGTCACCCAGTCGTTGTCAAAGGCGTCGGCCCACCTCAGGGCCGCCATGAGCGGGGCCACGCCCCGGGCATCGCCCAGGGCCCCCAGCAGATAGGTGGCGTGGACCGGGGCCCACCACTCGGGCAGGTCCTGGAGCCAGTTGTGCTTGTCCATGACGATTTCGGCCAGGATCGGGGCCGTGGTCTCGGCCCTGTCCATGATCTCGCCTACCACCTGGCGGTCGAGTCGGTCTTCCTCGATGAAGAGCTGTTCGGTCAGTTCCTCGTCAGACTTGCGGGCCTGATCGGTTTGGTTCATGGTTGCCTTTCTCCAAGATGAATTTCAATTCCCAATGTTACTCTTGGGGAGGGGTCAAGTCAAAAATAATACCTCATCGGCCGGCGACAACCCTTTCGCCGCCTCGAAGGGCGCCGTCCGGCCTGGCCGATCCGGGCCGATTGTGGTATTTTTCATAATTATTCGCAATGATACGTCGAATCCCCGAGGAGGATGCATCATGGCCATCTGCCAGGTCTCAGTGGTGCCACTGGGCACCAAGACCACGTCGCTCAGCCCCTTTGTGGCCGCCTTGACCAAACGCCTGGACAAGCTGCCAGTGAAACATCAACTCACGCCCATGGGCACCGTCCTGGAGGGCGGTCTGGACGAGATTTTCGAGGCGATCCGGGTCATCCACGAGGTGCCCTTCGAGCACGGGGCGGCCCGGGTGATGACCCTCGTCAACCTGGACGACCGCCGGGACAAGCAGGCCACGGCCCAGGGCAAGGTCGATTCGGTCATGTCCAAGCTTTAGCCAGGTCAGCCGGCCGCCTGGATGAGCGCCTGGGCCACCTTCTCGGGGTCGATGAACAGGGTCTCGTGCCCGCCGTCCAGCTCGATGAGTTGAAAATCCCCCAGGGCCTGGGCCATGCCCAGATAGGCCCCGGGCGGTAGGGATTGATCGTCGCGACAGAAGACCACCGTGCGCGGGATATTCAGGCCGTCAAAGGCCGTGCTGTCCACCTTGGTGGTGAACAGGGCCAGGGGCTGAGGCACCAGCCGGGAAACCAGTCGGTCCTGGATTTCAGGCGCGACGCCGGCCATGAGCACCCCGCGCACGAATCCCTCGTCCACGGGCACGCAGTTGTCCGGCGAGGCCTGGGCCGCGGCGGTCATCCCCTGGGCCACCTCGGGTGGCACCAGATCGAACTGGGACGTGCCCGGGGGCTGGATAAAGGCGTTGACGAACACCAGACGCTCGATCTTGTCCGGGGCCAGGGGCGCGGCGCTCTGGATCATGTGGCCGGCGCTGGAGTGGCCGGCCAGGATCACCGGACCGGATTGCTGATCCAGGGCCGATTTGATGGCGGACACGTATTGGTCATAGGTGATCGCGGACCGGTCGTCAGCGGGGTTGTGCCCGGGCATGGTCGGCGCCTCGGCCGTGTGTCCGGCCTGTTCCAGCCGGGTCTTGACGCCGTCCCAGACCCAGCCGCCGTGCCAGGCCCCGTGGATAAGGACAAAGTGCTTTCCCATGCGTCCCTCCCGTGGGTCGTCCCCGAGATTCAGGGACGGTCAAAAGATTACTCCCGAACCGTGAATCACGACCGGACTGTGACCTCGTCCGGGTACTCCCGGGGCTGAAGTTTCCCGTGAGATTTCATCTTGTCACGATCGATCCCCGGGGACAAGGACCAAAGTACAAGGGGCACTGCTCCCGAGGCTGAGGGGAATCACGCGACCGGGACCCGGTCTTGACCGGGCGCCGGACCGCGGGCTACAATCTGGCGCGTTTATAACCCCTGTGGCCCGAACCCGGACCTTGCTGGATAGATCACATGCCTGAATTGCCCTCGGAGGCCATCGCCGCCCTGCGCGCCACCCTGGGACCGGACAACTTCTCGGTCCGGCCGGCGGATCTCGTGGCCCACAGCTATGACGCCGCCCGGAAGGCCGCCCCGCCGGCGGGGGTGGCCTGGCCGACCTCGACCGAACAGGTCAGCGCCGTGATGCGCCTGGCCGCTGAGCATCGCTTCGTGGTCGTGCCCCGGGGCGCGGGCAGCGGCCTGACCGGGGGTTCGGTCCCGTCGGCCGGGGGCCTGGTCCTGAGCCTGAACCGGATGGACCGGGTGATCGAGATCAATTCCGGGGACCTTTTGGCCGTGGTCCAGCCCGGGGTGATCAACGCCCGGTTCCAGAAGATGGTCGAGGACCGGGGACTCTTTTTCCCGCCCGATCCGGGCAGCGCCGAGTTCTCGACCCTGGGCGGCAACGTGGCCGAGAACGCCGGGGGCCTGCGGGCGGTCAAGTACGGCGTCACCCGGGACTACGTCCTGGGACTGACCGCAGTCATCCCCGGCGGCGAGATCATCCGGACCGGGGTGAGGACCCACAAGGGCGTGGTCGGCTATGACCTGACCGGGCTGATCGTCGGCTCGGAGGGGACCCTGGCCGTGATCACCGAGTTGATCCTGCGGCTCATCCCCAGGCCCGAGGCCAAGCGGACCATCGAGGCCCTGTTCGATCACCCCACCCGGGCCTCACTGGCCGTGGCCAGGACCATGGCCGCCGGGGTGACCCCGACCGCCCTGGAGTTCATCGACAACGCCTCGCTCCGGGCCGTGGACCATTACTTAAAACTTGATCTGCCGGACTGGGCCCGGTCCATGCTCCTGATCGACCTGGACGGACCGCCCGAGGTGGTGGACCGCCACCTGACGCGGGTGACGGACATCCTCGACGAATGCGCGGCCGGCCAGGTCCGGACCGCCATCGACGCCGCCCAGGCCGACGTCCTGTGGCGGGCCCGGCGGGCCCTGGGGCCGGCCGTTTACGCCCTGGCCGGCGGCAAGATCAACGAGGACGTGGTCGTGCCCTTAAGCCGCGTCCCGGACATGGTCGAGCGGCTCGAGGCCCTGGCCGCCGAGGCCGGACTGGTCATCGCCTCGTTCGGCCACCTGGGCGACGGCAACCTCCACGTCAACGTGATGTACGATCCCGAAACCCAGTATGACCTGGCCCATGACACGGTCAGCCGCGTCTTCGATCTGACCCTGGAGCTGGGCGGCACCCTGTCCGGCGAGCACGGCATCGGCCTGGCCAAGCGGCCCTTTATCGGACGCGAGGTGAGCCCGGCGGCCATGCGGCTGATGAAGGAGGTTAAGAGGGTCTTCGATCCGGACAATCTGCTCAATCCCCACAAAATCTTCCCCGATGACTGAGCCGCCCGACGAAACGGCCTGCATCCGGTGCGGGCGATGCCTGGCCGAGTGCCCGGTCTATGAGGTCACCGGCAGCGAGGCCTTTTCGCCCCGGGGCAAGCTGGCCCTGATCCGGGCCCTGAAGACCGACCGGCTGGCCTCCTCCGGGTACGCCGGGGACGTCCTCGACCAGTGCCTGCTCTGCGGCCGGTGCGGGGCGGTCTGCACCTCCCAGGTGGCCACGGACCGGCTGGTGAGGGCGGCCCGGACCGAGGGCTGGCTGGGCGGGGCCAAGGCCTGGCTGAAAAAGGCCCTGGCCCGGGAGATCCTGGCCCGTCCCAGTCGGCAACGGGGCCTGGCCAGGGCCGGTCGGGGCTGGGGTCTCTGGCTGCCCCGGGACTCGGGCCTGCGCCTCCGGATGCCGGCCGGCCCGCCGGCCATCCCGCTCCCCCGGGAGCGGCCCTTTCTGGCCGACCGCGACCTGATCTTCCCCGGACCGGCCGGCTCTCCCCGGGCGGTGTTGTTCCTGGGCTGCCTGTACAACTTTGTCTGGCCCCGGGTGGCCCGGGCGGCCGTCAGGGCCCTGCGTGGAAAGGCCACGGTCATCGTTCCGGCCGGACAGGTCTGCTGCGGGCTGGCGGCGGCCTCGGCCGGGGACCAGGTCACGGCCCGGCGGCTGGCCGGCCTGAACCGGGCCGCCCTGGACCGGCACCACCCGGACGTCATCCTGACCCTCTGCGCCTCGTGCCAGCACCAGTTGACCGGCGGCCCGGCCGCCCTTGACGCCCCGGTGTCCGACGCCGCGGCCTGGCTGGCCGAGATGGGGATCGAGACGCCCCAGCCCGCGGCGGGGGAACCCCTTATCGCCGTCTATCACCGGCCCTGTCATCTGCCTCTGGACCAGGCCGCCCGGGTGACTGAACTGCTGGCCGCCGCGCCGGGCCTGAATTTCGTGGAAATCCCCGACCAGTGCTGCGGCCACGGCGGCCTGTTTCGGCTCTTCCATCCCCGGACCTCGGCCGCCATCCGCCAGGACCGCCTGGCGGCCATCACCGCAAACCGGCCGGACGTGGTGGTGACCAATTGCTCGGGCTGCGCCTGGCAAATGTGGGAAGGGCTGGGCCCATCCGGGACCAAGGTCCGTCATCCCCTGGAAATGCTGGCCGACCAGGGCGGGGAGGGGTCGTGAACCGGCCCGACGATCAGTACGCCCGCCCGGGCGAGATTTTCAGTTGGATGCTCTACGACTTCGCCAACACCGCCTACTCGACCATGATCGTCACCTTTGTCTTTGGCGTCTATTTCCGGTTCGTGGTCTGCGACGGCCTGGGCGGGACGGCGGACTTGCTGTGGGGGGTCATGGGCAGCCTGTCCCTGGTGATCAGCGCCGGCTTGGCCCCGTATCTGGGGGCGGTGGCCGACTACGGCGGCCGCAAGAAGTGGTTCCTCATCCGATTCACCCTGGTGTGCGTCGTCTTTTCCGGGGCCCTGTTCCTGATCAAGCCGGCCCTGGTCGGCTGCGGACTGTTCCAGGTCTGCGCCTATTACGTCACCCCGGCGGCGGTCGCCCTGGCGATGCTCCTGTTTCTGCCGGCCAACATCGGTTTTCAGTCGTCCCTGGTCTTTTACAACGCCTTCCTGCCCGAGCTGGCCCCGCCCGAGCGGCAGGGGCGGGTCTCGGGTTACGGCTGGGCGGTGGGGTATCTGGGTTCGCTGGCGGTCATGGGCCTCAGTTTCCCTTTGGTGGCCCGCGGGTTCAGCCCGGACAACCTGACCAACGTCCGGCTGGTGTTTCTGCTCCAGGCCGTTTTCTACCTCATCTTTGCTTTGCCCCTGTTCATCTGGCTCAAGGAGCGGCGGGCGGTGGTCGTCTCGGCGAAGATCTCGTGGCGGGCCGGCTGGCAACGGCTGGGCCAGACCGTCCGGCGGATCAATCACTACAAACACCTGGTCCGGTTCCTGATCGCCTTTCTGTGCTACACCGAGGGCATCTCGACCGTGATATGGTTCGCCGGCATCTTTGCCCGGAAGACATTCGGATTCACCCTGGGCGAGATCATCGTCTTCTTCATCCTGGTCCAGACCACCGGGGTCATCGGGGCCGCGGTCCTGGGCCGGCTGGCCGACGCCTTCAGCCCCAAGAGGGTCATCCTGTTCACCCTGGGCCTGTGGCTGATGATGGTCATCGGGGCCTATTTCACCACCACCAAGGCGGTCTTCTGGGTCCTGGGGGTGATCACCGGCATCGCCCTGGGATCGTCCCAGGCGGTGAGCCGGACGATGATGAGCCGGCTGACCCCGCCGCAGCGCCTGGCCGAGTTCTTCGGCCTGTACGGGGTGGCCACCAAGTTCTCGGCGGCCGTCGGGCCGGTGGTCTTCGGGCTGGTGTCCATGCTGGCCAGTCAGCGCCTGGCCATCCTGGCCGTGGGGGCCTTTTTCGTGGTCGGGGCGGCCGTTTTGCTGACCGTGGACGAGCCGGCCGGCATCCGGACCGCCCGTGCCCCGGAACCGGACAATTGAATTGACAAGCTTCAAAAGGGTGTGTTAGAAAATCTTCAACCAACGCACATATTTCAACCCATATATGTTAGGGGGTAACAATGGTCGCGTTGATTGCCGGCCTGATTGCCTTGGGATTGGGTGTTACGTTCCTGGTGATCTGTTTCCGTGACTTCTGGATCGTTTTCAAGGGGACCGTCCCCTCTCTGTTCATCCTGGGCGGACTTCTGGCGGCGTACCTGGGCATCGAGGAGATAAAGGACAAGCAGCTGGCGGCCAAGGAAGGGACCTGGGATTCCGGGACGGCCGGCGCCGAGGCCCAAGGCGGGGTGGCCGACGCCGAGGTGGACAAGTACAAGGCCGAGGTCGAGGAGCTCAAGGCCAAGCTGGCCGACATGGAGAAGCCGGACACCCCGGAAAAGACCGAGTAGAACGGCGCTCCGCCGTAAAAAGAGGAGGACGACCGGAACCTGACGGTCGGCGTCCCGGCAGAAACGAATCGCCTCCGGCCCATGGGCCGGGGGCTTTTTTTGTGCTTCTCCCGAGCCCGAAAGGGAGATGACCCCCCCGGCCGCCGCGCCGGGGCCTTATTCGGGGGATTCAGACCCGGCCCGCCGCTGCTTGAGCCGGCAGAAGGCGCAGACCTCGAGCCAGCTGGGCTGACCGCAGACCGAGCAGCGCCGCCAGCGGGCGTCCGGGGACGGGGGGGCGTCCGGGGACGGGGGGGCGTCCGGGTGAGCCGTGGGTCCGGGCGCGAACAGGTGCCGCCGGGACTGGAATTCTGAGTAAAAATTCCACTTGGTGCCCGGCATGAGCGATTCGAGGTGGTGCAGGACCTGCTTGTACTTAATCGAGGTCGCCCCCTTGGCGTGAGGGCACTCCTCGATGATGTAGTCGATGCCCGACAAGAAGCAGTAGGCGGCCATCTCGTATTCATCGAGCCGGATCAGGGGCTTGATCCGGCGGATGAGTCCCGGGGCCTCGGCCGGCAGGGACGGGGCCTGCTTGGCCAGAAAGCCCTCCTGCCACCTCAGGACGTTGCCCAGGAGGCGGCCGGCCTCGTCGTCCAGGTTGTGGCCGGTGGCCAGGACGGTGTAGCCCCCCTCGGCGGCGGCCCGGTTGAAGTAGTGGCGCTTGATGGTGCCGCAGGTCGAGCAGAACGACCGCGGGCCGAACGGGGCCAGGACGGGCACGGCCTCATCCAAGGCCGGCAGATCGACTACGTTCAGGGTTGCCTGGCGCTGGGCGGCGAAATTTTTGGCCTTCTCGCCCGAGCGGACCGAGTAATCGCCGATGCCCAGGTGGATGTACAGCCCGTCGGCCCGGACCCCGGACCTGAGCAGCAGGTCCCACAGGCCCAGCGAGTCCTTGCCCCCGCTGACCGCCACCAGGACCTTGTCCCCGGGCCGGATCAGATCGAACTGCTTTATGGCCTTGGCCAGTTGACGCTCGACGTAGAGCCGGAAGCAGTCCGGACAGAAGCCGGCCTTGATCCGCGGCAAACGGACCTGGGCCGGGGCCCGGCAGCGCGAGCACTTCATTGGCTCAGCCCCCGCTCATGACCGGGATGATCCGGATCTCGTCGTCGGCCCCGACCATGGCGTCCAGGGTGAGCAGTTCGTCGCCCCGGGCGACCAGGACCGTCTGGGGGTCCCGGTCCAGCCGTTTCAGGATCTTGATCAGGGAGGCCCCCTTGTCGTAGTGGTGAACCTCACCTTCCGGCAGGACGATGATCTTCATCTCAAAAGACCTCGGCCCTGAAGCAATAGAGGCGGGTCCCCGGCTGGTGCCAGGCGTCCGCCGGCAGGCCGGCCTTGCGGCAGATCCCGCGCAGGAAAGTCTTCCGGTCCCAGCCCTGCTCGACCGGCACCTGGGGGAGCAGCAGGCCGTCCCGCGCCCCGCGGACGATGAACAGGCCGTCGCGGCCGATCACGATCTTCTTGGCGTCCCTGACCGGCCGGAAGGGACTCAGCACCGAAATCTCGAATTCGAGGCCGGGCAGCTCGGCCAGGGTCACCGGCCGGAACCGGGGATCGGAGAAGGCGGCCGACAGGGCGGCGTCGGCCACGGCCAGGTACAGGGGCTTGGTGGCCCGGAGCTGTCCGATGCACCCCCGCAATTGGCCGTGGGACTTGATGGTCACGAAGACGGCCCGTGGCCGGCCCAGGGCCGCGAACCGGGCCCGGAGTTTGGGGGCCGGCTGTCCCTTCAGCCGGGCGGTGATCACTTGCCGGGCGATTTTTAGAAGATACCGGCGCTCGGCGGCCGAATAGACCCCGCGGCTGGATGACGGCCCCGGGGTCGCGGCCCCGGGCAGGCGATACAGGGCCGCGGCCAGGTAGCCGACCACGCGGTCGCGGCCGGCGCCCGTGTCGGCCGAGGTGGCGTACTTCAGGATTTTGACCCGGTTGGCCCCCAGTTTCCGGGCGGCGATCATGACCGTCAGTATCGGCCCGGCCCCGCAGGCAAAGCACTCGCGGGCCGCCAGGGCCCGGGCCAGGCCGAAGACGTCCAGGGCCTTGACGTGCTTGATGAGCACCCGGTCCAGGGCGTGGGCCTGTTTTTCCGGATAGAAGTGGGACAGGTCGCTCGAGGCGATCAGCAGGACCCGTTGCCGGCCCACGGCCGCCAGGACCCCCTCGGCCGCGATCCGGGCCAGAAACAGGCTGGAATCACCCATCACCCCCGGGATCAGCTTGAACTTGCCCAGGGCCACCTGCAGGAAGGGCAGCTCTATCTCGAGCGAGTGCTCGTGCTGGTGCATCGGCCAGGCGTAACCGAACCCGCGCTGGCCACGGAGCCGGTCGCTGATCTTTTGGTCCAGGGGCACCTGGCCCAGGGGGGTGGCGTAGGCCCGGCCCTTGAAGACCGAGACCCCCCGCACCCGGTATCGATGGGACGGGGCCAGGATCAGCACCCGGTCGAAGCGCCTTTTCCGCAGAAGATTGTAGGCGTAGGCGGCCACGGGTCCGGAAAAGCGATACCCGGCGTGGGGCACGATCAGGGCGATTAGCCGGGCCCGGGCCGGCAGGGTTGATTTGGCCTTGTTTAAAAGCGAGACCACTGTCCGGCGCAGCACCCCGGGATCGGCCGGGTACCAGGTCCCGGCCAGGACGGACGGCCTGACCTGGGGCCCGGCGGCAAAGCCCGGCCTTGCCCCCCAAATCAGCGGGGCCAGGGAGATCATCAACAACGCCCAGGGGCTGAAATAACGTCTCATGGTCCGCCTCGATCCGGTTTTTCATGAAAATTCTAACAAACCATGGATCACGGTCAAGCCGGGGCCGGGTCGTTCACTCCGGGGGCCGAAACCGGGCGACCAGTTCCGGATCGAACATGTCCTTGGGCCAGGTGGGCTCGAGCCCGCCCAAGACCTCGCCCAGAACGCCCCGGCGGTCGGTCATGAACCGCCGGTAGAACTTGACGTGGTCCAGGTCGTCGTAGGCCGTCTCGGCCAGCCGACCGTTGTCAAAGGAGATGATCCTGGCCCCGGGGAACGACAGGAGCACGGGCGAGTGGGTGGCGATGATGAACTGGGAGTCGCCCCGGGCGTCGTGGCCGGCCAGGGTGCGCAGGAACCGGACCTGGCTCTTCGGGGACAGGGCCGCCTCGGGCTCGTCCATGACGTAGATCCCGCCCAGTTGAAAACAGTAGGAGCTGAAAAACTGGAGAAACGACTCGCCGTGGGACTGCTGGTGAAAGGACCGTCCGCCGTAGAACCGGAGCCGGGTCGGGGCGTCCTGCTCCAGATCGTCCACCGAGGAGGCGAAATTGAAAAAGGCCTCGGCCCGGAAAAAGAAGCCGTATTTCTTGTACTCCCGCCAGGTCAGGTCGGCGAACTCCCACAGCCGGGCCTCGTAGGGGTTGCGGTGGACCGGATGGGTCCGGTTCCCGCCCCAGATGTGGATGCCCGTCCGGCGGACCAGGGCCTCGAGCACGGCCGACTTGCCCGTGCCGTTCTCGCCCACGAAAAAGATCACCCGGGCCTCGAGGTCCAGTTCGGGCCCGTTCTGGAGGCAGGGCAGGGAGAAGGGGTAGATCTTCTTGCTCGGGAAATCATCGGTCCTGAATTTCAGGCGCGAAATATACACCAAATCCTCCTTCGGCCCCGGGCCCGTTAGGTCCTTATCGACTCCGTGGAGCGGGCCAACTCACGGTTCACCGATAAAAAAGTCCGTGGCCGCCTCCCGGTCCCCGGCGACCGCTCATTTGTCAGCCATCAGATCGCTCACCAGCCATTGCCCCTCCTGGTCGATGACCACCAGGCGGAGCTTGTCCAGCCGTCCCCGGACCTGGTGCTGGATGAATCGCCAGGCCAGCAGTTGCTTCCGGGGATGGACGACCACGCCCCAGCGGAGCCGGATCAAACGGCCCACCAGGGTCGGCTCGTCAAGGTAAACCCGGACCGTGGCCCGGCGGCCGACGATTGCCACCCGGCCGACCGCCTGGAAGGCGGCGCAGACCAGGCGCCAGACCGGGAACAGGTCGTCGTCGGGCAGGGGCAGGTCCCGGCGCATCCGGCCGAAGGACAGCCGTCGGGCGGCCGCCAGATCTCCCCGGGCCCCGGCCCGGAAAAAGGCCCGGACCACGTCCGCGATCTTCCCCCGGACCTCCGCCAGCCGGGGCGTGGGTCCTGTCCCGGGACGGGCCGCCGGCGGGGTTTTTCGCGCGGGATCGATCCCGCCCCTCTCCCTGAGCAGGGCGGCCACGGCCAGATGCCGCCCCCGCACAGCCGCGCTCAAGGGGGTCAGCCCGCCGATGGTCCTGGCGTTGAGGGCCGCCCCCTTGTCCAGGAGCAACTCGACCAGGGACCGGCGGCCCAGGCCGGCGGCGTAATGCAGCGGGGTCACCCCGGCCTGGTTCCCGGCGTTGATATCGGCCCCTCGGGCCAGGAGCAGTCGGGCCACCTGCTCGTAGCCCCGGAACACGGCCTCGTGCAGGGGCGTGTCGCCGCTCTTGTCCGCGGCGTTCACGTCCGCATCGGCCGCCAGGAGCAGTTCGACCAGGTTCAGGTCGCCCGCGCCGGCCGCCAGGTACAGGGCCGTCCGGCCCCAGGCGTCAACGGCGTCGATGGCCTGGGGATACTTTTTCAAGACGGCCCTGACCCGGGCCTCATCCCCGGCCATGACCGCCCGGATCAGGTCCCGGCCGCCGCCCGTCGCCGCCCCGGCGCTCAGCCCAGCGGCCAGCAGCCAGGCTGACAGACAGGCCGCCATCGGCCGTCCGCGTTTCATATATCTCCCCGCTCGAGTTCGACCTTCATTTCTACTCCCCAGGGCCGGGGTCGGGCAAGCATTATCACTCTCCGACGCCCCGAATCCGGCCCGGGGCCGCAGTCGGACATTGACTTGGTCGCCGGTAATCATTAATTTGTTATATAAACCCGCCGCCGCTGCATCACAAATATGGAGGTCAGCCATGATCGTCAAACAGCGCATGGTCAAGGATCCGTTCGCCTTGTCGCCCGAGGACACCTTCAAGAAGGCCATCAACATCGTGCAGGACAAGGGCGTGCGCCACTTGCCGGTCGTGACTGAAGACGGCCGGGTGGTGGGGATCGTCACCGACCGGGACCTGTCCAAGGCCTCGCCCTCGGCCGCCACCTCGTTGTCGGTTTACGAACTGAACTACCTCCTGTCGAGCATCACCATCAAGGACCTGATGACTCAGAAGCCGATCACCATCGAGGGCTCCCAGCCCATCGAGGAGGCGGCCCGACTGGTCTATGAGCACAACGTCGGCGCCCTGCCCGTGACCGAGGACGGCAAGTTCATCGGCCTGATCACCAAGTCCGACCTCCTGGGGACATTCGTCGAGATCCTGGGTCTGGGCGTGCCCAGCGTCCGCCTCGAACTGGACCTGGAAAACAGGGCCGGGTCCCTGATGGAGACCCTCAAGCTGATCCGGGAACACGGCGGCTACATCGTCAGCGTCATCACCTTCAAGGAAGAGCCGGCCGGGATCAGGAAGAGCGTCATCCGGGTCCGGGTCGATGACGAGCCGGCCTTGCGGGCGGCCCTGGAAAAGGCCGGGCCCCCGATCATCAAGGTCTGCGACGTCTGCCAGCTGGGCTAGTTCCCGGTCCGGCGGGGCGGTCTCAGAAATAATATTTGAACTGGACGTAGTAGTAATCCGGATAGGCGCCGAACTCGCTCCTGATCCGGGTCAGACCGTCCGGGCCGGTCTCCGGGCGGCGGCCCCGGTTCAGGGCGAAGCCCAGGACTAAAGTCGCCTCGTCGCTGACCGACAGGCTGAGCGTGGGCTGGATCTGGATTGACGAGTCGGTGAGCGAATAGATCACGGCCAGGCGTCCGGTCAGGATGGGCAGGATCTCGTAGCTGGCGGTCATCCCGATCAGGTGCCGCCCCAGGTGGAGCGAGGCCCCGGCGCCCAGGCGGGCCAGGGCGGTACTGAAGTCCTCGGGCTCGCCTGATCCGTTGTAGAGATACTCGACCTCCAGATCCAGGGTGTTCGGGAACCTCCGGCCCAGGCCGATGACCGCTGTCAGGTGATCCTGGTACAGGTCACCGATAAAGGGCGAGGGCAGGGGGCGGGGCTCGCCGGTCCAGAACCAGGCCGCCTCGGCCCGGACCTGGACGGTGAGGATCTCGCCCACCAGTCCGCCGCCGAGCTGATACCCTCCGTAGATCTTGCCGCCCTGCACGGCCAGGTCCCAGCCCTTGACCGTGGTGAAGGCCCGGGCCAGGAGGGCCGAGCCGTACCAGGACAGGCGCACGTCGTCCCCGGCCACGAGATAGGTGCTCCAGACGTTCAATTCCCGGCCCGGGGCGGCGATGAGATTGATCCCGGAGAACCGGCCCAGGGGCACGTCCAGGCGCAGGGCGTCCACCCCGGCCTTGTAGTCCCGGTCGAACTGGCTGGGATCAAAGGGCAGGAACACGTCCAGCGGATTCCAGAAATAGGCCTTGCCAAAGGTGATCGCCTGCCGGCCCACGGTCAGGTCGGCCCAGGGCAAAGACAGCTTGACGTTCAGCCGGTCCAGCCAGATCGAGGCCAGGTGGTCCTGGTCCTGGTACCAGTCCCGGGTCAGGTCAAAGACCCGGTACCGGGCCCGGCCGCCCATGCTCCCCAGGAAACCGCCGCCGGTGGCCGCCCCCCGGGCCGAGGAAAAGGTGTAGGCCTGGACCAGGTGGACCTCGTAGGACAGCCGCGAGACGGGCCGTCCGGCCGCGGTCAGCCGGAGCACGGTCTGGGAGAGCAGGTCAAAGCGGTGGTCGCCGAAGAAGCGCCTGTAGTCGTAATTGTCCACGGCGATGACCGTGGTCCGGATGCTGCCGTCCAGGCTGAAGTAACTTTCGTTGTCGCCGATCAGGGCCCGGGCCGGTGCGGTAGTCAGCACAAGGCTCAGGGTAAATACGGCCGCCATGGTATTAATGATTAATGATCGATACCTCGAAGATCTGATGCGATGGCTAATGATCGTTGTCTGAACGGTCCTGATTTTATTTTTTTTTCTTGAACCTGTCTCAGCTTTGCCCCCGTGGCCTGGCCTGTCAAGGACCTCCGGCTTTTTTGCGAGGCAAAAAAGTGGGGCCTTCGGCCCCATCCTTGACAGGCCAGGCCACGGGGGCGACGATCTTTTCAGGTTCAAGAAAAACATGCTTTGCCTGATGTTGACACTAGAATCGACCTGGTCGGCACTTCACAACGCGTGCCAGCAACGAAAAAATCAGGCCCCCTTTCAACCTTGACCGGTTGGCCCGGAGCCGCCCTCGTCACCCATAATTTGCCCGTCATGCAAGGTGATCAGACGCCGGGCCCGGTTCATCACCGCCTGGTCGTG
>CAZMVB010000013.1:0-14536 GCA_964569795.1 uncultured Desulfarculales bacterium | reverse complement strand
GCCCGTCATGCAAGGTGATCAGACGCCGGGCCCGGTTCATCACCGCCTGGTCGTGCGTCGAAAAGAAAAAGGTCACCCCCTTCTCTTCGTTCAACTCGGCCATCAGGTCCAGCAGGGACTGGGCGGTCTTGGAATCCACGTTGGCCGTGGGCTCGTCGGCCAGGACCAGGGACGGCTCCGAGGCAATGGCCCGGGCAATGGCCACCCGCTGCTGCTGGCCGCCGGACAGCTCCCGGGGAAAGCGATGCTCCAGACCCTCCAGGCCGACCTCGCTCAGCAGGGCCCGGACCCGCTCCCGCCGGGGACCGGTCTTGACCCCCTGGAGCAGGAGCACGTACTCGGCGTTCTCCAGGGCGGTCATCACCGGGATGAGGTTGTAGTTCTGGAAAATGAATCCGATCCGCTCCCGGCGGAGGCGGACCCGGGCCCGGTCGGACAAACGGCCCACGTCCCGGCCGTTTACCTCGATCCGGCCGGAAGTGGGCCGGTCCAGGCCGCCCATCAGGTTGAGCAGGGTGCTCTTGCCCGACCCTGACGGCCCGGCCATGGCCGTGAATTCCCCGGAATGGATCTCGAGATTCAACCCCCGCAGGGCCCGGGTCACCACCCCGTCCTGACCGTAATCCTTGGTCACATCGGCCACATTGACTATGGTTGACACGCTGTCCTCCTTCGAGGCGTTTGATTCGAATCAGTTCCCCCGCAGCTCGTCCACCAGCTTGAGCCGCCTCAGGCGCCGCAGGGCCAGGAGACACAAAACCATGGTCGCCCCGAACACCAGGCCGGTGGTGTCCAGGATGATCCCCGGCGTCAGCCTGGCCCGGACGATCAGGCTGATGGCGAAACCGCCCACGTCCACCCCCTGCCCGTACAGGGACCTCAAATCCAGGCCCCAGGTCTGGGTCGCCAGGGCGCCCGCCCCGCCGATCACCACCCCGGCCAGACACCCCATCAGACCGATCAGGGCCGTCTCGATGAAAACCTGGCGGCGCAGCCAGGTGGCCGGGGTGCCCACGGCCATGAGCACGGCGAACTCGCGGTGGCGATCCAGGATGGACATCAGGATGGTGTTGAAGATGGTGAACAGGATCAGAAAGATGAGCAGGGCCTGGAAGACCATGTTCGAGCCCCGGTCCAGCCGGATGTAGGAGGCCAGCTCGGGCAGGACCTTCTGCCAGGGGAGGACCGCGATCCGGCGTCCTTTGTTACGCCGGCGCAGCAGCCGCTCGATTTTCCTCTGATCCTCGGGCCGCCGCAGGATGATCCCCACCTGGGTGGCCGCCCCGGGGGGCAACCCGAAGACCTTCCGGGCGAATTTCAGCGGGATCTGGATGAAATTGGCGTCCATCTCCATGGACCCGGTCCGAAAGACGCCGACCACCCGGGTCAGACGCTGGACCATCTCGCCGGAGGCGTTGGTGGTCATCAGGACCAGCTTGCGACCCACCTTCACCTTGAGCCGCTTGGCCAGGGGCCGGCCGACCACGACCGCGGCCGTGTCGTCCGGGGACAGGTACCGGCCGGCGACGATCCGGCGGGCCAGGAGCGACGTCTTTTGTTCCGCCCCGGGCTCGACCCCCATGATCGACACCCCGGTCGCCCCGTGGGCCGACCGGGCCACGCCCTGTCCCAGGATCAGCAGTTTGGTGCTCTCGACCTCGGGCCGGGCGGCCACCTCCCGGCGGAGACGGTCCGCCCCGGTCAGATAGAGGTCCACCGCCGGGGCGGCCAGGTAGCCCGGGTGCTCCAGGGTGACGTGCCCGGCCTGCATCCGGACCACGTCGTAGATCATCCGGGAGTAGATGCCCTCGCCCAGGGAGACGAAAAAGATGGCGATCGACAGGCCCAGACCGATCGAGATCACGGTGATCAGGGTCCGCCACCGCTTCCGCCAGATGCTGCGCCAGGCCAGACGAAATACCACGCGGCCTCCTTAAAGAATTACGAAAAACTCAGCGCAGTTCGTCAACCACGGCCAGACGGCCGACGCGGCGCATGGGAATCAGACTCAGGATCAGGGTCGCCCCGAAGACCAGCCCGGTGGTCACCAGGATCAGACCGGGCGTCAGCCGGGCCCGGATCACCAGATCGAAGCCGAACCCGGAAATGTCCATGCCCTCCCGGACCAGGGAACTCAGATCCAGCCCCCAGACCTGCAGGGCCAAGGCGCCCGCCCCGCCGAGCAGGACCCCGACGGCGCAGCCGATCAGGCCGATCAATACCGTCTCGCCGAAGACCTGGCGCTTGATGGTCTGGGGCGCGGTGCCCACGGCCAGGAGCACGGCGAACTCGCGGCGGCGATCCACCACGGACATGGAGATGGTGTTGAAGATGGTGAACAGGATCAAGACCAGCAGCAGGCCCTGGATGACCCAGTTCGAACCCCGCTTCATCCGGATGTAGGAGGCCAGTTCGGGCGTGACCTCGTCCCAGGGGAGGACCGCCACCGACCGGCCCCGGACCAGACCCCTGACTGCGGCCCGGACCCGGGCCTGATCCTCGGGCCGGTTCAGGATCACCCCCACCTGGGTCGCCGCGCCCGCGGGCAGCCCGAACAGGCTCCGGGCGAATTTCAGGGGGACCTGGATGAAATTGGCGTCCATCTCGATCGAGCCGGTCCGAAAGACCCCGACTACCCGGGCCAGACGCTGGACCAGCCGGCCGACGGCGTCGGTGGTCATCAGGACCAGCTTCCGGCCGACGCCGAGCTTGAGCCGCTGGGCCAGTTCCCGGCCGATGACCACCCGGGCCCGGTCACCTCCGCGCAGGTAACGTCCGGCGATGATCCGGCGGGCCACCAGCGAGGCCCTGGGTCCGGCCCCTTCGGCGTCCGGCTCGACCCCCATGATCGACGCCCCGGCCGCGCCATGGGCCGACCGGGCCACGCCCTGGCCGGCGACGATCAGCTTGGTCCGCTCCACCCCGGGCAGGGCGTTCACCGCGGCCCGCAGGACACCCACCCGGCGCAGGTAGAGGTCCACCGCCGGGGCGCGGCGGAAGCCGAGGTGCTCGAGGGTGACGTGCCCGGCCTGCATCCGGACCACGTCCTCGACGATCCGGGCGTACATGCCCCGGCCCACGGCGCCCGAGAACAGGGTAAAGGCCAGGCCGAAGCCGATCGAGGCCACGGTGATGATCGTCCGCCACCGCTTCCGCCAGATGCTGCGCCAGGCCAGTCGAAGGACCACGTCACACCCGATGGATGGCCCGGACCGGGTCCAGCCGGGCGGCCTTGAGGCCGGGGTAGATCGCCGCCAGGACGCACACCCCGACCATCATCACCACGGACAGGCCGACCGACTTGAGACGGATCGCCGCCCGCCAGATGGGATCAAAGGCCACCCCGCCCACGGAATAGGTCCCGGCGAACAGGCTGGTGTCCAGGCCCACCGCCTGAAAATAAAGGGCCCCGGCCAGGCCGATCAGGGTCCCGGCGGCCGCGGCGACCACGGCCATGACCAGGGCCTCCGTGGCCACCCCGCCCACGATCCGCCACCGCGACGCCCCCAGGGCCTTCATGATCCCGAACTCCCGGATCCGATCATAGGTGGCCATGAGCATGGTGTTCATCACCCCCAGGGACGCCGCCAGGACGAAGACCAGGCCGAACAGCCAGCTGAAGCCGTCAAACAGGTCGATCATCTCGGAAAAGGCCGGCAGGAGTTTTCTCCAGGTCTTGACCTCGGCGCCCGGGGCCGCCCGCCGGGCCAGGGCGGCCACCTGATCCAGGGTCAGCCGGCCCCGGGAGTTGAGGGCCACCTCGTGGATCCGGCCCCCCGAGACGAACAGGCGCGCAAAATCAGCGGCGTTGATGATGACCGCCGTCCGGTCGATGGCCTCGCCGACCGACTTGAGTATGCCCCTGACCCGAAACAGCTCGTTGCCCATGGAGCCGTCGGCCGCCTGGACCACGATCACGATCTTATCGCCCACCTTGGCCTGAAGCGATCGGGCCAGCTTGGCCCCCAGGACCGCCTCGCCGGACGGACGGACGCCCAGAAACGAGCCCCGGGCCAGGTGCTTGGCCAGGTCAAAGGTCCGCTCCTCGGCCGCCGGATTGACCCCCCAGAGCTGGGCCCCGGACGACTTGTGGCCCAGGGCCGCCAGGCCGAACCCGTAGCTCCGGGCCACGGCATCCACGCCCCGGGCCCGGGCCGCGGCCAGGATCGCCTCGGGATTCTCGAGGGACTTGTACAGGGACCGGTCGGCCAGAAATCCGGGGGCGTGGACCTGGACCTGGCCCAGGATCAGGTTGGTGGCGCTGTTGACCGCCTGCCGCATCAAGCCGTCCATCAGGGCCAGACTGGTGATCAGGATGGCCGTGCCGAAACCCACGGCGCTCATGGTCACCAGGGTCCGGCGCGGGTTGCGCCACAGGTTCCGCCAGGCGCGGCGCAGGGCGTTCATGGCCGGGCCCTCCTCACCGCTGCAGGTTGCGCAGCGAAAAAAAGTCCGGGCGGAGGCCCACGTTGAACTGGATCCGATCGTAGCGGACCACGGTCGATTCCCCCGGGTTGTCCGCCGGGACCACGGTCAACACCGTGGGCAGACGCCGGCCGCCCAGGTCCTTGACCCGGGAGAAGGTCATGGTCCGGGCCGGCTTCTTGTCCTCGTCAAAGTAGCGGATGACCAGCGGCATGTAGGTCCCGTCGGCCACCAGGACCGTGACCTTGCCCCAGACCACGGCCGCGTCGGGCTTGGGGATCAGGGTCAGCTCGATCACCCGGCGGCCGGCCCGCTCGCCCTGAAACGAGATCCGGTAGGTGTAGTCGTCGGCCATCCGCGACTCCCGGACCAGGTCGTCGTTGGTGAAGTGGGACCCCATCCACGAGGCCGACATCATCGACGAACTGAGCTTGATCACCCGGTTGACCTTGGGCAGGTAGTTCCACAGATCCTTGCCCACCCGGAGGGTGGCCGTGCCCTTTTCCCGCAAGGGGGCCAGGATCCGGATCAGGGACATGGTCTTGCCCAGGCTCCAGAACCGGATGGTCAGGGTCCGTTTCCAGTGGCGGGTGGTGATGATCATTGTCATCTCGCCCCGGCTGGAGTCGCCCCGATACAGGTCGTCGATCCGGTCCAGGACCTGCCTGGCGGTCAGGGTCCGGGCCGGGGCCGCGCCCACGGCCAAGGTCCAGACCGTCCCGAGAAGAATCAACGTCTTGGCCAAACGAGTCACTTGTCGCCTCCTGCCGGACGGCTAAGGCCGTCAATGAAAAATTCCACGTAACTCCGGGCCAGGGCCGCCGGATCGAGCGAATCGTCGAACCAGGCCTGGAGAAATATCCCCTCCAGGGTCCCCACGGCCAGGGCGGCCATGGTCTCGGGGTCCGCGTCGGCCCGGAACTCGCCCCGGACGACGCCCTCCCGGACCAGGTCCGCCACCAGGCCGCGGTACCCGGCATAGGCCGCCTTGAACCACGCCCCGAGACGGGTCCGGAATTCCTCGTCGGCCGAGGCCGCCCAGAACTCCATGAACAGCCCGTAAAATTCCCAGATCTCCAGGGCGCCCTTGACCACGGCCTCGACCCGGGCCCGCATCCGGTCGGCCGCCGAGCCGCCCAGCCTTGCGGCCGCGACCACGGCCGCCTCGGCCACCCGCCAATTGAGCCAGTCGAACACGGCCAAAAACAGCTCGGCCTTGGAATCGAAATACTCGTAAACCGTGCCCTTGCCCACCCCGGCCTCGGCGGCCACCTCGGCGATCAGGGTCCGGGCGTAGCCCTTGCGGCCGAAGACCCGGGCCGCGGCCCGGATGATCTGGTTCTGTTTGTCTTCCTTGGTCGCCATGTGGTTGTCCGGGGGCCGGCCGGTCCCGGCTGTCAGGTCAGGGCCGGGCGTCTGTCATTTGCTCCGGCCGACGGATATCTCTTCCCGCCTTTCTGACCGACCGGTCGGTCAAAAATACTATATTAATTTAACTTGTCCTTGTCAATATTTTTTTCGCCGACCGACCGGCCGGACGATTTTTCAGGGGTGAGTTCGATCAGGAGGATTGCCCCGGCCGGGTCCGCCCCCGGCCGGGTCCGCTCCCGGCCGGGTCCGTCAGGAGGTCCGGTGGGAGGCCTGGCTTTCCGGGGCCACCGAGGCCCGATTCTTGCCCTGGGCCTTGGACTGGTAAAGGGCCTTGTCGGCCAGCTCGATCAACTGGGCCTTGGTCAGGTCCGCGGTGAAGGCGGCCAGGCCCAGGCTGATGGTCAGGGGCCGGTTGAGGTTGCTCTGTCCGTCCGGAAAGTGGTTCTCGATGGCGACCCTGACCTTTTCGGCCACGGTCTGGGCGGCCAGGATGTCGGTCTGGGGCAACAGCAGACAGAACTCCTCGCCGCCGTAGCGGGCCACGAAGTCGGTCTCCCGGACGGTCCGGGACAGGACCTGGCCCAGCTCCTTGAGGGCCTGGTTGCCGGCCTGGTGCCCGAAGGCATCGTTGTACTGCTTGAAGTCGTCCAGGTCGATCATGACCAGGCTGAGCGGGGTCTTGTAACGGCGGACCCGCTTGATCTCCTGATCAAGGCGGTCCTGGAAGGAGCGGTGATTGGCCAGGTTGGTCAGATGATCGGTCAGGGACAGTTCGGTCAGCCGCTGGTTGGCGAGCATCATCTCGGCGTTGAGCCGGTTCAGCTCATCGGCCTGGTTTTCCAGCTGGGTCTTGACCTCCATCAATTCGAGCAGGCGGTCGGCCAGTTCCGTTTCCAGGCGCTTTTGTTCGGTGACGTCCCGGAGGATGGACGACATCCCGGCCGGCCGGTCCTGGGAGTCGTAGAACAGGGCGGCGCTGATGACGATGTCCCGGACCTGACCGCTCCTGGTGTAGCGCCTGGTGGCGAACTGGCTGACGATCTCTCCCCGTTCCAGGATGCCCCGAATCCGGTCATCGCTGGGCCGGGCCTCGTCCTCGGGCACAAAGGGGATTTGTCGCCCCTGCAATTCGTCCAGGGTCCAGCCGAAGACCCGGGTGAAGGCCGGGTTGAGGTAAAGACACCGGCCCTCGAGGTCGTAGATCACCGCCGGGTCGGCCAGGCTCTCCAGCAGGGACCGGTAGCGGTGTTCCGATTCCTTGAGCTGATCCTGGACGGCCACCATGTCGTGGACGTCCTTGGCCACGCCGACCACCCGCCGCAGATTGCCCGCCTCGTCGTAATCCGGGCTGGCCTGGGCCAGGTAGCTCCGGGGCTGGCCGTCCCTGGTCACGAACCGGACCACCAGGTTGCCCACGGGTCGGGTGGAGTGGACGGCCTGCCGATAGGCGTCGCGGCACTCGTCGATATTGGTCACGAACTCGGTGAAATAGCGGCCGAGCACCTCCTCGGGGCCATGGCCCAGTTGGGCCCGCCACTGGGGACTGACGTACTCCAGCGAGCCGCCCGGTTTCATGGAGAAGAAGATGTCCGTGGTGCAGGTGACCACGGACTCGATGATGTCACTGATTCTGACCTGGTAGTCGGATTGGTCAGGGACGGGAGCGGCTGAATCGGGGGAGGTCTTGGTGGAGGGGGTACTCACGGCAACGGCTCCGGAGGCGGCCCGGGGGACCCGGTGGACGGGTTTGAGACCGAACGGCCCGCTCCGCCGTATCCCGACCGGTTATTGTACCATGACTCAACTTGGCAACCCCACTATACATGATTGGCCGTCAGGCGCAACCGTTTCTTGTTTAAAACCGGGAGGATCAGGCGGTCTTTATCTGATCGTAGGTGACGATGGGCCGGGCCCGCCAGCGGTCGTCGGGCAGGACGTCGATCGGATTGAGGTGGCTGATCCGGTGGATGCCCCGCAGCCGGCAGGCCTGGGCCCCCCGCATCACCTCGTCCCGCCCGGCCGCGCCGCGGGGGGCGATCTCGACCTCGATTTCCTTCCGGCCCAACAGGGACAGGGCATAGGCCCGGGTGTTGCCGTCCCAGATGACCCACTGCCCGTGAAGGTCGTCGAACACCACCTTGATCGGCGGAATGTCGCCGGCCCGGCCCTGTTTGTGGGCCACCAGCAGCGACCACAGGGTCTTCTCCCGCAGATGAATCTCGCTCGGTTGAATCCGGTCCAGGTTCAGGCGCATGATTTGCTCCAAAAAAAATCGGGCCGAAGCTTGTTTGCTCCGGCCCGAAGGATTTCAGTTATACTTGTCAGTCCCTAAGGCGCAGAGCTACCCCCGAAATAAAAGAAAAAGTAAAATCGACGATAGCTCTGGGACATGACGGTTTTGCTCCTCGTTGATTTAATTTAATCCCTGGCGGGGGGAGTGTCAAGTTTTTTTTGGGCGACCCGGATCAGTCGGACTCGACCTGGGTTCGGACCTCGGCCCGGAGCACCTTCAGGCTCAAGCCCTCCCGCCACATGCAGACCATCCCGATCAAGACCACCGGCACGTAGCCGATCAGCCAGGCCAGCCAGGCAAAGGCCCCGGCCGGGCCAGCCGGGACCAGAAGCAGGCCCAGGGTGGTCGCCGCGGCCAGTTGGTGGGTCCCCAAGTACCCGGGCGCGGCCGGAACCATGACCATGATGGCGATGGCCATCTCCACGAACACCGCCCCGGCATAGCCGATGTTCAGACTCAAGGACCAGGACAGTACCCAGACGTGAAACCCCAGGGTCAGCCAGATGATGAAGGAGTAAACCACGATCCACACCAGGTCCATGCCCCGGCGGAAACGAAGGCCCTCGACAAAGGACCGGAGCAGCCCCATCACCCGCTCCCCCAGGGTGGTCGGCAGCAGCCGGCAGCACCACTCGACCGGCCCCAGGACCAGCCGCGACCGGACCCGGAGGACGATGACCACCACCATGGCCGTCACGTAAAGGCCCAGGACCAGCAGGGCCACCAGCCGCAGGTCCAGGCTGCCCCCCGGGGTCAGCCACCGGCCGGCCGGACCAGCCACCAGGTGCCAGAAACCGGGCAAGTCCCGATGGAGCTCGATCACCAGCGACGCCGGATCCATGAACAGAAACACCGCCCCCAGAAACAGGGTCAGGATGGTCAGGCCGTCGAAGATGCGCTCGACCACCACCGTGGCCAGGGCCGCTGACTTGGAGATCGATTCCCGGCGGCCCAGGACATAGGCCCGGACGAACTCGCCCAGGTGGGCCGGGAGCAGGTTGTTGGCCATGAAGCCGATCATCAGGGCCGAAAACAGGGGCCCGCTCGAAATCCGCTTGATCGGGGCCGTCAGGTAGCGCCACCGCAGGGCCCGCAGCCAGAAGCTGAAGACAAAGATCCCCACCGACAGGCAAAACCACCATAGATTGGTCCGGTCCGCGGCCTGGATCATGGCCGACCAGGTCAGTTGCTTGTTGGCGAAAAACAGCCACAGGGCCAGGGCGCTCACGGCCAGGGACAGGGCGATGGAAATCAGGCGCTTCTTGCTCATCTATCGGCCCCAAGAAATTAGTTTTGTTAACACATTTGACCTGGCCCTGTCCAGATTTTTACAGGCCGTCTCGAAAAGACCGGGGCCGGCCCGGTCGGGACGCCCCGGACGGCGGGCAAGGGGGTCCCGGCGGCGCGATCCCGGCCGGGACGTCCGGTCCCAGACCCGGCCCAAGGGGGGTCTTGAGGGCCAAAACCGGGTGGCTGTACCGCCGTAACCATTTGCTATAACGTTTATTTTAAGTCATGGTCTCGGCCGGGCGGCCTCGACCAGGGCCGGAAACATCGGTTGGGAGCAGGTGTTTGTCGCCACCGATGGCGCGCGGATTTTCCTGTCAAAAAATATTTGTTTTAACTGATAGTTATGGCAAGAACATAAACCATGGCTTAAATTTTTTTCAATGGTCCGCTGTTTTTTACTTGACAGCCAATCTACCCCCATATATTGTGTCTATGTGGTTAAGGCACACTACATTGTGCGGGTAATCGCGAGATAGGCGGCTGGGGGTCGAGCGGCCGCCAAAAAGGCCGCCCGGCTCGAAAAATCGACCAAAAACCCTTTCTGGAGAAGCGGGGAGGAGAAGATGGCTCAACTTTCGGTCGTACCGAAGCAGACGGCACCCATTGATGCCACGGACGTGGCCCTGTTCGTTCGGACTTCGGATGAGACCATCGCCCACTGGGATCGGCGCCGCATTCAAGAAGCCCTGGTCCGCGAGACGTACGTCCAGCCCGACGTCGCGGAGCAGATAGCCAGGGAAGTCGAGGAGTTCATCCAGTCCCGGCAGGTCAAGATTCTGACCGCGCCCCTGATCCGGGAGCTGGTCAACGCCAAGCTGATCGAGCACGGCAAGGAAGACTCCCGCCGCCGGCACACCCGCCTGGGCGTCCCGCTCTACGACGTGGAGCAGCTTCTCTTCCACCAGAACAAGGAAAACGCCAACGTGCCCCACGGCCCCGAGGCGACCAACCTGACCCTGGCCGAGTCCATCAAGAAGGAATACGCCCTGCTGCGGGTCTTCTCGCAGGAGGTGGGCGACGCCCACGCCCGGGGGGACCTGCACCTCCACGACCTGGGCATGGTCGATCGGCCCTACTGTTCGGGCCAGTCCCTGGAGTACATCAAGCGGTACGGCCTGAACCTGCCCAACTCGCTGGCCATGGCCAAGCCGGCCAAGCACGCCGAGGTGCTCCTGGCCCACATGGTCAAGTTCGCCGCCAGCCTCCAGTGTCATTTCGCGGGGGCCATCGGCTGGGACGCGGTCAACCTCTTCTTCGCCCCGTACCTCACGGGGATGAGTGACGGCGAGCTGAGGCAACTGGCCCAGATGCTGGTCTTCGAGTTCTCCCAGCAGGCCGTGGCCCGGGGCGGCCAGGCGGTGTTCACCGACATCAACCTCTACTGGGAGGTGCCCAAGCACTTCGAGGACGTCCCGGCCATCGGCCCGGGGGGCGTGTACACGGGCAAGACCTACGCCGACTACGCCGAACTGGCCCGCAAATTCGTCTGGGCCCTGTTCGACGTCTATCTCGAGGGCGACGGCGCGGGCCGGCCCTTTTTCTTCCCCAAGCCCCTGGTCCACATCACCGAGAAATTCTTCCAGACCCCGGGCCACGAGGATTTTCTGGGCCACATCTGCCGGGTGGCCGCCGAAAAGGGCAACACCTACTTCATCTTCGACCGGGGCGAGACGGCCAAGATCAGCGAGTGCTGCCGGCTGTCGTTCAAGCTGGAGAAGTCCGATCTGGAGGACGCCCGGACCCCCTGGAAGATGCGGTACTCGGCCCTCCAGAACGTGACCCTCAACCTGCCCCGGATCGCCTACCAGGCCCAGGGGGACGACGCCGCCCTGTTCGACCTGTTGACCGAGCGGATGCAACTGGCGGCCACGGCCCATCTCCAGAAGCGGCGGTTCATCGAGAAGCTTTTAGACCTGGGCCACAACGGGCCGCTGTCCCTGCTGGCCATGGACCTGGACGGCGAGCGCTACCTGCGGATGCACCGGGCGACCCACCTGATCGGCATGGTCGGCCTCAACGAGATGGTCCAGTACCACACCGGCGAGCAGCTCCACGATTCGGAACGGGCCTTCCGGCTGGGCCTCAAGATCATCGCCCACCAGAACCTGGTGGCCGCCAAGATGAGCGCCGAGCACGGCCTGAACTTCGTCCTGGAGCAGACCCCGGCCGAGTCCACGGCCTACCGCTTCGCCAAGCTGGACCTGGACCATTACACCGAGGCGGCCAAGCACATCGTCAAGGGAGACCTGCTGCGCAACCAGGTCTATTACACCAACTCGACCCTGTACAACGTCGGGTCGCTCTTGAGCCCCATCGACCGGGTCAGGTTCGAGGGACGGTTCCACCCCCTGATCGAGGCCGGGTCCATCACCCACATCTGGCTGGGGGAGGCCCGGCCGGCGGCCTCCTCGCTGGCGGCGTTCATCGTCAAGACCTTCAAGCACTCCAAGAACGACCAGGTCGCCTTCTCGCCCGAGTTCACCTCGTGCAAGGCCTGCGGCCGGACCACCCGGGGCCTGAGGGAGACCTGCGTTTACTGTGATTCGACCGACGTCGAGGGCATCACCCGGATCACCGGATACTTCACCAAGATCAGTTCCTGGAACAAGGGCAAGCTGGGAGAGCTCCGGGACCGTTACCGCAACTCCAACCAGTTCCCGTCCACGGCCGCCTGACCGGAAGGGGACGATGAATCACGGGGGTATTTGTTCATGACGCTGTTCACCAAGCCGGGCTGCCACAAATGCGAGGTGATCAAGAACGGTTTCGACCTGGGCGAGTTGGGGGTGCAGGTGGAGAAGCTGGACAACGCCACCGCCCTGGCCCACCTGGCCTGGCACGAGCTGGTCGAGACCGCCCAGCGGGTCCTGCCGATCCTGGTCCTGGACGATTCGTCCTACCTGGCCGGTCAACTGCGCATCGAACGCTACCTTCGCCAATTGCAACATGACAATTAAGGGTCAACACCTGAGGGCCGTGGACAGGCTCGGCCCGTCCCCGGGGGCGATGCGGGCTGCGGCCGGGGACCAGATGGTCGAGTCTCCGCCGATCAAGGGCTTTGTCGAGACCTCGTTCGTGGACTGGGACGGCCGGGTGGCGGCGGTGCTGTTTCTGCCGGGCTGCAACTTCCGCTGTCCCTACTGTCACAACCACGACCTGATCGCCGATCCCGACCGGTTCGAGACCATCCCCCTGCCGGCGGTGCTCAACCGGCTGGGGGCCTTCGGGCCCTGGCTGGACGGGGTCTGCGTCACCGGCGGCGAGCCGACGCTGCATCCGACCCTGCCCCGGCTGCTGGCGGCCCTCAAGGAGATCGGCCTGGCCGTCAAGCTGGACACCAACGGCTCCCGGCCCCAGGTCTTGATCGACCTTTTGGACCGGGGCCTGGTGGATCACGTCGCCCTGGACCTGAAGATGATCCTCGAGCCGTCGCCCTACGGCCTGGTGGCCGGTCCCGGGGCCGACGTCCTGGCCGTCTCCCGCTCCATCGAGGTCTTGGCCCAGGCCCCCTCGGCCGAACTCCGGACCACGGTCGTCCCCGGCCTGCACGACGAGGACGTCATTCAGCGGATGGCCCGCTACGTGCCCCCGGCCCTGGAGTGGCGCCTGCAAAACTTCCGACCGGACAACGCCCTGGACCCCGCCTTCCGGGAGCGGCCGGCCTTCACTGACGAAGAATTCGCCGACCTGAAACGGGCGGCCGTCCACGCCCGGACGCAAAGCATCGCGGTCTGAGCCTTGCCGCCCGTGGCCGGCCCTCGAGGAGGCGGTCTGGCGGCCGCCCTGTGGCTGATCGGGGGGCCGTTTCTGCTGCTGGCGGGATCTTTGGGCGTGGACGGCTTTTCCCCAACCAATCTCGTTCACCGCGGCCTGTTCGGGGCCGCGGCCTGGTCCGCGGCCGTGGTCCCGGCGGCCCTGGGGGGGCGGTTCCTCCCCGGGGCCCGGCCCTTTGGTCTGGCCTGGGTCTGGGGGCTCGGCCTGGGCGCGGCGGCCGCGGCCTGGCAAGGGGGGACCTGGGGCGACTGGTCCCAATGGCTGGCGGGCTGGGCCTGGCTGCTCCTTCTCCCGGCCGGGGCCCGGCTGGCCGTCGCCGCCTTCGGCCCGGTCCCAACCGCCCGCCGGGTCATGGGCGCCGCCGGCCTGGCGGCCGCGGCCGGGACGGCGCTCTGGGTGGCGGCCGGTTTTATGTCCCCGGGCTGATCAGAAACCGCTCTCGGCCAGGATCCGATCGACCTCGCCCTGGTCCAATCCCCCGGCGTGTTCTTCGGAAAGGTCCCCGCCCTTGACCCGGTCGAGCATGTTGTCCACGTCCCGCTGGGCCAGCTTGGCCCCCTCGTCCAGGCCCAACTCCCCCCGTTCCTGATAGGTCCGCAGCCGGGTCCCGAAGGAGACGACCAGGGCCAGGAGCTGGACCTGGAACTCGGCCAGCAGCTTGACGATGCGCTTGATTTGCTGGCCCGAGAGGTCCTGGAACGACAGGCTCTCGAGGATCGAGGTGATGTGGGCGCCGATCCGGCCGATGGTCTCGGCCACCGCCTCGGCCGAGCCGGCCAGACCGGCCTTGGCCTCGGGACCCAGCAGGATGAGCCGGTCCAGGCCCTCGACGGCCGCCCGCACCCGGTCCCGGTCCGGGGCGTCGGCCAGGACCCGGTTCAGTTCCTCGGTCAGTTCCATGAAGGCCCGGTCCGGTTCCGGTGCCGCGGCCTCGCTGGCGGGGGGCGGGAGGGCCTCCTCGGCCGGGGGGGCCTCCCCGGCAATCGGCGTCTCGGTGATGGTGGTCAACTGCGGCTCGACGGTCAGGTTGGGCTCCAGGAAGATATTGGAGATGGTGCCGTTCATCTTGCGCAGCAGTTGCTGAAATTCCTGGTTGGCGGTGCTCTTGAAGAGCAGCTCGAAGACCTTGGTCAGGGGCAGGCCGATGAAGTGGTCCTCGTCCGGGGTGAGGCCCTCGGTCACCTGGTGCAGCCGCTGGTTGAAGACCTCGAGGTCGAACTGGTCCGGCTGCGCCCCCATGTTCTTGATGTGCTTCTTGACGACCTCGTTGGTGCAGAACTCGTACAGCGACTGGAAGAGGACTTCCCAGGGCACGTCGAGGACCTCCCGGGTGACCGGCTCGGGCGCGGCCTCGGGCTCGGCCGGGGCGGGGGGAGGGGGAGG
>CAZMVB010000012.1:51023-122438 GCA_964569795.1 uncultured Desulfarculales bacterium | reverse complement strand
GTCAACGCCCTCCGGGCGCTCGGAGTTCAACACGCCCGTTTTGTCGATAAGGTCAGGGCCGCTTCCGAGGCCGACAAGATCGAGATCGAAGGCGCCAGACAAATCGCCAAGTATTCGCCCCTGAGCGACAGCAAATGGTTTGGCAAGGCCGTGGGCATAATCGGCGGCGGCGGGGCCGGAGGACTGGTCACCAAACTCTTGGTCAAGACTAACTTACTGACTTACTTTGGAATATGTTTGGGAATAGTGATTGGCGTGTTTGTCCTGGACATCACCCTTAAGGGGATCAGCCGGCGCAAACTGAAAAAATTTATCCAAAAGGACTGGACCAGGACAGACGATATCTGGCGGGAAAGAAACAAAGAAGACCTGAGGCGTATTGCCAAGGGGTTCTTGATCAATGCCCTGGAAGTGATCGAACGTCATTATCCGGATGTGGCCTATGCCGGCATCAAGAATATGTCCTCCATCCTGGCCGGGACCGGTCTTGATCCGGCCACCGGGGCGCCGGCGTCCGAGGAGCTGCGAAAGAGATGTGATCGTTATTTGGAGCAGGTTTTGGACAAGCACCTTTTGATAACCTGAAAACAGCTGACATCAACCAGCCCGATCCGGTTCACCGGTGACCGGGGATCATAATAAAATAATAACGTGTGTAAAGTATTTTATTTCTCTTTCGATCATCGGCCCGTCCTCACCCGTTTCAGAGAGGCCGTTGGCCCTATTTACTGAACCCTTTGAGGCAATCTGCTGCCTTTACGGAGAACAATTGGGCCCCCGTTGACGGGTCATCTTCCCCAAAAATACGACCTCTATTCGGCCTCGTTTTCTCGCGGTTTGTCTTTGTAAAAAACATGGCGCCTCGGGCCTGATCCTGTTAAGATGCGTACGTATTTCCCGGATCAGGGCGGCCGTGTCGCCCCGGCCCGCTCAGCTTGAAGCCTGACCCCGGCCGGTCGGATCGGCGGGGACGCGGAAGATCGACGAATATGGCAAATCTCTGGCGTCGCCTACCAAGCGCCTTTCAACGAATGATGGACCTGCCCCCGGACACGGTCCGGGACGAGTTGCGCACCTGGCGGGAGCGGGTCCTGGTGGGCCTCTTGGTGTCGGCCCTGACCCTGGGGTTGTTCGCCCTGGCCGGCTCGCTGTGGCTGATCATCGAGAGACGGCTGTGGTCGCTGGTGGCCATCGACCTGGCCATCTATTTGAGCGGCTTCTGGCTGCTGATCCAGCGGATACCGTTCCAGGTCCGGGCCTCGGTGGCGGCCCTGATGACCTACGGCCTGGGCCTGTCGATCCTGCTGTCCATCGGCCCGGCCATGGGCGGCCTGGCCTGGTTGTTCGCCTTTGCCGTGTTTTCAGCGGTGCTGCTGGGGCTGAGGAGCGCCCTGGCGGCGGTGGCCCTCAATGCCTTGACCGTGGCCGGCATCGAGCTTTTGGCCGCCACCGGTTACTTCGGGCCGGTCCAGACCGAGACCCTGTCCCTCCGCCTGGCCAACGGCACCAATTTCGTGTTTCTGAACGCCGTGGTCTCCGTGTCGGTGGCGGTCCTGGTCCGGGGTCTGGAAAGCACGATCATCAAGGAAAAAAAGGCCCAGAACGAACTGTCCGAGGAGCGCCGGCAGCTGGTCGGGGTCAACGTCCGGCTCAACCAGGAGATCAACGACCGCCAACTGGCCCAGGAGGCCCTCAAGCAGAGCGAGGCCAAGTACCGCCTCCTGGCCGACAACGTCCGGGACAACATCTGGGTCCTGCGCCTCAAGGATTTGCGGTTCACCTACGTCAGCCCCTCGGTCCGGGACATCCTGGGGTACACCCCCGAGGAGGCGGTCGCCCTGACCCTGGAGGACATCCTGACCCCGGACTCCCTGGGGCTGTTCACGGACTTTCTGAAAGGGGAATTGACCGTCGAGGGAAGGCGGCCGGACCCGACCCGGTCGCGGACCCTCGAACTGGAGCAGTATCGCCGCGACGGCTCGACCACCTGGGTCGAGATCTCGACAACCTTCATGACCGACGCCGACGGCCGGCCCGACGGCATTCTGGGCGTCACCCGGGACATCACCGAGCGCAAGCTGGCCGAGGCGGCCCTCCGGGAAAGCCAGGAGCGTTACCTGTCCATCCTCGAGGCCTCGCCCGACCCCGTGGTCCTGAACGACACCGAGGGCAACGTGGTCTATATCAACCCGGCCTTCACCCGGGTCTTCGGCTGGACCCTGGACGACCTGTCGGGCCAGCAGATCGATTTCGTGCCCGAGGAGGCCTGGGTCGCCACCAACCGCCGCCTCCAACAGATCAAGCGAGGCCGGAGCTTCCACGGCTTCGAGACCCGCCGCCTCAACAAGGAGGGCAAGCTCCTGGACATCAGCATGAGCGCCGCCGCCTGGCGGGACAGCCAGGGCCGCCCCTCGGGCAGCGTCATCACCCTGCGGGACATCACCGAGCACAAGAAGATGGAGGCCCAGCTCCAGCACGCCCGCAAGATGGAGGCCGTGGGCACCCTGGCCGGCGGGGTGGCCCACGACTTCAACAACGTCCTCCAGGCCATCTCGGGTTACGTCCAGCTGATGCTCCGCCGCAAGGCCCCGGACGATCCCGAAAACGAGCCCCTCGAGGCCATCGACCAGGCCATCGGCCGGGCCGGACTGATGATCAATCAGTTGTTGACCGTCAGCCGCAAGCTGGAGAGCCGACCGGTGCCGGTGGACCTGGACCGCATGGTGGTGGACGTCTGCCGGCTGCTGGAACGGACCGTCCCCCGGATGATCGACATCGAGATCCGGTCCGACCCGGATCTGAAGCCGGTCTTCGCCGATCCGACCCAGTTGGAGCAGATCATCCTGAACCTGGGCGGTAACGCCCGGGACGCCATGCCCGACGGGGGCAAGATGGTCTTCACCACGGCCAACCTGGAGGTCAAGGAAGGGGCCGTCCGGCCCCACGCCGAGATCGACCCCGGGACCTACGTCACCCTGTCCGTGTCCGACACCGGGGTGGGCATGGACGCCGAGACGGCCGAGCACATCTTCGAGCCCTTCTTCACCACCAAGCAGCTGGGCAAGGGCACCGGCCTGGGGCTGGCCACGGTTTACGGCATTGTCAAGAAGCACGACGGCCACATCGCCTGCGACACCGGGCCGGGCTGGGGCACGACCTTCACCATTTACCTGCCCGCCCTGAAAGGCGAACGTCCCGTGGCCGAGGCCGCCTCGGTCGAGGAAATCCAGATCCAGGGCGGCCGCGAGACCATCCTGGTGGTGGACGACGAGGCCACCATCCTGGACGTCGGCCGCCAGATCCTGGACGAGTACGGCTACACCACCCTGGCCGCCACCAGCGGCGAGGAGGCCCTTCAGGTCTATCGGGACCAGGACGTGGACCTGGTCATCCTGGACCTGAACATGCCGGGCATGGGGGGCCAGAAGTGCCTCGAAAGGCTCAAGGAGATCGATCCCGGCGCCCGGGTGGTCATCGCCAGCGGATACTCGGCCGAGACCGCCTCGGGCAAGGCCATCCGGGCCCAGGTGGACGGTTACATCGGCAAGCCCTATCGGCTGCACGACCTGTTGAAGATGGTCCGGGAGGTCCTGGACGCCAAACCCCTCTCGTCTTGAGACGGGGATCGTCGCCCGGCAACGGGCCCCATTCAGGCCAAGGGAGTGAGCATGGACATCTATCGCGAACTGCAACGACAACTGGATCAATACTCGGTCGGCTTCCCCGAGACCGAAAGCGGTGTCGAGATCAAGATCCTGAAGAGGCTTTTCACCCCCGAGGAGGCCGAGACCTATCTGCAGTTGAGTCTCCTGCTCCAGAGCCCGGCCGAGGTGGCCTCCCGGCTGGGCCGCACCGAGGCCGAGACGGCCGACAGGCTTTCGACCATGGCCGACAAGGGCCTGGTGTTCCGGCTGCGGCGGGGAGATCAGGCCAAATACGGGGCGGCGGCCTTTGTGGTCGGTATCTTCGAATACCAGTTGCCCGACCTGGACCGGGAGTTCGTCGAGCTGCACGAACAGTACTTTGAGGAGGCCTTCGGCCGTCAACTGGCCGCCCACAAGGCCCCCCTGCGGCCGATCCCGGTGGGCCGGGCGGTGGACACCCGGTGGCCGGTGGCCCCTTACGAGGACGCCCGCAAAATCTTCGAGGGCAAGCGGCTCATCGCCGTGGCCGAGTGCATCTGCCGCCGGAGCCAGGAGCTGATCGACCAGGGGTGCGACAAGCCCCTCGAGGTCTGCTTCATGTTCGGGGCCCACGCCGAGTACTACATCGAGCGGGGCATGGGCCGCCCGGTCACCTATGACCAGGCGATGCTCATCCTGGATCAGTGCGACGAGGCCGGCCTGGTGCCCCAGCCCTTCGCCTCCCAGGACGGCGGCGGGATGTGCAACTGCTGCGGCGACTGCTGCGGCGTGCTGCGGGCCATCAAGAAACACCCCCGGCCGGCGGACATGGTGTACGCCAGCCACGTCGCCCGGGTGGACGATGAGGAGTGCACCGCCTGCGAGACCTGCCTGGACAGGTGCCAGATGGAGGCGATCACCGTCGAGGACACGGCGGTGGTCAACGAGGCCCGGTGCATCGGTTGCGGCTTGTGCGTGACCACCTGCCCCTCGGGGGCGATGGTCCTCGAACTCAGGCCCGAGCCCGAGGCGCCGCCGGTCAAGGCCCAGGAATTGATGATGCGCTGGGCCCAGCAGCGGGGGACGTCCCTGGCGCCCCTCCGGTTCACCAAGTCCTGACCCGTGGCCAGGGGCGAACGGCCGAACCCGGGCGAGCGGGGCAGGCGTCTTTGCCTGAGGTGCCGGCCGGGCTGCCGGTGGATGGCCGCCCGGGGGAAGGCGCTTTGGTCGGCTGGGGGCTAGTTGGCGGCCGGCTTCGGCGCGACCGGGCGAGACCCTGACTTGATGCCGGCCAGTCCCGCCCTGGCCGAGGCATTGTCTTGATCCAGGGACAGCACTTTCCCGAACCACTTCCGGGCCAGGTCGGGCTGGCCCGCGGCCAGGGCCTGTCGGGCCTTGCCCAGTAGCCCGGCGATCCGGGCCGCCTTGGCCTTCTCGGCCCGGGCCAGGCCGGCCTTGGCCCCGGCGTGGTCGGGCTGGAGGGAGAGGACCGTGGCGTAGATCTTGATCGCCCGGTTGAAGCTCTTCTGCTTGAGGGCGGTTACGGCCTCGCGCAGCAGGGAGTCGATCTTCTGCCGGGTCTCGAGGCGGGCCAGCCCGGACTCGGCGGCCTTGTTGTTGGCCTCCAGGTGCAGCACCTGGCGGTAGAACTCGCGGGCGTCCTCGTAGCGTCTGGCCTTGAAGGCCTCGTGGGCCCTGGCCAGCCAGGCCACGATCTGCTGACGTTTTTCCTCGGCCGCCCGCATGGCGGCCTCCCGGCGGCGGGTCTGCTGACCGGCGGCCGGCGCGGACTTCTTCGGGGCGGGGGGCGCGGTCACCGGCGGCCGGCGCCGGATCTCGGCCGAGGTCGGCGGCCGGGCGACGCAGGCCTTGACCAGGTCCCGCAACTGGACGACCAGCTTCTTCTGTTCGGCGATCAGCGCCTGAAACTCGGCCAGCTCGCCCCGGTCCGGCAGCAGGAGCGTGGCCACGGCCCCGCCTGCAAAACTGCACGCCGCCACGATTATCGCCAGCCCCATGAACCGCCACCTGGTCATTGAAGTCCTCCCCGCGCGCGACCGGTCAGCCCGGCCCCTCGGTCTCAAATTAGAGTAGAAGCAATCGCCGTGTCAAATCATCCGGCCGCTGGAAACCTCCGGCCAGGACCCGGTCTCGGGGGGTCAGCGCACCCAGAGCACGGCGACCGTCAGGGTGACCAGGGCGAAGACGTGCGAGACGAAGATGGCCGCCGCGGCCAGTTCGGCGTCACCGTCGAGCTGGGCCGCCAGGACGTAGGCCAGGGTCGAGGTCGGCAGGCAGAGCCAGATCACCGCCACCCGCCAGAAGTCACCGGTGGCCCCCACCAGCCACAACCCGGCCAGGCCCAGGCAAGGCAGGGCCACCTGCTTCAAGGCGACGGCGGCCAGGGCCGGCGCCTGATGGCGTCGCAGGGGCGCGAACTTGAGGGCCGCCCCGATCGACAGCAGGGCCAGGGGCAGGCTGAGGCTGCCCAAAAGATCCAGGGTCCGGTCCACGAAGACCGGCAGGCCCCAGCCCAGGGCCCCGTAGGCCAGGCCGGCCAGGCAGGCCAGGATCAGGGGATTGACCAGCAGCTCCCGAATCAGGTGCCCCAGCCGGGGCCGCAGGCGGGCCCCGGACCCCTGGCACCAGATCAGCACCGACACGGCCATCAGATTGGCCAGGGGAATGGCCGCGCTGATCAACACGCCCAGGTACTTGATCCCGGCCTCGCCGAACAGGGTCAATATGACGGCCAGGCCGAGGTAGGTGTTGAACCGGTAGGTCGTCTGGCTGAAGGCCCCGACCTGGGGGCGGGACAGCCCCAGCAGCCGGGCCGCCACCAGCGACGCCCCGGCCATGAGGACCATCACCGCCAGCAGCACCGCCAGCCAGGACCAGTGGACCATGAACCCCGGCGTGGGCCGGCTGATCTTGAGGAAGAGCAGAAGCGGAAAAAAGACGTAGTAAACCAGCCGGTCCGAGGTCTGGAAGAACGATTCCCCGACCAGGTCCGTCCGCCGCAGAACCACCCCCAGGGCGATCAGGAGGAACAGGGGCAGCAGGCTGTCGAGCACCGAGGTCAAACCGAAACAACTCCGTCGCCGGCCGCCGGCAATCGCGGCGGCCTTGGGGTGACCAAGCAAACCCCTTCCCTGTCCGCCTGTCAAGACTTTAGCCCGGATGATTCATGAGACTTCTACGGCGGCCTCGCTACAAACTTTCATGAATCATCCGGGCCAGGTTGCCAGGGCCGGTCATAATGACTATTATACAAGTAGAGTAAGATTCACCGGACCAATGGGCCCGGATAGAAAGGAGAAGGAGATGACGGAAAAGAAGGTACATATCCCGGCCATCAGCTGCGGCCATTGTGTGATGACCATCAAGCGCGAGGTGGGCGAGCTCGCCGGCGTCAGCTCGGTCGAGGGTGACCAGAACACCAAGGACGTGACCATTGCCTGGGACGACCCGGCCACCTGGGAAAAGATCGCGGCCACCCTGGACGAGATCGGCTACCCGGCCCAGCAGTCCTGATCGGAGTTCTTCGGGCCGGAGACCTCGCTACCGACCCGACGGCTGACTCCGGGAGGTTAAGGTCCCGTGGCCGACCTGATTACCAAAAACTTCGGGCGGACCGGCCCGGCCGTGACCCGGGTCGGCCTGGGCGGCGAGGGAGTGCTGCGCACCTTTGGCCGCGAGGCCGAGGCCATGGCGGTCATCGAGACCGCCCTGGCCGAGGGCATCACCTACTTTGATTGCGCCCCGGCCTATGCCGGCAGTCAGGGCTACTACGGCCTGGTCTGGGGCGGGCGTCCCGAACAGCGGGCCGGGGCCTTCCAGGCCTCCAAATCGGCCGGCCGCACCGCCGCCGAGGCCCGGGCCGACCTGGAACACACCCTGGCGACGATGCACCTCGATCACCTGGACCTGTGGCAGATCCACGATCTCAGGACCGAGGCCGACTTCGAGGCCATCTCCGGCCCGGGCGGGGCGCTCGAGGCGTTCGTCAAGGCCAGGGACCAGGGCCTGATCAAATACATCGGCGTCACCGGCCACGACGATCCGGGACTTTTGACCAGGGCCGTCCGCCAGTGGCCCGTGGACGCGGTGCTCCTGCCGATCAACCCGGTCGAGGCCGTCCTGGGCGGATTCATGGACCAGACCGTGCCCGCCGCCCGGGAGAGGGGCCTGGCCGTGATCGCCATGAAGGTCCTGGGCGGGGGCCACTACGTCGCCCCCCGGGCCGGGGTCACGGCCGAGGTGTTACTGGGCTTTGCCCTGTCCCAGGACCCGGACGTGGTCATCGTCGGCTGCCGCACCCCGGCCGAGGTGCACACCCTGGCCCAGATGGGCCGGGAGGCCCGTCCCCTGACCGCCGACGAGCAGACGGCCCTGGTCGAGGTCTTCCGGGCCGACGCCCGGCGGCTGGCCTTCTATCGCGGCTGGGCCTAGCCGGGACAGGGTGCCTGGTCCGGCCGCCCCTTCCCGGAGAAACGGACCGGCCGGACCTCCTGATCGTTCAGACCCCCATCACAATTTCGGCGGCTTCCTGACCCTGGTCGCCTTCTCAAAGGCGTGGGCCAGGCCCAAAAGCCTCATCTCCTCGAACGGCCGGGCCACGATCTGGAGCCCGATGGGCAGGCCCAGCCGGGAATACCCGGCCGGCACGGTGATGGCCGGATACCCGACCACGCTCACCGGGTCGCAGGTCCGAATGAAGGTCAGGAAGGTGTTGACCTTCTTGCCCCGAAGCGGCGTGGTCACGTCCTCGCCGATCTTGGCCGCGGGCAGGGGCGTGGTCGGCAGCAGCAGGGCGTCCATGCCCTTGATCGCCCTGGCAAAGGCGGCGATCATGGTGTTGCGGTCCTTGCGGACCGCCTTGGTATAGACGTAGCCCGGCACCGGCTTTGACTTGGGCGTCCCTTTCTGCGAGCCCAGAACCGCCTTGACGTCCGGCCCGAGCTGGGACAGGTACTTGCCAATGGTCGCCTTGGGGTCGAATTGTTTGAGGTAATCCTCCATGAGGTAGATACACTCGGCCAGGACAATGGCGAACCCGGTCGGCGTGGCCAGGTTCATGTCCTTGATCTCGACCTCGGTGACCGTGCCGCCGAGCTTCTTGATCACGGCCACGGCCTCGTTCATGGTCCGCTCCGTGTCCGGGTGGATGACGTCCCAGAAATACTTCTTGGGCAGACCGAAGCGCTTGCCCCGGAGGCTGATCCTGGGGAAGCGGGCGTAACGGGGCACCCGGGCCCGGGAGCACTCGGGGTCGCGGGGATCGGCCCCGGCCATGACCTGGAGCATGAGCGCCGCGTCGGCCACGGTCCGGGTGATGGGTCCGATGCAGTCGCGGGTGTAGGACAGGTATATCAGCCCGCCCCGGCCGACCCGGGTCAGGGTCGGCTTGAGGCCGACCACCCCGCACAGCGAGGCCGGAATCCGGACCGAGCCGCCGGTGTCGCTCCCGATCGCCCCGGCGCACAGGGCGGCCGCCGCGGCCGCGCCCGACCCGCCGCTGGAACCCCCGGGAATCCGGGTCTTGTCATAGGGGTTGCGGGTCGGGCCGTAGTGGGGATTGTTGGTGGTGATGCCAAAGGCGAACTCGTGCATGTTGGTCTTGCCCAGGATGATCGCCCCGGCCTTTTTCAGCCGGGCAACCACGTTGGCGTCACGCGGCGGGACCCATTTGGCCAGGATCGACGAGCCGCCGGTGGTCCGGATCCCGGCCGTGTCCAGGTTGTCCTTGATCCCCAGGGGCAGCCCGTGCAGGGGCCCGGCGAATCGGCCGCGCTTGGCCAGGCGGTCGAGCCGGGCCGCCTGTTTCAGGGCCGACTCCCGGGCCACGGTGATGTAGGCGTTGATTCCGTTGCGGCCGCCGTATTTGGCGATCCGGTCCAGATAGATCTTGCAGAGTTCGGTGGCGGTGATTTTCCTGCGCCGGACCATGGCCGCCAGTTCGGTCAGGGGCTTGTCGGCCACCCCGGGCTTGGGGGCGGCCAGGGCCATGGGTGACGCGGCGCCCGCCCCGGCCGCCACGGCCGCGCCGGCCAGGCCGGTCTTGATGAACGACCGGCGATCAAGGCCATCATCTTGATCGTGGGACATGATTCTCCCCCTTTTTTGAGACATACTTCCGGTCACCTTACCTGCGATCACTTAACCACGGCCCGGAGGTTCCCGGTATCCCTGAAATTGGGGAGGGGGCTAGAACGCGACCTCGACCAGATCGCCCAGCACGGCGTGGACCAGTTCGGTCCGGTTGGTGACGTCCAGCTTCAGAAAGGAATTCTTGAGGTGGGACCGGACGGTGTGAAAGCTCAGGTCCAGGACCCGGGCGATCTCCTGGTCGGTCAGCCCCTTGGCGGCCAGGAGGCAGACCTCGGCCTCCCGGGGTGACAGGCCGTGTTCCCGGCGCAAGTAGGCCGCGTCCAGCCGGGCCGCCGGACGCCGGTAGGCCTGAACCACGATCATCGGCCGGCCGGCGGCGGACTCATCGGCCCTCAACACCGAGAGAAAATAGGGGCCCCAGCGGGTCTGGGACAGGTCGCCCCGGAGCAGGCCCTTGACCGCCCCCATCAGGGCGGCCCGATCCTCATCGGCCAGGCCCTTAAGCACCTGCCGGGCGGCCCGGTTCCGGTGGACCAGCCCCCCCTGCCCGTCATAGATGAAAAAGGCGTCCGGCGCGTTTTCCCACAGATCTGACCAGGGCCGGTCCTTGAGGGCGGCCCAGGTCCGGGCGTTGCGCAGGGCGTTGGTGAAGTGGGGCCGAATCGTCTCCAGCAGGTCCTTGTCCCGGGCGGAGAACTCGGGCCGGCCTTGACCTCGCCAGATGCGCAGGTCCCCGATGTTCAGATCGCCGTCATAGGCGTAAACGTTGATGCCGTGGTGCAGGCCGTCCAGTTTTAGGAAGTCGTTGAAAAATTCGGTCCGCTCCAGTTCGGCCTGGGGCATGACCTCGACCACCAGGGTCGCCCGCCGGCGGTGCTGCAGGGCCGGGGTGATCGGGTCGTGAAACTGGTAATAGGCCTCGTACCGGGCCAGATTGTCCGGGCTCATGTTCAGATAGACGGCCTTCCGAAATGTTCTGGCCAGGTCGTCCCAGACAAAGGAGGCGGCATAGTCGGCCCGCAGGAGTTCGAGCAGGTCCTCGCAGGCGGCCCGGCGCACCTGCTCCTCCTCGAGACTCGACGACAGTCTCTCGAAGATGCGGCACAGCAGGCCGACTTCCCTGGCGCTGAGGTCTTGCATCCCGGCCCTCCCGGCCGGTGATCAATGGACAAAGTTCCCTTGTATCTATTTTCTGCTCGCCACTCCGGAGTGTCAAGGCAAAGGCCTGATTCCACGTCCGCCCCTCGAGTAGTTTGCCCTCACTTCGCGGGGACCGCTTCACTGATTGGCCGGTCCTCGTCCGCGCTTGCCGCGGCGTGGCAGTGGCCACCTTTACTTCGCGAAGACCGCTTTACTGATTGGCCGGTCATCGTCCGCGCTTGCCGCGGCCACTACGTTGGCCGCTGCCCTTCGATTATTGATGGTCGTCTTGGTGCCTCACCAAGCTGAATAGGGCTGCGCGAAGAAATCTTCTTCTTTAAATTCAGTGCCTGCTAGACAACCAGACCAATTGATCTTGGATGTTTACTATTGTATCCTGCCGGATAGCAGGAAGTATCTGAGGTTAATCCAAACAGTCCTCTAGGCCAGGAGAATTTGCATGGCCGATCAGGATGAATACACCGGCCGCCTCGCCCACCCCGGCGAACCCTGCCAGACCCCGCCCCATAAGGACTGGACCGAGCCTGAAAAATGGGCCTGGCAACAAATTTGCGAGGGCAGGCCGGCTGATTTTAACATTCGCTATGGGCGCACCCTAGACACAAACAACCCCGGGCACTGGACAGGGTACGAGATGATGGTCCGCGGAATTCGGTCAACCTTCCTGGAATCCATCCTCCTCCACGAACCCTGGCGAAGCGCCATTCCACGGCAAGGAGTACGCATTGGCGGGGCTTGGTTTGAAGGCAATCTGGACTTAAGCTATTCCTTAGTCAAATCAGAGTTACTTCTGCTTGCTTGTCGCTTTGAAAATGACTTCGACTTGCGTTTTGGCCAACTCGAAAGGAACTTACTCCTTTCTAAATCTATTATAAACGGTAATTGCGAACTAGATGGTATCCAAGTCGCAGGCACAATTTTTATGGATGAAGGTCGCTATAACAAAGCTACAAATCTTCGTGAAGCCAAAGTACTCGGTCAAATCAGCATGAATAAATCTGTTTTTATCGGAAAACTATTCATGAATGGAATCAAAGTTGATAGTCACCTTCAAATCAAAGAAAGTAAGTTAAACGAAGTATGGCTATTGGGTGCCGAACTAGGTGGTCAGTTGAATATTCGGAAATCAACCTTCTGTGAAACGCTTACAATGGACTATATAAAAATCGCTAACGACCTTATTGTTAGAAACTGCAAAATTGAAAAGGAAATGAGGCTCATCGCAGCGAAAGTAGGCGGTGACGTTAACATGATGGACTCACACTTCAATGGACGTCTGACTTTGCAAGCTATTGAAGTTGGTGACGGACTATTTTTCTTAGGGGATGAATACAAAAAAAATGTAATCTTGATATTTGCAAAAATCGGTCGTATCATAATTATTGATGGTAACTCTTTTGAAAAGGAACTCGATTTAACCGGTACTAAGGTTGACCGGGTGTTAGACCGAAAGGAAGTTTGGCCCACCAAACTCCACCTGGACGACTTCACCTACAAACACCTTGGCGGTACCCACGAAGATTATGAAAGCCAGGACATGACCGAGCGACCGGCAAACTGGTTCATCGACTGGCTGGCCCGGCAAAAGAACTATTCCCCCCAACCCTACGAGCACTGCGCTAATGTCCTACGGGAGGCAGGGCGGCCGGACATGGCCAACGCTGTGCTACACGCTGCCAAAACCAGAGAACGAAAAATAGCAAGCCCTTTTCGATGGCTTTGGCAAAGGCTGTTCGGTGTTAAAGGTGATCCGGCCAAACCTCGGTTACGTTGGCTATGGTTGACCCTCTTGCGCTTCGCGGTTGGATATGGCCTGGGCTGGCGGTATTTCGTCTATCCACTAGCCTTGGCCTTAGGCTTAACTTTTTTGGGGGCCTGGATAGCTTCAGGGATCCACACCTGGCCGGATGAGTACACTTTCTGGAACTGCATTATCAGCTCGAATGGCCTGTTCAAACCATGCGTATTTGAAACCCACAACTTTGGCTGGAGACTTCTGTTCAGTCTGGATCGTCTGTTGCCCATCGTTGAACTCAGTAAGGACCACAACACTATTTACTTCGCGGGCTGGTATCGTTTCTACTTCAATTTCTTCCAGCCCCTGGCCGGCTGGATTCTGGCCCTGCTGGTCATCGCGGGACTCCGGCCCGCGCAAAAATTGTAAAGAAAGGTTTCTTCGCGCCGCGCATTCCTTGCCGCCTTCGGTTCAACGGATAGGCCGCCGGAGTCGCAAGGCGGCCCGGCGGCCAGGGGCGCGGCCGTTTTTTGGTCGCGGCCGCGCATCCATAGTTCTTCCATCCCTGGAACAACCACCGGCCAACCTGGAGTGGATAGCCAGACGTCTTGACCGGAGGCGCGGGTTTTTCGGCGCGGCCAGAGGGCCGCAGGCCCGGCGTCGCGACGAAAACCTGCGCCGGAGGGAATCACGTCTGGCGTTGCTCGCACCAACACGGTGGGGTTCTCAGGGGCGAAGCCCCTGAGTGGCGGGGGATTCCAAAGGGGCCTCGACAAGGAGGCCCCTTTGGCCCTGGGGGGTGTGGGGGGCTGGGTGAAGTCCCCCACAACGATAGAGGCTCTTCATCCTTATAAGAAATAATCCGTCTGGTGGGTCATGGCCCACCCTACTCGAATCGGCGGCGCCCTACTTAGTCAACCAGGATGAGTGTCTGATCCGTCAGGCCCTTGAGTACCCCGGCCGAGACGCTGCCTAAAAGAAACCGCCGTATCCCGGTCAGGCCGCGCTTGCCCATGATCACCGTGCCGAACTGGGCCCGGCCGATGACGTCCAGCAGGGTCCCGGCCAGGCCGTCCTGGCTGGTGACCAGGGACAGCTTGAATCTCTCGTCCCAGCCCAGGACCTTTCGTAATTTGACCCAGCGGTCTTGGGCCTCGGCCGACGGGCCGTCCAGGACGTGGACCAAGGTCACCTTGACCCCGGGCGCGATCATCCAGGAATGGCCCAGGTATCTCAGGGCCAGGAGCGAGTCGGCGGAAAAGTCGATTGCCACCAGGACGTGCTCCGGCCGGTCCCCCGGCCCGAGCAGACCGACGACCCGCTCCTGCTGGCGATAGACCAGCCGGGTCCGCCACTCCTCGTCGCGGCGGGCGCAGAGCCAGATCACGCCGTGGCCGCCGCGGCCGGCCTCGTCCAGGACGGCGCGGTCCGGCTCCTCGTCCGTCTCGGAGACGATCACCTCCAGGCGTCCGCCCCCCTGGGCCCGGGCCGCCCACGTCCGTCGGGATTTTTCTACGAACCTGATCTCGGGGCCGGTCAGGTCGCCGTGGCCGGTCGGCTTGACGAACAGCAAATCCACCGAGATTCCCGGGCGCGGCGGAATCAGGAACCCGAGCCGATCCCGCCACCACCTGACGTCCGTGTCCCCGGCGAGCACCACCAGCAGCCGGTTCAGATCGCGCCGCAAGAGGGCCTGGTCCAGATCGATCCGCTGCGTAAGCCACCCCGGCCATCGGACGCAGGTCAGGGCCCTGTCCAGGGTCACCCGCTTCAGGCAGCGCCAGCAGTTGATGCAGGCCCGGGGTTTACGCCCGGTCCTGGTCTTTTGGACCCACTCGATATCGGCCACCAGGGTCCGCCCCAGGCCGATCAGATCGGCCGCCTTGTCATCGAGTATCCTGGCCGCCTGTTTTTGTGAAATGATTCGTCCCGAGACGATGACCGGCAGGTGCACCCGGGCCTTGAGGGCCGCGGTGTCAGGGGCCAGGTACCCGGGCCGGGCGGTCAGCTTCTGGATTTTCGGCGAAAAGAGCGAGTTGTGAGTGGCTGCCGTGGCCGACAGATAGGACACCCCCCAGCCCTCGAGCCGTTCGGCCAAGTCCAGGGCCTCGGGCAGGTCGATCCCCTCGGGGACCCACTCCCGCAGCAGCAGCCGGAAGCCGACGGGGAAGTCCGGGCCGACGCGGCGCCTGATCTCGATCAAAACCCGGCGGATGAACTCGGCCCGGCGGACGGGATCGCCGCCGTATTCATCGTCACGCCGATTGGTGTAGGCCGACAGGAACTGGGTGAGCAGATAGCCGCTGGCCCCGTGCAGCTCGATCAGGTCGAATCCGGCGGCCACCGCCCGCTCGGCCGCCCGGCCGAAGTCATCGATCACCCGGTCACAGTCCTCGTCGGTCATGGGCCGGGTCCAGCCCGTCACCCGGGACAGAAAGTCCTGGGTCAGACCGAAGCGGTGTTCCAGGGGGAAGAATTCCATGAAGGCCTTGAGCGAGCCCAGATCAAAGCCCAGGTGCGATCCGTCCAGGGACGAGGGCAACAGGGCCTGATCGGTCTTGGCGAACCGGCCGGCGTGATTGAGCTGCAGACACGCCGCCGCCCCGCCGGACTTTATCGTCCGGGCCAGTTTGGCCAGGCCGGGCAGAAACTCGTCCCCGTCGCCGCGCAGGTTGTGGCGCGAGGTCAGGCCGTCGGCCGAGACCGCGGCGTTGGCCACCACCACCAGACCCGCCCCCGAGTCCCCCAGGCGAAGGTAGCGATCCAGCAGCAGCGGGCTGACCCGGCCGTCGGGATAGGCGTACCCGCTGAACACGGGCAGGGCCACTAGCCGGTTGGATAGTTGAAGCCGACCGATGCTCATCGGCCTCCATAAACTTGATTCGTCCGAGGGCACGGGAGCGATGGCTTTTTGAGAAGACATTGCCGTCCCAGTCAGAGATGCCTCCAGAAGATTGTGGCTCAAAATATCAGGTCCGTCAAAGGCCGGCCGTGAGTGCGGGGGCGGCCTTGAACGGTATCGAGCGGTCTTTGCCCGCGCTGGCGGGCCTTGAAAACAAACAAGGGCGTAAAAAACTAACCGGGCGGTGATGGGCCGTCAGCCCCTGGTCGATCGGGCCGGTCCACGAAAAGGACCAGTCCCTCGTTGCCCCGGATGACAACCTCCTCCCCCTTGGTCAGGTCCTCCGGACCCTGGGCCAGCCAGCGTTCGCTCCCCACCATGACCTGACCCTGACCCTCGGACCAGGAGGCCACCTTGACCCGGCGACCGGCCAGGGCGGCCAGCGGGTCTGTCCGGCCGCGCCGGCGACGCCGGATTGACCAGACCAGGGGTAAGACGACGTGCTCGACCGCCTCGAAGGCGAGCACGGCGCCGATTATCCAGAACAACCATTCCGGCATGATTCATTCCGCCCCACCAGGCTGGCGGTCGGGAGCCGGCTGAACGTTCATTTGAGCGATGTTGTCGATTTCAGGCATCGGGGATGTCTCTGAAGTAGTATGTGTCATCCCCGGTCATTCTGTCCAGGGCCGCCGTGCGGCCCTGCTGAGGATAATATTTTTGGGGGCCTGGCGGCCCCCAAAAATTTGCGACCGGCCCGGCGTTGCAGGGCTCGGTCAATTGATCATCGTCTGAAGCAGCAGAAGAACTCCCGGCCGCGAACGGCCACCCGGTCGTTGAGGAACTGGACGTTGTAGCCGGCGTTGCGCAGGATGTGATAGGCCATCTCGGCCCGCAGCCCGCTGGAGCAGTAGGTCAGGATTTTCTTGTTCCGGTCCAGCTTCTTGAGATTGTCGGTCAGCTCGTCCACCGGGATGTTGATCGCGCCGGGGAGCACCCCGCCGGCGGCCTCCTCCCGGGTCCGGACGTCGATCAGGACGTAGCCGGCCGGGGGCTGCTTGCGCGCAAACAGCCTGACCACGGCCATGAACTCGTCCCGGTTGGCCTCGCCCGGCCGGGGGCGCGGCAGGTAGAAGATGCGGGTCTGGGCCTTGCCCTTCTGGGTCGGCCGGTTGCCCTTGACCCAGGCCGCGTAGCCGCCCGCCAGGATGGTGACGTTCTTGTACCACCGCCTCTTGAGAAGCTTGAACAGCGGGGCCAGCTTGTTCAGGTCGGTGCCGTCCGAGTACAGGACGATGAACGCCCGGCGATCACCCGGCCAACCGCCCCGGTTGGCCTTGATGTCGGCCGGACTGAGGTTGACCGCGCCCTGGATGTAACCCTTTTTGACCACGGCCGGCGCCCGGGTGTCCACCAGGACCAGGTAGCCGAGCATGGTCTGGACGAATTTGGGCCGGGCGATGACCGGATAGCCGGCCTGGGACCAGCCCGGCACGCCCACGGTCAGGACCCTGACGTTCTTGTAGCCGTATTTTTTGACCGCCACCCGGGCGGCCATGGGCGAGAGAATTCACCTCTTGCCTTCGCAGAAAAAGACGACCAGGGCGTTCTTGTCTTTCGGCAGCTTGCCGATCATCTTCCCCATCTTGGGGAAGGGGATGTTGATCGCCCCGGGAATGGTCCCGGCCACGAACCTGAACGGCGGCCGCGAGTCCACCAGCCGGACCACCTTGCCCGCCTGGATGAGCTTGAGCAGCTCCTGGGGGCTGACGATCATCTTTTTAGGCAGCTTCATGGGCGGCTTGGCCACGATCTGGGCCGCGTAGAGGACCCCGCCGCGCCGCTTGAACATGATCCGGACCGCCAGGCCCTTTTTCAGCTTGTGGATGGACGGGGCGTTCTTGACCTGGGTCTTCTGGTCCCACTTCAGGATCGTAACCCGGGGACCGATCTTGACCGTCAGGGTCTTGGCCTTCCGCGACCGGTTGACCCAGTTGCCCATGATGACGCCGTCGTCCACCCCGGTGTCCTGCTTGTGGTGGCAGGCCAGGCATCCCTTGAACTTCAAGGGGTTCTTCTTGGCCCCCTGGGCGCTGGGCAGCAGCAGCCACATCGCCGCCAGGCCGAGGGGCGCGACAAACAGCCAACGTCTCATTGTTCCTCCCGTGTATTCTGGGTTCGGTCGACCGCCACGGCGGGCACCAGACTCGACAGGGATCGAGCCCTTGAATATGACCGTGGGAAATTGATAGGCAAAAACGATACCGAGACTCGCCTCAAATAAAAAACAGGACTGACGAGTGTTAACATCTTGTTTTTTATTAATTATTATTTATCACGGTCCGGCAACCAGCCGCCGAGTTGACAGCCCGCTTAACGTTAACTATGTTTAGACTTAACACGCGGGGAAACACCTTGATCGAACACCTCAAAAAACGGGGATCGTCCCAGAAATACCGCCAGACCCTGGAGGCGATCATCGGGACCATGCCCGACGGCCTGCTGATCGTCGATGACACCGGGACCATTGTCGCGGTCAATCCGGCCCTGTGCGCCATGACCGGCTTTCAGGAGGCGGACCTGATCGGGCGTCCCTGCTCGGTCCTGGAGGGGGACACCTGCATGCTGCCCGCGGGCGGCCCCTTCACCCGGCACTGTCCCCTGTTCTCGGGCGGTCCGGTGGATCGGAAGCGATGCACCATCCGGCAGCGGGCCGGCCGCCGGGTGCACATCCTCAAGAGCGCCACGACCATCACCGACGAAGGGGGCCGGCCGGTGCTGGGGGTGGAGACCCTGGTGGACATCAGCTCGCTGGTGCGGCGGGAGCGGGAGGTGGCCCGGCTCAAACGGAAACTGGCCCAGCCGGCGGGCTTCCACGGCCTGATCGGCGAGTCGCCGGCCATGCGGGCCGTGTTCGACCTGATCGCCGCCGCGGCCGATTCCGACGCGCCGGTCATCATCTTCGGGGAATCGGGCACGGGCAAGGAACTGGTCGCCCGGGCGGTCCACGACCTGAGCCCCCGGGCCGACAAGCCCTACCTGACGGTCAACTGCGCCGCCCTCAATCCGGGTCTTTTGGAAAGCGAGCTGTTCGGCCACGTCAAGGGGGCCTTTACCGGGGCCCTGACCTCGCGGATCGGCCGGTTCGAGGCGGCCGGCGGCGGGAGTTTAGTACTTGACGAGGTGGGCGATTTACCCCCCGAAGTCCAGGTCAAGCTGCTCCGGGTGATCGAGGTCGGGACCATCGAGCGGGTCGGCGATCACCGGCCGGTCGAGGTGGAGGTCCGCATCATCTCGGCCACCCACCAGGACCTGGGGGAACTGATCGCCCGGGGGCGATTCCGCCAGGACCTCTACTTCCGCCTCAACGTCATCCCCGTCCGGCTGCCCCCCCTGCGCCGGCGGGTCGAGGACATCCCCCTGCTGGCCAACCACTTCCTGGAAACCCTCAATCGTCGCGGCCAGAAGCAGATCAAGAGCCTCCACCCCGAGGTCCTCGAGGCCATGGCCAAACACCCCTGGCCGGGCAACGTCCGCCAGTTGATCAACGTCCTGGAATACGCCTTTGTCGCCGCCCGGGATGAGGTCATCACCCCAACCGACCTGCCGGCCGAGTTCGAGAACCGGGCCGGGCCGTCTCCCCTGTGGCTCGACCTGGACGAACACCAGCGGATCGCCCGGGCGCTCGAGATGACCGGCGGCAACAAGACGGCCGCCGCGCGTGTGCTGGGCATCAGTCGGGTGACCTTGTGGAAGAAGCTGAAACAGCAAGGCCAGGGCGAGGGTTAGTCCTTTCTCCCCTGGTCCTGGCCGCCGCGGCCCTGGGCGGGGCCACCCTGGCCGGTCAGGTGCTCCTGCTGCGGGAAATCCTGGTGGTCTGCGCCGGCAACGAGATCGCCCTGGGGCTGACCCTCTTTTCCTGGCTGCTCTGGACGGGCCTGGGCAGCCTGGCGGCCGGCTGGTGGGAGAAATTTCGCCGCGAGCGGCAACGACATCGGGTCGGGGTGGGCCTGGTCTGGCTGGGGGTGCTGCTGGTGCTGGCCCTGGCCGCGGTCAGGCTCTTCCGCCTCCTGGCCGGCTGGCCGCTCGGGGTCTTGCTGTCGCCCGGGGCCATGCTCCTGCTGACGACCGCGGTCCTGGCCGGGCCGTGTCTGGTCTCGGGGTTCGTCTTTGTCAGGCTCTGCCGCCGCTCAGCCGAACAGTGGGCCGGGCGCGGGCCGGGCCGGGCCGTGGGCCGGATCTACGCCCTTGAGGCCGTGGGCGCCGGCGCGGCCGGGCTGGCCCTCCATTTCTTTTTCCTGCTGTGGCTGCGGCCCCTGACGATCATGGTCGGCCTGGCCGTTATCTTGTCCGGGGCGGGCCTGGTCGCGGCCTGGTCCCGGTCGAGATGGTGGCGGCTGGTCCCGGCCCTGGCCATCGCCCTGGGCCTGCTGGTCCTGCTGCCCTTCACCGCCCGCCTGGATTTTTCACTACGTCAACTGGCCGCCCGGCCGCTCATGGTCCTGGCCTCGATCGACACCCCCTATGCCCGGCTCGAGGCGACGCGCTACGGCGACCAGTTCACGATTTACGTGGGCGGCGAGGAGATGTTCTCCTGGCCGGACCGCCTGAGCGTCGAGCGGGCGGTCCATCCGGCCCTGGCCATGCATCCCCGCCCCCAGCGGGTGCTGGTCATCGGCGGCGCGCCGGGCCGGATTTTCAGCGAGATCCTGAAGCACCGCACGGTCAAGCAAATCGATTACGTCCAGATCGATCCGGGCCTGATCGACCTGGCCCAGGGCATTCTGCCCGCGGCCGTGAGACGGGCCACCCGCGACCCCCGGATCCGGACCCACCTGACCGACGCCCGGCGCTTCGTCCGGCAGACCCGGTCCCGCTTTGACGTGGTCCTGATCCGCCTGCCCGATCCGACCACGGCCCAGTTGAACCGGTATTTCACCATCGAGTTCTATCGGCGCCTGCGGCGGGTCCTGGCCCCGGGGGGCCTGGTGACCTTTACCGTGCGCGGCGGCGAAAACATCATCGGGCCCAGCGTGGCCCGCTACCTGCGCAACGTCCGGGACACCCTGGCCACTGTCTTTGGCGATATCGTCGTCTTTCCCGGGGATCAGACCCGGTTTTTCGCCGCAATCAGGCCCGGGACCCTGATCCGCCGGCCCGAGGTCCTGCTGGCACGATTGCGCCAGAGGGGGATCGACGCCCCGGCCGTGAGCGGTTACCTGAGCACCGACGCCAGCCTGTTCAAGCAGGCCTGGTGGCGCGGCCGGATCGCCTCCGCCCCGTCCGGGCCCCCCAACACCGACTTCTCGCCCCGCTGCTTCTACTACGCCCTGACGGTCGAAACCGCCCAGCAGTCCCCGGTCCTGGCCGGGGTCCTGACCGGGCTGGAACGGGTCCCAATCCCGGCCATCCTGGCCGTTTTGATCGGCCTCGGTATTTTGTCATGGCTCCTGCGGCGGCGCTGGCGCCGGTCCTGGCCGCTGATCGCCCTGGGCTCGATCGGCTTTACCGAGATGACGCTCCAGATCTCGCTGATGCTCGCCTTTCAGATCCTCTATGGCCGGATGTATCAGGCCGTGGGCCTGCTCATCGCCGCCTACATGGTCGGCCTGGCCGGCGGGGCGGCCTGGATGAGCAAGCGGGCCGACGCCCTGGCCCGGCCCCGCCGGGCCCTGGTGGCGGTCCAGGCCCTGGGCGCGGGCACCTGTCTGGTGGTCTTGTGGGCCGGCCTGGGCCTGCACCGGCTCCAGGGCCTGGACGGCCCGGACTGGTGGGCCCTGTTCGTGTTGCCGGGTCTGGCCCTGGCCACCGGTTTTCTGGGCGGGGTCCACTTCCCGCTGACCTCGCGGGCCTACATCGCCTCGCGGGCCGAGGTGGGGACCGGGGCCGGCCGTCTCAACGCCGTCGATCTGGCCGCGGCCGCCCTGGGGGCGCTCCTGGCCGGCCTGGTCCTGATCCCGGTCTGGGGATTCATCTGGACCCTGATCCTGGCCGCGGCCCTGTGCCTGGCCGTGGCCCTGGGCGGGCTGGGGACTGATGGTCCGGAGCCGGTTGGCCGCCAACAGGAACTCTAGCAGGCCGGCTCCCGCCGCCGGATCAGGTCAGTCAGGTCCAGGGACACGGCCACCCGATTCGCTCCCGCCCGGTCAGGCATGCCCAATCTTATTTCGGCCCCTCAAAATTTATCTAACAAGGGGACCGGGGGGCTCTATTCAGGGCGTGGTTCGGTCGGCGTCGGAGGTGTTTTAAACCCCGTACGCATGTATCCCCCCCAACTGATTGACCACGAACCAGGTGAACAGGACGCAGAAGAAGCCGACAATGGCCACCCAGGCCAGATAGCTCCCCTTGAATCCCTTGAGCCTCGACAGGTGGGGGAATAGGACGTACACGAACCAGGTGATCAGGGACCAGGTCTCCTTGTTGTCCCAGCCCCAGGGGCGGCTCCAGGCCTTGTTGGCCCAGATGGCCCCGGTGGCGATCCCGGCGGTGAACAGGATCAGGCCGAAGATCATGAACTGATACATGTAGTGCTGGAGGGCCTCGATCTCGGGCAGGCGGGACGACCGCCCCGCCTCGGCCGCCCCTCGCCGGGGCCAGGCCCCCAGGAGCAGGACCACCAGGGGCACGGCCGTGAAGCCCATCAGGGCCAGGGGCAGACTCTCGGTCCGCGGCAGGAGCCGGACGAGCTGCAGGGTGAACTCGTAGGGAAACACCAGGTGGACGCCCACCCAGCGCCAGTATTCCCCCTGCCAGTCAAAGGCCAGCCAGACCGCCGTGGCCGAGGCCAAGAGCAGTCCGCCGATCAGCCAGTCGTACCATTGGGGCCGGTTGGCCCGGGACCAGCGCCACAAGTAGGCCAGGGCCAGCCCGCAGGCCACGGCGAACCCGGCGTAACCCAGGAAGCTGGTGATGACATGGGCGATCAGCCAGAAGGACTTCAGGGCCGGCATCATCGGGCTGATCCTGTCGCTGACAAAGGGCGACCAGCTGGCATAGGCCATGGCCAGGAAGGAGAAGGGCACGGTGAACACGCCCAGGATCCGCCGGCGGGTCACGGCGATCAGGACCGCCGAGCCCAGCCCCACGGCCGCGGCAAAGAAGATCAGGAACTGGTACTTGTTGGTCAAGGGGGCCAGCTCGACCCGGGTCCAGAGCAGGGCCAGGGCCAGGACGTGGGCGGCCACGGTCAGCCACAACACCACCTCGGCCAGCAGGCCGAGCACCCTCATCCGGCGGAAGACGGCCGCCGTTACGTAACCGATCCAGCCGATCAGATAGGTCACGGTGACCACGTTCAACAACAGTCCGATCGTTTCGGTCATCAAGGCGCTCCTTTGTCAGCCAGGCGCCGGCGCAGCCGGTCGGCCAAGCGGCCCGCCCACAGTTTGAGGCCGTACTGGTTCTTGTTGGCCGCGCCGTAAATGTCCAGGCGGCTGCCCGTCCCCGCGGGAACGATGACCAGCCACACCTTGCGGTGGGAGAAGTAGAAGGACCAGATGAAGCCGACGACCATCAGCGACGCCCCGAGCCAGATCAACCACAGCCCGGGGTGATGGGCCACGGTCAGCACGGTGTAATAGCGGACGCTTACCCCGGTCAGGGTGATCTTCCACCGGCCCAGTGACCGGAAGCAGGCGAAGAATCCCGCGGCCCGCTGCCAGGGCGGCCCCGGGGCCAGGTGGCAGCCCCCGCCCACGGTGAAGGTCCGGCTTTGTCCGGTCCGCAACATGAACGTCAGGCGGCGATGGACCCGCCGGCCCGGCAGGAACTGGATCAGGTTGACGATCGCCACCGGCCGGCACTGCTCGGGGTTGGCCACCCGGGAGACGACCAGCTGGGCCCCCAGGCCGGGCACGGCCACCGGCTCGTGGGGCATGCCCTGGCCCATGGCCGAGCCCATGGACCGGAACCATATCCGGTGGGTCTGGCGCCGGCCCCAGGGATCGGTCAGCGTCAGGGTCACCCCCCGGGCCACCGCCCCCCAACTGGACTGGGAAAAGGCCAGGCCGCGATGGATCAGTCGCTGGTTGACCTCGATCACCGCGGGCCGGTAGCGCCAGCCGTCGATGACGTTCAGCAGGTGCAGGGGCCAGTCCGGGTTGACCACTCCCTGGACCTTTGGTTCGATGACCGTCACCTCGGAGCGGTACTGGTCCACGTGGTCCTTCTGGACCCGGTTGCACAACAGCCGGAACCGGTTGCAGTAGATGGTGAAGGGCAGGCTCCGGGTGCGGCCCTCGGCCGTCCTGAAGACCCGGTTCGAATCGCCTTCCCAGACCTGGAGGTCGCCCTGGTAGCCGAACCACAAACCGATGATCACCCCGACGTAGATGACCAGCACGGACAGATGGATGAGGTACATCCCCAGCCGGGAAAACCGGCCCCGCTCGCCGTACAGGGCCAGGCCCTGGTCCGTGTCCCGGTCCCTGACCTTTCTGAAATAGCGGCCCAACAACCGCTCGACCCGGGGTCCCACCTCGGCCATTGGCGCGTCGATCTCGATTTCGGCCAGGGGCGCCTGCTTGAAGGGGACCTTGCGCCCCCGCTCGGCCGAGGGACGCTTCAGAATGTGGTAGGTCTTGCCCCAGCGCCTGAGGGTGCAGACCGAGAGGTTGAGCGACAGGGCCAGCAGCAGGCCCACGAACCATCGGGCGTGAAAGATGTCGTGCCAGACGAAGATCCGGGTCCACAGCGTGGCCCCGCCGTAGGCCAGGTTATAGGTCTTGGCGTAGGACTGGGCCAGATCGCTCTGGGGGATGAGCGTCCCGGCGATGCAGGCCGCGGCCACGGCGCAGAAAAGAAAGATGGCCAGCTTGATCGAGGCCCAGAAATCCGTGAAGCCGCGGCCCAGGGCCACCCCCGCCGCCAGGACGAACCCCACGAACCACCACGACGAACTGATCGGGCCGGTGCTGTCCGAGACCAGGCCCTCGACCACCAGCAGGAGGCGGTGCCACAGGCTCAGCCCCGGGACGTCGATCTGGCCCCAGGTCTCCAGGATCAGCGCCCCCACCAGGCCGAAGGCCAGGCCCAGGCCCAGGCCCCGCCACACGGACAGGGCCGAGGGCGATCGCCATCCGGCCTGGATCAGGCGGCTCGTGACCGAGGGATGCTCCGGGGTTTTGGGCATGGACTGGATCGAATCCTTTGCTGATGCGTCGGCGGCGGCCAAGGGCGATCTATATCATGACCCGGCCGGGTTAGGCAAGCCAATGCTGGTTAAATCGGGGGACTTTCTGGTGTATGAGCGGATTGTCCGGGGTGGTCAGTGGAAAAAAATTGCCTGGCTGGGGATCGGGTATCCTCAAGATGTGGTGTCTTGGTGATTTTTTTAAATATATATTGTGGTTTGCTTCGGGACCTAATGTATTACTTTAATTTTTCGGTTGACTGACCCTGGGAACAGGGTTATAAATCAGATAACCGCCTCAAACTCCAAAGAGAAGGGCCATGCTCGATCTCAAGTTCGTCCGCAAGAACCTGGACCTGGTCCGGGAGGCGGCCCGCCGGCGAGGGGTCGAGCTGGACCTGGACCGGGTGGCCGCCCTGGACGAGCGCCGCCGGGAGATACTGGTCGAGGTCGAGCAACTCAAGGCCCGGCGGAACCAGGTCTCGACCGAGATCGGGCGCCGGAAAAAGGCCGGCCAGGACGCGGCCGACCTGATCGCCGAGATGTCCCAGGCGGCCGACAGGATCAAGGACCTGGACAAGCAGGTCAAGGCGGTGGACGCCGAGTTATCCGGGCTGATCCTGACCATCCCCAACATCCCCGACGATTCGGTGCCCGTGGGCGCCGACGAGGCCGACAACGAGCTGATCCGGACCTGGGGGGAAAAGCCGGACTTTGATTTTACGCCCCGGCCCCACTGGGACCTGGGCGAAGATCTGGGCATCCTGGACTTCGAGCGGGCGGCCAAGATCACCGGGGCCCGGTTCACCCTGTACTGGGGCCTGGGCGCCCGTCTGGAGCGGGCCCTGATCAACTTCATGCTCGACGTCCACACCACCGAGCACGGTTACACCGAGGTCCTGCCGCCGTTCATGACCAATTCGGCGGCCATGACCGGCACCGGCCAGTTGCCCAAGTTCGCCGAGGACCTGTTCCACCTGGAGGGGACGGACTACTGGCTGGTGCCCACGGCCGAGGTGCCGGTGACCAACATCCACGCCGGCGAGACCCTGCGGGCCGAGGACCTGCCCCTCAAGTACACGGCCTACACCCCCTGTTTCCGGTCCGAGGCCGGCTCCTACGGCAAGGACACCCGCGGGCTCATCCGCCAGCACCAGTTCAACAAGGTCGAACTGGTCAAGTTCGCCCTTCCGGAAAACTCGTTTGACGAACTGGAGTCCCTGACCGAGAACGCCGAGGAGATCCTCAAGCGGCTGGGACTCCATTACCGGGTGGTCAGCCTGTGCACCGGCGACCTGGGTTTCTCGGCGGCCAAGACCTATGACCTGGAGGTCTGGATGCCGGGTCAGGACGCCTATCGCGAGATCTCGTCCTGCTCCTGTTTCACCGACTTCCAGGCGCGGCGGGCCCAGATCCGTTATCGGTTGCAAAAAGGGACGGCCCTGGTGCACACTCTTAATGGTTCGGGCCTGGCCGTGGGCCGGACCCTGGTCGCCGTCTTGGAGAACTGTCAACAGGCCGACGGTTCGGTGCTCATCCCCGAGGTCCTGCGACCGTACATGTCCGGGCGGGAACGCATCACCGGAGTCAGGGGCTAGTCACCATGCGGCGTTGGACACTCCTCTCGATTTTGGTCCTGGTCGCGGCCGTCTCCTGGGCCGCCCCGGCCGGCGGGCGGACCACCGGGCCGTCCGGGGTGGTCATCGAGGACTACGGCCCCCGACCCAGTTCCCGTCAGATCACCGCGCCGACCCTGAGCCCCGAGCGGTCCGGAGACTCGTCTCCGGCCATGATTCCCGTCTCCGCGCCCCGGCCGGCCTCGAACGTTCGGCTTTCGGACAAGCGTTTCGACCGGATCCGGCGCCTGCTGCACCAGAACCGGTCCCTGATCCGGAGCCTGTCCGGGAATGATCACCGCCCGGGCCCCGGCGGCGCGGGGGCGACCCGGGCCTGGCGGTCCCGGGGACCCGGTCCGGCCGGCCCGGGACCGGTCGGGACGACCTCTCCCACGACCAACGCCGCGAGCCGCCCGCTCCCGGAAACCCGGCCGGCGGTCGTCACCCCGGTGTATGCGCCGCGGCGAAAACGGATCAGTTACCCCCGCCTGGTGAGGCTCATCCGGCCCCGGATGCCCCAGGACCCCCTCCCCGGTCTGTTCACCCTGTCCACCCGGCGGGGACCGCTGCTCATCCGGACGACCATCGATTCGCGCCTCCAGAGGTTTCTGACCGAGCTGCTGCGCCAGGCCAAGGTGATCGAGGGCGCGGCCGTGTTCCTGGAGCCGTCCACCGGCCGGATCCTGGCCCTGGCCCGCTACGACGCCCTGAAGGGCAAGACCAATCTCTGCCTCAAGCCGATCCTGGCCGCCAGCCTGTTCAAGATGGTCACCGCCTCGGCCGCCCTGGAATCGGGCAAGCTCAAGCCGGACTCCATCCTCCAGTACAAGGGCGGCAAGTACACCCTGCGGCCGTCACAGATGAGCCGCCGGGTCACCAACGGGACCAACCTGACCACCCTCCAGAACGCCTTTGCCCTGTCCATCAATCCCGTGTTCGGGGCGGCGGCCCTGTTCTACGTGGGCGTGCTCAAGATGAACCGGTACGCCCGGCGGTTTTTGTTCAACCGGCGGCTGCCGTTCAGCATGCCCGTGGGCGTGTCCCACTACGAGCGGCCGCAGAGCCGGATCGCCCTGGCGGCGGCGGCCTCGGGCCTGAACAAGAAGAACTCGCTCAGCCCCCTGCACGCCGCCCTGATCTGCTCGGCCTTCGTCAACCAGGGCCGGATCATGGCCCCCTGGCTGGTGGATCGGGTCATCGACCGGCGGGGTCGGGAGATCTACCGGGGCCGCCCCCGGATGCTGGCCCACCCCGTGTCCTGGCGGACCGCCCGGCTGATGGAGCGGATGATGCGGGCCACCATCCAGCAGGGCACCGGCCGCCACGTTTTCGCCCGGCTGAAGCACGATCCGGTCCTGGGCCGGCTCGACATCGGGGCCAAGTCGGGCACCCTCAACTCCCGGGACCAGACCCTCAAGCTGGACTGGTTCGCCGGCTGGGCCCGCGACATGACCCGGTTCGGGCGGAAAAAGGCGGTGGCCTTTGCCGTGTTCATGGGCCATTCCCTGCGCCGGGGCCGGGGGGTGCGCGCCCAGGTCATCGCCCGCCAGGCCCTCCGCTACTACTTCCAGCACCTCTTCCTCGACCGCCGGATTCGGCCGACCGTCGTCCGCCGGGGGAACTGATCCGCGCCAATCGGGTCCGGCTCGATTCAGTGGATAGGTGACCGGCGATTCGCTATTGGCGCGGTAGGGCGTCCAGGAGCCGGCGGTGGATGTTATCGAAGCCGCCGTTGGACATGATCAGCACCACGTCGCCCGCCTGGAGTCGATCTTTCAGGTAAGCTATGATCCGGCCGGCCCCGTCCAGGCATTGGGCCGGGACGCCGCCCGCCGCGATGTCCTTGGCCAGGGCGTCCGGGTCGAGGCGCTGGTCCCCGGTCAGGCCCTTGTAGTTTTTGGGCCGGGAGATGATCACCTCGTCGGCCCGGCCGAAGGCCCGGGCGTACTCGGCCTGGAAGACGCGGCGGATCGAGGTGTTGGACCGGGGCTCGAACACGGCGATCAGGCGTCCCGTCGGGCCGGCCGCCCTGAGCCCGGCGATGGTGGCCGCCACGGCCGTGGGATGGTGGGCGAAGTCGTCGATCACGGTCACCCCGCCGGCCTGGCCGACGACCTCCTGGCGGCGCTTGACGCCGGGGAACGAGGCCAGATGCCCCAGGGCCTCGGCCGGTTCCAGGCCGCACCACATGGCGGCGCCGACCGCGGCCAGGGCGTTGACCACGTTGTAGGCCCCCCCCAGGGGCAGCCAGCCGCGACCGACCTCGGCCCCCCGGACGATCAGGGTAAAGGCCGTCCCGCCGGCCCTCGGCTCCAGGTCCGCGGCCGCCAGATCGAGTCCCGGGGTCAGGCCGAAGGTCTGGACGTCGGCCCGGGCCTCCCGGGCAACGTCGATCACCGTGTCGTCGTCGCCGCCGATCAGCAGCAGCCCGTCGGCCGGCACCAGCCGGACCAGCCCCAGAAAGGCCCGGCGGACGTCCAGATAGGTGGCGAAGATGTCGGCGTGATCGAATTCAATGGACCCGATGATCGCCAGGCGGGGCCGGTAGTGCAGGAACTTGGCCCCCTTGTCAAAGAAGGCGGTGTCGTACTCGTCGCCCTCGATGACGAACGGCCGGCCCGCGCCCAGGCGGAAATTGGACTCGAACCCCCGGACGATGCCGCCCACCAAAAAGCTGGGGTCCAGGCCGGCCGCGTCCAGGACCCAGGCGGTCAGGGCCGAGGTGGTCGTCTTGCCGTGGGTCCCGGCGACGACGATCGAGTCCCGTCCGGCCAAAAACCGCTCGCCCAGGACCTGGGGCAGGCTGACGTAGGGCAGGTTTTTCGTCATCAGGGCTATGGCTTCGGGATTGGTGGCCGTGATGACGTTGCCGACCACGACCACGTCCGGCAACGGGTCCAGGTTGGCCGGGCCGTACGGGCTCTTGATGGGAATGCCCCGGGCGGCCAGGAAATCGCTCATGGGCGGGTAGGCGTTTTCATCCGAGCCGACAACGATCAGGCCCTGCTCCTTCAGCATCCCGGCCAGGGCGGCCATCCCGGTGCCGCAGACGCCCATCAAATGGACCCGCCGGGCCTCTTCCGGCCACCTGTTCCGGGCCCGATCCAGTCTGGCCTCTTTCAAAACAGACTCCGCAGTGTCCGGAAGAATTCGGGGCGAAAGGCCTTGATCTCGGCCTCGTTCCGGCGGTCGGGATGGGTCCGGTTGGTGAGCAAAACGCCGATCACGCCGGCCGGCAGGTCCATCCAGAAGGCGGTGCCGGTATAGCCGGTGTGGCCGACCGATTCGGCGCCAAAACCACCGCCCGAGCTGGACCCCTCGGCGGCCGGGGTGTCAAAGCCCAGGGCCCAGTCCGACCCGGGGACGACCATTTGACGCCGGAAGAACTCCCGGACCACGGCCGGCTCGAAATAGGCGGTCTTCTCGCCGCGCCAGGCGGCCAGCAGAGCGGCCAGGACCCGGTGGACGTCCGCCGCGTCGCCGAACAGCCCGGCGTGACCGGCCACCCCGCCCAGGAACCAGGCGTTCTCGTCCTCGACCCGGCCCCAGCACAGGCCCCGCTCGGGGTCGTTCCAGGTGGCGGCCACGCCCGGGGCGGGCTCGGGCTCGGCCTCGGGATCAAAAGGCCGAAAGCCCATATTTTTGAGGCCCAGGGGTTCGGCCACCAGGGCCGGGAAAAGCTCGTCCAGGGTCTGGCCGGCGGCGTGCTCGATGACCGCCTGGAGGGCCAGGAACCCGACGTCCGAGTATTCCTCGCGGGCCCCGGGCGCGGCCGTCAGGTCGGTCTCGAGGACCTTTTCCATGAGGGCCGGCCGGCGCAGGGGGGGCGGGGTCAGAAACAGGAGGCGATGGAAATCGACCAGGGCCGGCAGGCCCGAGCTGTGACTCAAGAGGTGGCGGACGGTGATCCCGGCCTTGACCGGCGGCAGCCAGTCACCGCCCAGGACCTGATCCAGCCGCCAGTCCAGGTCCAGGCGTCCGGCCCCGGATAAAACCATGGCCACGGCGGTCGTGGCCAGGGGCTTGGTCAGCGAGGCCAGATCGAACACCGTCTCGAGGGTCATGTCCTCGGTCTCGGGGACGATCCGGGCCCGGCCCAAAGCCGTCCGCCAGACGACCTCGTCCCCCCGGGCCGCCAGGGCCACCGCCCCTGGAAAATGGCCGGCCCCAACCGCCTCGGACAGCAGATCCTCCAGGGCGTCGAAACCGCTCACCCGGTCAACTCCAGGGTCCCGGTCCCGCCGTCCAGGCGTGCCGCGGCCCCGAGACGGACCGGCCAGTTGACCTCGGTGTGGCCAAAGGGCAGATCGAAAACCACCGGCAGACCCGACGCCGCCAGGCGCCGGCGGAAAATGTTGGTCAGGGCCTCCTCCCCGCCGCAGCTGGCGAATTTCCCGGCGGCCACGCCGGCCACTTTCTTGAGGGCCCCGGCCAGCTCGAGCTGGGTCAGCATCCGGTCGATCCGGTAGGGGGCCTCGTTGACGTCCTCCAGGAGCAGGATCGTCCCGTCCAGATCGGGCATGAAAGGCGTTCCCGCGGCGGCGGCCAGGGTGGCCAGGTTGCCGCCCCGAACCGCACCTTGAGCCACGCCGCCGGCCAGGCCCCGGCCGGTGAACCGGGAGGGCGCGGGCCGGCCCGACAACAGATCGGCCAGCATCTCCCGGGAGGCGTCGTCCAGCTCGGCGACCTGGGTGACCACCGGCCCGTGCCAGGCGGCCAGGCCGAGGGCGGCCCAGCGGTTGAGCAGGATGGTCGCGTCCGAAAAGCCGAGCAGGACTTTGTTCGAGCGCCGGATCAGGTCGTCGTCCAGACCGGCCAGGGTCCTCATGGCCCCGAAGCCGCCCCGGGCGGCCCAGATCAGATCGACCCCGTCGTCCTCGAGGAGGGAGCGGAGGTGCCCGGTGCGATGGGCGTCGTCGCCGGCCAGGAAGTCGTCCCGGGCGTAAACGGCCGGGTCCACCCGGACCGAAATACCCCGGTCGCGGACCAGGGTCAGGCCGGCCTCGAACCTCTCGGGATTGAAGGCCGAAGACGGGGCGGCCACGGCGACACGGGGCGACATGTCAGCGGTTCCGCTCCCAGATGAGTCGCAGTCCCTCGAGGGTCAGCGAGTCGTCCACGACCTCGATGCTTTCGGCGGCCTGGGAGATCAGGTCGGCCAGCCCCCCGGTGGCCACGACCTTGACCGGGCTCGCGAACTCGTCCCTCATCCGGGCCACCAGGCCGTCCACCAGCCCGACGTAGCCGTAGAGGATGCCGACCATCATCGAGCTGACCGTGTCCTTGGCGATGATCTTTTCGGGGAGATGGCTGAGTTCGACCCGGGGGAGCTTGCTGGCCCGCAGGAACAGGGCCTCGGCCGAGACGCCCACCCCCGGGGCGATGGCCCCGCCCAGGTATTCGCCTTTCTCGGAGACGCAGTCAAAGGTGGTGGCCGTGCCGAAGTCGATGATGATCAGCGGGCCGCCGTACCGGTCGTAGGCGGCCACGGCGTTGACGATCCGGTCGGCGCCCACCTCGCGGGGGTTGTCGTAGAGGATGGGCATGCCGGTCTTGGTGCCGGGCCCGACGAACATGGGGACCACGTCGAAATAGCGGGCGCAGAAGCCCTCGATGGCCTTGCGCAGCGGGGGGACCACGCTGGAGACGATGATGTCGGTGATGGCGGCCAGGGCGACCTGGGTCGAGCGGAACAGGTTGGTGATCATCACCCCCAGTTCATCGATGGTCGCCTCCTTTTCGGTGCGCACCCGCCAGTGGCAGACCAGTTCGGTTTCGTCCCAGACGCCGATGACCATGTTGGTGTTGCCTACGTCCACTACCAGGAGCACGGGCGCCGTCTCCGCGTGAAGGGTTTTTGAAAAATGGTTTCGGCCTCGTTGTCAGTGCTCGCCCAGTTCCCGCTCCACGATTTCACTCAGCTCCCCGGCCAGGCGGTTGATCTGGTCCTCGTCCTCGCCCTCGATCATGACCCGGAGCAGGGGCTCGGTCCCCGAGTACCGGATCAACAGCCGGCCCCGCCCGCCGAGTTCGGCCTCGGCCCGGGAGGCGGCCTTGGCCAGGGCCGGGATCTGAAAGATGTCGGGCTTGTCCGTGACCCGGACGTTGATCAGGACCTGGGGAAAGGGGGTGAAGCAGTCGGCCAGCTCGCTCAAGGGGCGGCCGGTGGCCTTCATGACCGACAGGACCTGGAGGGCGCTGATGACGCCGTCGCCGGTGGTGTTGTGATCCAGGAAGATGATGTGTCCCGACTGCTCGCCGCCGACGTTGCACTGGCGCTTGATCATCTCCTCGACCACGTACCGGTCGCCGACCTGGGTCCGGATGAGCTCGATGCCGCGCTCTTTGAGCATGACCTCGAGGCCCAGGTTGGTCATGACCGTGCCGACCACGCAGCCCGACTCGAGCCGGCCCTGCTCGGCCAGCCAGGGGGCCAGGATCCCCAGAACCCGGTCGCCGTCCACGATCCGTCCCCGTTCATCGACCATCATCACCCGGTCGCCGTCGCCGTCAAAGGCCAGGCCCACGTCGGCGCCGTAGTGTCCGACCAGGCCGGCGACGTGATCGGTGTGGAGCGAGCCGCAGTCGCGATTGATGTTCTCGCCGTCGGGCTCGTCGCCGACGACCAGGACCTTGGCCCCCAGCTCCTCCATGACCTCGGGGGCGACCTTGTAGGTCGCGCCGTGGGCGCAGTCCATGACCAGGGACAGGCCGTCCAGGGTCAGATCGTCGGGAAAGGCGTTCTTGACGAAGACGATGTAGCGGCCCCGGGCGTCGTCGATCCGGAAGGCCTTGCCCACCTGGTCGGGCTTGGCCCGGACGTCGATGGTCTCCTCGCCGAAGACGTGGGCCTCGATCAGGGCCTCGACCTCGTCGGCCAGCTTGAACCCGTGGCGGGAGAAGAGCTTGATGCCGTTGTACTCGAAGGGGTTGTGCGAGGCCGAGATGACCACGCCCGCGTCGCAGCGCATGGACCGGGTCAAAAAGGCGATCCCCGGCGTGGGCAGGGGGCCGCAGAGCATGACGTCCACGCCCATGGAGCAGATGCCGGCGGCGATGGCGTTCTCGATCATGTAGCAGGACAGCCGGGTGTCCTTGCCGATGATGATCTTGGGCCGGCGCTTCTTGCTCCGGAAGACGGCCGCCGCGCCCTGTCCGATCTTGAGGGCGGTCTCGACGGTCATCGGCCATTCATTGGCCACGCCGCGGACGCCGTCGGTGCCGAAAAGTCGTCGGGGGGGCATGTTGAATCCAGTTAAAAGGGAGCCGGTGCCCGGGTGGGCAGGACGGGCAGGAACCGCTTCAGTCCGACGGCCAGCGGCCAGGACCCGATCCGCTTCAGGGCGGCCGCCACGTTCACCTCGATGGTCAGGCGCATCTCGACCAGCCGCGGCTCGGTCGTCACCCGGGCGTCGATCATCTCCAGGGGCACGACGAAGACCCGGTCCCGCCACAGGTTCTTCTCGGTCACCGGCCGGGTGAAGATCTGCCGCCGGTCCCGGAGGACCGACCGGGGTCCGCGGGCCAGGATGGTCCGGGGCATGAATCCGACCCGGGCCACCTTGAAGCCGTAAACGCACTCCAGCCGCGCCTCGGTGGACAGCCTGACCGCGAGCCGCCGCCGGACCATGGCCTCGAGGCGGATGTTGACCGCGTTGGGCCGGACCCGGACGACGGTCACGCCGGCCGGGAACTTGAACAGGCTCGGTTTCAGCCGGTATCGGTTCGGTCCCTCGCCGGCCCGGCTCAGGTCCACCACGGGCGGCATCAGGGGCCCCTTCAGCCGGGACAGCATGGCCCGGGGGCCCGAGACGACGACCTCGACCTTGTCGGGCGGCGGCCCGACCAGGTAGCTGTTGGGCGGCTGGTTCTTCAGGACCAGGGGCAGGCGTAACCGTTTTTGGACCCGTTTGTCAAGCCAGATGGTGACCATGGACGGGCTGATCTGGACCACGCTCACCCCCCGGGGCAGGGTGAATTGGGACGGCTTGATGTAGAAGTCGTTCCGGCCGATTCCCTTGCGGGTCAGCTTCAGGTTGAGGGTCATCCGCCTGGCCCCGATCCGTTCGATCAGCCCCCGGGTCCCGGACAGCCGGACCTCGATGGACTTGACGGACTGGCCGACGATGATCATGTTCTGGGGCCGGTCCACCAGGGCCAGGGGCACCCGGAGGGAGACCTCGGCCCGTTCCTGGCCGACCACGAACAGCCAGAAGCCCAGGGCCAGGCCCAGGGCCAGCAGCTTGTAGGGCCAGTTCCGGATGATCAGCTGGAGGTAATCCGTTTTCACTTGAGGACCCACCACCGCCGCCGGCCCTCGGCCCCCATCCGGGCCGGGCTGTGGTACACCTCCATCAGCCGCTGATGCAGCTCACCGGCGTCCATGATCCGGGAGAGCTTGCCCTCCTCGGCCATCGAGATCACGCCCCGCTCCTCGCTGACGACGATGACCACCGCGTCGCTCTCCTCGGTCAGGCCGATGGCCGCCCGGTGGCGGGTGCCCAGGCGCTGGGACACGGCCGGGTTCTTGGTCAGGGGCAGGACGCACTTGGCGGCGGCGATCCGGCTCTGCTGGATGACCAGGGCCCCGTCGTGGAGCGGGTTGCCGGGCCAGAAGGTGGACAGGATGGCCTCGCGGGTGACCCTGGCGTCCAGGGCGGTCCCGCCCTCCAGGTAGTCGGCCAGGCCGACCGAGCGCTCCAGCACGATCAGGGCCCCGATCCGGCGCTGGGCCATGGTCTGGGTGGCGCCGACCACCTCCTCGATGACCTGGACCGCCTCGGACCTGGCCCCGGGAAAGGGGGACGAGCCTATTCGGGTCAGCCCCCGCCGGATCTCGTTCTGGAACAGGACGATGACGATCAGGATCAGCGAGGCGAAGAAATTGTCGATGATGGCGCTCAGGGCCTGAAGCTTCAGGTTGCGGGCCAGGATGAACGCCCCGAAGATGACCGCCAGGCCCAGGAGCATCTGGGCGGCCCGGGTCCCCCGGACGATCATCAGGACCTGGTAGAACAGGAAGGCCACCAGGATGATGTCCAGGAGGTCGTACCACCTGATCGAGGCGAAGGCGGACAGCAAATTGTCCATCAAACCCGCTCCCGCTTGACGGCCTCGGCCATCCTGACCGCGTCCACGGTCGGGGCCACGTCGTGGGCCCGGATCACGGCCGCCCCCTTCATCACCCCGATGGCGGCCAGGGCCAGACCGCCCGCCGTCCGCTCCAGGGGCTCCCGGCCGGTGACGGCCCCGATAAAGGCCTTGCGGCTGACCCCGAGCACCAGTGGCCGGTTCAGGGCGGCCAGCTCGTCGAGCCGGTTGATCAGGGTCAGGTTGTGCTCAAAGGTCTTACCGAAGCCGATGCCCGGATCGACCGCCAGACGCTCGAAATCGACCCCGCCGGCCACGGCCCGGCCGACCGCCTCGACCAGGAAGTCGCCCACCTCGGCCGTGACGTCGTCGTAAACCGGGTGGGCCTGCATGTCCCGGGGTCGTCCCTGCATGTGCATCAGTATAATCGAAGCACCCCGGTCCCGGGCAACCCCGAGCAGATCCGGGTCGGAATTGAGGGCCGAGACGTCGTTGATGATGACCGCCCCGGCCGCCAGGGCCGCGTCGGCCACCTCGGCCTTCTGGGTGTCGATGGAGATCAGGGCGGTGGTGGACTCGGCCAGCCGGCGGATCACGGGCAGGACCCGGTCCATCTCGGTTCGGGCGTCAACGCCCGTCGAGCCGGGACGGGTGGACTCGCCGCCGACGTCGATGATGTCCGCCCCGGCCGCGGCCATGATCCGCCCCTGGGCCACGGCGGCCCCGGGCTCCAAGAAACGGCCGCCGTCGGAGAAGGAGTCCGGAGTGACGTTGAGCACCCCCATCACCAGGGTGCCGGACGAGACATCCAATTCCCGTTCACCCACGCGCCACAGCAAAGGTCTGGTCCCTCCGGCGGAACGTTCCCGGACGGCCCGCTCGAGCGGCGGGAAACGACCGGATCATCAGGTCTGGGATTCGCCGCCGGGCCTGACGGGCCGGAAGTCGTCGTCACCCAGTTCGTCGTCGGCCTCGTCCGGCTCGGGGGCCGGCGGGGACGGGGGCGGGGGGGCCGGTTTTTTCCAGTCCTCGCGGCCCTCGACCAGGGCCTGGACCTCTTCGGCCTCCAGGGTCTCGACCTCGAGCAGGGCCTGGGCCACCCGGTGCAGGCCGTCGATGTTTTCCTCGAGGATGGACTTGGCCCGGCGGTAGGCCTCGCTCACGAACCGATAGACCTCGTCGTCGATGCTCTGGGCGGTCTGCTCCGAGTAGTCGCGGTGGGTGGCCAGCTCGCGGCCGAGGAAGATCTGCTCCTCCTTCTGGCCGAAGGTCAACGGCCCCAGGTCGCTCATGCCCCAACTGCAGACCATCTTCCGGGCCAGGTCGGTCGCCCGTTCGATGTCGTTGCCCGCCCCGGTGGTCAACTGGCCGGTGACCAGTTCCTCGGCCGCCCGGCCGCCCATCAGGTGGTCCAGGTTGGCCAAGAGATATTCCCGGGAATAGGTGTGGCGGTCGTCCACGGGCAAAAGCTGGGTCAGGCCCAGGGCCCGGCCCCGGGGGATGATGGTCACCTTGTGGATCGGATCGCTGCCCGGGGTCTTGATGGCCACCACGGCGTGCCCGGCCTCGTGATAGGCCGTGGTCCGTTTTTCCTCGTCGCTGATGATCATCGACTTGCGCTCGACGCCCATCAGGACCTTGTCCTTGGCCCGTTCCAGGTCGAGCATGTTGATCCGGTCCTGGTTGGCCCGGGCGGCCAGCAGGGCGGCCTCGTTGACCAGGTTCTCCAGGTCGGCCCCGGAAAAGCCGGGAGTGCCCCGGGCCAGGACCTTGAGGTCCACGTCCGGGGCCATGGGCTTGTTGCGGGAATGAACCCGGAGGATTTCCTCGCGGCCCTTGATGTCGGGTACCGGGACCACGACCTGGCGGTCGAACCGGCCGGGACGCAGCAGGGCCGGGTCCAGGACGTCGGGCCGGTTGGTGGCCGCCACCAGGATCACGCCCTCGTTGCCCTCGAAGCCGTCCATCTCGACCAGGAGCTGGTTCAGGGTCTGCTCCCGCTCGTCGTGGCCGCCGCCCAGGCCCGCCCCCCGGTGCCGGCCCACGGCGTCCAGCTCGTCGATGAAGATGATGCAGGGGGCGTTCTTCTTGCCCTGGACGAACAGGTCCCGCACCCGGCTGGCGCCGACGCCGACGAACATCTCGACAAAGTCCGACCCCGAGATCGAGAAGAAGGGCACCCCGGCCTCGCCGGCGATGGCCCGGGCCAGAAGGGTCTTGCCCGTGCCCGGCGGTCCGACCAGCAGGACCCCCTTGGGAATGCGGCCGCCCAGGCGGGTGAACTTCTTGTGGTCCCGGAGGAACTCGATGATCTCGGTCAGTTCCTCCTTGGCCTCCTCAATGCCGGCCACGTCCTCGAAGGTGACCCGGTTCTGGGGCGACTCGCTCAGCAGCCGGGCCCGGCTCTTGCCGAAGCTCATCGCCTTGCCGCCGCCGGCCTGCATCTGGCGCATGAAGAAGATCCAGATGGCAATTAAGAGGATCATGGGAAAGGCCGTGGCCAGGGCCGACAAATACCAGGGTGATTTCTCCTCGGGCTTGACCGTGAACTTGAGGCCGGGGGTGCTGCGCAGGATCTTGATCAGATCCGGATCGGGCGTGCCGGTGGTCTTGTGGGCGGTACCCGCCGAGGACCGCCAGTAATAGGTCTCGCCCTGCTTGATCACCTGGGTGACGCCGCCCTTCTTGACCTGGGCCACGAACTCGCTGTAGGGCACCGTGTTGGTCGGCTTGGTCTGACGGCTGAACATCTGGAACAGGAAGACCACCCCCAGGACGATGGCGATCCAGAGCAGCACGTTGCGATACATCGGGTTCAAGGGTTAACCCTCCTGATTTACCAATTTTTTAACGTATCACACCGCCAGAAGGAAGGCAACCGGACTAAACCGCTCGATATTGCAGCCGTAAGACCCGACGGGTGGTCTCGGTTATCCGAAAGCGATGATCCACGGCCAGGCCGATCAGCCACATCACCCGGCCCTGGGCGTCACTGACGATCAAGGTTCGGCGTCGGACGCGGTGAGGCACCTGGTGGTCGATGAGCCAGTCCTTAACCTTGCGCCGGCCCGGGGCGCCCAAAGGACAAAAAACGTCACCCGGACGGCGACTCCGGACCGAAAGGGGCCACGCCACTGACCCGGCGTCCAGCCAGGCATCGATCGGCGCGGCGGGTAACCCGACCTCCCGGTCCGCCAATCGGACCGTAAGTCGGCCTTTCTTGTTAACAAAATAAGTCCCCGGAGCGTCAATATCAAGCCAAACCGGCTCGATCCGGGGGACGCGGGGCCAAAAGGTCAATTCCCGGGCGTCGGACTCGAACACGACCCCGCCGGGCAAAGAGACATAGCCGTGGCCGCCGCGGTCGGTCAGGGCCAGGACATCGGCCACGTGCCTTTGGCTCAACCGTCTAAAATCACCTCGAAAATAACCATAGGCCAGCCTGACCACCCGGCTGGCCAGGGTTTTTTGTAAAGCCTCGAACCCGGCCCGGGGGAGGATCAGGCCGCCATCCTCGTGACGGATGAGGTCTGACCAGGCGTCCTGGGCCAGTCCGGACAGAAAATCCTCGTCCGCGGCCAGCAGCTCGGCCGTCCGGGTCAGGGTTTCGACCAGGTTGGGATTGAATTTTTCAATGAGCAGGGGCAGGACCTGGAGCCGGAGCCGGTTTCGGGTCAGGCCCGGGTCCTGGTTGGACGGGTCTTCCAGGAAGGGGACGTCGTGCTCGGCGGCGTAGGCCAGGATCTCCGCCCGGCGGAAAGTCAGCAGGGGCCGGATGAAGCGGAGCCGGCGGCCGTCCGCCAGGGTTTCAATCCGGACCGGCCGCATGGCGGCCAGGCCGGGCGTGCCCGCGCCCCGCAGCAGGCGCAGCAGCAGGGTCTCGGCCTGATCGTCGGCGGTGTGGCCCAGGGCGATGGTCTCCGCGCCGACCTCGGTCGCGGCTTTTGTCAAGAATGCGTAGCGGGCGGCCCGGGCCGCGGCCTCGATTCCCTGACCCTGGGGGGTGATGGCGGCACTTTCTTTTAACAAGGGGACGTCCCAGGCGGACATTTGCCGGGCCACCCACGTGGCCTCTGTGGATGATTCAGGACGAAGGCCATGATCCAGGTGGGCCGCGGTCAAGGTCAGGTTTTTCGTAACGGCCAGCCGCCGCAGGAGGTGACACAGGACCATGGAGTCCGGCCCGCCGCTCACGGCCACCAGGACCGCTGCGCCGGATCGGACGAATTTTTCGTGCCTGGCAAGGGCGTTGAATCGGGGCCAGAGTTCCATGTTGAAATCATAGCTTAAGCGGTCCGGGAGACCTACATTTTTTGAAAACTGACCAAGCTGATACAACGGCCGGCTTATCGATGGGATTCGGTCAAGATTTTTTTCACTTCCCTCGTCCGACGATCACCGGGCGCGGATGCAGGCCCACCAGTCCCCGATCGACGATCGTCCGTTAGAGATGGATGCTCACCCAGCGCAGGTACTCGACCACCCGGGTGTGGACCTTTTCTGCGGCCAGGTCGGCCGGGGTTTTTCCCAGACAGGTCCGGGTCAGCCACGGCGAGACATGGTGGACCAGGAGTTCGACCACTTTCAGATGGCCGCCGGCCGCGGACCAGTGCCGGGGCGTCAGGCCGCGCCCCGGGTCACAAGGTCCCGCCATGGGCCTTGAGCAGGCGGACCATGTCCGTCCGTTTTTTGTCAAGGGCCAGGGCCAGGGGGGTTTCTCTCAGATAGGTCCGGGCGTTAATCGCCGCCCCGTAACTCAGCAGCAGCCGGGCGATGTAAACATAACCCCCGGCCGCGGCCCAGTGCAGGGGCGTCCAGCCGCTGTGATCGAGCAAATCGACCCGGGCCCCCCGGCGCAGCAGCAGCCAGGCGAACCGCGCCCGGCCGTACTGGGCGGCCAGGTGCAGGGCCGTCTCGCCGTCTTTGACCGGAACCGGGGCCAAAACCTCGGTCCGGCCGTAACCCAGGACCCGGTAGGGCGGGACCCCGACCAGTTCCATGGTCGTCCAGCGGCGGCGCAGGTTGGGATCGGCCCCCGAGGCCAGCAGGACCCGGACCGCGGGCTCCCGCCCGGCAATGACCGCCAGATGCAGGGGCGTGTCCCCCTCGACGTCGTAGGCGTTGACCAGGCCCGGCCGGGCCCGGAGCATGGCCGCCAGGGCCGAGGCGTCACCGCGCCGGGCCGCCTGGTGGACGGGCGGTTCCCCGGGCAGACAGCCGGCCAAAAACAAGGCCCCGGCCAGGACGGCGATCAATCTGGTCAATTCGTCCCCCGCTCGGGCTCTGGATGTGCCCTTATTAAAATAATTATCGCCGAAACCGGACGGGCGGCGCAAACCCTTGCCATCCTTTTCGGTCCGGAGTTGATCGCCGCTCCGGTTTGAGGTTATGATGTCTCATTTCAACAAGACCAAGGGAACTCTTGACCGGTCGCGGCCGACATGGCCCCAAGGGGGCATGTCGCGGAGACACGACGACCTGGAATCGTCGTGGCCCGGCCTCTTGGGAAGTGGTAATATTTTACGCTAGGTCGCATCAGGACCGGTAGCGGTCCTAACCCACAGAGGTGGTGACAACAGGCCATGACCATTCGACGCAAGGCCCTCGGCGTGATCGCCCTGACCGTGGCCGGCCTGATTGTGGTCGTCTATTTGTCCGCCGAGGTGATTCTCCTCCCCAGCTTTCTACGAATCGAGAGCGTTCAGATCAAAAAGGGCGTTCAGCGCGTCCTGAACGTCCTGGCCGAGGAGCGGACATCGCTTGCGACCGAGGCCCGGGAGTGGTCGGCCTGGGACGACACCTACAACTTCGTCAAGACCCGAAGTCCGGCCTTCATCAAGTCCAACCTGGTGGACGGCACCTTCAAGGACCTCAAGGTCGATCTGCTGATGATCCTGGACACCCGGGGGCGGATGATCTTCGGCGGGGCCTATGACCGACGGGCCAAAAAGCGGGTCCCGCTCCCCCGGGAACTGACCCCCTACCTGACCGGTTCGGCCTCCCTGGCCTCGCCCCGGTCGCCCCGGCAGGGGATTCAGGGCCTGGTCAAGCTGGAGAAGGGGCTGATGCTGGTGGTCTCCCTGCCGATCGTGACCAGCGAGGATCGGGGTCCGGCCCGGGGGGCGTTGATCATGGGCCGTTTTCTGGACGCCTCCCTGGTCAGGCGTCTGGCCAGGCTGTCCCTGACGTCCATCCGCCTGATCCCCCTGGGCGGCCCCTCGGCCCCGGCCGAGGCGCGGAAGCGCGCGGCCCGCCTGGGCCCGGGAGGGAGCATTCACCTCCAGAGGCTGAATGAGTCCCGCATCGCCGGCTACGTCCGGCTCGACGACCTGCGAGGCGCTCCGGCCGCGATCCTGGAGGTCATCCAGCCGCGGACCCTGTGGCGACAGGGCCTCCGGACGGTGCTGTACGTGGTGGTCTTTCTGGTGACCGTCGGGGGCCTGATGTGCCTGATCGTCCTGTTTCTGTTCGACCGGATCGTGGTCGGCCCGGTCAGCCGATTGAGCCACTGGGTCCGGCACCTGGGGGCCGAGGGCGATCTCTCGGCCCGGGTCCAGGTCGATGGGAAAGACGAGGTCGCCGCCCTGGGGCGGGCCATCAACCAGATGCTCGAGGCCCGCGAGGGTCTCCAGGAACAGTGGCGCTCCCTGGTCGAGGACAGTTTCGACGGCATCTTCGTCCAGAAAGGGGAACGGATCGTCTTTGTCAACCGCCGCCTGAACCAGATGCTGGGCTATGACAATGACGACCTGATCGGCCAGGAGCACTGGCGGGTCTATCACCCCGACTACCATGACCTGACCCGGAGTCGGGCCCAGGCCCGATTGCGCGGCGAGGACATCCTGTCACGCTACGACGTCAAGCTCCTCCGGCGGGACGGAACCTCGTTCGACGGCGAGATCAGCGCCCGGCCGATCCTGGTCGAGGGCGAACCGGGCATCCAGGTCTGGGTCCACGACATCACCTCGCGCAAGCGGGCCGAGGAGGCCCTCAAACGCGGTTACGAGCAACTGAACACCTTTTACGCCCTGTCGCTCATGGCCAGCCGGCCCCTGGCCCTGGACGGGGTGATCCAGGTCGCCCTGGACGAGGTGGTCAAGTTCACCGAAGTGGTCTGGGTCGGCCTTTACCTCTGGGACCAGGACCGCCGCCGGCTGATCTTCAAGGGCTGGCGGGGCTTGAGCGATGATTTCGCCCGCCAGGTGAGCGAACTCGAACTGGGCGAGGGCGTGACCGGGACGGCGGCCCGGGACCGCCAGGCGATGTTCATCGAGGACTACGCCCTGGACGCCCAGGCCCTGCCGGCCGCCCGGCAGGAAGGTCTGGCGTCCCTGGCGGTCATCCCCCTCATGCGGGGCGACCACCTTTTGGGAACGCTCAACATCGCCCTCGGGGCCAAGACCAGGTTCAGCGAAGTGGGCAAGATCCTCTACACCTCGCTGGGCCAGGTCTTGAGCACCAACCTGTCCCTGTCCCTGGACACGGCCGAACGGCTGCGGGCCGAGGAGGCCCTGAGACAATCCGAGGAACGCTACCGGGAGCTGTACCAGGAGTCTTCGGCCCGGGAGCAGCTCTACGAGTCGCTGCTGCACTCGACGCCCGACGCCGTGGCCATCTACAACCTGAACGGCGAGGTGTCCTACGTCAACCCGGCCTTCACCCGGATCTTCGGCTTCAGCCTCGACGAGTTGAGGGGCCGGAAAACACCCTTTGTCCCCCAGTCGGAGGCCTCGCGGACCCTGGACACCATCGAGCGGGTCCTGGCCGGCGAACCCGTGTCCGCCTTCGACACCAAGCGGGTCACCAAATCGGGTGATGTCCTGGACATCGTCCTCAGTTCGTCCCGCTATTACGACACCGAGGGCGATCCGGCCGGGATCGTCGTCATCCTGAGGGACGTCACCCAGACCAAGCGCATGGAGGAGCAGCTCCGCCAGGCCCAGAAGATGGAGGCCGTGGGCACCCTGGCCGGCGGGGTGGCCCACGATTTCAACAATATCCTCCAGGCCATCGGCGGGTACGTCCAGTTGATGACGGACCAGGCCCCGGCCGCGGGCGGGGACCGGCACTACCTGGCCGAGATCGAGGGGGCGGTCCAGCGGGCCTCGGAACTGGTCAGGCGGCTGTTGACCTTCAGCCGCAAGGTCGAGACCGAACTCAGGCCGGTGGACCTCAACCACCGGATCGGCCACGCCGTCGAGATCCTGAGGCACACCATGCCCAAGATGATCACCATCGAGACCCGCCTGGGCGAGGACCTGCGACCGATCAACGCCGACGCCAACCAGCTGGAACAGGTCCTGCTGAACCTGGGGACCAACGCCCGGGACGCCATGCCCGAGGGCGGACGGCTGGTCTTTACGACCCGCAACCTGTCCCCCGAAGAACTCGCGGAGGTCCCCGAGGCCGGCCCCGGGGACTACGTCCTGCTGACCGTGTCCGACACCGGCCAGGGCATGGACGAGAAGGCCCTGGCCCAGATCTTCGATCCGTTCTTCACCACCAAGGAGGTGGGCAAGGGTACCGGACTGGGTCTGGCCATGGTTTACGGCATCGTCAAGACTCACGGCGGGATGATCACCTGCCGGAGCCAACCCGGCCGGGGCACGACCTTTGATCTGTACTGGCCCGCCGCCCGGGTCGAGGCGGCCCCGACCGCCGCCGCGGATCAGGCCCCGGACTCCCTGCCCCGGGGCGACGAGACCATCCTGCTGGTGGACGACGAGCGGTCCATCCTGGACGTGGCCGGCAGCTTCCTGTCGGGTCGAGGTTTTTCGATCCTGACGGCCGACACCGGCGAGCGGGCCCTGGAGGTGTACGCAGATCAGGGCGGCGAGATAGACCTGGTGCTCCTGGATCTGGGCATGCCCGGCATGGGCGGCCGGCGCTGTCTCGAGGCCCTGCGCCAGCTCGACCCCGAGGTCAAGGTCCTGGTGGCCAGCGGCTACTCGGACGACGGCCTGATCAAGGGCATCCTCGAGACCGGCGCGGCCGGATTCATCCCCAAGCCCTACCGCCTGACCGAGATGCTCAAAAAGGTCCGGGAGGTCCTGGACGACCAGAAGTGACCCACGTCATTCCCCCAGGTCCGGCAAGTAAAAATTAATCGCCTGGACCGAAAAGTCACGGCTCGATGACCAAACGCTACGGACGTCCGGCCGCGGATACCCGCCCCACCGGCCGGGGCCTGCCCGGCCCCTGATTCTTCTCCGGTATTTTATGAACCCGTTTGCCTTTTGCGGCCGGTTGTGCTAGCAAAACGGGAGACATCGCCCGACCCGCACGGTTCAAGGAGGTATTGTATGATCAAATTCGGCAAAGGCAACCTACGAATACCCAAGTGGTCCCGTAAGGTGTACATGGTCGCCGGGGGAACGACCGCCTACAGAAAATTTTTCCCCGAGTACAAACTGGAAGAACTGGTCATGGAGGGGGTCAAGCAGCTCCTGGAGAACAATGACCTGAAGAAGAGCCCCCAGGAGATCCGCGACCTGATAACCTTCTGCACCTACGGTGAATTCGCGGATCACTTCCAGGACCAGCTCCTGTGCGAGGCCAAGGTCCACGACTACCTGGGCCTGGACCCCATGTTCAACGTGGGCATCAAGACCGGCGGGGCGACCGGCGGCTCGGCCGTCCTGGTCGGGGCCCAGGCCATCGCCTCGGGTTACGCCGACTGCGTCCTGGTGGCCGGCTGGGAGCGGATGGACGAGGTCGATACCCGGACGGGCAATTTCTACATCTCGACCGCGGCCTGCAAGGACTTCGAGACCCGGATGGGCCGGATCTACTCGTCCTATTACGCGCCCATGGCCAACCGCTTCTCCTGGGCCTACAACCTGTCCGAGGAGACCCGGGCCAAGGTGGCCGTCAAGAACCGCGGCTACGCCATGAGCAGCCCCTACGCCCAGCAACCGGGCCACCACACCGTCAAGGAGGTGCTCAACTCGCCCATGAGCGCCTATCCCCTGCGCTTCCTGGAGTGCTGCGCCATGAGCGTCGGCTCGGCCTGCGTCCTGCTCTGCTCGGAGAGGCTGGCCAAGCAGTTGACCGACAAACCCGTCGAGCTGCACATCGCCGGCGGCACCCACACCCTGCGCGTCGCCGACCGGCGGCCCATGGACATCCCGCTTCTGCCCAACGAGGAGCCGGGCATGTATGACAAGCTCCTGGCCGAGTCCGGACGGTGGCCCGGCTTCGAGTCGTTCATGGCCGCCCGGTTCGCCGCCTACCTGGCCTACCGCATGGCCGGCATCAAGGACCCGCTCGATGAACTGGACCTGGTGGAACTCCACGACGCCTTCACCATCAGCGACATCCAGACCTACGGCGACATCGGGCTGCGGCCCTACGGCCAGGAGCCGGACTACATCGAGAGCGGTGACGCCTACTTCGGCGGCAAGTGCCCGTCCAACGTCTCGGGGGGCCTGTTGGGCACGATGCACGCCGTGGGGGCCACCGGCATCTTCCAGGCCGCCGAGTGCCTGTGGCAGATCCAGGGCAAGTACGACCAGTTCCACGGCGATCCCAAGATCTGGAGCAAGTGGGGCAAGCGCAAGCCCAAGAACTGGAAGAGCCTGCAGATACCAAACGCCAAGAAGGCCCTGTGGGTTTCTCACGCCGGCGTCGGCTCCCACGTGACCGTCGGCATCCTGAGCAAGGCATTTTAGGAGGAGGGAGCCATGGCCAAGAAAGCAACCAGGAAAAAAGTCGCCCCCAAGAAACAGGCCTACGAACGGTCCCAGACGGCGACGTTTCAAGGCACCAAGTACAAACTGGAAAAACTGAAACCGGGCATGGTCGTCCAGTGGCCCCGGTCCCTGACCCATCACCACACCTACGGCCTGCTGAGCCCCTTCTTCGCCGGCCTCGGCCAGGGCAAGCTCATGGCCACCTTTTGCCCCAACAAGGAATGCGAGGAAAACCGGTTCTGGCTGCCGCCCCGGGCCCACTGCCCTGACTGCTACAGCCGGATGCGCTGGCGGGAGTTGAGGCAGCCGGTCATTGGCAAGATCTATTCCTATACCCTGGTCGATTACGCCGGCGTGGGCATCGAGCTGAAAACCCCCTACTGGCAGATCGACGTCGAGATCGACGGCTACCCCATGGCCACCATCTTCAAGGGGTACCTGGCCAAGGGCAAACCCCAGATCGGCGACAAGGTCATCGCCCGCTTCCGCAAGGGCCGCGAGGCGACCAACTCCATCCTGGACATCTACTGGGAGATGTACGACCGGTCACCCGAGGCCCTGGCCGAAAAGAAGAAGGCCGCGGCCAAGCTGGCCAAGAAGAAGCCGGCGAAGAAACCGGTCGCCAAAAAGGCCCCGGCCAAGAAGGCCCCCGCCAAGAAGAAACCGGCGGCCAAGAAGGGTAAGAAATAGTTCGAGCCCGGCGCGAACGACATCGCTGATATAAAGACCGCCCCGCCCGGGGCGGTCTTTTTTTTGAAGCTTATCTTTTCTGGAAATTGACGGCAGATGGAATTCGTCCGCGGCGTGGGATGGTGACACTGTGCGGCCGGCTCGTTACGGGGTGGCCGGACCTGGACAAGGCGCATGTCTGCGCCAAGTGCGTGGCCGATCTGCCCTGCCCCATGTCAATCTGATGGTCTGATTATGTCTGTTGGTTAACGTTTGAAGCGATTCCGCAACGCCAGGACGAATAGGGGCAACAGTAATATTCCACCAAGGGACTCCAAAAGGCCTATCCAGTGCAATCTATTTATCACGGTTCCTTGATTTGCGATGGAGGAGGCGGATCTTATTGGCAATATATGGGTGATTGCGTAATAGCCCGCCTGATTAGGGCAAATATCTCCCCACAGCATGAAAGCCAGCCAGGCACCAACCATCAATAGAAATATCCAGACACCGGTTCGAACTGGACGTTCGCCATAGCCGCTTAGTATTTTATATACCTTCAAGAAAACACTGCGGCCTCGTCTATCTTCTGCCTTAGTCCTTTCTCGCTTCATTTCCATGGAAGCGAAATGAAAGTCGCTGGCCGTTATGGGGTCCTTTGATTTTTCCAGGGCCTCTTTTAGTTGAAGAGCGATGGATTCAACGTCGGCTGGGCTGAAGTCCTTGGGTACTTCAATGTCATCAGGGCTATAGCCAAGGGCTTTCAATTGTTTTTCACCGTGCATTATTACCCATAGCTTGGTCTCGAACCGTCGCGAGCGCCACATGACCTCATCAAATAGCAGTCGATGCCGCTTCCACGGCAACAATTTTATGAAAGGCACTTTCAACAATATTTCTCGATGGCAGGGGTAACCGGCGTATTCGTATCCGTCGCCCCAATCGCAATTGATGAATTCTGTCTCTAGCAGGTTTGACAAGAAAAAGGAGACTAAACTTAGATCAACCCTTATAAACCTTGTTCTTCCGAGATTTATATTTTGAAATAGCGCGGGGGCATTAAATATTGTCTTCGAAAAAGTGATATGCGGGGCTTTGCCATCTTGTCCAGCCACATTCCGAAAGTCACTAAAGCCATTAAATATCGTAGCAGAAAATTTTGTTCCTTCGCCTAAAGATGAGTCCCTGAAATCGGCTTTCTTGTTAAAACAAACATCAGAAAAATCAGGATAAGTTTTGAATTTAGCATTTATAAAAAGTGCATTTTCGTAGAACTTGGCTCCACGGAATGTTGTACTAGTTCCAAAGTTGGCCTGAGTAAAGTCAATATCGCATTTGAAAATCCCCAATTTATAGTTCATACCACTCAAACCTTTTTTCATTGCAGAGCCGAAATTGAATTCTTTTCTTTCTGTTTCCGTCAATCTTGGGATTTCAATTCCAGTAAAGGCCCTATAATTGTGCGTAGCGCTGCAGAAGTTGTACAGTTCCGCAATTAACTTACTCTTTCTTTCCTTTTCTTCAGCTGGAATATGAGCTGTACAATAGTCGTAGCCAGGATATGCATTAAATTCACATTGATAACCCTCAAGGATATGATCATATCTCTCGCTTATTCGCGGGGGCGGCCAGGTGCATTTTTTTGCGTCGGAACCCATGAAAAACGCTCACTATTTTATAAATGAATTACTTATGACATATTGTATAGACTGTGTCAACGTTTGGTTTTTTTGGAGGCTTCTCCCAGTTCTCACAACCCCGAGGACAGAGCGGCGGCCCGGGAATTCAAACTGAATAAAGGAAGGACTAAGGGCCCCAATGGTTGCGGGGGACTTCGTCAAGTCCCTCGGGACCTCTAGGACCAGAGGGGAGTGGCTGGCGCCACAAGCATACCCGATGTTAGGCCGTGCCTGGGCGCACGAATCATCGCTAGCCTGCCCGAATTACGCCAGTGCGGCCACGCACTTTCCCCCAAGAACCCCTCCTAACATCAGCGACTGTGCCTTCTTGATCGGCTGTGACACGCATTGGTTTGTGTTTCAAACATCGCTGTGCGCGCTGCGGAATAAAGCGGAATGACGCAGCGCGAAGAAAGTTTTTCATTAGGTTTTGTTCCGCCTGCGGCGGAACGGATTGGTCGCCGGAGTCGCAACGCGGCCCGGCGGCCAGAAGCGCGGCCGTTTTTTGGTCACGGCCGCGCATCCATAGTTGTTCTATCCTTAGAACGACCACCGGCCAGCCTGGAGCGGATAGCCAGACGCCTTGACCGGAGGCGAAGGGTTTTCGGCGCGGCCAGAGGGCCGAAGGCCCGGCGTCGCGCTGAAAAACTGAGCCGGAGGGAATCACGTCTGGCGGTGTTCGAATCACCACCATGGGGTTCTCAGTGGCGAAGCCCCTGAGCCGCCGGGGAGTCCAGAGGGGCCTTGCGGAAAAGGCCCCTCTGGCCCTGGGGGGTGCGGGGGGCTGGGAGAAAACCCCCCGCAATGCAAAGACAGCTCTTAACCCTTAAAGAAAATCATTCGCTAGGTGGAGAGGAAAATAGGGACAGCCACCTATTTTTCTTCCCGGTCATCATGACGGGCGATGCCTTGAAAAAAATAGGAGGCAGTCCCCATTTTCCAAAGTAGCGGTTGATTCCGGAGCAGCGGCCAACGCGGACGATTACTGGCCGATCTGTATAGCTTTAATCGCGAAGTAAAAAGGGCGACGGCTCCCTGGGCCGCGGCACAAGGGGCGACCCAGGCCGGGACCTGCCGGAGTTTATCTGCCGACCGTCTTGTGGAGGTTGATGTACTCGGACCGGTCAAAACCCAGGGCCTTGAAAAAGGCCAGCATGTCTCCCGAGTGCCACTGGACCGAGGTGAAGGCGTCGGGGATGCCGCGCTCGGCCAGGGCCCGGAAGAAACTGTCGGCCAGGGCCTTGCCCACTCCCTGTCCCATGAGCCTGGGCTGGACGCCGACCATCTCCAGCCAGCCGCAATGCTCCTGGCCGAACGGGCCGATCTTGACCTCGCCCACCAGGAAACCGACCGTCTCGCCGTCCTTTTCCGCCACAAAGCTCAGGGCGTGATCATGCTGGATGTGGTCCTGGAGCATTTTTGTCCAGTTCCGGCCCGGCGGGCGTCTGATGATCGCCGCCTGGATGGCGATGACGTCATCCAGATCGTCTGCGGTCAGGGGGCGAAGCTGAAGATCGGTCATACCTGGCGCTCTCCTGCGAGGTTCGGACGGCCCGGGTCAGGGCCTGGGTTCAATCGAGGCGGATGATCTTGACGTGCTTGCCGACCCACTCGGGGGGCAAATAGACCCGGCCCGAGTTGCCGCTCTGCTTGACCTGTTTCTCGATCATCTCCTCGCCATAGACCTCGAACTTGGCCCGGGTCAGGGACGGCAACGGGGCGCTGCCCACGTCGCTGGCGGCTGGAGTCTTTCCGGTCGGCTTGACGGCCATGGTCTTGTCGTGTTCCCCGTCGCCCCTGCCCCACATTCCGTTGTTCAGGGGGTTTTGATATGACGCTGGGCTCCCCGGCCCGCTGGCTTCAAGCGCCCGGTGGCGCGAGGCGGCCGGTCCAGCTCAATTGCACGGTTGTGCTCGACCCTGTCAGGGGTCCCTAGTAACTACATCCTAGCTATTTTGTAGTAACACTCGGCCAGGCAAGGTTGTCAAGAAAAAATTGGCAAACAAAATAATATTATTCCAAAACCAGCTAATTCGCCCCATGGGTTTCTCCACCTCTGACCGGGAAAGGGACCGGCCGGATCAACCCGACAGAAGCAGGGGGAGGCACAGGGCCTCGGTCAGGGCGGCGGGCCAGTCCCCGGCCCGGGCGAAGAGTTCGGCCGCCCCGGCGGGCGCATGGAACTGAATCCCGCCGCCCAGCAGTTCCAGGGTCACCAGCTCGGCGGCTATTTTCCGCCCCCCGGCGTCGGTCCGCCAGCGTCCCACGTCCTCGAACCAGAGCACGGCCACGCTTGTTCCGGCCGGGCCCTTGCGGGCCAGGAGCCTGATCCCGGGCCGGCGGTCGTCGGGCAGGTGATAGGTGTACTCGGCCAGGGAGAACTCGTCGAACAGGAGCAGGTCCGAGAGGCGCGAGATGAGGAAGTCGTACTTGTTGAGGTCGTCCACCAAGCTGTCGTCCCGGGTGGCGTTGATCCCCTCGACTACCCGGCGGGCCAGCCCCAGGATGGCGGTCAGCCTGGCTTCGAGATCATCCTTTGGGGCGGGTTCGGGATGGGCCCGGCCCAGCCACTGGTCGAGCCGGTCACGCCAGCGGCGGTATTCGTCGGGGTCCATGGTCATCCCTCGGGTGGGGCCGGCCATTGGCCCAGGTGGTCGCGGACGCCGCGGACCCGCTCCCGGAGATTGAGCAGGTAGGCCGCCTCGGGCTGCTTGGGCATGGGCCGCCGGTCCCACTCCTCGGCCTTGACCCGGGCCATGACCGCCTCCAGGTCGCCGCCCTCCTGGTCCAAAAGCCCGGCCACCCAGTCGTAAAACCGCTGGCACTGATCGAGCGACCTTGACAAGAATTCCCGGGCCTCGGGGCCGGCCAGATGGTAATGGTGCCCCAGGAGGATCAGGTCGGCCGGCAGGGCGGCCAGGCGCTCCAAAGACTCGCGGTAGGTGGCGTAGCCCACCAGGTTTTCAGAGACGATGTACTCGGTGCCCGGATTGAGGGAGCCCCCGGCCTCGGAGGCCACCAGGATTTTCCGCCGGGGAAGGTAGTAGCTCAAGAAACCACGGGTATGCCCCGGCGCGGCGATGACCTGGATGGAAGAATTTTTCGTAAGGGGCAGCTCCTCGCCCGGTTCGAGGAAGCGGGTCACCTCGAAGCCCGAGAAGGGCTCGTAGTCCGGGCCGGTGGGCAGGGCGAATTCGGTCTGGGCGAAAAAGTTGATGGCCGCCCTGTTCAGGTCGCGGATCATCTCCCTGACCCTGGGCTTGGCCAGGACCCGGGCCGCCTGGGCCGAGGCGGCGACCTCCAGGTCGGGATAGCGCGCCAATATGGCCGGGGCGGCCCCGACGTGGTCGAAGTGGGAGTGGGTCAGCAGCAGCCGGGCCGGGGCCCGCTCGCCCAGGATTTTCGTCATGTCGGCCAGGTAGGCCGGGGCCAGGCCGTCCAGGCCGGCGTCGATCAGGGTCGGTTGGTCGCCGTCGAACAGGAACACGGGCATCGAGGCGTGACCCAGGATATAGACGTCCTCGGCGATTTTACCGGTCTGGTGCAGGGGCATGAACTACTCCAGGGAACCAGAACCTGCGTGGGCCGGGCTCAACGTCCGGTCCAGAAACCCTGGGGATCGAAGCGGCGGATGACGTCCAGTTCCTGGGCCGTGGGCGGCGGGGTCTCCCCGAGGTCGGCCGCGGTCTCCAGGTCCCAGCCGGTCTCGGCCCGGACCGCCTCCAGGGGCACCCCGGGGTGAAGACTGGTCAGCACGGCCCGCTCGGCGGGAAACTCGAACACCCCGAGCGAGGTGATCAGGGCCTCGGGACCGCCGCCGGGCAGTCCCTGTTCGACCCGCCAGCCCGGATAATCGCCGAAGCCGGGCGAGGTGATATAGCTCACCCGCTCGACAAGGCGTCGGCGCTGGTGGTCCATGATGATCATGAACCGCCCGGCCAGCGAGGCGATGTCCGCCCCGCCGCCCGAGCCGGGCAGCCGGACGCCGTTTAAGGCGGGATCGCCCACCCGGGTGGTGTTGAGATTGCCCCGGACGTCCACCTCGGCCCCGCCGATGAACCCCAGCGTCACCCGGCCGCGGGACAGATAACCCATGATCTCGATCATCGGACAGCAGCGCACCGCCCCGGCCTGATTGGGGCAGTCGCCCATGGTCACGAACGGGGCCGGGGCCGGATCAATGCGGATGACGCCGTTCTCGAAGACCCCGACCGCCGCCGGGGCGTGGGTGGACTTGGCCAGAAGGAAACTGAGCAGGGGCAGGCGCATCCCGACAAAGACCACGTCGTCGTCACGGATGCGCCGGGCCGCGGCGGCGACCATGATCTCGGCCGGGGTGTATCCGGTATCCATTTCCGCCCCGCCCCTCAGCCCTGTTCGCGCAGGATGCGGTGATCGCCCAGGCGCATGGTGAACCGGGTGGAATCAAAGTACTCGAGCAGGGGAATGACCCACTTGCGGCTGAGCCCGGTCAGTTCCTTGAAGTCCGGGGCCGACATCTTTTCGTTGTTGCGGAAAAAGGCCCGGACGTCGTCCTTGAGCCTGCCCAGGGCCTGGGCCTCATAGAACAGGTCGGGCTTGACCTTGACCAGGGTCCCGTCCTCGGCGGCCAGCCGGATCACCTCCTCGGCCCCGGGCAGGGCGGCGGCCACCTCCTTGACATAGGGCGGGGCCAGGCCGGCCTGCTTGTACATGGCCAGGACCTTGTCCCGGGTGGCGGCCGTGTCCGCGCCCAGGCGGACCTCGTGGCCCGCGGCCCGGACCAGGTCCTTTTCGGCGACGATCCGCTGGGCCTTGGTCATCCGGTCCAGCAGCTTGCCGAACAATTTGGCCTCGATCCGGCGGCGCGCCCCGGCCAGTCGGGAGCGGAGTTCCTCGCGCTTGATGCCGGCCTGAAGGGGATTGTCCCGGTGAAACTTGTCCAGGATGGAGGCGGCCTCATCGGCCAGCCTATCCAGGGTCTCGGCGGTGACATAGCGGTGCTGCTCGGGGTCGAAGCGGACGATCCGGCCCCCCGAGGCCAGGGCGTCCAGGACCTTGGTCAGGGCGGTCGGGGTCAGGCCCAGCCGCCGCCTCAGGTCGGCCTGGGATAGCCCCTGAACCCCGGCGTGGCCCAGGTGATAGACCACGGCGAACTCGGGCTCAAAGGCGGCCAGGCCGTTCAGCCCGGCGATCACCCCCTCATCCCGGCGGCGGTGGACCGGCGGGGCCACGTCCAGGAACACCCCGCCGCCGATGGTGGTGATGGGCGATTCCGAGCGCAGCACGAACCGATCCCCGGGCAGCACGGCCAGGGGATGGGGCAGTCTGAACTGGGCCAGGGCCTCGCCTCCGGGCTCGACCTGATCGCCCTCGAGCAGGATCACGGTCACCAGTTGCTCGGCCGTGCCGGCGTGGAGCCGGACCCGGCGGCGGTGCTTGAGGGGCCGGGGCGCGCTGGGCAAAAGGCGCAGGCGCACGTCGAGCCGGGTGGTGGGGTGCATCGAGTCCATCTCGGCCACGACCATGCCCCGGGCCAGGTCGCTTTTTTCGAGGCCCTGGAGATTGACCGCCGTCCGCTGACCGGCCCCGGCCTCGGTCACGTCCTGATTGTGGACCTGGAGCCCCCGGATCTTGGACTGAATCCCGTCCGGGTAGATCGTCACCGGACTGCCCACCTGAATCCGCCCCGAGGCGGCCGTGCCGGTGATGACCGTGCCGAAGCCCCGCATGGTGAACACCCGGTCCGCGGGCAGGCGGAAGGGCCCCCCTTCCCGCCTGGGGATGACCCGGGACGCCAGGTCGTCCAGGGCCCGGACCAGGTCGTCCAGGCCCTCGCCGGTCACGGCCGAGACGGGGACCATGGGCGCACCCTCCAGAAAGGTCCCGGCCAGAAAACCGGCCACGTCCTCGGTGACCAGTTCCCGCCACTCATCGTCCACCATGTCGATCTTGGTCAGGACCACCAGACCGTGGGACACCCCCAGCAGGGTGCAGATGTCCAGGTGCTCCTTGGTCTGGGGCATGATCCCCTCGTCGGCGGCGACGACCAGGGCGACCATGTCGATACCCGTGGCCCCGGCGACCATGTTCTTGACGAAGCGCTCGTGGCCGGGAACATCCACGATGCCCACCGACTGGCCGCTGGGCAGGTCGAGGTGGGCGAAGCCCAGCTCGATGGTGATGCCCCGCTCCTTTTCCTCCTTGAGGCGATCGGTGTCGGTCCCGGTCAGGGCCTTGACCAGGGCGGTCTTGCCGTGGTCGATGTGTCCGGCGGTGCCCAGGATGATCTGCTTCATCCGTCCTATATAGGCCCCCCCGCCGGGGGTGTCAAGCCGGCGGGCCGGGGCATTGACGCCCCTGGCGGGCGGGTGATACACTTCCCGAACGTCCTTCGCCTGTTGGAAACGCTGGGGAGAAACATGATCCAACGTCTGGTGTTGATTGTCGCGGCCGTGGCCCTGCTTTCGGCCGCCGCGGGACCGAACCGGGTTTTGCTTCGGGAGAGATTTCAGGTCGGGCAGAAGTTTTCGCAGGACTTCTCGCTCCAGGTGTCCATGGCCCTCAATTACCAGGTGGACGGCGAGACCCAGAGCCACAAGATCAACTACCTCAGCCGGGAGCGATTCGTGGATCACGTTCTGGCCGTGGGCCCCGGCGGCAACCTGATCGGCGTCCAGCGGCACTACGAACGGGCCGTCGAGAATCAGAACGGCCGCCCTCGCCGGCGCTGGTACCAGGGCCGGACGGTTCGCCTGGCCAAGAACGGCGCTAAAACCATGGTCCAATCCTCGGGCAAGCCCCTGACCGAGGAACAACGGCGGCGCCTGGCCGAACTGTTCCGGCCGGTGGTCGTCCTGTCCACCCGGCCGGTGGCCGCGGGCGACCGGTGGGTCCTGAACGAGACCGCCCTGCGCCGCTTCCTGGATCTGCCCGCCAAGGCCAAGGCCCGGGTGAGCTGTCATTGGGCCCGGACCTTCACCCAGGACGGACGACGGGTGGCCCTGATCGACACCCGGATGAAGGTTCGCCTGCCCATGAAAAACGGGCTGATCCTGGACATGAAGCTCGAGGGGGCGATCCGGTTCGATCTGACCTCGCGCCGGGTCATCGCCGCCCTGTTCCGGGGGCCGGTCAAGGTCGGCGGGACCATCAAGATCATCGTCGCCCGGCTGCCCGTCACCGGCCAAGGCCGGGCCCGGATCGTCATGGTCCGCCGGGCGGCCCCGTGAGCCCGACCCGGGTTCGGCCCGGCCGACCGCCGGGTCAACGGCCAGTGCCAATGCTACCGGGACGAGCCGGCCCAGGGCTGGGTCGTCAAACAGGACGACTCATGGCCTGACCCGGTCAAGCCCCGGCGCGAGTTGCGCTGATCCCGCCCCATCGCCCCGGGACCGCCACCCGCCCGCGGACAAACCCGGACCCCCCGATGTCACCTCCCCTGCCCGGCCCTCACCGGCCCCGTGTCGGGTCCATGACTCGCCCCATGAACAACACGGCCCCGGTGCGGGTGTCCCGGATCAGGTACAGGAAGGGCCGGTCGGCCCGGAACTCGGGCGGCCGCGACCGGACCGTCTGAATCGAGGTGACCGCTATGGCCACGGCCGTGGCCGCGGCGGCCTCGGTGCCCGTCTCGTTGACCTCGATGAAGGCCTTGTGAAACACGGCCGAGATGGACAGATCGCGCCGGCCGTCCATCCGGCTGAAGTCGGCCCGGGACCTCAGAAAGGCGTCCCGCATCCCCAGGGCCCGCAGGAAGTCAGTCAGCTCGATGGTCGGCGTGGTGATCTTGAACCGCGGCAAATCGACCAGGACCACCCGCCTGGAGTGGAGTCCAGCCAGCCAGCGCCCCAGTTCCTCCGACGTCAGCCGCTGTTCCAGGGCGGCCAGGCCGTCGTGGGTCCGGGGCAGGACGATCACCATGGACAGCCGACGCCCGGCATAGGGCAGTTCCAGGACCTTGAAGGAGCCCCGGTCGCCGTAACGGACGTGGGCGATGGGTCGGCCCAGGGGGGCGGTCAGGCGCATCATCTTGACCTTGATCTTCCGGCCGCTGTTCAGGGTGAAGTCCGCCTCCCGGGTCAGCTTGGGGTCGAACTTGACCAGCCAGTCGCCCTTGAAATAGATGGCGTTGGTCAGGACCAGCCGGGTCAGGTTCGTGACGCCGCCCGGCGGGATCAGGTCCCTGATCCGGCCCATGGTCACCTTGGCCACCCAGGCGTTGATCCGCCGGCGGGCCGCCTCGGCCCGGCGCTTGAAGTCCTGGGGAAAGACCCGCCGGCCGTAGTGGGTGGTGACCAGCCGGATGAAACTCTTGAGAAAGGGAAAGCCCCGCCGGGGCCAGAGGGCGTTGGCCACGTGCAGCTTCAGGCCCGGCCGCACCGCCGCGGCCAGGCTTTTCAGCAGGGCGCCGCAGGCGGCGTGGAAGCGAGCGTCGGCCAGGGTGATCCGGAAGGCCCGGGCCATCTGGGCCCTGGTCTCGCCGGCCGCGCCGGCGTAGGTCATGGCCAGGGCGCTCAGAATCGAGTAGGGCGAGAAGATGATGTTCCGGCCCTGAAAGTCCGGGGAGCGGCGCAGTTGCCGGTACAGATCCACGGCCAGGGCGTTCTGACCCTGGACCAGGGCCGGCAGGTCGCTCGGTCCGGCGCTGGTCAGGGTGGCGCCCAGGGTCAAGGCCATTGCCAGGGCCACGGCCCGGCCACCTGTCTTGCGGGGGATGAGATGGAACATGGTTTCTTCTCCCAGGCAAACAACTTGGTTGAGCCCGGTCGGCCGGAACTGGGGCCAATCGGGCCTGATTGTCTGTTTTGACCGTTGAATACGGGCGTTGGTTCCCGCCCGGAACCCGGTATTCGTCTCAGGCGGAGAGCAGGACCTTATTCCAGTTCCAAATAATCGAGAACGGCCGGCCGGGGGCGAATCCGGGCGGCCGGACCGGGGCCAGACCCGGGGGACGATCATCATGTCCCCGACCCGGGCCCGACGGACGACGGCCCGGACCAGATAACTATTCGGAGCAGCCTTGGCGGGGTGCGCCCCTGTGGGAGGCGTCCCCGGGCCGACGCGGCAGGACCCAGACAATCAGCTCGTGGGACCAAGAGGTCATCCAGGGGATCGTTCCCGGAGGTTCCGGGGTGATGACAGGGATCGCTCAGCCCGAGGCGACGTCAAGTCGAGCGTCAATCACAAATCAGAGGCCGGTCGTTTTTCCAGAGCGCAGGAACCGCTCCCTGGCCCGGGGAACGGGTCGGTTATGGTTTCTTGATCCCCTTGAGGATCGCGTCCAGCTTGCCGATGGGCAGCTCGATTCCCTTGAGTTGTTCAATAATCGGGCCTGTCGCGACGGCGGGCAACCTGATCTTGCCCCTGACCAGCGTGTACCTGAGTAGGCAAAGATTATAGTACATTGTGGCTTTGATGGCTTCCCATTTCAGGTGCCAGCACACATCGGGCCTGTTGATGTTCGTGAACACGCACTGGGCCCATTTGCCTTCGGCGATCATCATGCGCAGTCTCGACAACCAGCACCTGGCGTACCCCGGCCACACCGGTGTCGGCTCGCCGCTCAAAACGGGGTTGGCCTTCTTGGCCGGGGAACGAGCCAGGCGCTGGGCGGCCCGGGGAGATTGTCCCGGTGATTTGTTCTGGGGCAAGGCCGGGTTTTCCAGGGTCCTGGTCGCGGCGACCAGACACGGGGTCTGCGGCGCCCGGTCATTGGCCAGGGCCGCAACCCCCGGGGCGATCAGGGCCAAGACACAGGCCCCCATGATCAAAGTTCTCCATTTGTTCACCATTATCTCTCCCTCCCTTTAATGCGAGACATTTGATATCTATTGTCTGGGTCCTAGTTTTTAGACAATATCATGTTATTTAGCCAGGCACAAGTTGGTTTTTTTGATTATATAATTTTTTATAAGGATTAAAAATAATAATAAAGGGATTTTTTCCGTCCAGCCGGCCTGACCAGGAAAAATCATTAGGGGGGTCAAATCGCCCCTGGCAGGGAACAGACAGTCCGGGCCCGGGCGTAAGCGACGGTCCGGGCCGGGTTGGCCGAGGCGCAGGTCTCGGTCAGACCGGCTCACCCGGGCCCGGGGCAGAATTTGAGGGCCCCTAGCCCGAGAGCCTGGCCGCGATCTCGGCCACCCGCTGGCCCTGGGTGCGGGCCACCTCGAGTTCGTTCGGGGTCGGGACGCGGACGCCTTCCGGGCCGGCCACGGTCGAGGCCCCGTAGGGGCTGCCGCCGCTGATATCCTCGGAAAACGAGATCCCGGGGACCGAGTAGGGCACGCCGACGATGATCATGCCGTGGTGGAGCAGGGTGACGTGAAAGCTGAGGATGGTCGATTCCTGGCCGCCGTGCTGGGTGTTGCTGGAGGTGAAGACGCTGCCGACCTTGCCGATCAAGGCCCCGCTGGCCCACAGGCCGCCGGTCCGGTCCAGGAGCTGGCGCATCTGGGCGCACATCATCCCGAACCTGGTCGGCGTGCCGAAGATGACGGCGTCGGCCTCCCCGAGCTGGGCGGGCTCGATGACCGGCAGGTGGGCGAATTTCTGCCTGGGCTCCCAGGCCCCGGACTCCTTGAGGGCCTCCACAGGGACCAGCTCGGGGACCTGGAACAGTTTGACGTCCGTGCCGGCCACCCGGGCGGCCCCTTCGGCCTCGGCCTCGGCCAGTTGATGGACATGTCCGTACATGGAATAAAAGACGACTATGACTCGCGCCATGACACCCCTCCGTTCAAAGGTCGCGGAAAAAGGCCGTTCGACACTAAAACGAATTTGTTTTTTAAATAAACATAGCGAAAAACGGACGGCCCTTCAACCTGGGACCGGGCCGGGGTTCGTCCGGTCAGGGCCATTCAGGGGGAGGCGTTCTATTGGATCCAGGTAGTGAGTCAGAAGCGGGCCAGCCGGCCTTCATACATAATTGTAAATATATAGTTGTCCCGGCAATTGAAGTTTAACAAAATTGAACAATAACTGCCCGTCCCTGACAAGTCGCCGAGGATAACTGCTCAAATATACTCAATAAATCTATCAGGCACACATCTTGCCAAAACAAGACCCAAACCTGCCGCGCCATGAAAACCAAGGAGTGCTGACATGCGGAGGATGAAAATACTCACTGTCCTGATCGTCGCCCTGGCCGTCTCCGGCGGCCTGATCGCCCTGACCGGCGGCCCCGCCATGGCCATGTCCGGAGGCGCCGTGGTCACTACCCCCCTGCCCCAGGCCGTCACCAGCGCCTCCTCGGCCCCGGCCGCCAAAAAGGCGGTCCCGATCTATCCCGGGGACAGGCCCAAGCCCAAGGCCATTGACATCGTCTGGACCCTGATCGCCGCGGCCCTGGTGTTTTTCATGCAGGCCGGATTCGCCATGGTCGAGACCGGCTTTACCCGCGCCAAGAACGCCATCAACATCCTCATGAAAAACCTGATGGATTTCTCGTTGGGCAGCCTGGCCTTCTGGGCGGTCGGATTCGCCCTCATGTTCGGGACCTCGGCCGGCGGCCTGTTCGGCACGAATATGTTCTTCCTGGATTTCTGGCACAAGGCCGGCTCGTCCGGCGACGGGGCCTGGCTGCTCACCTTCTGGATGTTCCAGGTGGTCTTTGCCGCCACCGCGGCGACCATCGTCTCGGGGGCCATGGCCGAACGGACCAAGTTCCACGCCTACCTCATCTACTCGTTCGTGGTCAGCCTCGTGATCTACCCCGTCTTCGGCCACTGGGCCTGGGGCGGGGGACTGCTGGGGGCCGGCAACGCGGGCTGGCTGGCCAAGCTGGGCTTCCATGACTTCGCCGGCTCGACGGTGGTCCACTCCATGGGCGGCTGGCTGGGCCTGGCCGGGGCGATCGTCCTCGGCCCCCGGATCGGGAAGTACGGGCCCGACGGCAAGCCCCGGGCCATCCCCGGCCACAACCTGCCCCTGGCCGCCCTGGGCGTGTTCATCCTCTGGCTGGGCTGGTTCGGGTTCAACCCCGGCTCGACCACGGCCGCCGTCCCGGACGTGGCCTGGATCTTCGTCAACACCAACCTGGCCGCCGCCGCCGGGGCCACGGCCGCAATGTTCACCGCCTGGATCATGTTCGGCAAGCCCGACGCCTCGATGACCTTCAACGGCGCCCTGGCCGGACTGGTGGCCATCACCGCCGGGTGCGATGCGGTCACCCCCCTGTCCGCGGTCATCATCGGGGTCGTGGCCGGCATGCTGGTCGTCGTCGCGGTCGTCATCTTCGACCGGATCCACGTGGACGATCCGGTCGGCGCGGTCAGCGTCCACGGCGTCTGCGGCGCCTGGGGCACCCTGGCCGTGGGCATCTTCGGCGGCGCCAAACTGTGGGTCCAGGCCCTGGGCGTGGGCACGGCCTTTGTCTGGGCCTTCGGCCTCGGCATGGTGCTGTTCCACCTGCTCAAGTTCACCGTGGGCCTGCGGGTCGGTCCCGAGGAAGAAAAACAAGGTCTGGACGTCTTGGAGCACGGGGGCGAAGCCTATCCCGACTTCCAGGTCAGCGCCTGGGCCCAGGACCGGACCTGAATAAACATAATCGTCAACGCCCCGGGGGCTTTGGGGAGCCCCCGGGGTATATCTGTAAATGCCTTAGGGAGGGATGTTCATGGTCGATAATGCGTTCGTCATGCTTTCCGCCGCCCTGGTGATGCTCATGACGCCGGGGCTGGCCATTTTCTACGGGGGCATGGCCCGGCAGAAAAACGTCCTGGGTACGATGATGCACAGCTTCATCCTGCTGGGCATCGTCAGCGTCATCTGGGCCTTGTGGGGCTTTTCCATCGCCTTCGGCCCGGACGCGGCCGCCGGGTTGTTCGGCTCGCTCAAACACTTCGCCATGATCGGCGTCGGGTTCAACCAGGGCGTCCTGGTGACCGACGCGGCCAAGCAGGTCGGCGGCTCGGGCCTGACCTTCATGGCCTTCCAGTGCATGTTCGCCATCATCACCGTCGCCCTGATCACTGGCGCCTTTGCCGAACGGATCAAGTTCTCGGCCTTTGTCCTGTTCTCGGTCCTGTGGGCGACGTTCATCTATTCCCCCCTGGCCCACTGGGTCTGGGGTCCGGGCGGCTGGATCGGCAAGATGGGCGCCCTGGACTTCGCCGGCGGCACGGTCGTCCACATCAGTTCGGCCACGGCCGCCCTGGCCTGCGTCCTGGTCCTGGGCAATCGCCGGGGATTCAAGACCGAGCCCTTTATACCTCACAACCTGCCCCTGACCATCCTCGGGGCGGGCCTGCTCTGGTTCGGCTGGTTCGGCTTCAACGCCGGCAGCGCCCTGTCGGCCAACTCGGTGGCGGCCAGCGCCTTTGTGGTGACCAATCTGGCCGCGGCCGTGGCCAGCATCACCTGGATCACCGTCGAGTGGCTCCACCGCGGCAAGCCGACCACCCTGGGCGCGGCCTCGGGGGCCGTGGCCGGCCTGGTGGCCATCACCCCGGCCAGCGGTTTCGTGGCCACCATCCCGGCCCTGGTCATCGGCATCGTCGCCGGGGGCCTGTGCTACATGGGCTGCGCCCTGAAGCTGAAGTTCGGCTACGACGACGCCCTGGACGTGGTCGGCATCCACGGCGTGGGCGGGACCTGGGGCGCCCTGGCCACCGGGATCTTCGCCGGCTGGACCGGCGTGGTCCAGAAGGGGAGCCTGGGCCTTTTGGCCGGCAAGCCAGTTCAGCTCTGGATCCAGTTCGTCAGCGTCATCGCCACCATCGCCTTTGTCTTCATCGGCACCCTGATCATCCTGTTCGTGGTCAAGGCCCTGGTCGGCCTGAGGGTCAGCGATGAGGACGAGGTCCAGGGGCTGGATCTCAGCCAGCACGGCGAGTCGGGATACGCCTTATGACAGCGCGCCCCGGCCGGCGATGTTGCGGCGGCCGGGGTGCTCGATCCGACGCCAGGGGTGTCTCGTTAAATAACAGGAGTCTCGGCCGCCGCGTCGTCACTCGACCGTGACACCACCCCCCCGGTGGCGGTCGAGGGCGACCGGCGGCCCTTTTTCGACCCCCTCTATCCGAGCAGTTCCAGGAAGGCCTCGATCCTGGTCTTCAGTTGGCCCGCGTCCTCGGGCGAGTAGTCGGTCTCCAGCCGCAGCGTGGGCAGGCCGACCTCCTTGAGGGCCTTGGTCACGGGCACGGCCTCCATCTGGTAGGGTTGGCAGAAGTTGAGGCAGTAGTGGATCACCCCCGCGGCGTGGTAGTCGGCCGCCATGGCGCGGGCGTGATCCAGCCGGTCCGGGTTGGGCGTGAACACGGCGCAGTCCACCTGGAAGTAGCGGTCCACGATGGCCTCCATCAGCTCCTCGACCGTGGCCCCCGTATCAATCACCGGGTTGCGGGTGCCCCGTTCGCCGACGCAGGATTCCTCGCCGACGATCACGCCCCCCGAGGTCTCGATGATCGCCGGGACCTTCCAGTTGGGCACGGCCATGGGGCAGCCGGACAGGAGCAGACGCGGGGTGCCCTGGGGAAAGACGCCCTCGCCCCGGGCGACCCGTTCCTCCAGCTCGTCGCAGATCTTGTGGACCGCGCCGGTGAACCGGGCCGGGTCATCGTAGAAATAGACCTGGTTGATCAGCAGGGCGTCCAGGCCGCTGATGGGCGCCGGGTCGTGTCTCCGCAGCCGGTTGAGCCGGTGGACGGCCTGGCGCTTGGCGTTGACCAGGGCGATGCCCTTTCTGAGCCGCTCGGCGTCGATCCTCACCCCGGTCAGGTCCTCCATGGCCAGCTTGAACCGGTCGTATTCGGCCCTGAGCAAAGCCCGGCCCTGGTCGGATTTGACCTGGGGCAGGTCCATGACGTACAGGTTGTCCACCAGGGTGTCCAGGGTCTCGTAGGATTTCTTCTTGCCGTCGCAGGTGTTCTCGCCGACGATCATGTCCGCTGATTCGATGTAGGGACAGACCCGGCCCAGCTTGAACCCGAAGGCCGACTTGATCAGGGCGCAGGTGTTGCGGGGCAGATACCGGTCCACCTCGTCCAGGGCGAAATCGGCCCCGGTGCACAGTCCGACCAGGGTGGCCTCGGTCGCCCGGACGATCTCCTCGGGCACGAACACGCAGAACGAACCGACGACCTTCTGGCCCTCGGCCTGGGCGTCGAGCAGCTCCTTGATCCTCAGTCCATGGACCTCGCTCATCACGAAGTCGAAATACTCCATGCCCTGGGGCCGATTTTGCTGGCCCAGGAACACCTGCTGGTAACCCTGTCCCAGTACCTCCAACAGTTGATCATGGGCGGCCAGGTCCAGGCCCAGACCCTCCCACATGGCCCGATAGTCGTCTGACATGGTATCCTCCTATCCGTGTGTCTTCATGGTTCGTTGATGACTGTCCGGGGCCGGCTACACAGCGGCGCCGAACGGAAAACCAGCCGCCCGGCCGGGGCGGCGGACCAAGCAAGCGGCCCCACACCGGGGAGGCGTGGGTCCCTCAAAAAATCGCTGGGGGATTTCAGGGGTGAGCTGGCCTGGGGATCACCTGCCTACCGAACCCGGGTAGAGTCCGCCCAAAAACGTCAGGTGAAACCAAAGGCTGAGGACATTGCTGGTCCCCTGGATAAAGATTGCGAGTGCGACCTCAATATCCATATTTATCCGCAAAGTCAAATAGTTAATATCGATGACTCTTCGGTCCTGGTATCGTGAATTCCCATTCAGGGCCCGGGAGACCGCCTTTTCTCCGGAAAATTTTTTAGTTGAGGAGCATTTTTAACTTGACATGCCCGGATTAATAGGTATACTGGTATTTGAATACTTAATTATCAGGGGGCGTTCATGGACCGACACAGGAGACCGGAACCGGGCGGACCCGGCGCGGTCCGGGCCCGGGAGGCGAGGTCATGAGTTCTCTGGTCCACGTCTCGGAGGCGGCGTCCCTGGCGCTGCACGCGGGGGTGCTCCTGGCCGAGTCACCTGATTCGGTGTTGACCACCCGGGAGATGGCCGAGGCCCTGGGGGCCTCGGAGGCCCACCTGAGCAAGGTCCTGCAACGCCTGGGCCGGGCCGGCCTGGTCGATTCGGTCCGCGGCCCGCGGGGCGGTTTTCGGTTGAGCCGGCCGGCCGGGGAAGTGACCCTGCTGGCGGTCTGGGAGGCCATCGAGGGCCCCCTGCACCCGACCCATTGTCTGTTCGGCCGACCGGTGTGTACCCGGGCGGGTTGCATCATGGGCGGGGTCTTGTCCCGGGTGGACGAGACGGTCCGCCATTACCTGGAACACACCCCCCTGTCGGCCTTAACCGATCTGGATCAAGGAGACGCGAAATGCCAGTCCGCAACATAATCACGATCGACGAGGACCTGTGTGATGGCTGTGGCCAGTGCATCATCGACTGCGCCGAGGGCGCCCTGGATCTGGTTGACGGCAAGGCCAAGCTGGTGGGCGAGATCTACTGCGACGGCCTGGGGGCCTGTCTGTCGGGCTGTCCCACCGGGGCCCTGACCGTGGAGCAGCGCCAGGCCGAGGAGTTCGACGAGGCGGCCGTGGAGAAGCGGTTCGAGGCCTTGAAGGCGGCCGAGTCCCAGCCGGAGCCGCCGGCCATGGCCTGCGGCTGTCCGTCCTCGGCGGCGGTCACCCTGACCCCCCTGGCGGCCGAGGCCCCGACCGGTCCGGTGTCGGCCGCCTCGACCCTGGGTCATTTCCCGATCAAGCTGGGCCTGCTGGGCCCGGGCGCCCCCTTTCTGCGGAACGCCGACCTGCTGCTCCTGGCCGACTGCACGGCCACCTGTTACCCCGACCTGCACCGCAAGCTCCTGCCGGGCAAGGCCGTGGCCATGGGCTGTCCCAAGCTGGACAATCTCGAGGCCCACATCGAGCGCCTGGCGGCGATCATCCAGGGGGCCCAGTTGAAGTCGATCACCGTGGTTTACATGGAGGTCCCCTGCTGCTACGGGTTCGTCTATGCCGCCGAGGAGGCCCTTAAGCGGGCCGGGGTGGACCTGCCCGTGGGACGGATCAAGATCGGCCGGGGCGGCGAGGTCCTGGAGAGCGCCGGGGTGCCCTGGCTCAAGGCGGCCTGAGGCAGCGGGGCGTGAATCCGGCCAAAAACATTTTCGGCCGGGGCGAGCGGTCGGCTGATCCGCCCTGGGACGCCGCGGCCGCAGAGCGCCTGGACGAGGTGCCGTTTTTCGTCCGGCCCCTGGTCCGCAAAAAGGTGGCCGAGCGGGTTGTGGTCGCCGGGCGCGGCCGGGTGACCCTGGCCGATTTCGAGGAGGCCGAGGCCGCCTTCCGCCGGGTCAGGGGCGGCAAGTCCGAGGCGGAACTGGCGACCATGGTCCCCCGGGAAAACCGGCCCGGGGTGCCGACCGTGATCGTCGAGGCCTGCCACCACCGGTTGAGCGACTGCCCCAACGTCCTGCGGGACACGGAGCCCCTCCGGGCGCGGGTCGAGTCACGCCTGGCCAACCGGGACGTCTCCGAGCGGCTGCGACGGCGGATCCAGGGCGACAGGGTGCTGTATCACCACAAGCTCCGGTTCACCCTGGCCGGCTGCCCCAACGGCTGCTCCCGGCCCCAGATCGCCGACTTCGGCCTGGTCGGGTGCGTCAGGCCCGAGTTCGACCCGGAGCTCTGCACCGCCTGCGGGGCCTGCGCCCAGGCCTGCCCGGACCAGGCCTTGACCGCGGGCGACGGCCCGCCTATCATCGACATGGACAAATGCCAGGGCTGCACCAAGTGCCGGGACGCCTGCCCGGTCGGGGCGGTGACCCTCGGCCCGGCCGGGATCCGGCTCCTGGTCGGGGGCAAGCTGGGACGCCATCCCCGCCTGGCCCGACCGGTCCTTACGACCCGGGACCCGGGTCCGGCCCTGGAGCGCATCGACACCCTTATCGAAAAATACCTGGCCGAGGCCGAGCCGGGCGAGCGGTTCGCCGATTTTTACGGGAGGTCATCATGAGCAAGACCATGTGTCCGGGCCAGGACATGCAGTTCTGGAAACCGGGCGACGTCTTCGAGGTCGAGTGCCCGGCCTGCGGCGCGGAGGTCGAGTTCTTCAAGGACGACGCCGCCCGGCGCTGCTCGTCCTGCGGATACCGGATGAAAAACCCGCGCCTGGACATGGGCTGCGCCGAGTACTGCCCCTATGCCAAGGACTGCCTGGGCTACGATCCCAAGGAGGGCAAGCCCGAGGATTCGGGCGAGTCCCTGGCCGACAGGCTGATCAGGGCCATGAAACAGGTCTTCGGGCGGGACCAGCGCCGGATCCACCACGCCCTCAAGGTCAACGAGTACGCCCAGGAGATCCTCCGGGCCGAGGGCGGCGACCCCCGGGTGGTCACCGCCGCGGCCATCCTCCACGACATCGGCATCCCGGCCTCCGAGAAGAAACACGGCTCGGCCGCCGGCCGCTTCCAGGAAAAGGAAGGACCGCCCGTCGCCCGGGCGATCATGACCGACTTCGAGGTGCCCGCCGACGTGATCGACCACGTCACCAAAATCATCGCCAACCACCACAGCGCCCGGGACATCGACACCCCCGAGTTCCGCATCATCTGGGACGCGGACTGGCTGGTCAATCTGCCCGACGAGTTCGATCTGTCCGACAAGGCCAAGACCGCGGCCCGGATCGACAAGCTGTTCAAGACCGAGACCGGCCGTAAAAAGGCGCGGGAGTTGCACCTCTAGACACCGCCCCCCCAAAGAGGGGTCCTCATATCAGGTTTATTACTGGTATTGAGGTACTAATATACTTGTAAATTAAAAAGGAGGGCCGACACCGGATGAACCCCAAACCCGCCCAGCAGGATCCATTCAGCCGAGACCTTTAAAAAGGGGGTAAGCATGATCAGCTCGCGACTCAAAATCTACTTCGTCATCGCCATCTTCGGGGCGATCGCCATTGCCCTGGTCGGCTACTTCTACACCGCCCGGGAACTGCCGCCCTACCCGGCCCAGGTGAAGGTCCAGGGATCGACCCAGGTCCTGACCACCCGGGCAGAAATTCTCAGGGGCCAGGGGGTCTGGCAGAAATACGGCCTGATGGACCTGGGCAGCGTCTGGGGCCACGGCACCTACCGCGGCCCGGACTTCACCGCCCAGGCCCTGCACCAGATGGTCCTGACCATGCGGGAGTTTCTGGCCAAGAACAAGTACGGCCGGCCCTTTGCCCGGCTCGATGAACTCCGGAAGGGGGCGGTCAAGGCCACGACCATCGCCCAGATCAAGAAAAACAACTATGATCCCCGGACCCGGACGCTGACCCTGACCCCGGCCCAGGGGGCGGCCTTTACCGCCAACCGCAAGTTTTACGACCAGTTGTTTCTGAGGGGGGACCGGCAGGGTCCGATCCGGGCCAAGGTGATCCAGAGCCCGGCCGAGCGGAAGGCCCTGGCCGATTTCTTCTTCTGGACGGCCTGGTGCGCCGGGACGCTCCGGCCGGGCGAGGGCATGACCTACACCAACAACTGGCCCCACGACCCGGAGGCGGGCAACTTCGTGTCCGGCATGGCGGTGGTCTGGTCGGCCATTTCGCTGGTGGCCTTCGGCCTGTTTTTGGGGCTGATCATCTTCATCTTCCACAAGTGGGGCTTCAACCAGGGCTCGACGGCCTTTGATCCGGCCGCAGCCGACCGGCTGGCCGCGGCCAGCATCTCGCCCAGCCAGAAGAAGACGGCCAAGTTCTTCCTGGTGGTGTCCGCCCTGTTCTTCCTCCAGGTGAACATGGGCGGCCTGATGGCCCACTACACGGTCCATCCGGACAGCTTCTGGGGACTGCACTTCGTGGCCCGGTGGATCCCCTACAACTGGGTCAAGACCTGGCACCTCCAACTGGCCGTGTTCTGGATCGCCACCTCGTGGGTGGGCATGACCCTGTTCGTGTCGCCCTGGGTCGGCGGCCGGGAGCCCAAGGGCCAGGGCCTGCTGGTGGACCTGTTGTTCGGGGCGGTGATCCTGGTGGCCGTGGGCTCGTTGATCGGCGAGGTCCTGGGTATCAAGGGGGCCTTCGGCGTCTCGGGTTCGTTGTGGTTCTGGCTGGGACATCAAGGCTGGGAGTACCTGGAGCTGGGGCGGCTGTGGCAGATCCTGCTCCTGGTGGGCCTGGTGGTCTGGCTGTTCATCGTGGTCCGGGCCCTGAAGAGTCATTTCGCCAAGGGGACCGAGAAATGGGGCCTACCCCACTTCGTGGCCTACGCCGGCATCGCCGTGGTCGGCTTCTTCTGCTTCGGCCTGCTCTACAATCCCCACACCCACCTGACCCTGGCCGACTTCTGGCGGTGGTGGGTGGTCCACACCTGGGTCGAGGGGGCCTTCGAGTTCTTCGCCGCGGCGGCGATCGTGTTCGTCCTGGTCAACCTCAAGCTGGTGGACCTGCAAAAGGGACTGCGCACGGTCTATTTCACGGTGGGCCTGGCCCTGGCCTCGGGGATCATCGGCGTCGGCCACCACTACTACTGGTTCGGCGAGCCGTCCTTCTGGCTGGCCCTGGGCTCGTCCATCTCCGCCCTGGAGCCGGTGCCGATCCTGCTTCTCTTGGCCGAGGTGTGGCACGGTCAGAAGTCCCTGACCAAGGCCGGGACCAAATTCCCGTACCGCTACCCGATGATGTTCCTGATGGCCTCGGTCTTCTGGGAGATCCTGGGCGCGGGGATCATGGGCCTGTCGATCACCACCCCGGTGATCAACTACTTCGAGCACGCCACCTACCTGACCGTGAACCACGGCCACACCGCCCTGTTCGGGACCTACGGCATGCTGGCCATCGGGCTGCTGCTGTTCTCGATGCGGGCCCTGGTCAGGCCCGAGGGCTGGAGCAACCGGCTCCTGTCAATCTCCTTCTGGAGCCTGAACATCGGCCTGCTGCTCATGTTCAGCGTGACCCTCCTGCCGGTGGGGATCCTGCAGGTCCTGGCCAACATCAAGCACGGCTTCTGGTACGCCCGGTCGGACGCCTTCTGGGAGACCACGGCCGTCCAGTGGTTGGGCCAGATCAGGATGCTCCCCGATTTCCTGATCATCATCCCCGGCGCGGGCGGGCTGCTGCTGTTCATGGTCCGGGCGTTCACCAAGCTCAAGCCGGTGAGCGTCAAGGGCGGGGAATCCTTCCCGTCGTAAACCGTTGACCCCGAACCCGGCCGGCCCCCGGAGGGGGAACCCTTCCCCTCCGGAGGCCGGCCGTCGCATATCCAGGAGGTGCCCCAGGCGAACGACCAAACAACCCAGTGGCCATACAACCGCGGGATGCATCCTCTGGCTTTGATCGACCACGACACCTGAGGCTGAAGCGACCGCGATCATCTTGAATCCTGGAGCCGACTCGACGTTTCTGACCTGAAGTCAAGAGGGTTTTTTATACCCTCAGGCCGGGCCCGGCTCGATCTGAACCGAATCTTGACCAATCAAAGGAGTGAATTCATGTTCTGTAACCAGTGCGAACAAACGGCCAAGGGCCGGGCCTGCACCACCCGCGGCGTGTGCGGCAAGGACGAGACCCTGGCCGCCCTGCAGGATCTGTTGACCTACACCCTCAAGGGCCTGGCCCAGGTGGCCGCCCGGGCCCGGGAGCAGGGGGTGATCGACCCGGCAATGGACCGGTTCACCTGCCAGGCCCTGTTCAGTACCCTGACCAACGTCGAATTCGACCCGGACCGGATAAGGGCCCTGATCGAACGGGCCGTGGAGTTGCGGGAGGGCCTCAAGGCCAAGTTGAACGACACGAACTGGCCCGACGGCCCGGCCCGCTTCGAGCCGGCGGGTGACCAGGACGGACTGGTGGCCCAGGCGGCGGGCAAGGGCTTCGCCCCGCTGGAGGGCGACGACGCCGACGTCCGGTCGCTCCAGCAGATCGTGATCTACGGGCTGCGGGGCATGGCCGCCTATCTGGACCACGCCGCCATCCTGGGCCAGGAGGACGAGGCGGTTTACGGCTTCATCCACCAGGCCCTGGCCAGTACCCTCGATCCGTCGCTGACCCTCGACGACTGGGTCGGCCTGGCCCTCAAAAACGGCGAGATGAACCTCAGGGCCATGGAGCTCCTGGACGCGGGCAACACCGGCCGATTCGGTCATCCCGAGCCCACGGCCGTTCCCCTGGGGCACCTTCAGGGCAAGGCCATCCTCGTCTCCGGCCACGACCTGGAGGACTTGGCGCAGTTGTTGTCCCAGACCGAGGGCAAAGGGATCAAGATCTACACCCACGGCGAGATGCTGCCCGCCCACGGTTATCCCGAACTGAAAAAGTACGATCACCTGGCCGGCCACTACGGCACGGCCTGGCAGAACCAGGGCACCGAGTTCCCGGCCTTCCCCGGGGCGATCCTGATGACGACCAACTGCATCCAGAAGCCCAGGGGGGACGTGCCCCAAAAAATATTGACCACCGGCCAGGCGGGCTGGCCCGGGATGCCCCACGTTAGTGTCAACGGCGGGCCCAAGGACTTTACGAGCGTGATCGACAAGGCCCTCAGCCTGCCCGGATTCGACGCGGATGAGGATAAGGGCCAGGTCCTGACCGGGTTCGCCCGCCAGGCTGTCCTGGGCGTGGCCGACAAGGTCATCGCCGCGGTCAAGTCCGGGGCGATCAAGCACTTCCTGCTGGTGGCCGGGTGCGACGGGGCCAAGCCGGGCCGCAACTACTACACCGAGATCGTGGAAAAGGCCCCGGCCGACACGGTCATCCTGACCCTGGCCTGCGGCAAGTTCCGGTTTTTTGACAAGGACCTGGGCGACATCGGCGGCATCCCGCGGCTGCTGGACGTGGGCCAGTGCAACGACGCCTACTCGGCCATCCGGATCGCCGGGGCCCTGGCCGAGGCCTTCGGGGTCGGCGTCAACGACCTGCCCCTGTCCCTGGTCCTGTCCTGGTACGAGCAGAAGGCGGTGGCCATCCTGCTGACCCTGCTCCACCTGGGGATCAAGGACATCCGCCTCGGCCCCAGCCTGCCGGCGTTCATCACGCCCAACGTCTTGCAGGTCCTGGTGAACAACTTCAACATCATGCCCATCACCACGCCGGATGAGGATCTGGCGGCCATTCTCGGTTAGGCCGCGGACCGGGAATCGGGGCCCCCCCGCCCCCCCCGCCCGCCCGGGCCCCATACGCGAGCGCCCCCGGGGGGGGTGGCCCGCCCGGAAACAGGCCC
>CAZMVB010000012.1:3899-51013 GCA_964569795.1 uncultured Desulfarculales bacterium | reverse complement strand
CAATTGGGGGTTTGGCCCGGGGCGGGCCTCGGGGGCCGCCCGGGCCGCCGGGGGGGGGGGGCCCCGATTCCGCTCGCGCCCCGGTGTCGGGTCCCGGACCTGAATCCTGCCACCCCTGACCCGGCGATGAGTTCGTAACCCCGGCCGACTCCACCCCTCGATCGACTTTGATTTCCAGCAGGCGAATTTGCTAGAATCCAGACGTTGCCTCGACCGATCACCCGGACTGGGGAGAGACCATGGCCCGCCAGCATCGACTCCTGGGAGCGTTAGCGGCCGGACTGGCCCTCGCGGCGTTCGGCCTGACCGCCTCCGGCGCGACCACGGTTGCGCCGGACGCCGGGGCGGTGGTGGCGGGCAACACCGCCTTTGCCCTAAAGCTTTACGCCCGGCTGAAAAGGCGACCGGGCAACCTGATCTTCTCGCCCTACAGCGTCTCGACCGCCCTGGCCATGACCTATGCCGGGGCGGCCGGGGAGACCGGGGCCCGGATGAAGCGGGTCCTCCACTTCGACCTGGCCCCGGCCCGGCTGCACCCGGCCATGGGGGGCCTCGAAAGGCGGCTTTTGGCCGGACAGATGTGGCGGACCCGGCCCCGGTGGCGGGCCGGCGGCTGGCAACTGCACCTGGCCAACGCCCTGTGGCCGGCTGTGGACCTGCGCCTCCTGCCCGGCTTCCTGGCGGTCCTGCGGAACGACTACGGCTCGACGCCCACGCTCCAGGACTTTCGGGGCCACCCCGAGCAGGCCCGGCAGAATATCAATCAGTGGGTCGCCCGGCAGACCGCGGACAAGATCAAGAACCTGCTCCCCCGGGACGTGGTCAAGCCGTCCACCCGGCTGATCCTGACCAACGCCGTCTATCTCAAGGCCACCTGGATCCAACGGTTCAACCGCCGCCTGACCCGGCCCCGGCCGTTTTACCCGGCCCCGGGCCGTAAGATCAAAGCGCCGACCATGTTTCAAACGGGACGGTTCGGCTACGCCGAGACGCCGAAACTCCAGGTCCTGGAGATGACCTACACCGGGGCGGCCCTGTCCCTGGTGGTGGTCCTGCCCCGACGCTTGGGCGGCCTGGCCGATCTGGAGAAGGACCTGACGCCGGCCAATCTGAGGCAATGGCTGAGTGGGCTCAAGAGGCGCAAGGTCGAGGTCTATCTGCCCAAGTTCAAGACCACGGCCAAGTTCCGTCTCAAAAAAACCCTGTCGGACATGGGCCTGGCCGTGGCCTTTTCCAATCGGGCCGATTTTTCGAACATGTCCCGCACCGGGGCCAGCGGCGGCGAACGGCTCAAGATCTCGGAGGTGATCCATCAGGCCTTCATCGACGTCAACGAGTCCGGGACCGAGGCCGCCGCGGCCACGGCGGTGGTCATGATGAAGGCCGGGGCCGCCCCGGGTCCGCCGCCGCCCCCGCCGCCGGTTTTCCGGGCCGATCACCCCTTCCTGTTCTTTATCCGGGACCGGCGGACGGGAACGATCTTGTTTCTGGGCCGGGTGATCGATCCCCGGAAGTGACTCGAACCCGCCACCGGAAAGAGACGGCCTGAGATGAAGCCCGAGTACTGGACCGAGGAGTCAGCCGCCTTTTACGACGGGTCCTGGGAGTTCCGGAATGACGGCCAGATCGTCGTCCCGGCCCGGTATCTGCCGGTGTTCGGGTTCGCGGTCCCTTTTCTCCGGCTGGGCGTCTGGTCGCCGGCGGCCCGGAGCGTCCTGGAAATCGGCTGCGCCGTGGGGCACACCCTGGGGGTCCTGCGCCGGGAGTTCCCCGAGGGCCTGCGCTACCGGGGCGTGGACATCTCGCCCCACCACGTCAACCGGGCCCGGGAGCGCTACCCTGACGGCGACTTTGTCCTGGCCGACGCCCGGCGGCTGGACGAGGCCGACGGCACCTTCAACCTGGTCCTGGCCGTGGACGTGCTGCTGCACAACTGGGACCCGGCCGGTCTGCTGGCCGAGTGGTGGCGGGTGGCGGCCCACGGCCTGATCTTCACCACCCGGGTCACGGCCCGGTACCCGTCCATCAAGGCCCGCCAGGGACCGGCCGGTATCCCGTTTCACATCCTCAACCAGGACGACCTGGGGTCGATGATCTCCGGGCTGGGGGCCAACTTCGTCCTGACCAACCTGGCGCCCATGGCCGCCCTGGGCGGCGAGGTCACCGGCCTGCCCGAGGGCTTCGGGGAGGACGACGCCTCGCCGGTGACGGTCATTATCCTGAAGAACCTGCCCGGGCCGGCCGTGACCTTTGTGCACGGCTGGCTGGCCGCCCAGGGCCCGCCGACGGCCGGGAACTGACACCTGAGGAGGGATCATGGACTACGCCTTTCTGACCGCCCCCTGCGGGCTGGATTGCTTCAACTGTCCGATGTACGCCGCCCAGGAAAACGAGAAACTGCGGGCCATGATCGCCCAGCGGATGGGTATCGCGCCCGAGGAGGCCCAGTGCTCGGGCTGCCGGGCCCAGAAGGGGATGCCCGCGTTTCAGCACTGGACCGAGCCCTGCAAGGTCTGGAGGTGCATCGAGCCCCGGGGACTGCACAACTGCAGCGAGTGTGACGAGTTCCCCTGCGATCACCTCCACCCCTTTGCCGACCTGGCCGCCGAGCGGCCCCACAACACCAAGGTCTTCAACCTGGCCCTGATCAAGAAGATGGGCCTCGACTCCTGGGCCCAGGCCAAGGCGGGAAAGGTCAAGGAGACCTATTTCAGGCACAAGTTCGAACTCTGAGCACCGGCCGCACCAAAAAAGGCCCCCCGGCCCTATCGGGGCCGGGGGGCCTGACGACCCGCGGTCCGGACCAAAAATATATTCCCCCGACGCCCGCCGCCATTAAATGCGGCGCCGGCCATCTAGCCGTCCGCCCCTGGGCCGCCTCTCCAGGTGGTTTGACTATGCTCCCGGGTCGCCGGTCAGAACACGTCGGCGGCCCAACACGCGCCCAGCACCACCACGACCACGACCGCTGCCACGCCGATCCAGACCCAGGTGTTCCAGGTGTTCGGGTTGTACCACTGACCGCCGGTCGCCATCTGCAGGTTGCCGGCGTTCAGGGCCTGCGAGGTGTAGTGGTCCATGTCGGTCTGGCTGAACTGGGCGCTCTGACTGGGCTCGACCACCGCCGCCCCGGCATAGGGCGCCAGCGTCAGCATGAAGGTCATCACCAGCATTGCTACGGTCAAGACCGATGCCAACATGCGCATAATCTGTCCTCCCTTTGCAACGGCCGCTACCGACGAGCGACCATGGGTTGACTCGACATCGCTTCCCGGCGTTGTCTCCCGGGTCCTTTAATAATTTATGCCCGCCGACCGCCCGCCGTCAATATTACTTTTTGGGAATCGGCGTCGGGCCTTTTTTCTTGGCCCGGCGGGCGACGAGCAGGGTGAAATAGTTCGAGCGCCGCCACTGCTTTCCCAGGATGTCGGCCCGGGTGACCATCGGTCCGGTTTCGGGATCGGCCAGGATCAACTGCCCCTGGCGGGTGGCGCCGATGACCACGACGTAGTGGTTGTAGCCCGGTTTGCTCTTGATGATGATCAAGGGCCGGGTCTTGCGCAGGTTGAGGTAGAGGTCGAGCATCGAGCCCCGGTAGATGAAGGCGGCGAAGCCCTCCCGGCGGGCCAGGGCCAGGAGCTGGAAGCCGGTGTAGCCCCGGGGTCCGGGCGGTCCCAGGGCCTGGACCACCTCGCCCACCGAGGTCTTGTGACCCCAGTAGGTCAGGACCATGGCCAGGGCCGCGGCGCCGCAGAGGTTGAGCTGCTTCTGCCGAAACGGGGTGATGTCCAGGACGACGGTGTCGGGCGAGGACCTGAGTTCGGGGGTCAGCTTCCAGGTCTCGGCCGGCTTGGTCAGCCACATGACCGCGGCGCTGCATCCCGAGAGCGAGCCCGCCCAGGCGACGATCAGCGCCAGGGTGGCCAGGCGGCCGAGAAATCCCTTTGAGGCGATGGACATGGCTTCCTTTTCCGTAAGGGCCCGATCCCGGCTCAGTAGTCGAAATGGGCGGCGATGGGCATCCGCCGGCCGACGCCGAAGGCCTTGGTGGTCACCTTGAGTCCGGGCGCGGCCTGGCGGCGCTTGTATTCGTTCTTGACGACCGTCCGGGTGATCCAGCCCACCACCTCGGGATCGAACCCCTTGGCCTCGATCTGGTCCGGGCTCAGGCCCTGGTCAACATAATGATACAGGATTTGATCCAGGATTTCATAGGCCGGGAGGGTGTCCTGGTCGGTCTGCTCCGGGCGCAGCTCGGCCGAGGGGGGCTTGTCGATGACGGTCCGGGGGATGATTTCGCCGGCGCGGTTCAGGTGGCGGGCGAGCTGATAGACCATGGTCTTGGGGACGTCCGAGATCACGGCCAGGCCGCCGCTCATGTCGCCGTACAGGGTGCAGTAGCCCACGGCCAGCTCGCTCTTGTTGCCGGTGGACAGGACCAGGTAACCGAACTTGTTGGACAGGGCCATCAGGACGTTGCCCCGGATGCGGGCCTGGATGTTTTCCTCGGTCACGTCCGGGGCCCGGCCCTTGAAATGGGGCCCCAGGGACTGAAGGTAGGCCTCGAAGATCGGGCCGATGGGCGCCTCGACCAGTTCGATCCCCAGGTTGCGGCTCAGCCGCTGGGAGTCCTCGATGCTCCCCGGACTGGAGTAGGGGCCGGGCATGGTCACGCCGATCACGTTTTTCGGACCCAGGGCCTGGGCCGCCAGGACGCAGGTCACCGCCGAATCGACCCCGCCGGACAGTCCCAGGGTGACCTTGGCGAAGCCGCACTTGTGGACGTAATCCTTGATGCCCAGGACCAGGGCGTCGTGGACGTCGGCGATGCGGTCGGCCGGCCTGAAGACCACCGGCAGGGGCGGGGACGACAGGTCCACGGTGATCTCATCCTCGTCAAAGGCCCGGGCCAGGACCCGGGGCCGGCTGTCCGCGTCCATCAGGACCGATCGGCCGTCGAAGATCAATTCGTCGTTGGCCCCGACCTGGTTGACGAAGATGAACGGCCGTCGGTGCCGCCGGACGTGGGCCTTGAACAGCTCGAAGCGGAGGACGTCCTTGGCCACGAAGTACGGCGAGGCCGAGATGTTGATCAGGATATCGGCCTGCTCCTGGACCTGGACGGCCACCGGGTCCACGGCGTAGTGCTGCAGGACCCCCTCGAACTGGGGGACGTTCCAGCAGTCCTCGCAGACGCTCAGCCCCAGGACCCGGTCCTTGAACCGGACGACCTTGACCGCGGGCGAGGGATCGAAGTACCGGGCCTCGTCAAAGACGTCGTAGGTGGGCAGCAGGGTCTTGGCCTGTTCGAAGACGATCCGGCCGTCGTGGATCAACACCGCCGAGTTGTGCAGTCCCCGGCCGGTGGGCTGGCCCGAGGGGCGCGGCGCGCCCAGGATCAGGCCCGTGCCCGGCCGGGACGCGGACATCTCGACCGCCCGATCCACGGCCCGCCCCACGGCGGCGATGAACCCCGGCCGGTCCAGCAGGTCCCGGGGCGGGTAGCCGACCAGATACAATTCGGGCGTCACCACCAGGTCGGCTCCCCGGGCCACGGCCTCGTCCCAGGCCCGCTCCAGACGGGCCAGGTTGCCCTCCAGATCGCCCACCCGGGGGTTGAGTTGAGCCAGGCTGATTCTCATGACAGGGGCATTGTGGCCGGCCGGGGTCAAGGTGTCAACATTCCCGCCCTTTCAGCGCCGTGGCCGGACTGTCCGACCGGTTGAACTATGATATAATATTTTATGATGAGTTCCAATCATGGGACCTGAACCCCTGATCGAGCGGAGATATTCGGCGTGAACCCGCCTGCCCATAATTCGTTTCGGAGTCGTCTGTTGTCGCGTCAAAGCCTGTGGCTGGGGCTGGTGGTCCTGGCCATGGCCGCGGGCTACGCCGTCTTTTTTCCCTGGCTGATCAAGTCCTTTGGTTCCCTGACCCGGATCTTCTCGTTGAGCTTCGTCCTCCTGGCCGCCTGGCAGTGGGGTCTGTGGGGCGGGGTGGCGGCCTCGATCGGCAATCTGATTCTCAACCTGATCCTGCACCACAGCCTGGGCCTGCCCCTGGCCGGCGGTCCCCTGGGCGTGATCGTCTCCCTGTCCCTGGCGGTGGTGGTCGGTCGCCTGGCCGATGTCACCCGGCGGCTCAGGAACCAACTGGCCTGGCAGGGGCGGATCGAACAGGATCTGTCCGACCACCGCCGCAGGGTGGAGCAAGATGTCCAGGTGAGGACGTCGGTCGTGACCGAGGCCAACCGGCGGCTGGAACTGGAGATCGCCGAGCGCCGCCGGGCCGAGGCCTCCCTGCGGGACAGCGAGGAGAAATACCGCCTGGTGGTGGAGAACGCCGCCGAGGCCATCCTCGTCGCCCAGGACGGCCGGATCAAGTTCTTGAACCGCCGGGCGGCCCGGATAACCGGTCTTTCTCCCGAGGAACTGCTCGGCCGGCCGTTCCTGGATTTCATCCATCCCGAGGACCGGGACCTGGTGGCCGGGCGTCACCGCCGTCGGCTGGCCGGCCAGAAGGAGCCGTCGGTCTATGCCTTCCGGATCGTCACCTCCCAAGGCGACACGCGCTGGGCCGAAATCAACGTCGTGTCCGTCACCTGGGAAGGTCGGCCGGCGACGCTTAATTTCCTGAGCGACATCACCGAGCGCCGGGAGACCGAGGCGGCCCTGAAGGAGAGTGAGCGCCGTTTCAGGGAACTGGCCGAGCTGATGCCCCAGACCATCTTCGAGGTGGACGCCGAGGGCCGGCTGACCTTTGCCAATCAGGGGGCCTTCGCCCAGTTCGGCTACAGCCCCGAGGAACTGGCGCGGGGCCTGAACGCCTTTGACCTGATCGTTCCCGAGGACCGGGACCGGGCGGTGGCCAACTCCCGAAAGGTCATGTCCGGCCAGGACATGGGCATGAATGAATACCTCTGCCGGCGCAAGGACGGCACCACCTTCCCGGCCATGGTCCACTCCAATCCGATTCAGCGCGAGGGACGGGTCGTCGGCCTGCGGGGGTTCATCATCGACATCACCGAGCGAAAGCGGGTCGAGGAGGCCCTCCGGGAGAGCGAACGAAAATTCTCGAAGGCCTTCATGACCGGCCCGGACAGCATCGCCATCACCCGGCTCAGGGACGGCGTGTTCCTGGAGGTGAACGAGAACCTGCTGGCCACCCTGGGCTACCAACGCGACGAGGTCATCGGCCGCTCCGCCGCCGAGTTAAACAACTGGGCCGTGCCCGAGGACCGGGAGCGATTCGTCCAGGCCATCCTGGAGCGGGGCGAGTGTCGGGACCTGGAAACGGCCTTTCGGACCAAGGAGGGGGTGCTCCGGCCCCACCTCATCTCCGGGGTCCGGCTGGAGGCCGAAGACGAGGAGGCCGTCCTGTCCATCGCCCGGGACATCACCGAGCGCCAGGCCACCGAAATCGCCCTGCGGGAAAGCGAGGCCCGCTACCGTCTCCTGGTGGACCACGCCCCGGCCGGGATCTACGAGATCGATTTCACCACCGGAAGGTTCCTGAGCGTCAACGACGTCATGACCGAGTACACCGGCTTCACCCGGGAAGAATTTCTGGAGATGAACGCCTTTGACCTGTTGACCGAGGACAGCCAGCGTCTGTTTCTGGAGCGGCAGCGGAAGGTGGCCGCCGGCGAGGATATACCGCCGACCGTCGAGTTCCAGATCAAGACCAAAAGCGGCCACCACCTCTGGGTCCTGTTGACCTCGAAGCTGTTCCTGGAACAAGGCCGTCCGGTCCGGGCCGCGGCGGTCGTCTATGACATCAGCGATCAGAAGCGGGCCGAGGCGGCCCTCAAAGCCAGCGAACAGATGTTCCAGGCCGCCTTCCGGTTCAGCCCCGACTGGGTCAGCATCAGCACCGTGGCCGAGGGCCGCTACCTGGACGTCAACGAGGCCTACTGCCAGGGGACCGGCCGGGCCCGGGAGGAGGTCCTGGGCAAGACCTCGGCCGAGATCGGCCTGTGGGTCGATCCCGAGGCCCGGCGCCGGGGCATGGAAATCATCGAGCGCGACGGTCACCTGCGCCGGATGGAGGTCAGCTTCCGGCGCAAGAACGGCGAGGAACTCATCGCCATGTGGTCGGCGGCCAGGGTGCTCATCGGCGGACAGGACTGCCTGGTCTCCGTGGTCCAGGACATCAGCCAACGCAAAAGGGCCGATCAGCGCGTTCGGGCCTCGGAGAAACGCTTCCGGGACCTGTTCGAGTCGATCACCGACCTGGTTTACACCCAGGACCTGGAAGGCCGTTTCACCAGCGCCAACCCCGCCCTGGCCGATCTGTTCGGCTATCAGCCCGAGGACCTGATCGGACACAAGGCGTCCGAGTTCATGAAGCCCGAATTCCGGGAGGCCTTCGAGACCGAATATCTCGGCGCCCTCAAGACCACCGGCCACCACGAAGGGACCTCCGTGTATTTCCGGGCCGACGGCAAAAGGCGTTACATCGAGTACCGCAGCCACCTGGTCAGGCCCGAGGGAGGTGAGCCGTACATCAGCGGCATCGGCCTGGACGTGACCGAGCAGATCCAGGCCGAAAGGCAACTCAAGACCCTCCAGCACCAGCTCCTGCAGGCCCAGAAGATGGAGGCCATCGGCACCCTGGCCAGCGGCATCGCCCACGACTTCAACAATATCCTCCACGCCGTTTCCGGCTACCTGGAGCTGCTGACCTCGGGCCGCGAGACCATCCCGCCCGACCACCGCTACCTGGGCGAAATCAACCTGCTCACCGAACGGGCGGCCGAGCTGGTCCGGCGGCTGCTGACCTTTTCCCGCAAGGTGGACAGCCGCCTCGAACCGGTCGATCTGAACCGGGAGGTCGTCCAGACGATCAAGATGCTGGAGCGGACCATCCCCAAGATGATCCGGATCGAGCCCGACCTGGCCGAGGACCTGTACCCCGTCCGCGGGGACCGGACCCAGCTCGAGCAGGTCATCATGAACCTGGGGGCCAACGCCAAGGACGCCATGCCCCAGGGGGGACTCCTGTACATTCAGACCCGAAACGTCTTCCTGGACGAGGACTACTGCCTGTCCCAGGTGGACGTCAGGCCCGGGGAGTACGTCCGGCTGAGGGTCGCCGACACGGGCCAGGGCATGGACCCGGAAATCGTCCAGCACATCTTCGAGCCGTTTTTCACCACCAAGGAGATCGGCCAGGGCACGGGCCTGGGGCTGTCCACGGTGTACGGCATCGTCAAGGCCCACGGCGGTCATCTGACCTGCGACAGCCAACCGGGCCGGGGAGCGGCCTTTGACATCTTCCTGCCGGCCCTGGTGGAAGCCGTGGACCTGGAAGCGGCCCGGGCCGAGATCGAGAAACAGGCCCGGGGCGGCGACGAGACCATCCTCCTGGTGGACGACGACCGGGCCATCCTGGACATCGCCGAGGACATTCTGACCCAGAACGGCTACACCGTGCTCCGGGCCGCCTCGGGCGAGGAGGCGCTGGACATCTACGCCGACCGGGGGCGGGAGATCGACCTGGTTATCCTGGATCTGAACATGCCGGGCATGGGCGGCCAGGCCTGCCTGGAGGCCCTGGTCGAGGGAGACCCCGGGGTCAGGGTCCTGGTCGCCAGCGGCTACCAGGCCAGCGGGACCGAGGAATCGGTCGTCGAGAGCGGGGCCCTGGGTTTCGTGGGCAAGCCCTTCCGCCTCCGGGACCTGCTGCGGTGCGTCCGCGAGGCCCTGGACGGATCGGGCTAGTTTGTTGCCCCCGAAAAGCTAGGAGTATTTCTCCAGAATCTCCCCCAGGACCACGGCCGTGTCGCCGACCAGCTCGGCGCACAGGGTCCGCCGCGACCCGGGGTCCTTGTAAAACGTCTTGACCGCCTCCCGGTCCGACCAGTTGACCTGGGCGATCTGGCGGCAGTCGGTCCCGCCGAAGGGGGCGCACAGCTCCTCGAACTTCTTGGACAGCTTGAAGCTGGCCCGCCACATGTTCGGGTCTTCCTTGTCCTCGAGGTTGCCCCGGCTGAAGAGGCTCGAGATCAGGGCCACCCCGCCGATCAGGCAGCCGCAGGTGCGGCCCGTGCTGGCGATCCCGCCGCCAAAGGCGCCCATGGCCTTGATCACCTCCTGGTCGGGTTTGCCCATCTTTTCCTGGCCGACGGCCAGGATGACCTGACTTCAATGAAACCGCTGCCGAAACAGCTCCAGGGCGCGCTCGCGCATCTCCTCCGGGGTCATAGCCACACCTCACGACGATAACGCTGACAAAAACAGCGGAACGGCGCCCCGACCCGTCCCCGCCCGGGGTGCCGGCGGCCGCTCGAGCTGATCCTCGCCCGCCAACGGGCGGGCTCGTAGTATACAAATAATCGAACTTGTTAACTAGGATTAATTTTCAGGCCCGTTACATGATGGCGGCCTGCTGGATCTCCCCGATCCAATCCAGGCCGCTGGCCACCAGGGCGACGAACAGCCCCAGGAGCACCAGGTTGTTCAGGCCGTGGATCAGGGGCAGGACCCGGCGGCGTTTTTTGCGAAAGTTCATATACCAGCCGGTGATCCCCCCGAAGAGGATGAAGGGCACGGCGATCAGCCCCAGGATGGGGTGCGTTTCCGGGTACACCCAGACCGACCAGTATCCCCGGGCCACGATCAGGCCGCCCCCGGCCCCCGCCAGGGCCGCGACCAGGACGACCGCCCCCAGCCGGACGTGGAGTTTCCAGTTGAATCCCGTCTTTTTCCCCAGGGAGGTGGCGGCGAAACGCTTGATCCCCAGCCACAGCACGACCAGGGAGGTCAGCACCACCGCCGCCTGAAGCGCGGGGTGAAAGTACATCTTGAACGGCATGGTCTTCCCCTGTCTTGTCTGGTATTGAACCGCGGTTCCTCACCCTACATATTATCAGAGGCGACGCCTACTTCAAACCGCCGGCCCGTCCCCCGGCCCAGAAACGTCTTATCAATCCCGAACCGACCTGATATGATATGCTTCACCTCGGCCGTTAATTTTGACCCTATCCGGAGGAGAGGTGGCCCTTGGCATCCGAGGGGGATGGTCCCGGCGCAAGATGAATCGGGTCCTGGCCGGAGCCGATCCCGAGACCGTGTCGGCCGTCCTGGCGGCGCGGCCCAAACTGGCCGCCTGGCGCGATGGCCAGGGCGACACCTGGCTCCACCGGGCCGCCCGGCAGGGGGACGCCGGCGTTGCTTCGGCCCTGCTGTCGGCCGGGGCGGACGCGGGCGCCCGAAACCGCCGGGGGCTCACCGCCCTGGATTACGCGGCCTCGCGGGGCGACGCGGCCATGTGCCGGGCCCTGCTGGCGGCCGGGGCCGATCCCGACCAGGGGGGCGAGGCCTTCGGCCCGCTGCACTCGGCGGCCCTGTCCGGCCGCCTGGCCGTGGTCGAGTTGCTCCTTTTCCGGGGGGCCGACCCGAACCGGACCGACGCCCGGGGAGCCACCGCCCTGCACCTGGCCGCCTGGCGGAATCAGGTCCGGATCATCGAGGCCTTGCTCGATCACCGGGCCGACCCGGATCCACGGGACAAATTCGGCCTGACCCCGCTGGCCGTGGCCCTGGCCTGCGGCCACGGACCGGCGGCGGCCGGCCTGATCGAGCGGGGGGCCGACGTCCGTTTCCGGGACAAGACCGGCGCCAGCGCCCTCCACCTGGCCGCCGTCCAGGAAGACCCGGACCTGGTGTCGCGGCTGGTCGAGGCCGGGCTCGAGGTGGACTCGCGGGATGGGGCCGGCCGACGCCCGCTCCACCTCGCGGCCGAGGCCGGCCAGACCCGGACCACCCGGCGCCTGCTCGAGCTGGGGGCCGATCCGGCCGCCCGGGACGGCCGGGGCACGACCCCCCTCCACCTGGCGGCCGTCAAGGGCTACGGCCTGGTGGCCGAATGTCTGCTTCGGGCCCAGGCCCCGCCGGCGCCGCGGGACGGACATTTCAAGGCGACGCCGCGTCAGCTGGCCCTGGCCCGGGGTTTCGGCCCCCTGGCCGAGATGCTGGCCCGGGCCGAGCGGGAGAATCCATGATGAGCGCTCCCCCAAATCAGATTCAGATCGACCGAGGCCGCCGGCTCGGCGGGGAGGACCGGCGCCTGCTGGTCGCCCTGGCCGTGGCGGCCGACGTGGCCTGGGGGGTGCTTTTCGTCTGGTCCCTCGGGCAGTTCAACGCCCTGTTCGAGGGCATCTTCGCGGGCCTGCCCGCCTGGCTGGGCGTGATCCTGATCGTGGTGCTGTTCCTCCCGCACGTGGCCGACTTCATGCTGGCGCCCTTCGAGGACCTGATCGACTGGCGGCGCGGCCGGGTCCGGTCGCGAGAGGCGGCGGCCATGCTGACCGCCGCGGCCGCCGGCGATCTGGCCTCGGTCTCGGCCGCCCTGACCAGCGATCCGGCCCTGGTCAACCTGGGCGACGAGCAGGGGCGGACCGCCCTCCATCTGGCCGCCGGAAACGGTCACGACGAGTTGGCCCAGTGGCTGCTCGAACACGGGGCCGATCCGTTCGCCTGCACCGCCGCGGGCCTGACCCCCCTGGACGTGGCCCTGACCGAAAACTCGCCGGGGGTGGGGCGGATCATCCTGGGCCACGTCCGGCGCTCGCTGTCCCGGGCCCGGTGAGGACCGGCCGGCGCAGCCCGTCGAGGCTTTTCCGGCAAACAAGGAGGAGGACCATGCCTCACCTTCCCGGTCTCAAACACGCCGCCCTGGCCCTGGCCGGCGCGGCCTGCCTCTGGTCGGCGCTCGGCATTGCCCGGGCGGCGACCGACCGGTCCGATCTGGCCGAAATCCTGCGCCGCGGCACCGTGGCCGACCTCCAGAAGCGGTTGCAGACCGAACCCCGGAGCCTCACCTGGCGGGACCGCTACGGCAACACGCTCTTGATCCTGGCCGTGCGCCACCGCCGGCCGACCGTGGTCCGGCTCCTCCTCCAGGCCGGGGCCGACGTCAACGCGGCCAATCGGGGCGGCTACACCGCCCTCCACGTCGCCGCCGTGAGCGGTCAGCCGAACCTGTGCCGGCTGTTGATCAAGGCCGGGGCCAAGGTGAACGCCCGGGCCCGGTGGGGCAAGACCCCGCTTCACGAGGCCGCCGCCTGGGGCCGGCCGGAAGTGATCAAGGTCCTCCTGGCCGCCGGGGCCAAGCTGGACGCCAAAAACCGGGCCGGATACACGCCCCTGCACCTGGCGGCCATCAACGGCAAGCTCGAGGCCGTGAAACTCTTGGCCGCCAAGGGGGCCGACCTCAAGGCCAAGTCCAGTGACGGCTTCACCCCGCTCCACCTGGCCGCCCAGGGCGGGCACAACGACGTGGTCACCTTTCTCTTGAGCCGCGGCGCGGACGTCAACGCCCCAAACCGCTGGAAGTGGACCCCGCTGCACCTGGCCGCCGCCCGGGGCAAGGTGGACACGATCAAGATCCTGCTGGCCAAGGGGGCCATCCTGGACGCCCCCAACATGTACGGCCAGACGCCGCTGTTCCTGGCGGCCATGGCCGGCCAGGTGGACGCGGTCCGTCTCCTGCTGGACAAGGGGGCCAAGCTCAACGTCCGCAACCGGTGGGGGTTCACGCCCCTGCACATCGCCGCCCAGGTCGGACGCAACCGGGTGCTCCGGCTGCTGCTCAAGAAGGGGGCCGACCCCAACGCCAAGAGCCGGTCCGGGACGACCCCGCTGCACCTGGCCGTGGCCAGCGGCAAGATCGACGCCGTCGAGATCCTGCTGAAACACGGGGCCGACGTCAACGCCGCCAGCCGGATGGGCTACACCGCCCTGCACTACGCCGCCCTGGGGGGACGGATCAACATCACCCGGATGCTGCTGGCCCGCGGCGCCGACCGGAAACTGACCAACCGGGCCGGTCAGACGGCCCTGGACCTGGCCCGGCGGAAAAAGTACGAGGACGTGATCAAGCTGCTCGAAAACAAATGAGGCGCGGAAGCCAGATGATGAGGGGGGCCCAGTGACTCAGGACACCTTGCGGAACATTCTGATCGACGCCAGCGAGCGCAACCCCGACGGCGACGCCCTGGTCCATCATGGCCGCGGCGTCCGGCTGACCTACGCCGGGTTCCGGGACCAGGTGGACGCCACGGCCCGGGGCCTGCTGGCCCTGGGGGTCGAGCCGGGTCGGCACGTGGCCCTGTGGGGCGAAAACACCCCGGAGTGGGTCATCGCCCAGTTCGCCCTGGCCAGCCTCGGGGCCGTCTGGATCCCGGTCGATCCGGGCTACGCCCCGGCCGACCTGGCCTACCTGGTGGGCAACGCCGAGACCGACACCCTGATCTGCCAGAAGAAGTTCTGGCCGATGCTCGAGGCGGCCCGGGCCGACGAGACCCTGCGGGCCGACCTGGCCCCGCTGCGGCGGATCGTAACCTGGGACCAGGGGCCCGTCCCGTCAGGGGCCGTGGACTGGCCCCAGGTCCTGGCCGCGGCCGAGGGCGTCTCGGCCGCCGACCTGGCCGCGGTCACCGGCCGGGTCGCCCCCATTGATGTGACCTCGATCATGTACACCTCGGGGACCACCGGCCGGCCCAAGGGGGTGATGGTCAATCACGGCGCCCTGATCATGAAGTCCCGGGGCACCGCCCGGCGCCAGCGCCTGACCGCGGCGGACCGGATGGCCCTGACCATGCCCCTGTTCCACATGTTCGGCAACACCTGCATCGTGGTCTCGGGGGTGGTGGCCGCGGCGGCCCTGGTGATGCCCTCGGACTCCTTCGAGCCCGGGGCGGCCCTGGCGGCCATGGAGGCCGAAAGGTGCACCGCCGTCCACGGCACGCCCAACATGATGATCGCCCTGATGAGCCAGCCCGACTTCAACAAGCGGGACCTGAGTTCCCTGCGCACCGGGGCCGTGGGCGGGGCGCCCTGCCCGCTCGAGGTGATGAACCGGATCATCGAGGTCATGGGCGCCCGCGAGGTGACCATCGCCTACGGCATCACCGAGGCCTCGAGCTGGGTGACCATGACCCAGCCGGACGATCCGCCCCAACTGCGGGTCTCGACCATCGGCCGGCCCCTGCCCGGGGTCGAGATCAAGATCGTCGATCCCGCGACCGAGGCCGCCCAGCCCCCCGGCCGGCCGGGCGAGATCTGCACCCGCCCCGGCCTGATGGTCGGCTACTACCGGATGGACGGGTTGACCCGGCAGGTCATCGACGCCGACGGCTGGTTTCACACCGGCGACCTGGGGACCATGGACGAGCAGGGTTACGTCCGGATCACCGGCCGGATCAAGGACGTCATCACCCGCGACGGCCGTGAGATCTTCCCGGCCGAGATCGAGGACGTCCTGTACCGCCTTGACGGGGTGGGCGAGGTCCAGGTCTTTGGCGTGGCCGACCGGGAACGGGGTCAAAAGGTGGCCGCCTGGATCAAACCGGCCCCGGGTTCCGACCTGAAGGTCGAGACGATCCAGGCCTTTTGCCGGGAGCATCTCGATGAATCCCAGGTCCCGGATGAGGTGGCCCTGGTGGACGGTTTCCCGACCACCAAGAGCGGCAAGGTCCAGAAGTACAAGCTGGCCGAGATGGCCGCCGCCCGGGAGGCGGGGGCTTAGGGGGACGCGGCGGCCCGGATGATCCGGGCGGCCTCGGGGTGCCCGAACCGCCGGGCCGCGTCGGCCGGGGTGAGGCCCCGCTTGTCTGTGACGTCGATCCTGGCCCCCTTGGCCAGCAGGAGCTTGATCAGGTCCGGACGGCCGTAGCGGGCGGCCAGGTGCAGGGGGGTGTCCCCGGCCAGATCGGCCGACCCGACCCCGGCGCCCGCCGCCAGCAGCATCCGAACCACCTCGATATTGCCGCCGTCCACGGCCAGCAGGAGCGGGGTCTGGCCGGCCCGGTCCCGGGCCCCGGCCCGGGCCCCGGCGGCCAGCAGCGCCGCGGTCACCCGGGGCCGGCCGTACAGGGCGGCCAGGTGCAGGGGCGTGGCCCCGGTCTCGTCCGCGGCCCGGGGGTCGGCCTTCCGTAACAGGAGCATCCGGACCACGCCCGCCCGGCCGCTCAGGGCCGCCAGGTGCAGCGGGGTCCGGCCGTAAGCGTCCTTGGCCCGGGGGTCGGCCCCGGCGGCCAGCAGGACCGCCGCCACCCCGGCCCCGCCCTGCAGGGCGGCGTAGTGGAGGGGGGTCATCCCGGCGTCGGCCTTGATCTTGACCAGCTTGGGATTGTCGTGGATCAGGTCCTTCACCCGGGCGGCGTCCCCGCCGCCGGCGGCCCGGACCAGCTTGACCTGGGGCGAGTCCGGGGTGATGGTCCAGACGATCGACCGTTGAAAGGAGTCAACCGCCTGGGAGATGGGCTTCAGGACCAGGTCGGCGATCCGGCCCTTTTCGCAGCCCGCCCCGATCAGGACCGAGACCGCCAGGCAGGCGATCAACCATCTGGGCCACTTCTTTTCGGCCACTGGCTTGTCCCCATCCGGCCGGCGGGGCCGGCGATTATCTGGTCAGGCCGCGCGAGATCAACAGGTCCATGATCCCCGAGCAGTCCCGGGCCTGTTTATTGCCCCGGCACAGCCGGTCGGCCACGGCGTAGGCCGTCCGGCTGTAATTGTCAAGGGCGTCGAGCTTGGCCCCGCGGTCGATGAGCAGCCGGGCGGTCAGGGGCCGGCCGTAATAGGCCGTCAGGTGCAGCGGCGTCCACCCCCGTCGGTTGCGGGCGTTGACGTCCGCGCCCCGGGAGAGCAGCAGGGCGGCCACGGGCCACTGGTCCGCGGCCGCGGCCCGGTGCAGGGGGGTATCGCCCTTTTTATCCCGGGCCGAGAGGCTGGCCCCGGCCCGCAGCAGCAGCGCGGCCACGCCCACCCGGCCCTGGGCCGCGGCGATGTGCAGCGGGGTGTGGCCCCCCTTGTCCCGGGGGTCGGGCCGGGCCCCCCGGGCCAGGAGTTCGGCCGCCACCGAGACCAGGCCGCTGAAGGCCGCCAGGTGCAGGGGGGTGCGGCCCCGCTTGTCCCGGGCCTCGATCGGGGCCCCGGCCGCGATCAACAGCCGGGCCGCCGCGGCGTGGGCCGACCGGACGCAGACGTGCAGCGGCGTCTCGTGGTTGGAATCGGTGACGCGGGACGCCGCCGGATACCGGTCGAGGATCTTCTTGAGGGCGGCCTCGTCGCCGGCCGCAGCCGCCCGGAAGACGGCCGCCTTGACCGCCGGGCCGACCGGGCGCGTCAGCAACGCCCGGCGAACCCGGTCCAGGCCGGCCCGGGCCGCCTGGTTGGCCGGGTCCAGGGCCAGGACGCGGCGATACCGGGCCCGGGCCCGAAGGGGTCGCCCGGCGGCCAGGTCCCGCGAGGCCAGGGCCAGGGTCCGGGCGATCAGCCTGTCTTTGGCCTCTTCCCGGCGACGCCGGGCCGCCTCGGCCCGGCGGGCGGAGCGGAGGACCCGGATTCGGTCGAGGCCGGCCCGGGCCTCCCGGTTGCCGGGATCCTGTTTGAGGGCCCGCCGGAAATAACCGGCCGCCTCATCCAGCCGCCCCTGGTGGAGCGCCCGGCGGCCCTTCTGGATCAGGGCCCGGAGGTTCTTCTGAAACCGGCCGAACGGGTCGCGCAGGGACACGGCCGCCGGAAGCACCTCGGGGCCGGTCAGGGCCGCCGCCGGGAGCGCGGCCCCCGCCGCACCCGCCAGGACGGCCGCGATCCAGACCGCTTTCCAGACCGGACGACAGGCCCTCATCGACCGCCTTCCCCCAGGGGCGGACCCGGCCGCCCCGCCGGCCGCCCGTCACCCACGGCCGTCAGAGGCCCAGGTTCTTGGCCGCCGGCCGGCGTTCGGGAACATAGGCGTGGGGAATCGCCCCGTCGTTCCATTCCCGTGAGACGTAGAGATTGCAGTAGCAACTGCCGTACTCGGCCACGTCCGGCTCCCGATAGACGCAGGGGCAGATGATGTCCTGGTCCTTTTCCCGCTCGCCGTGGGCCAGCCGGCAGGGGCAGGACATGTAGCCGTAACGCTCCTTGTTCGCTAAAAGTCCCTCGAGGAGCTGATCGACCTGGGCCCGGTCGTGGTTGAAGAAGTAGCCCTTGGGCTCTTGGACCCGGCGCAGCATGTCGTACAGTTCGGCCGTGTTCATTTTCCCAGCGCCTCCTGGATCTCGTCCTTGCGGAAACCGACGATCACCTGGCCGTCGATGATCAGTGTCGGAAAGGTGCAGGCCGGATTGTACTTTTTGACCTCTTCCACCAGGGCCGTCCGCTCCTCGCCCTGGGCCTTGTCCACGTCCACCACGTCATAGGTCACGCCCAGATCATTCAGCAAGGCCTTGGTATTGCGACAATGACCGCACGTGCTCAAGGCGTAGAGTTTCACCTGCTGGGCCATGGAAGATCTCCTTAGCTCTGCGGAAAAATTAAGAAACCGCCGCGCATCCGAGCGGTGGTTCGCCGACCTGAGTAAAAATTAGCCCAGCGGGTGTGGAATGTCAACCGAGCGGGACCGCGCCCGGGTCACCGGGGCCGAAAGAGCCTGACCCCGGGATAGCGGACGTAGACCGGCGCCCGCCGGAAGGTCACGCCTAGACTGCCCGAGGCGTCGATCACCCAGGTGACCCGGCCGGTCAGGGGGTCGGTCCGGACCGCGAGCAGGGCGTGGTTGAAATCGGTTACGCCCAGTCCCCGCTCGGCGAAGTACTTGTTGAGCACCCACCGGGGGACGACGATCACGTCCCCGGGACGGGCCGGCCGACCGGTGACCTCGAATCGCCGCAGGGGGCTGTCCGGCTCGAGCCAGGCCAGGGTGGTCTCCCCCACCCGGACACCGGCCCAGCGAAAGGCCAGGTACACCAGGGACGAGCAGTCAAAGGAGCGGGGTCCGAACCGCCGGACCATGCTGTAGCCCGCCCCCAGGCGCTCAAAGGCGAAGGCCGTCACCGCCCGGGCCACGGGATCCGAAATGGTCCCGGGCGGCCGGGAGGGCCGGAAACAGACCGACCCGGACCGGGGCCGCCGGGCCCTGGTCTCGACCGGGGATTGGGCCGCGGCTCGGGTCACGGTCCCGCCGCAAAACGCCAGGGCCAGCAGGCCGGCCCCGGCCCAGAGCTTGACAGCGGTCATGGCCCAGCCTAGCACGACCGGGCGGCGGCCTCAATCGCCGGGCGGACGGGGAGGTTGCCAGTCCCGGCGGTGACCTGGCATACTGGGACCGTCTTGGGGAGGGGAAGAAATGCGATTGTATCTGATGCGTCACGGCCAGGCCTTTGACGCGGCCCAGGACCCCGAGCGGCGGCTGACGCCGGAGGGCGCGGCCCGGATCGAGCGGATGGGCCGGGCCCTGGCCGGACTCGGCCTGGAGTTCGACCTGGTGGTCAGTTCGACCAAGGCCCGGGCCCGCCAAACGGCCGAACTGGCCGCCGGCGGTTCGGCCGGAGTCGAGTTCGTCGAGACCGAGCTCCTCAAACCCAACGCGCCCCCGGAGAGGACCCTGGCCTTCCTGACCGGGCGGACGGGTCCGAAGTCTGTCCTGGCCGTGGGACACCTGCCCAGCCTGGGCCTGGTGGCGGCCCTGGCCCTGGGCGGCCGCCCGGACTGCGTCCAGTTCGAGGCCGGGGCAGTGTGCTGCCTGGAACTGGCCCGGCCCGAGTCCGGGCAGGGGGTCCTGATCTGGAAAATGGCCCCCGAACACCTCGGGTCCCTGGACCCTGACCGGGCGACATCGGCTTGACTTTGATCGGCGCCGTTCGTCAAAATTTAAACGAGGGGGCCCTGCCGGATCATTGAATACAAAGGGCGACCGCATGACAAGACGACTGGCGATCCTGTTGTGGCTGTGCCTGGGAGGCGCCGCGGTCCTGATGGCGGAGGCCTGCGCCCCGCCGTGCCCCAAGGGAATGGTCTGGGACGTGAGCCGGCAACGGTGCGTGGTGGACACCCAGTGTCCGGCCGGCCAGGTCTGGTCGGAGGCCAAGCGCCGCTGTATTCCGGCCTGCGGTCCGCAGCGGGTCTGGGACCCGGTCCGGAGGGCCTGCGTCCGCCGTTGCCCCCGGGGGATGCGCTGGGCCCCGCGGTGGGGTCGGTGCGTGCCCCGGCGCTGGGGCTGGCGGTGTCCGCCCGGGATGCGCTGGGCCCCGCAGGCCCGACGCTGCGTGCCCTGGTAACCGTCGGCCGGCCGGACGCCCGCCGCCGTCGCCGCCGGCGGCCGTCGGGAATCCCCCCCAACCAGACCATCGCGGTGACGCCCCGCCTTGGGGCGGGGCCGGGGAATGTGTTAAGATAACCGGGACGCGTGACGCCGGGCAGCCGGTCGGTCGCCCGACGCGGCGCGTCGGGCCCGTGAGGGATGAGACCCGGCCGGTGGGCCGGTCCAGGATCGAGACGCGATCGTGGCCGCGACGCCCGCCATTACGGCCCGGATGACAGGGAGGATTGCGGAAGTGAAACGAGTGCTCATCATCAGCCTGGTGGTGGTCCTGGGTTTAGGGAGCGCCCTGAGTCTGGCCGCCAGCGACGCCCCGATCATCCTGGCCGTCAAGAAGAACGACCTGGCCAAGATAAAACAGATCCTCAAGGCCGATCCGGAGGCGGTCCGGGTCAGGGATCATTGGGATCGGACGGCCCTGCACTGGGCGGCCCGGATGGGACTGATCAAGGTGGCGGCCCTGCTCCTGGCGGCCGGGGCCGATCCCAACGCGGTCAACAAGGACGGCGAGACCCCCCTGCACGAGGCCGTCTTTCAGGGCAAGATGGCCATGGCCGTGCTGCTGCTGGCCAAGGGGGCCCGGGTCAACGCCCTGAGCCGGAGCAACACCACGGCCCTGCACTACGCCGTGGGCCTGGGCAACAGTGACCTGGCCCAGTTGCTCGTCGCCCGGGGGGCCGACGTCACCATCAAGAACAAGGCCGGGCTGACCCCGGTGGACCTGGCCAACCGGGCCGGCAAGAAGGCCCTGGCCAAGATGATGATGGCCCACGCCCGGGCCGTCAAGGCCAAGACCCGCCTCAAGCGCGCCGCCGGCGGCCCGGTCAAGACCGCCCCGGCCGCGGCCCAGCCGTCAACCGGCCCGGCCCCCAAGCCGGCCCCAACAGTGGCCGCCAAGCCAGTGGTCAAGACCACCAACCCGGCCGACCTGTTGCCCCCGGGTCCGATGATCTTTATGGCCGCCCGGGACCTGGGACGAATCTGGGACGCGGTCGAGAAGTCGCAATGGTGGACCTCGCTGCTCAAGCAGCTTCAGGCCGAGCCCAAGACGGCCGCCATCCTGACCGCCTTCCAGGCCAAGTGGAAGAAACGGACCGGCCTCGAGTTCAGCCGAAAAACGGTGATGGGCCTGGCCGGCGGCTGGCTGGTCGTGGCCGTCTATCCCGGCCCGGGTAAAGGCCTCCCGGTGGCGGCCGTGCAACTGGGCCCCAACATCGATCTGGACCGGCTTTTGCCCTTGTGGCTCAAGGCCAAGCCCAAGGCCAAGCTCGCCTACCTGACCATCAGGGGCCAAAAGGTGGGCCACGTCACCGGCGTCCGCCGGCCGGCCTATTTCTACCTGACCCCCCAGCGCCTCCTGTTCTTCTCGCCGGAGAGGTCGATGATCGAGGCGGTCATCGCCCGCATCCTGGGTCAGGCCAAGGACCGCTTCTCGGCCGGGGCCCCCTACCAGGACCTGGTCCGCGAGGGTTTAATGAAAAATCAGCTGGGCGTGGTGTTCACCATGGTTCCCGGCACCATCAAGCGCCTCAAGCTGGCCCGGGCCGGCCGGGAACTGGAGATGTTCAAGGCCTTGAAGCGGATGGTCATCGTCTCCGACGCGGTCACCTGGCGGATGGTCATGGAGTTCAAACCCGAGGCCAAGAAGTTTTTGGACCAGTTCAAACAGTTCTTCGTCCCGACCCGGGGCCCGGCCGGCCAGCGGCTGTTTCCGGGGTCGCCCCTGCTGTACCTGGGCGTCAGCGGCTACCATCTGGGTCGGCAACTGGCCAATCTGGTGGCCGGGAGCCCCAAGATCACGGCCAAGCTGACCCTGTTCGCCAAGGCCATGGGCCACCCGGACCTGGGGTCCCTGTGGGAGTCCCTGGGCAGTCAGGCGGCCCTGGGGTTGTTCGGTGTGGCCCGGAGCGGACTGCCCCTCCCGCTGGCGCTTCTGGCGGCCCGTTTCAAGGATAAGACGGCCGCGGCCCGGTTCGTGGCCGGTCTGGCCAAGGCCCTGGTCGCCCGGGGGGTGGTGCCGGCGGGCACCATCCAGAACCGGAAGCTGGCCCGAGGCGAGGTCCGGGTGGTGCTGGTGCCCCTGATCGGCGCGGTCGGCATCGTCAACGTCGGGTCATCGGTCCTGGTCAGCAACCACCTGCCCTATCTGAAACGGGCCCTGAAGCGGATGCCGCCGGCCAAGGCGTCGCCCAACTGGGCCGCGGCCCAAAAGGCCCTGTCCGGATTCCAAGTGGCCATGTTCATCGACGCCAAGCGGATCCTGGGCCTGCTGCCCGAGATCTATCTCCGGATGGGCCTCAGCAGCCGGGGCCCCAAGTTGAGCGACGTCGTGGCCCTGATCGATCTGGCCGGGGCCCTGCGCTATCTGACCCTGGGGGCCAAGTGGGACGGCCGGACCCGGTTCGAGTGGGTCCTCAAGATCGAGATGAAGGACCATCCGGTGACCAAAAAGCTGTCGGCCAAGGTCTTGACCGGGGTGGCCGAGGCCCTGACCGGCGTCCTGAAGTGACCAGGCCGCCGGCCGCGCCCGCCCCGGGACGTTTAGGAGAGCGGCGGTGAATCCGGCCCGGGCCAGGGACCTGCGGCCGGGACTGCTGGGGATGATCGCCGCGGCGGCCCTGGCCTTCCCGGTGGCGGTCTGGGCCGGACAGACCGCCCGGGGAGACATCTTTCGGGCCATCGAGGACGGTGATCTGCCGTGGGCCCGGGCCATCATCAGCGCCGATCCCGAGGCGGTCCGCCGCCCCGACGGGCGGGGCGAGACGCCCCTGCACTGGGCGGCCCAGATGGGGCGCCTCAAGCTGGCCGTCTTCCTGGTCCGCCGGGGGGCCCGGGTGGACATCAAGAACAAGTACCGCCAGCAGCCGATCCACATGGCCGTCTGGTGCCCGGCGGTCCTGGTCTTTCTCCTCCAAAAGGGGGCCGACCCCAACGCCCGGGACATGGATGGATTGACGCCGCTGCACTGGGCGGCCTGGCTGGGGCGGGCCGCCAGCGCCAAGATCCTGCTCGACCACGGCGCCCGGCCGGACCTCAAGGACGCCGCCGGCCGGACCCCGCTCGACCTGGCCCGCCAGAACGGCCACCAGGAGGTGATCAAGTTGCTCCAACGGCCCACCCCCACGCCCGGGCGACCTCGGCCCGGGAGGAAACCATGATCCCTTGGCCGCGGGAACGGCCCTGGCTGCGGGCCGGGGCCCTGGCGCCCCTGATAATCGGACTCCTTTTAGGGGCGGGGGGCTGCATGGAGAAACCCTCGCCGAACCTGATCTCCAACGCCCTGACCCTCAAGGCCGCCGGGGCGATCAAGCGCGAGGAGTTCAACAAGGCCCTCAAGCTCCTGGACGAGGCCCTGCTCCTCAACCGCGACAACCACATCGCCCGCCAGGCCCGGGCCAACATCTACCTGATGCAGCGCGAGTACGACAAGGCCCTGGCCGACTACAACCAGGTCCTGGTCTATCGGACCCGGTCCATCTCGGCCTATTACGGCCGGGGGTTGTGCTACTACCACCTGCGGGACTACCGCCGGGCCAAGACCGATTTCGACAAGGTGATCGAACTCAATCCCGAGTACGCCAATGCCTATCTGGGCCGGGCCAAGACTTACGAGCGGCTGGGGATCAAGGACCTGTCCCGGCGGGACATGCGGCTTTACAAACGGATGCGCACCGATTGACCCGTCCCGGTCCGAAACGTCCCGCCGAAAACCGCCGGGGACCCACATGAATCTGGCCCGATGGGGAGGCCGCTGCCTGCTGGCGGCGGCCTTGTTGCTGGGGGCATGCGTCACCCCCGAGCCCCCGCCCGACACCGCGGCGGTGGCCTCGCTGGCCCTGTTCGCCGCGGTCCGGTCCGGTGATTTCGCCCGGGTCAAACAGGTGGTGACCGAACACCCGGGCTCGATCAAGGTCAGGGACGCCCGGCTGGGGGTGACCGCCCTGCACTGGGCGGTGTGGCACGGCCGGCGCCGGGTGGCCGCCTGGCTGATCGCCAAGGGTGCCCCGGTGGACAGCGGCGATGTGCGGGGCCGGTCCCCCCTGGACGTGGCCGTGTTCCGCAACCGGCTGACGTTCATCCCCTTTCTGATCCGGGCCGGGGCCAAGGTCAACCGGCCGGACAACGGGGGTGACACGCCCCTGCACCTGGCCGCCTTTCTGGGGCGTCTCCAGGCGGCCGAAATCCTGGTCAAGTCCGGGGCCGACGTCAAGGCCCGGAACCGTGAGGGGGACACGCCCCTGCACTCCGCCGCCTTTCGGGGGCGGGAGGCCATGGTCAAGTGGCTCCTGGACCACGGCGCCCCAATAGACGCCATCGACGACCGCGGGGCGACGCCCCTCCACCTGGCGGCCTACGCCGGCCACGCCCGGGTGGTGGCCCTGCTCCTGGCCCGGGGGGCCCGGGTCAACGCGCGGGACCAGGGCGGACACACCCCCCTGGACGCCGCCCGGGCCAAGGGTCACGCCCGGGTGGTCGCCCTCCTGTCCCGCCGCGGCGGACGACATGGGGCCCGGGGCAACATCTTCTCCGCGGTCAGGTCCGGCCGCCTGGCCCGGGTGGCCAGGATCATCAAGGCCCGGCCCTGGATTGTCAGGGCCCGGGACGCGGAAGGCCGGACCCCGCTCCACCTGGCCGTGGCCAGAGGGAACCGGGCAATAGCGGCCTACCTGCTCCAGCACGGGGCCGATCCGGGCGCGGCGGACAAGAATTCCCAGACGCCGCTCCACGTCGCCCTGGCCAAGCGGCGCCACGGCCTGGCGCTGCTGCTGCTCCGGCACCGGGCCCCGGCCGATCTGCGGGACGCCTGGGGCCAGGCCCCGATCCACTTCGCCGCCTCCCGGGGAGACGCGGCCGGGGTCAAGCTGCTGCTGGCCCACGGCGCGGCGGTCAACGTCCGCGAGAGCCGCAAGGGCCAGACGGCCCTGCATCTGGCCGCCTGGCACGGTCATCTGGCCGTGGTCCGGATCCTTTTAGACGCGGGGGCCGAGGTGGACGCCCGGGACGAGGGGGGACACACCCCGCTCCACCGGGCCGCCTTTGCCGGGCGGACCCGAATCTGCCGGCTTCTCCTGGCCCGCGGCGCCAAAATCGACGCCCGCAACCGGGCCGGGGCCACCCCCCTGTGGCTGGCCGCCTTTGCCCGGCGGCCGCGGGTGGTCCGGCTGCTGCTGGCCCGCGGCGCCGACAAGAACGCCCCCAACAACTGGGGCCGGACGCCCCTCCACGCCGCGGCGGCCCAGGGAAACCCGGCCGTGATCAAGGCCCTCCTGGCGGCGGGGGCCCGGGTCAACGCCGTGGACCAGGGCGGCCGCACGCCCCTCCACGCCGCGGCCGCCTTCGGCCGGCTCGAGGCGATCCGGCTCCTGCTGGCCGCCGGGGCCAAGCCCGGCCTCAAGGACAAGAAGGGACTCACCCCCCTGGACCTGGCCCGCCGCCGGCCCGACCGCCGGAAGGTGACCCGTTGTCTTCGCCAAAACAGTCGGCCGCGCTGAGGTTTCCGGCCGATTTGGAGTTGACCGGGGATGACATAGTGGGTTAATTTTAATCCAACAAGGGAAACGGCTTCCCTGATTTTTCCCCGGCGACACGGGTCAAATGGGAGACATGCACCCCGGGCCGGGGCCGAATGACTGGGCGGCAAGAGGGAAGGAGAGCAAACGGATGAGACGTTATTGGCTGGTGTTTCTGGTGCTGGCCCTGTTCGTCCTCGGCTGCGACTACGACGCCGGCCCCTGGACCGACGCCGCGCGTGGAGCCAGATTGCCCGAGACCATCTTCGTGGCCGTCAAGTCGGGCGATTTCCATGGGGTCCAATCTTTTGTCGAGGCCCGCGGGACGCGCGGCTACTCGGTCGGCACCCTGGGTTACAAGTACCGGGCCACCCCGCTGCACTGGGCCGCCTGGCAGGGCAAGGTTTCCCTGGTCAATCTGCTGATCTCGCGGCGGGCCAAGGTCAACGCCAAGGACATCGCCGGCCAGACCCCGCTCCATTACGCCGCCTGGCGGGGCAACACCGCCGCCGCGGCCCGGCTGCTCAAGGCCGGGGCCAAGGTCAACGCCCGGGACAACTGGGGGGTCACCCCCTACGGCCTGGCGCTTTTGGCCTCCCGCTACGAGACGATGAAGGTCCTGGCCAAGGCCGGCGGCCGGCGCTGACCGGGCCCTGAGCGAAGCGGCTCAGGAGACCGAGCGCCCGCCGCCCCCGTCGAGTCTCAACGCCCCCGGCCGGGTTTGGGCTTGTTGGGATAGACGTCGCCCGGTTCGGCGGCGATGTGGAGCCCCGAGGTCACCCGGGGCACGTCAGGGCTGACTTCCTCCAGGGGATAGGGCCGGACCGAGGGCCGGTCGTCGCGGACGATCCGGGTCACCCGGTAGATCCGGACCCCCTGTCCGTTTTGCTCGTTGATCAGGATGTCCTCGTAACGCCGGTTGTCCGATTCCAGGACCACGTCCCCGTGGGGCAGGGCCCGAAACCGCTTGACCATCCGGTCCCCGTCCTCTCCCGGAAAAGAGACGAAGCACAGCCGCCTGTTCTGCAAGGGCTGACCCGGCTCGACCAGGGCCAGATCGCCCTCCTCGAGGGTGGGGTACATCGAGTCACCGTGGATGCGGACGTAGAAGGCATTGTGGTCCTGGCAGCCGGGCGGGCCGTATTCCTTGGCCGAGGCCTCGCCCACCGGATAGCCGCCGTCGGTCCAGGACTTGGGTTCGCCGGCCCCGGCGTCGAACACGGGCAGCCATTTGATCTCACCCTCGATCTTGTCGGCCCTTTCCGGTCCGGGGCGGGCGGGCTCGGCCGCCTGGCCGTCGATGATCCACTTGTAGTTGACCCCCTTGCGGCCGGCCCACTTGAGGATGTGCGTCCAGGGGATGTTGCCCGTCTGCTTGTAACGGGAGATGTTGGAGGCGGAAATCCGTAAGACCTCGGCCAGGCGGGCGTACTTGCCTTTCTCGTCGGGGATGCCCTCGACCTCGGCCACCCGGGCCATTATTTGCATGAACTGTTCTTTGCTCATCTGATACGCAGTCCGGCCCGCAGGGCTCGGGCCGGTCTCGATCAGCCGCCTCGGCGCCCGCTCCCGGGGACGTGGTCACAAGCCGCCGTCAACCGCCGGCGCCCCGCACCCCCCGGGGAGAAAAATGATGCCAGGACATGACGGAAAATAGCTTACCACGGCCGACCTTGGCCAGCAACTAAAAAGGTGTCCACCTCCAAGGGTCAAGCCATGTAATTATATAACTTTAGATGACTGTTTGGCATTGTCTTAATGAGAATGATAGGATTATTTATCTTTTCAAATCGCCTTTTAGTGTTCAAAAAGGGGCCGCGGAGCGAAAAGGCGGTCAGGTCCGCGCCACCGGCCCCTTCCACCGCCGTCCGGTCAGTCGGCCGGAGGACGAAGGGTGTAGTCGGAACGGAACTCCCAGCCAGTGGCGGTCAGGCGGCGGGTGGCCCCGGGGGGGTAATCCCAGCCGGCCAGCTTGCGGCCGACGGTGACGATCACGTCCCGGGCGCAACCGGCGATGAGATTGTAGGCCCGATTGATCCAGGGCCTGGCCGAGACAAAGGCCGCCTGCTCGATCACCTCGAACCCGGCCCGCTCGACCATGAACCGGATGGTCTTGGGGGTGAAGGCGCCCACGTGATCGGCCGAGGTGTAACTCATGGGCAGGGGCCGGCCGTGGACCAGGCGCAACAAGAAACGGGCGCAGGGCTCCAAGGCGCGGCCGATGGGCATCAGGGGCAGGCCCAGCATCAGCAGTCCGTTGTCCGCCAGGCGGGAGCGGATGAGCATCAAGGCGTTATGGGGGGCGCTGACGTGCTCGAGCACGGCATAGACCCAGGCGGCGTCGAACCCGCCGGCCGGGAACCCGCTGAACACCGCCTCGTCGAACAAATCGCCCTGGACCATGGGCAGGCCGACGGCCTGTCCGAAGGCGGCCGGGGCGGCGTGGACCTCGACGCCCATGGACCCGGGACCGAAATGGATCAGGGCCTGGCCGTAGTCGCAGCCCACGTCCAGGACCCGGAGTTCTGCCAGGCCGTATTTCTTCAGCGGCCGCCGCAGGGCGCGGCGGGGTCCGGCGGCGTAAATTGTCCGAAAAACGCGGTCGTTCTCGTCCGGGGAGAGCGGACCCCGCTCCCGGCAGAGGCGACTGAATTCATTCATGTCCCTGACGGGCAGATCGATCATGGCCCGGCCATCCTGCCCCGGAGCCGACCGAAATCCTGGGGCGACGACGCCCTCAATACTTCAGCCCGGTCCTCTCCCGGACCAGGTCCAGGGTCGGGGCGGCGATGGCCCGGGCCTTGGCCGCGCCGTCCTTGAGGACCTGGCGGACGTGATTTGGGTCGCGGGCCAGCTCGGCCCGCTTTTCGCGGAAGGGCCGGAAGAACTCCCAGTACTTGTCGAACAGCTCGACCTTGACGTCCCCGTACCTGAGTCCCCCGGCCCTGAACCGCTCGGCCAGGGACTCGGTCTCGGCCGGCGAGGCGAACAGCTTGTACAGGGCGTACAGGACCGAGCGGTCCGGGTCCTTGGGGGCCTCGACCGGCAGGGAGTCGGTGACGATGGACATGAATTTTTTTCGTAAAACCTTTTCGTCGCCGAAGATGTCGATGGTGTTGTCGTAGGACTTGCTCATCTTCTGGCCGTCCAGGCCGGGGACCACGGCCATGTTCTCGTCGATCTCGGCCGCGGGCACGACAAAGGTCCGGCCAAAGGTATTGTTGAATTTGAAGGCGATGTCCCGGGTGATCTCGAGGTGCTGCTTCTGGTCCTTGCCCACCGGGACCACGTCGGCCTGATAGAGCAGGATGTCGGCGGCCATCAGGACCGGATAGGTGAACAGGCCGTGGTTGGCCGGAATGCCCTTGGCGACCTTGTCCTTGTAGGAGTGGGCCCGCTCCAGGAGCCCGACCGGGGTGACGTTGCACAAGATCCAGGTCAGCTCGCAGACCTCGGGCACGTCGGACTGGGTGTAAAAGGTGCACTTGTCCGGGTCCAGGCCCAGGGCCAGCCAGTCCAGGGCAACCTCCCGGGTGTTTCGGGCCAGGGCTTTCGGGTCGTCCACGCTGGTCAGGGCGTGAAAGTTGACGATGAACACGAACAGGTCCGAGGTCTCCTGATAGTTGATCATGGGCCGCATCATGGCGAAGTAATTGCCGATGTGCAGGGTGCCGGAGGGCTGGATACCGGACAGGACGCGCATGGGTCGCTCTCCCCTGAAAACTTGAATCGAACGAATTCTTATATACCGGGGCCGACCGGCTTGTCAAAATCCAATCGCCCGGCCCGACGGTCCATGCGACCGCCTTCAAAATCCGGGATCAACTCGTCCGTGGCCGCGGTCATCTCCTGCAAGAAGCCTTCGAGGCCCAAGTCGTCCAAGGCGCTCCCGGCTTCGAGGTACTCGGCCGGGTCGAGGGGGCGGTCGATCTCGGCGAACTCGGCCGCCCGGTGCCGGGGCAGGTACTGGGCCATCAGGCTGACCGGGGCCGCCCCGAAGCCCGATTCGGCCAGCCAGGCCAGCACGTTCCGGGCGTCGGCCGCCCCGCCGGGCAGGACCAGGTGGCGGACCAGGACCCCCTGCCGGGCCAGGCCCTGGGGGTCCAGGCGAAGCGGCCCCGCCTGGGCGAACATCTCACCAAAGGCCTCCCGGGACACATTCACGTAATCGCTCACGCTGCTCAAGCGCCTGGCCCGGGCCGGGTCAGCATACTTGAGGTCAGGCAGATAAACGTCCACCACCCCGTCCAACTGGGCCAGGGCGGCCACGGACTCGTACCCGCTGCTGTTGTAAACCACGGGCAGATCGAAACCCTGCTCGGCCGCCTCGGCCAGGGCGGCCGTGACCCAGGGCAGGTAGTGCCCAGCGGTGACCAGGTTGAGATTGTGGACGTTTTTTGTCATGAGGTCCAGAAACAGGCCGGCCAAATCCGGAACGCTGAGTTCACGGCCCAGGCCGCCGTGGCTGATCTCGTGGTTCTGGCAAAACACGCAGCGCAGGGGGCAGTTGGCGAAAAAGACCGTGCCCGAGCCGCGTTCCCCGGAGATGGGCGGCTCCTCGCCATGGTGCGGCCCGGACAGGGCGACCATCACCCGGCCATCGGCCCCGCAGGCCCCCCTCCCACCGGCCAGGCGGTCCGCCCCGCACTCCCGGGGGCACAGCCGGCAGGGGGCGGCCAACTCGAACAGGGCCGCGGCCCGGCGGCGCAGGATGTCAGGCCTCAGACGCATTTTTCTCCCAGGTCAGCAATATTGAACCACCTTTACCAACGCTTCTTACCACGGGCCGTTCAATTCGTCGAGACAGGCCGCCGAGGTGTCCCGTCCCGAGGTGTTTCCGACCGGGTCCTTTGGGCGGAACAGGAGCCCGGGCCGAGGGGGAACTTTTCTGACAGGATATCAATCGGTTCTCTTCCCTTTCCTCAGCTTGTCTAAATATATTAGAATAATATTTGGTGGAGAGTCAGGCCGCCTTTTTGGGGCCTGACCCGGCCCTGAAAAGGTGAAGCGCGGCCGAGTTCAGCGTCGCCAGATAACAGGAGGTAGCGACTGGCGGCCGCCCAATCTCGGTGGTCTTCGCCGTACTGACCTCTACTCTGCCCTAAGTCAAGTGGTTACTCGGGAATTTGGAATGAGCCCGGCCGGATTAGGTTCCGGCCGGGTTTTCCCTCCTAAATCTGTAGCGCTGGGCCAGGAGGAACCTGCCGAGAAGGCCAGCGCCAACGAATGCATCTCCGCAATAAGGAAATAGGAACCTCATTCCAGAGGTAGCCCAAAAGGAGCGCGGTTCATTCTCGCTCCTGCCCCGTCAACATTTTTATTTGTCCGCGATTCTCAAAATCCAAGTTGCGCCATGACCGCCACCGTCGCCCCTTGAACAAGGAGGGAAGGTGTTTCCCGGAGCGATCGGAATCTCGTTGCTGGGATGTTTAGAGCAATAATAAATACCGCCCTTGACACATTTTTCACCTGTTTTTCCTGTAACAGCCATTTTTCCCTCCCTGCAAAAATTGACTACTACGAACATGCCGCAGTCGTTGCGGCAATTCCTCACTCCCATGAGACAATCAAAGGTTGCCGTTGTTTGTAATAAAATTGCCAGGTCTCGCCGTAGAGCTTGTTTCCAAGAGAAATTTTAGCACAATTGAGGACAAAAAGATATAATTTCAATGGACGGCGGCTATTTTTATCGGAACAATATTTAACAGTAAGGGGCTGTGTTCCTCGAACCCGCGGTAGTCTAACGCTTAAAGCCGGGTATCAATACCCGAAGTCGGCCGCCGCTGTGGGCAAATGATGCCTGACCCGCAGCCCCTCGACCCGCTCCCGGCCCACCCGCTCGACATATCCGGCCCGGTCCTTGACCCCCATTACGAAAAACTCTTGCCAGGCCCGGGCGTCGGCCTCGTCCCGGGTCGCCCGGGCGTATTCCACGTAAAATTCATCGTCATGATTGTAAAAACCCTGGACCGCGCTGGGATGGGCCCCGAAGGGGACCTCGCAGACCGCGTCCACCAGAAACCCGGGGACCTTGGTCCGGTCCGGATCACTTCGGATCACCGCCTCATCGACGATCTCCTCGGCCGTGACCAGGACCCGCTTGGCGGCCCGCATGGCGTCCAGGGCCACCCCGGTCGCCCCCCAGACGTGGGCGTTGCCCGCCGCATCAGCCCGCATGACGTGGATCACGGCCACGTCCGGAACGATGGCCTTGACCGCCACCAGTCGCCGGCCGGTAAAGGGGCACTGGACCCGGCTGAAATAGGGGTTGTCCCCGATGATATCCGTGCCCGAAAGCGACCGGCAGGGCACGAACGGCAGCCCCTGGGAGGCGGCCCACAGCCCCAGGGCCACGGTGTAGTTGGACATGTCATGGACCGTCAGCGGCCCGGGAACCCCCGTTTCCACGGCCCGGCGGAAGTTGTAGCCGATGCCCGTGGACACGTTGCCCACCCAGGCGGCGATGACCGTGCCCACGATCCCGGCCCCGATGAGCTGATCGAACAGGATGTCGCTGATGGGGCCGATCAGGCATAAATCCCGCCGGCCCTGCCGGATCATCTCGTGGCCCACGGCAAAGGGGATGTTGCCCTCCAGGGCCAGGCCCAGGGCCACCCGGTCCCCGTCCCTGATCAGCCGCGACACCGCCTCGGTCAGCGAACATACCTTCACCCGGTCACCTCCAGGAGCGATTTTCGGCCAGGTATAGCACGTCAGGCCTGAAAACGACAACCCGGCCCCCGGTCATGAATAATATTGGCCGGGCTTTGACTTCCCTGTCCAGTAGTGTTAATTTAATTGAGGAACTATGGAGGCCCGCCCCTGACCGGGCTGGGGCCGACGCCTTATTTCATGGGAGGCCGACAAGATGTGCGACTGCTGCGGGAAACACGCGTCTTCGGAGGGACCGAAGATAATCGTGCTGCAACCCAAGAAGAAGCCCGAGGATAAACCCGAGGCCGAGGTGGCCGAGGAATAATACCGGTCCCGGCCCCGCCTTTCGCTCCGCCGGTCATCGGTCCGGCGGGGCGTTTCTCTTTCAAAAAACCCCGACCCGGCCGACTATCAGCTCGCCGCCACAGGACGACCGCCCCGGAGGCCCCCCGTGATCCGCACGCTGATGACCCCGCCGCGACTGTTCGTGGCCGGCTTTGCCGGGATGATCCTGGTGGGCACGGGTCTGTTGTGGCTGCCGGCGGCGGCCTCGGGCCGGGCCCTGTCCCTGATCGACTCCCTGTTCACGGCCACCAGCGCCGTGTGCGTCACCGGCCTGACCGTGATCGATCCGGGAACGACCCTGTCCGGTTTCGGTCAGGCGGTGCTCCTGGGCCTGATCCAGTTCGGCGGCCTGGGGATCATGACCTTCAGCGTGGGCCTGCTGGCCGCGGTGGGCCTGATGCCCTCGTTCACCTCGCGCCTGACCATCCAGCAGCAGTTGACCCACTCGCCGACCCGGAACCTGCTCGATCTGGCCCGGGCGGTGATCGTCCTGACCTTTGCCGTCGAGCTGGCCGGGGCGCTGATCCTGTTCTTCTCCTTTTTGCCCCTGGAGCGGTTCGCCAGCACCGGGGCCGCGGCCTGGGCGGCCGCGTTCCACGCGGTGAGCGCCTTTTGCAACGCCGGGTTCTCGCTGTTCGCCAACTCGCTGGTCGATTTCCGGGGCCAGCCGGTGGTGATCCTGACCGTGGTCGGCCTGATCGCCTCCGGGGGCCTGGGATTTCTGGTGCTGATCGAGCTCGGCCGCCGGATGTTCGGGCGCAACGTCCGCGAGCCGCTGTCCCTGCACACCTCGATGACCCTGAGCGTCTCGCTGGTGCTCTGGGGGTCCGGCTTTGTCCTGTTTTTGCTCCTGGAGGCGCACAACGCCCTGGTTCACCTGCCCTGGGACGAAAAGATCCTGGCGGCCCTGTTCCAGTCGGTCACGCCGCGCACGGCCGGGTTCAACACGGTGACCTACGCCTCGCTGACCGGACCGACGCTGATGGTGACCATCGGGCTGATGCTCGTCGGCGCCTCGCCCGGCTCGACCGGCGGCGGGTTCAAGACGACCACCCTGGCCGTCCTGTGGGCCCAGGTCACCGGGCGGCTGCGGGGCCACGACCGCATCCATTTCGGCCGGCGGACCCTGCCGCCCCCCACGGTCAACCACGCCATCACCGTCACCGTGGTTTACCTCCTGGTGGTCACGGTCGGCGTCTTTCTGCTGATGATCGTCCAGCACCCGGGACGGGCCGGCTTCATGGACTATTTGTTCGAGGCCGTTTCGGCCACGGGCACCGTGGGGCTGTCCCTGGGCGCGACCAAGAGTCTCAACGGCGCCGGCAAGGCGATCGTCATCGCCCTGATGTTCGTCGGCCGGGTCGGGCCGGTGACGATCATCTACGCCCTGTCCCGGCGGGTGTCCCGAAAGACGTTCCACTACGCCGAAGAAGAGGTTATGATTGGCTGACTCGACCCCAGCGCCCGCCAGGAAAGATTGCCGGGCCGGACGCGGCCGACCCGAACCGCCGCCGGCCCGTTATCGAAAATTCTAGACCCGGGGAACAACCATGCAGGTCGCCGTTATCGGACTGGGTATCTTCGGCCGGCACGTGGCCCTGGCCCTTTACCGGGCCGGGCACGACGTCATGGCCATCGACCGCCAGGACCACCTGGTCAACCAGATCAAGAACCGGGTCTCGCAGGCGGTGGTGGCCGACGCCTCGGACAGGCAGGCCCTCCACGACCTGGGGCTCGGCCTGGTGGACGCGGCCGTGGTCAGCCTGGGCGACAACATGGCCGGATCGATCCTGGTGACCCTGTTCCTCAAGGAGATCGGCGTCGAGCGGATCGTCGTCAAGGCCATCAGCGACGACCACAAGGCCGTCCTGGACAAGGTCGGGGCCACGGACGTCATCTTTCCCGAGCGGGACATGGCCCTCAAGGTGGCCGATACGGTCATGGCCCAGAACGTGGTGGACTGGCTGCCCCTGACCGATGACTTCGCCATCGTCGAGCTGAAGGTCCCCGAGTCCTTCGCCGGCCGGACCCTGGCCGATCTGGACCTCCGCCAGAAGTACGGCGTCCAGGTCATCGCCCTGAAGCAGCCGGAGACCGATCAGGTAAACCTTGTCATCAGCCCCCATGAAGAGATAAAGTTGACGGACGTTTTGGTCATTATCGGCCGCAACGATGACATCCGGAAGCTGAAAGAAGCCAAGTGAGATCTTGACCGAACCTGACTCTCCCACCACCGATTCGACCGTTGACATCCGGCGGTTGTTCCTCATCCTGGCCACGGCCGTGGCCGTGTCCCTGCTGGGGGTCGGCGTGGTCGTGCCCCTGTTGCCGATCTTCGCCCAGCACCTCGGGGCGGGCGGGCTCCTGCTGGGCCTGATTTTTTCCGGGTTCTCCCTGGCCCGCTCGCTGGCCCTGCCCGTGGCCGGGTCCATGTCCGACCGTTACGGCCGCAAGATCTTCCTGGTCATCGGACTGAGCGCCTACACCCTGTGTTCGGTGGCCTACATCTTCGCCCTGACGCCCATGCTCCTGGTGGGCGTCCGGGTCATCCACGGCCTGGCCTCGGCCTTGATCCTGCCCATCGCCCTGGCGATCATCGCCGATTTCACCCCGGTCGAAAAGGCCGGCCGGGTGGTGGGCGCCTTCAACGCCCCGGTGTTCATCGGCCTGGGGCTGGGGCCGCTGTTGGGCGGGGCCATCTACGACCTGCTGGGCCGGAACCAGAGGGCCCTGGACGCCAACTTCGTGATCATGGGCGCCGTCAGCCTGGGGGCGCTCCTGCTGGTCACGATCGGCCTGCCCAACGTGCCGGTCCACGGCCACCGCGGGCGACCCCTGACCGGGATGAGACGCCTGCTCCGGGACCGGGTTTTCATGGGCGTTTTGGGACTGCGGTTCACCATCTCGGCGGGAGTGGGCAGCATCCTGGCCTTCCTGCCGGTCCTGGCCGAATACTACGGGATCACGCCCACGGCCATGGGGGTCTGCCTGGCGGCGATGATCCTGTCGGTGGCCCTTTTTCAGCACCCCTTCGGCAAGCTGGCCGACAAGTGGAGCCGTCCGGGTCTGGCCCTGATCTCCGCCGGGTTCTGCGCCTGTTCGCTCCTGCTGGTGGCCGTGGCCCATAATTTCTTGATGCTGTTTGTCGCCTGCCTGATTTGGGGCGTGGGCGGCGGCCTGGGCCTGCCGGCCATGACGGCCCTGGTCATCGAGCGGGGCAAGGCCTTGGAGGTGGGCATGGGCAAGTGCATGGCCCTGCTCAACGTCTCCCTGGCCGCCGGCATCGGCCTGGGGCCGGTGGCCATGGGCAAGCTGTGGGACTGGTTTCCCCCGTCCGGACCGTTTTTCGCCGCCGCGGCGGTCCTGGCCATGGGGGCCGCGTTTCTGGCGTTCATGATTCGCGGCCAAAGAGGCTAGCGCCGAAGACCAAGCACGGGTGAGGACAGATGGGCGCCTCCATTGGGCAGCGGTCGATTCCCGCCCCCGCCACCTGGCGGACCTGGCTGGGCTGGGGCCTGGCCGCCCTGGTCATGGCCGGACTGGCCGCGGCCGTGTTCGGTTTCCGGGACGGCAACGGCTACGAGGTGTACGCCAAGGCCGCCGGGCGGCTGTTGTCCGGCCACTGGCTGATGTTAAAGGAGCCGCCCGGGTCCTACAACTATCCCCCCATCTTCACCTTGCTGACCGTCTGGCTGGTCTGGCTGCCCGAGTGGCTGGGCCGGATCGCCTGGAACGGCCTCAACGGCGTCTTGCTGGTGGTCAACCTGTTCCTGGTGGTCCGGCTGACCCGGGACCGCTGGGAGACGGCCTCGACCGGGGTGCGAATCGGGCTGGCCGTCCTCTGCCTGGCCCTGGCCCTGCGGCATCTGATCTCGCCCCTGGACAACGGCTCGTACGACTACTGGGCCTCGACGGCCATCCTGGGCGGGCTGTGGCTCCTGGAACGGGACCGGCCCGTCTGGGGGTGCCTGTGCTGGGGCCTGGCCGCGGCGATCAAGATCACCCCGGCCTTTCTGCTGATCGTCTTCCTGCTCCGACGGCGGTGGAAGGAGGCGGCCCTGATGATCGTCTTCGCCGCCGCCTTTTTCATAGCGCCCGAGTTTTTGGTGACCCCCCGCTGGGAGACCCTGCCCCATCCCCTGATGATCCGGCTGGTGGCCGATTCGATCCCGGCCTGGTGGGGCGCGCCGGCCGCCCTGGCGCCGGTGGCCGCCCTGCCCCACGGCGGCTCCTACGTCCTGGACTTCGTGGCCAAGATGGTGGCCTATCATCCGGTCATGGCCCCCTACGTCAGCGACCACGTCATCGATCTGGTCGCCTTCGAGGCCAACCCCCTCAACCAGTCCCTGGGGGTCCTGCTGCGGCGGGTGTTGTGGGTCGGCTCGGACTCGATCATCCACCTGCTCAACTGGCCGACCTGGCTGGTCTGGGGGTGCCTCGCCCTGGCGATGATGCTTCTGGTGATGTTCGCCTCGCGGGCCATGGCCGACGGGCCGGACCTGATGACGCCGACCGCCCTGGCGCTGTGCCTGATGCTGCTGTTCTCGCCCATGAGCAGCAAGTCCCACTTCGTGGTCGTGCTCCTGCCCTGCGCCCTGGCGGTCCTGGGGCTTCGGGAGTTTCGCACCGCGGCCGGGTGGCGTCGCCGGTGGTACGTGGCCGTGTTCACGGCGGTGATGCTCATCGGCCTGCTCACGGCCAAGGACGTCCTCAAGAGCCTGGTCCCGTCCCTGGTCCTGCGCCAGGTGCATCTGTGGGGCCCGCTCTACTGGTTCCGGGTCGAGCACACCTGGGCGGTCCAGAAAATTTTGTCATGGGGGCCCCTGACTTGGTTCCTGCTGGGTCTGGTGCTGATGCTGGTCCTGGGTGCGGCCCGGCGGCAAGGCCTGCCCGTGGGGCGATACGTCTGGGGCCAGGGGCTGCCCGGCCGCAGGGCCTGGGCCGTGATCACCGCCGTCCTGCTGCTGCTGATCGCCTTGCGGGCCGGCGGTCAGATTTACGGCCTGAACAAGGGCTACGCCGAGTTTGCGCGCCGGGCCCCGGTTCTGGCCAAGGTCCTCCGGGATTACGATAAAAGGCACGGGGCCTATCCGGCCCCGGTCAGCCTGGCCCGGGGGGCCTTTTTATCGGAAAATCCCCTGACCCAGCCGCCGCCCGGGATCTCGCCCCAAAAGTGGAATCCGGCCTGGAAGATCCTGTATAACACCCGGGCGATTTACGAGCCCCATCACCGGGTGAAGCGGAGCTGGGTCTGCCTGGAATACGTCGGCCCGGGCCACCAGCCCAACCTGTGCTTCCACATCACCAGCCGCTGGTGGCGCCGCAAGTACGGCCGGGGTCAGATGATCCCCGGGTTCCCATCCCGGTGGTGGTGCATCGCCGAGGACGCGCCGCTCATGCCGTCCAATTAGCCCGGACGACGACCTGAAAAATCCGACCCGGTTAATCATCCTCCAGGGCGGTCAGGGCGAAGTCCACGTCCTGGAAGGGCCGGCGCCGGACCCGATGGGGCAGGGCCAGCCGGGCGGCCCGCATCAGATCGCCTTCCTCGACCGCCTCCCGGCCCTCGAAGGCGGCCAGGGTCAGGGCCGCCTTGACCAGGGTCAAGTCCCCCCGGTGACCGTCCACCCCGACCCGCAGGGCCAGGTCCACCGCCCGGTCCAGGGCCGCCTCGCTCAATTTGACCCGGCCCAGATTCGCCCGGGCGGCCTCGATCCTGGCGGCCAGGGCCTTGCTCTCGGGCCGCCATTTTCCGGCAAAGGCCTCGGGGTCGGCCTCGAAGTCCAGGCGGCGGCGGATGACCTCGGCGCGGCGGTCCGGATTTTCGAGGCCCTTGACCTGGGCGCACAGGCCGAAGCGGTCCAGGAGCTGGGGCCGCAGCTCGCCCTCCTCGGGGTTCATGGTCCCCACCAGGGTGAATCGGGCCGGATGGACGAACGACACCCCCTCCCGCTCGACGGTGTTGACCCCCATGGCCGCCGCGTCCAGGAGCACGTCCACCAGATGGTCCTCGAGCAGATTGACCTCGTCCACGTACAGGATCCCCCGGTGGGCCGCGGCCAGGAGCCCGGGCTCGAATTTTTTCGTGCCGCGGGTCAGGGCCCCCTCCAGGTCCAGGGTGCCCAGGACCCGGTCCTCGGTCGCCCCCACCGGCAGTTCGACCACCCGGACCCGGCGCGCCTCGGCCGTCAGGTCCTCGCCGGCCTCCCGCCGGGCCGCGCAGTCCGGACAAAAATCGTCGCCCCCCGGATCGCACTGGAAGGGACAGCCGGCCACGACCTGGATCTGGGGAAGGATTTCGGCCAGGGCCCGGACGGCCGTGGACTTGGCCGTACCCTTCTCGCCCCGGATCAACACCCCGGACAGACCGGGGTTGATCACGTTCAGGATCAGGGCCAGGCACATGTCCTCCTGACCGACCAGGGCGACAAAGGGATAATTCAAGGGAGGCACGATAATAATCCTATGAAGCCCGGCCCGCTTGGCCGGCGCTCAGAAAGTTGACGACGTCCAACAACGAGTCGTGGCGAAGGTGATCCAGCTTGACGTAGGCCGCGCCCAGGGCCTCGGCCAGGCGATAGGCCAGACCGAAGTCCAGGTACGAGGCCTGATCGGTATCCACCACGGCCCATCTGAGGCCCGGCGTGTTCGAGATCCGGCGGGCCGTGTCCAGGGCCTCGGCCCAGGGATCGTTTTCAGAAAGGGGCACGTTGGGCTTGCCGTCGGTCAGCAGGATGAGCAGCGGGGTCACCCGGGGGTCGCGGGCCGTCTCCCTGCGGGCCTGGGCCAGGGCGCACAGCAGCCCGGCGGCCAGGGGGGTCCGGCCGCCGGTGGGCAGATCGAACAGCCGGCGGCCGGCGGTCTCGACCGAGGCGGTGGGGGCCAGATTGACCTCGGCCCGGCGGCCCCGGAAGGAGACCAGCCCCACCCGGTCGCGGTTCTTGTAGGCGTCGCCCAGCAGGGCCAGCACGGCCGCCTTGGCCTCGCTCATCCGGGCCAGGGCGCCCATGGACCCGCTGGCGTCAACCACGAAGATGACCAGGCGACCGACCCGCTCCCGCTTGATTTTTTCCCGGATGTCCCAGGGACGCAGGATCAGTCCGGGTTTTCCAGGGTTTAAAAAAAGCTTTTGCCTCTCGATCTGATGGGGGGCCGCGGCGAGGAGGGTCGCGTCCAGGGCCACCGAACGCCCCAGGCGCGTCGCCGAGCTGCGCACGTAGCGGCCCCGGTTGCGGGGCGACTCGCGGCTTTTGCGCCGCCCCGGGCGCGACCTGGCGCCCCGCTCGTCCATCGGCCCGGCCAGCCGCAGCTCGAAGGACGCCCCCGGCAGGTAGCGGCGTTCGACGACCGAATCCCCCGGAAGGCGGCCGGGGTCGGCCCGGCCCGAGGGGTCCTGGTCGAGTTCGGCGGGCCCGCATGAGCCGCCCCCGCCCGCGGCCGGTTGGTGCGGGGCCTTTGACCGGACCGTGACCCGCGGCGGCCGCGTCGTCCGGGGCCGGCGGCGATGGACCAGGGCCGGCCCGGCCACCAGGTCCACGTCGGCCAGGGTGACCTCGTCCCGGCCCTCCCAGGCCGCCGCGGCCCGGGACATCCGGGACAGGGTCAGATCGGCCCGCAGGCCGATCGCCCCGGCCCGGGCGCACAGCCGGGCGATATGCTCGGCCACGGCGGGCGACAGGGTCACCTGGGGCCACGTGGCCCGGGCCGCCCTGACCCGGGCGGCCAGATCGGCCTGGGCCGGGGCCCACTCCCGGCAAAATCCGGCCGGATCGGCCTCAAAGGCCAGGCGCCGCCTGATCACCTCTTGGCGCAAGGCCCGGTCCCGGGGGGCCTTCAGATCGACCACCAGGCCGAAGCGGTCCAGGAGCTGGGGGGTCAGTTCCCCCTCCTCGGGGTTCATGGACCCGATCAGACAGAACCGGGCCGGATGGACCGCCGAGACGCCCTCCCGCTCGACCCGGACCAGACCGGTCTCGGCCGCGTCCAGGATGAGCGCCGCCAGGGAGGCGTCGAGCAGGTTGATCTCGTCAACGTACAGCACCCCCCGGTTGGCCCGGCCCAGGACGCCGATGGTCAGCCGCCGTCGGCCCGAGCGGGCCGCGGCCTGGAAGTCCAGGGTGCCGGTGATCATGTCCTCGGTCGCCCCCAGGGGCAGGGTCACCAGGGGCCGCGGCCGGCGGACGACCGGTAGTTTTTCTCCGGCAACCGCGCGCCCCAGGCAGGTCGGGCACATCCGTCGTGAATCGCCGGGAGGGCAGTTCAAGGGACAGTCGGCCACGGCCTCGATCCCGGGAAGCAGCCCGGCCAGGGACCGGGCGGCCGTGGACTTGGCCGTGCCCGGCTCGCCGCGCAGGAGCACGCCGCCGCCGGACGGGGCCACCGCCGCCAGCAGCAGGGCCGTCTTGACTCGCTCTTGGCCCACCAGGGCCGCCAGGGGATAGGTCCACATGATCAGCGGTTAACTGTAATCCACCCCACCGGGTTTGGCAAGGCCGGCGATCCCGCCCGCGGGCGGAGGCAAAACCCTTGACGCCCCGCCGCCGGCCGTGACATAAAGGAAGCTGTCGTCAACCCGGACAGGAACGCATCAAGTGTCCCCGGCGATTCGAAAAACCGTCTCCCTAGTGCTCGGCCTGGGCCTGGTCCTGGCGGTCGTCTGTCCGGCCGCCGCCGCCAAACCGCCCCGACCGCCGGAGATCACCGACCGGTTTTTGATCCAGGTGGTGGATGCCAACGGCCTGCCCGTCCCCGGGGCCACGGTGACCGTCACCCCCATCTGGGGCCGGGCCGAGGCTCCGTTCGACTCGCGGACCGACTCCCAGGGGATGGTCGATATCTCGTGGCGGCCGCGGATCTCGGACCGGTTCGTCGGGCTGAGGACGGCCGACGTCCAAAAGTTTTATCTCTCCCAGTTCTCGTACCGGGTCAAGGCCACGGGCTTTCTGCCGACCGGGGGAACGGCCACCCTCCGGGACGTGTACAACTACTTTGCCACGCCCCAGCTCAAGATCATGAACCGCCTGCCGGTCAACAAGACCCGGAACGTGATCGTCAAGATCTTTCGGGCGGCCGATTACCTGGGGCCGCTGACCCGGGGCAAGATCGTCTCCCGGCGACTGATCCGGTTCCTCAAGGCCTACGCCCCGCGTCTGGCGACCTATGGCCTCTATTTCGACGTGCCCGCCTTTCGATTGATCAGCCGCGGGGACCGGGGCGTCCTGGTCATCCGGATGCGCCGGCTGGACGGCGTCCGGTCGATGCGGGTTCGACTGTTCGCGCCCGGGGTATCCACCGGCCGGATGAGGTCCAATTTCGGACTGGACGGCGAGTTTCTGGGGAACCTGCTGTTCCAGGCGGCCGATCCCCTGATCACCCGCCTGGCCGGGCTGCTCAAGAGCCCGCACATCGGCGTTTACGGGGCCCGGGTGGCGATCCGCGTCTATGACCCGGACCGGCCGTTCACCGCCGCCCGGCCGATCTCGCTGGGTTTCTTCATCACCGCCGCCAACCTGGCCCGGCGGAATGAAATGTCCCCGGATCGGGCCGGGGTCATCAAGCTGTATTCCTATTACTGGGACCAGTTGCCGATCCTGACCGCCCGGGTGATCGTGCCCGGCTCCGACCCGGTGGTCACCCGTTCCTGGTGGGGCCGGGGTCCCGGGGTCCCCCTGAAAAAGAAGAAAGCGCCTGCCGAGTCCCCAAAAAAGAAACCGGGCACCGGGGCGTCGGCGGGAGAAGGTTAATCCGATTCACCGGAGGCCCCGTCTTCAGAGACGCCCTCCGAAAGCGAAGGCCATGACCCCCCTGGAAGAAGCCCATCAGTTGTTCGACCTGGAAAAGCCGCACCTGGAGCGGTTCGCCGCCGAGGACCCCACCTTTGCCCGCCTGGTCAGACTGTCCCTCCGGGCCCACCAGGAAATCGAGCGCCGTCTGGGCGAACAGTACTCGACCGCCGTCAGCGAACTCTACCAGAATTCGCTGGAGGTCATGGCCGAGATGATGTTCACGCTGGGCTATGTGTTCGCCAAGAGCTACCCCGTGGACGAGGTGCTGGCGCCCGGATAGGCCCGGCTCGCTCCGGCGGGCCGGGGGCCGGGATCAAGTCTTGCGGAAAGGACCGTCGTCGTTCAAAACGTCCCTTTTCTGGAACAGGCGCCAGGGCCGGTCGTCGCCCTCGAAGGCGATCCGGAGCAGTGGCTCGCGGCCCTCGCGCGGTTCCTCGGCGATGACGATGCCGGGACCGAAGGTCTCGTGGGTTATCTTGGTATCCACCAATGAACGGGCCATGGTCGCTCCCTGGAGGCGGCCCGACCTGGACCGCCAATGGTTGGGTTCATCAATTTTTTGAAATATAATTCAAAGCCGGGCCCAAGGCAATATTTTCGGCCGGTTTCCCTGGTGAAAAGTAGGGAATTTTTCTTTGCTCCTGGCCCCGACGGATGATATTTTTAATGGGCCGGTATTTTCAGTTTCTCAAAGACGAGACGGCGACCATGAAAATCCTGTTTGTCACTCCGGAAACGGCGCCCTTCGCCAAGGTGGGGGGACTGGCCGACGTGTCTCGTTTCCTGCCGGCGGCCCTGGCCGGGCGCGGACACCAGGTCCAGGTGGTGACGCCCTATTACCTCACCTCGCAGACCGAGGCCCAGAACGTCACCCGGCTGCCCGAGACCTTCGAGGTGCCCGTCTCCTGGAAGAGGCATCACACCGAGATCCTGCGGACCGAAAACGAAGGCGGCGTGGAGGTCCTGTTCGTCAACTGCGCCGAATTGTTCGCCCGGGAAGGGATTTACGGCAACGCCTTCGGCGACTACGAGGACAACGCCGAGCGGTTCATCTACTTTTCCCGGGCGGCGGTCGAACTGTGTCTGGCCCTGGACCTCAAGCCGGACGTGATCCACGCCCACGACTGGCCCTGCGGTCTGATTCCGGTTTACCTCAAGACCCTGTACCGCCGGGCCCCGGCCCTTAGGGACACGGCCAGCGTCTTCACGGTGCACAACATTTCCAGCCAGGGCCTGTTCTGGCACTTTGACATGCCCCTGACCGGGCTGGGCTGGGACCTGTTCCACTCGGAGGCCCTCGAATTCTTCGGTAAGATCAATCTGTTGAAGGCCGGCCTGGTCTTCGCCGACAAGATCACCACCGTCTCGCCGACCTATGCCGCCGAGATCCTGACCCCGGAATTGGGGTTCGGCCTGGAAGGGGTGATCCGCAGCCGCCAGGCCGACCTGGTTCCGGTGCTCAACGGGGTCGATCACCGCATCTGGGACCCGGCCGACGATCCCCACCTGTCCTGCGCCTTTTCGGCGGCCAACCCCGGGGGCAAGGAGGGCTGCCGGGAGCACCTGCGCCACACCTTCAAGCTCGATCCCCAGGCCGGGCCGATGACCGTGGCCTTCATCACCCGCCTCGTCGAGCGCAAGGGCCTGGACATCCTCCAGGAGGCCCTGGACGAGATCCTGACCCTGCCGCTCAACCTGGTGATCATGGGCCACGGGCCGGACAAGTACCAGACCTGGCTGCACGATGAGGCCCGGCAGCGCCAGGGGAGACTGGGCGTCCAGATCCCCTATCAGGAGTCGCTGGCCCACCAGATCATCGCCGGTGCGGACGCGCTGCTGATGCCGTCCCGCTTCGAGCCGTGCGGCCTGGAACAGCTCTACGCCCTGCGGTACGGGACCGTGCCCATCGTCCGCGACACCGGCGGGCTCAAGGACACGGTCATCGACATGGACGAGGACCCGGACCGGGCCACCGGTCTGTTGTTCAAGGATTACTCGGCCCAGGCCCTGATCCAGGCCCTCAAGCGGGCCTGGGGCCTCTTTCAGAACCGGCCCCGCTGGGAGCAGACCATGATCCGGGCCATGGGCCAGAACTTTTCCTGGGACCTGTCGGCCCAGCAATACGAACAGATTTACGCCTCGGCCCAGGCGGCGCCCCGCCGGCACTGAAGGTCCAGGTGACCGCGGCCATGGACACGGTTGATTTCTTAAGTCGAATCATCGAAATCTCGAACTCGTCAGTCGAGATCGAAGAGCGGCTGGCGACGATGATCGACCTCATTTTCAGGGAGATCGGCGCCCGGCAAACCCTCCTGTTCACCCTGGACGGCGGCTTGCCGGGCTACGAACTGCACCACGTCCGGCCCCGGCCGACCGATCCCGCCGCGGCCCTCCCCCTCCACCTGGTCCGGCAGCCGCTCCTGGACCGGGTCCGCAACCGGCGCCAGCCGGTGATCCTGGTGGGCCTGGATCAGATGAGGGCCTATGACCTGACCGAAGACCGCCTCCTGGCGCCGGCCCGGGCCGCGGCGGCCTTCCCGGTCATGGACGACACGACCTTGTACGGGGTCCTGGTCCTGCTCCTCGAGCGGGCCCGCCAGCCGGCCGCGGCCAAGCTCAGGATCATGCAGGTCGTCTGCCGGGAGCTGGCCGGGGCCATCCGCAACTACCGTCTCTATCGCCAGGCCAAACAGCGCATCGCCGAACTGTCCGCCCTGTACGACCTGGGCCGGGCCTCCTCCCGGACCATCGATCTGGACGACCTGCTGGACATCATCGTCCGGACCTGCGCCCGGGTCCTCAACGCCCGGGCGGCCATGATCACCGTCATCGACCGGCAGACTGATCGGGTCATCCAGGCCTCGGCCTACGGCCCGGCCCCGGCCGTCTGCCGGGAGTTGCTGGCCCTGGACCGGCCGGTCGAACTGACCGGCTGCCGGAGCGAGGGTCCGGTCGGGCCGGAAGACGAGGTCTGCCCGATCGCCGCCGCCGAGGACGACCAGGCCCGCTCCCTGTCGGTCCACACCGAGTTCCAGGGGCCCTATCGGGGCAACCTGTGCGTCTTTGACAAGATCGCCCTGGGGCCCGAGTCCCAGGCCGCCTTCAGTCTCGAGGACAAGGCCCTGCTCTCGACCATGGCCTCGATGGTCTCCTCGGCCATCGAGAACGCCATCTCCTTTCACAAGCTCGAAACCCTGGCCGCCTCCAACGAGGAGATGATCGGCGCCCTGGCCTCGCTCTACGAGACGTCGAGCGTGGTCATGACCTCCATGGACCTGGACAAGGGCCTCCGGATCATCCTCCAGGAGGCGGTCCTGCCCCAGGGCCTGGGTCTGGACCGGGCGGTGATCCTGCTGGTGGACGAGGCCGGCCAGAGCCTGGACGCCAAGGCCGGGGCGGTCAGGCCGGCCGAACCCCGGCGGGGACCGCTGTCGCTCCTGCTCAAGGAGGCGGCCGAACGCGGCCAGAACGTCCCCCCCGGCGTCCAGGAACTGGTGGACCGGCTCCACGTCCCCCTGGAGCGGACCGAAACGATCCTGGTCCGGACCATCACCGAGGGACGCCCTTTTCGTCACCAGGACGTGGCCGACGACCCGCGCATCAGGCGCTGGCTGGACGAAAAGCTGGTGTCGCCAGCCTTCGCCACGGTGCCCATGTTCGCCGAGGGTCGGGTCATCGGCCTCCTGGCCGTGGACAACCTGTCCGACGACCGGTCCATCACCCAGCGGGACCTGCATCTGCTGTCCATGCTGGCCAACCTGGCCGGGATGGTCGTCGAAAAGGCGCGGCTCTACAACTCCATCGACCAGGTCAACCGGGAGCTGACCGCCATTCGGGAACGGATGGTCGAGGCCGAGACCATGGCCGCCCTGGGCGAGATGGCCGCCGGCCTGGCCCACGAGATCAGAAACCCCCTGGTCTCCATCGGCGGCTTCACCCGCCGCATCCGGAAGAAGGTCGGGGCGGATTCGCCCCTGACCATGTACCTGGACGTCATCATCCAGGAGGTCGAGCGCCTCGAGAAGACCCTCAACGAGACCCTGGACTTCTCCCAGGACACCCGGGACCACTTCGCCGAGCACTCCCTGGAGGACATCTGCGAGCAGGCCCTGAACCTCCTCCAGCGGGAGATCCAGGAGAGCGACGTCATAGTGGACAGGCACTACGAGCCCGTCCCGCCGATCTACTGCGACGAGAGGCAGATCAAGCACGCCCTGTTCAACATCTTCCTCAACGCCCTGCAGGCCATGAACGGCGAGGGGACCATGGACGTCCGGACCTACCGGGTCATCCAGGACGCCCAGGAGTTCGCCGCCTGCACCGTGACCGACTCGGGCGGCGGCATCCCCCACGAGGTCTTCTCGAACATCTTCAACCCCTTCTTCACCACCAAGGACGGCGGCACCGGCCTGGGACTGTCCATCGTCCACAAGATCGTCAAGCGGCACGGCGGAGACATCGACGTGGCCAACATCCCGGGCCAGGGGGCCTCGTTCACCCTCAAGCTGCCCGCCGCCAAGGAGGCCCGGAGCTATCTCAAGTGAGGATGGGGCTTAGTCAGTATTGGGAAAATGGGGAATGGGGCAGTAATGGGGCACCATTGCAACGCGATCGCCCCGTATTTCTCGGTCATTCAAGAAGCGAGGTCGTCATGAAGAGAGTCATCGTGGTGTTGATCGGGGTAGCAGTAGCGGGACTCGGCCTGACCGGGCCGGCGGCGGCG
>CAZMVB010000012.1:0-3799 GCA_964569795.1 uncultured Desulfarculales bacterium | reverse complement strand
GGTGTTGATCGGGGTAGCAGTAGCGGGACTCGGCCTGACCGGGCCGGCGGCGGCGTTGACGGCCAAGGACATGGCCCGGTTTCTGCCGGCCGAAGTGGCCGGTTTCAAGGCCCCGAACCCGCCGCTGACCAATGACCTGAAGACCAGCGGGATGAGCCTCAGCAGCGCCGCCCGGGTGTATTTGAAAGGAGGGGTCAAGGTCAAGATCGACCTCACCTCCGGCCCCATGGTCGCCAACCTGGTCAAAATGGCCGCCCTGAAACTCAGCGTGGACAACCCCACCAGCCGGGTGAAGTCCTACTCGGTGGCCGGATACAACGCCGTGGAGGTCTATCACAAGAAGTTGAAACTCCTGACGATCCAGGTCTTCGTCTCGAACCTGGTCATGGTCGTGGCCCGTCTCGAAGGCTCTGATCCCGGGCCGGCCCTGACCCTGATCAAGGCCCTGGACCTCAAGGGGCTGTCCCGGTTGAAGTGAGTCCGGTTCAAGGGCGCGTCGCCGGGCTGGACCGGAAGGCGGCCTACTTGTTGCCCTCGATGGTCCGGATGACGAACCGCTGCCAGGCGGCCGCGTCGGCCTCGGCCAGGCGGGGGGGCAGATTGTCCAGCGGCACCTCGGCCCGGGCGGCCGCCTTGTGCCCCCCGGCCGAGCCGAGCCGGCCGAAGGTCTTCATCATCAACTTGCCGGCGTCCTTGCGGTAGGCGTCGTTGCGGGCGATGACGATCAGCTTGCCGTTCACCACGCCCGAGACGAACGACCAGCCGACGTTGTGGACCCGCATGAAGAAGTCGGCCAGCTGGACCAGGATGTCGGCGTTCTTCAGGGTGCCCATGTGGACGAAGGCCGAGCCCGAGCGGCGGCGGAAGGTCATCCGGTCCAGGGCCTCCTGGTAGTACTTGAGGTCGGTCAGGCTCATCTCGGCGTACTCGATCTGACGCAGGAGCACGGCGTTGGTCAGCGGAAACAGGAAGGCGGCCGCCTCCATGTCCGCCTCGAAGGATGTCCGCCGGAAGGTCTCGGTGTCGGTCTTGATGCCGTAGAACAGGGCCGTGGCCAGGGACGGGGCGGGCTTGATCCTGGCCGCCCGCAGGTACTCGGTCATGATCGACGAGTTGGCCCCGTACTCGGGCCGGACGTCCTGATAGGCCGCCCGGATCTCGGGCCCGACCGGGTGGTGGTCGATGACCGCGTCAAAGGACAAATCGGCCAGGGCCGGGGCGTGGTGGGGCTGGGAATCCAGCAGGACCAGGCGCTGAAACTCGTCCAGCTTGACCTGGGACAGCTTGACCGTCGGGATCTCGAGGACCCGGACCATGGTCAGGTTGTCCGGGCGGCGCATGTCGTTGAGCCGGGCGATCTTGACGCTGTGGACCCGCCGCCAGAGCAGCCGCTTGAGGGCCTTGGCCGAGGCCAGGGCGTCCGGATCGGCGTTGAGGATGACCAGCACGTTGTCCGTGGTCTCGAACAGGCCCCGCAGTCGGCGCAGTTGTTCGGCGTTGGTGTGCGTCGGGACGGGTTTGGTCAAGTCTGCTCCCCAGCGGAAATGAGTTAATTATAACCCCTGCAGCCATCAAGGCAAGTCATCTCCCCGACCTTGACACCTTCGGAAGCCCTGCGGCAATATGGCGGGTAATCAAAGCGAACCACCAGAGGAGTCGTTCATGGCCAGCCGAGTTTTTTGGGCCGACATGCGCACCAGTCCCCAGGAGGGCCTGGTCAAGAAATTCGCCCGCCTGCTGGAAACGGCCGGGCTGGCCGACCGGGTGGGGCCCGGCGATCTGACCGCGATCAAGATCCACTTCGGCGAACTGGGCAACCACGCCTACATCCGCCCCATCTTCGTCCGGCCGGTGACCGATCTGGTCAAGAAGGCCGGCGGCAAGCCGTTTCTGACCGACGCCAACACCCTCTACGTCGGCACCCGGTCCGATTCGGCCAGCCACCTGGTCACCGCCCTGCGCCACGGCTTCGACTACACCGTCACCGGCGCGCCGCTGATCATCGCCGACGGCCTGCGGGGCGGGTCCCACCGGGAAATAGCGGTCGAGGGGGGCGTGGTCGAGCGGGCCTGGATCGGCCGGGAAATCGCCGAGGCCGAGGCCTTCATCAGCCTGGCCCACTTCAAGGGCCACGAACTGTCGGGCTTCGGCGGCGCCATCAAGAACACGGGCATGGGCTGCGCCTCGCGGCGGGGCAAGCTGGACCAGCACTCCAACGTCAGCCCCCGGGTCAACGACGAGAAATGCGTCGCCTGCGGGACCTGCGTCGAGCACTGCGCCCACCAGGCCATCACCCTCGAGGACAAGGCGGTCATCGACCCCGACCCCTGCGTCGGCTGCGGCGAGTGCATCCTGGTCTGTCCCGAGTCGGCCATCGACATCCAGTGGGACATGCAAATCCCGGACTTCCAGCGCCGGATGGTCGATTACACCCGGGCGGTGATCGCGGGCAAGGAAGAAAAATGCTTCTTTGTCAACTTCCTGACCAACATCTCGCCCGCCTGCGACTGCTATCCCCACGCCGACGCCCCCCTGACGGCCGACGTCGGGATCCTGGCCGCCCTGGATCCCATCGCCATCGACCAGGCCGCCGTGGACCTGGTCAACCAGCAGCCGGGTAATCCCCTGTCCCAGATGGGCGAGACCTGCGGGGCGGGCTGCGATAAATTCCGGGAGGTCTATCCCCGGATCGACTGGACGATCCAGCTCGACTACGGCCAGAAGGTCGGCCTGGGCCGCCGGGAGTACGAACTGGTCTCGATCTGAGGACGTGGTGCCCTGTCGCTTGGTACTGGTGTTGGTGTTGGCCGCCGCCCTGCCCGGGGCCGCCGGCCGGGCCGGGGCCGCCCCGCCCCCGGATCAGATCCGGATCGTCCGGAACCTGGGGTTGACCGACCGGCAGCACGTCGTCACCCGGGTCTTTCACCTGACGCGGACCGATTACGCCGCCCTGGAGTTCCACGTCTCGGGAATGGTTCCGGGCTCCCGCGCCGCCTGGGGCAAGCTGGCCAATATCTACCGGACCGGCCACTTCTGGAATTACGTGATCATCAACAACCGGTTCGTCCGGCGGATAAACGACCAGGTCAGCTCGGAGCGCTCGACCCGGGTCCGCTTCCTCCTGCCGCCGGGGACGTTGCGGCCGGGACTGAACATCATCACCTTCACCGCCGAGCGGCCCTACGCCGGGGACTTCGACGACTATGACGTGGCCGACGTCCGGCTGGTCGGCCGTTTCCATCCGGCCCGGGCCCGGGTGGCGCCGCCGCCCAGCCCCCAGGTCAAACCGCAACCGGTCGAGCCGGAGATCAGCGTACCCCGACCGCCCCCGACCGTGGCCCGGCGTCTCAAGAAGCGCCTGGCCCGCCTGGGGCCGGCCGCGGCCTTTATCGGACGCTGGCGCTACACGGTCATCCGGGCCAAGGACAAGGCCGTCCTCTGGGAGGGACCGCTGGTCATCGCCCCCGGCCCGGACCGCAACCTGCTGCTCAAGTTCGGCACGGCCGATCCCTTTCCGGCCCAGGTCATAGGCGAGCGGCTGGTCCGTTTTGTCACGCCCTCCGGGGCCCGGGTCGAGTGGCGCAAGCATCCCCTGGCCCCGGTCTTTGTCGGGACCTATCGCTTTCCGGACGGCCGCCACGGCCTGGTCCGCGGCGAGCGCCAGGACTGACCCCCGCCCGGGGCCGATCCGCCCCCTCCCGGGTGTTGTAGGTTGCAAGGCTCCTCCGGCCCAGAGAACTATATGAGAGATATATGTTGAATCTCGGCGAGGGCGATATTAGCCAAGGTAAGTTCGGGC
>CAZMVB010000011.1:0-125673 GCA_964569795.1 uncultured Desulfarculales bacterium | reverse complement strand
CCCAGGGCGATGACGCAGTCGATGTCAAAGTCCTCCGGGACGTTCAGGATCTCGCGCACCCGGGGCCGGTTGACCGAGGCGATCCAGCACGAGGCCAGGCCCGTCTCCAGGGCGGCCAGGAGCATGTTCTCCACCGCCGCGCCCACGTCGTAGCGGAAGAAGGTCTCGTCGGCGATCTTCTTGTTGACCAGGACCACGACGTAGCCCCGGGGCTCCTCGCCCGGGCGGGGGTTTCCGGCCGGGGCGATGTAGGCCGCCCACTTGAGGCAGTCGAATATCCGGGGCAACAGCTCGGGGTCGTTGACGCCGACAAAGGCCAGGGGCTGCTTGTTGGCCGCCGAGGGGGCGACCCGGGCGGCCTCGGCCAGTTTTACGAGGTGCTCGTCGGTGACCGGCTCGGGCCCGAAGGCCCGGACCGTGCGGCGGGTTATGATACTGTCAAAAACGGCCCCCATTGTCCTGACCTCCTGGTTACGATTCAGATGTGGCCCTTTTCCCTGGCCTTGGCCGCTGCCGGAAAACGGCCCATGCCGGTCTTGAGTTTCTCGAAGCCGAAACCCCGGTAAAAGCCCTCCTTGCCGGGCGTGACATAGATGAGTACCGGCCCCTCGGGCAGCCGGGCCAGCAAGGCGTCCATGATCGCCCGGCCCACGTTTTGGCCCTGATACTCGGGGAGAACGACCACGTCGTAGATGGCCGACTGGTACTCGCCGTCAGACAGGGCCCGGCCGAAGCCGACGACCTTCGGTCCGTCCTGGGCGGTGCAGACCAGAAAACTGTTTTCGGCCGCCCGGCGGAGCTTGTCCGGGTCCCGCTGTCCCAGGGGCGCCCGTTCGATCAGGCGGCAGATTTCCTCCCAGTCCAGGCCGTCAATGCCGAATTTAAGGACCACGCCATTCTCCATCGCCTACAGTCCGCGTGCCAGCCACCACACGACAGCGATCAGTCCCGCCAAAAGGGCGTTGGCCTCGACCAGGCCCTCGAACCGGGCCCCGGGATGCAGCCACCGCCGCCGATAAATAACCAGGTAACCGGCCACGTAGCCCACGCAGGGCAGCAGCCACCACGACAGCCCCGGCACCGTTATGAAAAACGGCCCCACGGCCAGCAACAATCCCAACACCCCGGTCAAGATCCACAACAGCCGCCTGGTCCGGTGTTCGCCCCACATGATGGGCATGGTCTCCTGACCGACGATCAGGTCACCCTGGACGTCGAAGATGTCGAACAGCCCGGAGCGGATGTAAACCAGCAGGGTCACCGCCACAAAGACAAAGGCCGTCACCAGCCAGTTGACCAGCCCCGGTGCGCTGAGGGCCGGGGCGGCGGCGGTGATCGCCGCCCAGGCAAAGGCGGCCGACAGGGCCTTGGAGCCGGGCACGTCCTTGAGCCGCCTGATCCGCCACCGGCCGACCTTTATCGAGACCAGGGGCACCGAATACAGCACCCCCGCCGCCGAGATGGCCACCAGCAGCACGAACACCCACGGGCTTATCAGCCAGCCCAGAAAGAGCGACATGAAGGCCGAGACGATCCCGGCGGCGATCAACAGCCAGCGCCAGCGGGCCAGGACCTTGGCCCGGTCCGGGTCGTTGTACTCGCCGGCCTCCTTGTCCAGGAACTGGTTCACGATGTGCATCGAGTGGATGTAAAAGAAGGCCACGCCCATCAGGCCCAGGGACGGCTTGAGGCCCTCGAGGAGACACGTCGCCACGGACAGCGAGGCCGCGCCCAGGGCGACCATCAGGTGCGAGCGGAGCAAAAACCGGAGCACCCGCTCGGCCGCCACCCGGCCCAGACCCTCGGCCCGGCCGCGTCTGGTCTCGAGTTCTCGGACCACCTTGCGGATCATCCAGTTGGGGGTGGACGCCCCGGAGGTGACCCCCACGGTGTCGCACTCGGCCAGGGCCGCGGCGTCCAGATCGGCCTCGGTCTCCACGTGCCACGATTTGACCCCGGCCACCCGGCCGACCGTGACCAGACGCCGGGTGTTGCCCGAGTCATAACCGCCCACGATCACCAGCCCGTCCACCGCCCCGGCCAGCCGCTTGACCTCGGCCTGGCGGCGATAGGTGGCGTCGCAGATGGTGTCGAAGACCTCGACCTCTCCGTACCGTTCCCTGAGGGCCCGGACCACGGCCTCGAAAACCTCGGGGCGCTGGGTGGTCTGGGCCACGGCGGCCACCTGGTCGGCCTCGGGCAGGGCGGCCACCTCGTCCGGGCCGGAGACCACCCGGCCCCGTTGGCCGGCGTAGCCCAGCAGGCCGATCACCTCGGGGTGCTCGGCGTCGCCGACGATGACCACCAGGGCCCCCCGGGAGGCATACAGCCGGCTGAGCTGCTGGACCTTCATCACCCGGGGACAGGTGGCGTTGACCACGTCCAGCCCGGCCGCCCGCAGCCGCTCTTCCTGCTCGGGCGGGACGCCGTGGGCCCGGATGATGACCGTGCCCTGGGCCGCGTCCGGGATCTCGTCGAGTTCGATGACGCCCTTGTCCTTGAGCAGGTCCAGCACCTGGGGGTTGTGGATCAGGGGCCCGAAGGTGTAGAGGGGGCCCTTGACCCGGTGGATCAGATCCAGGGCCGTCTCCATGGCCCGCCGCACCCCCATGCAGAAGCCGGCGGTCTTGGCCAGTCTGACCCGCACCCTGACCAAAAACCTCAGGCCCGGTTGATCATGGCCGCCACCACCCCGGCGCCGAAGCCGTTGTCGATGTTGACCACGCTCACCCCGGCGGCGCAGGAGTTGAGCATCCCCAGCAGGGCGGCCAGGCCGCCGAAGCTGGTGCCGTAACCGACGCTGGTCGGCACGGCGATCACCGGCTTGTCCACCAGACCGCCCACGACCGAGGGCAAGGCCCCCTCCATCCCGGCCACGACCACGAAGACCGTGGCCGAGGCCAGCAGGGCCTGCTCGTGCAGCAGCCGGTGCAGCCCGGCCACGCCCACGTCATAGCCGGTCTTGACCGGGTGGCCCATCATCTCGATCGTCAGCCGGGCCTCCTCGGCCACGGGCACGTCCGAGGTCCCGGCGCACAGCACGGCGATGGTCCCCCGGGCCTGGTTGCCCGTCTCGAACTTGGTGACCGTCACCGCCCGGGCCAGGGTGTGGTGCTCGGCCCCGGGCAGGGCCGCCAGGATGGCCTCGGCCTTGGCCTCATCGACCCGGGTGACCAAAACGTTGCTCCCCGCCTCCAGCAACCGCCGGGCGATGTCAATGATCTGGCCGGAAAACTTGCCCTCGCCGTAGATCACCTCGGGCCGCCCCTGTCTCAGGGCCCGGTGGTGATCGACCCGGGCGAAGCCCAGGTCCTCGAAGGGCAGATGCTTGAGTTTTTCGAGCGCCGCCTCGACCGAGACCTCGCCGGACCTTACCGCGCCCAAGAGTTCCGTCAACCTGTCCTGATTCATCCCTTGTTGCCTCTATCCCAAGCCTGGTGAATAATGGGAAGCATACCCTTTCGGGTCAGCCATCACAAGCTCGACCAGGGGAAGACCCTCGCCGCCATGATGAGACCTAAAAACGATCGCCCCGCCTCGTGGATCGAGGTCAGCCTCGAGGCCGACCCCGCGGCCGAGGACGTCCTGGTCTGGCGGCTGACCGAACTGTCCGGCCGGGGCGTGGCCGTGGACGACTCGCGCCCGGACCGGGTGGTCCTGACCGCCTGGTTCCCGCCGGAGACGTGGCCCGAGGCCGAGGCGGAATTGAGGAAATTTTTTAATAAGGTCTCGTTAGAGTTACCAGGAAAGGCTCGGGTTCAGGCCACCTACACAGTCAGGCAAATTGCGGATTGTGATTGGTCCCGGGCCTGGCGCAAGTTCTTCCGGCCGATTCGGCCGGCCCCGAACCTGGTGGTCCGACCGCCCTGGGAGACGGCCGGCCTTCAGGACGGCGAGGCCGAGGTGATCATCGACCCGGACCAGGCCTTTGGCACCGGGCACCACCAGTCCACGGCCCTTTGTCTGCGGCTGCTGGCCCAGATCGTCACTCCCGGCCAGGGCGAGATGCTGGACGTGGGCTGCGGCAGCGGCATCCTGGCCCTGGCCGGCCTGGCCCTGGGCGTCCCCCGGGCCGTGGGACTGGACATCGATCCCCTGGCCGCCCGGGCCAGCCGCCACAACGCGGCCCTCAACCACGTCGCAGGCCGCCTGGCCCTGGTCATCGGCGGCCCCCAGTGCCTGGACGGGAGGTGGCCCCTGGTCGCGGCCAACCTGACCGCCGGGGACCTGCTCGATCTGGCCGGGGAACTGACCCGGCTGACCGCGCCGGGCGGGTGGCTCATCGCCTCCGGTCTGCTGGACGAACAGGCGGCCGAGGTCAGGGCCGGCTTCGGGCCGCCGGCCTGGTCCGAGACCGTCCCGACCAGCCTTGAAGGCTGGACCGCCCTGCGGCTGCGCCGGGGAGGGACCGAGTGATGCCTCGCTTTTTCTTGGAAAACCTGGACGCGGCCGCGCCGGCCCTGACCGGCGAGCAGGCGCGGCACCTGGCCACGGTCAGGCGGGTCAAGGTCGGGCAGGAGATCAGCCTGACCGACGGCCGGGGCGGCGTCAGGCCGGCCGAGGTGATCCAGGTCACACCCAAGCGGGTCGGCCTGGCCTGGACGGGGGTTTTTCGGGAAACCCCACGGCCGCCGGACACGATCCTGGCCGTGGCCCTGATCCGGGGGCCCCGGTTCGACGAGGTGGTCCGGGCCGCTGCCGAACTGGGGTTTTCCGAAGTGATCCCCTTTTCCTGTAAGCGCAGCCGGGCCGAGTCTGCCGGGCCGTCGCGTCTTGTTCGCTGGCAAAAGATCGTCTTCGAGACGGCCAAGCAGACCGCCCGCCCCTGGATCGGCTCGGTCCGGGCCCCGGTTTCCTGGACCGAGCTGCTGGCCGCGACCGGGTCCGTCGGGTCAAAGCTCCTGCTCGATCCCGAGGCCACTGCCCAGGACCTGGACCGGATCGAGCTCGATCCGGCCCGATCCCTGGTGATAATCGTCGGCCCCGAGGGCGGCCTGGCCGAAGCCGAGACAGCACAGGCCCAAACCGCCGGTTTTCAGACCGTCAGCCTGGGCCCCACCGTGTTTCGAACGGAGACCGCGGCCAAGGTAGCCGCCACCCTCATCTGGAACGCCCGGGGGCGTCCCTGACCGGCTCAGGCCACCCGCTCCGCCGTTTCCCGATCAACTACGGTCCCGCACTTGCTGCACTTGCGGTGCTGTTCGGTCGAGAAGATCTCGACCTCGTTGCCGCAGTTGGGACACTTGAACTCCTGGGGAGTCCCCGTGGTCAACACGTCGTCACGCGCGCATTTGTCGGCCATCCGGCTTACTCCTTTCTCAAGTCATCCAGTTGATCGACCAGTTCGGCCACCTTGGCCCGTCCCTTGTGGCCGGCCAGGACCCGGGCCACGGATTCGGCGCAGGCGGTCAGGACCGCCTCCAGGGGCCGGTCCTTGCTCAGTTGGAGCTTGAGACAGCCCAGGTCGGCCAGCAACTCGTTCTGGGCCGCCGGCGCCAGGGCCAGGTCACCCGCCGCCGCCTCGATCCCGGCCACGACCTCCCGCCAGGAAGGGCCGTCGTTCTTGCGCTCCGGAAACAGGGCCGCCAGCGAGGATATCCGCTCGACCCCGGCCGGGGTCAATCCGACCTTGCCGTCCAGGGTCCGGACCTCGAGATAGCCCTGGCCCATGAGCTGGGTGGCCACTGATTCCGTATCGCCCCGGTCCAGGCCGAAGTCCTGGCCCACGGCCCACATGTTCGTCGTCTGGGCCGGGTCGCCGTTCACCCTCCGGCCCAGTTCGACCAGGAAACGATCCAGATCAAGGTTCGCCATTCACCCTCCCCGCGGCGGCGGCACCTGGATATTATTATAGTCCATTGACGCCCTGGTTCAAGGCCGGCGACCGTGCGCGACCCCACAACCGGTTGCACCGGCCCGGGAGAGGTCCCTACAATATAACCAGGGTTTCTTGTTCAAGGAGATCATGCCATGGGGACCCGTAAACATATTATCTGGTTGTCGGCCGCCCTGGCGGCGACGTTCGGTCTCGGTTCGGCCTGGGCCGCCCCGCTGCTGGACCATTCCCGGCCGGAATACCGGCGGGTGGCCAATCTGCGCCGCCAGATCAGCCTGCTCAACCTGGTCAACGGCCTGGACCTGACGCCGGCCCAGGTGCAGCGCCTGGTTGTCCTCCTTACGCAGGTCCAGCGGATCAAGCAGGAGGCCCGTCAGGACTTCATGGCCACCCAGGGCCAGCGGGCCGCCACCCTCGCCAAACTGCGCAACTACCTGATCGCTCACCCGGGGGATATTCCGAAAAACCTGCGCCGCGAGGTGGGCTACATGAACCGGATCGATCACCGCATCCGGGACTTCTACCAGGAGCGGCTCCGCGGGCTCGAACGACAGGTCAAGTCCGTGCTCAAGCCCTACCAGCTCTACCTGGTCGGACTCTTCCGGGCCTGTCTGATCCCGCCCAAGGACATCCGCGGCCCGGCCCGGATCGGGGCCAACGACTCGGTGGTGCCCATCCCCAGGGGGCTGTTCAAGCGCATCCGGACCATGCCCGAGTGGCGGTTCAGGCAGGCGGTCTGGCTCATCGCCGGGCGGATCAAGGACCGCCTGGAACGGCGCAAGGGGGTCCTGCCGGCGAAGATGCAGGCCGGCGAGAAACAGCGGCTGGTCAAGGTGCTGACCCGGGTCCGCCGGCTCTCCCAGGCCGAATACGAGATCAACAAGGCCCGGCTGGCCGAGGAGCTTTTCCGGCCGTACCAGGTCAATCACCGGGCCGGATATCGGCGGCGCAAGGGACAGCCCGGGCTGATCGGACGGTATTTCTTCCAGCCCGAGATGCTGCAGATTTTGAGGATAAAGGCGGCCCGGCTGGCCCGGGCCAGACCTCAGGCCAGGCCCTGACGCAGGGCGGCGATGGCCCGGTCATAGGGCGGCCGGCCGAACACGGCCGTGCCGGCCACGAAGACGTCGGCCGCCTTGACCCGGCCGATGGTCGTCGGATCGATGCCGCCGTCCACCTCGATCCTGGTGGCCAGGCCCCGCTGGTCGATCATCCGCCGTAGTTCGGTTACCTTGGGCGCGGCGGCGTCGATGAAGGACTGTCCGCCGAAGCCGGGATTGACGGTCATCACCAGGACCAAGTCGCACAGTTCCAGGACGTAGTCCAGGTGACCCACCGGGGTCGAGGGATTGAGCGACACCCCGGTGGCCTTGCCCAGCTCGCGGATGCGGCCCAGGGTCCGGTGGAGATGGGGCAGGACCTCGGCGTGGACGGTGATGCCGTCGGCCCCGGCCGCGGCGAACTCGGCCAGCAGGTCGTCCGGGTTATCGACCATCAGGTGCACGTCCAGGTAGAGGTCGGTCACCCGGCGGATGGCCCCCACCACGGGCGGGCCGATGGTCAGGTTGGGCACGAAGTGGCCGTCCATGACGTCCACGTGGAGCCAATCGGCCCCGGCCGCGGCCACGGTCGAGATCTCCTCGCCCAGCCGGGCGAAGTCGGCGGACAGGATCGAGGGGGCGATCAGTTTCATGATTACTCCTACCCGGCCGGTCCCGCCCGGCCGTCGTCCCCTAATCTAGCCTGGATGGAAAGCGAATGTAAAGGGCCGGCCGCCGCCGAGGCGGCGGGGCGATCTCTAGGCCCTTTTGCTCAGCCGGGCGCCGAAGAAGCCGTCCAGCCCGTGGCGATGCGGCCAGGTGACCAGAAAACCCCGCTCGTCCTTCAGGTCCCGGGCCGGTCCGGGCAACCAGCGGTCGGCCGGGTCCAGGGTGAACTCGGGGTGTCTTTCCAGAAAACGCCTCACCGCGCCCGGGCCCTCGGCCTCGGTCAGGGTGCACACGGCATAGACCAGCCGGCCGCCCGGGGAAACCAGACCGGACGCGGCCTCCAGCAGTCTGGACTGCAGCCCGGCCATCTTCATGGGATCGCCCGGCAAAACCCGCCACTTGATGTCCGGCCGGCGGCGGATCACCCCCAGACCGGTACAGGGCGCGTCCACCAGGACCAGATCGGCCGTCACCTCGGGCAAGTCACCGGCCGTGACGTCCAGGGTCTGTGCTCGGACACAGGTGAGGCCCAGTCTCTTTTGATCGCGAATCAGATCGGACAGGCGGTCCTTGTCCTTGTCCCAAGCATGGACAACACCTCGATCACCGAGTAAAGCCGCCAGATGAAAGGTCTTGCCCCCCCGGCCGGCGCAGAGGTCGATCACCGTCTCCCCGGGCCGCGGCGCGCCCAGGTGCGACACCATTTGGGCCGCCTCGTCCTGGAGGGTGAACAGGCCGGAGCCATACTCGGGCCACTCGGTCAGCGCCCCCCGGGGTCCGCGCAGGGTGACCGCCTCGGGCGAAAAACGCCCGGGACCGATCTCCCGGGCCGAGCCGGCCAGCAATTTCACCAGGTCGTCCCGGCTGGTGCGCAGGGTGTTGGTCCGCAGATTGATGGGCGGTTCCTGGTTCTGGGCCGCGGCCATGGCCTCGGCCTCGGCGGGACCGGCGCGGTCGATCCACTCCCGGGCCAGCCACACCGGCAGGGAACCGGTCGCGGCCAGGCGCTCGGCCGGGTCAGTGGGCCAACCCAAGGAATTTTCTTGCCGCCGAAAGCCTCGCAGCACGGCGTTGACCAGTCCGGCCGCCCGAGGACGGCGCGCCTTGGCCAGACCGACGGCCGTGTCCACCACGGCGTGGTCCGGCACCCGCGTAAGAATAATCAATTGAAAAAGGCCGAGGCGGAGTATCTGCCGGACTTCAGGAGACAGTTGCCGGGGCTTGGCGGTCAGGGAATCGATGATCCAGTCCAGACGGCCCTGCCAGCGCAGGGTCCCGTAAACCAGGTGACTGGTCAGGTGTCTGTCCTCGGGCTTGTCCAGCTCGGGCAGGCGGGCGGCCAGGAGTTCCTCGGGCCGCCGCCCCGCGGCCGTGGCGGCCAGGATATCCAGGGCCAGGCGGCGGGGGGCGAGACCGGTCACGTCCCCAGCCGGGTCCCGACCGGCAGGCGCCGGCCCCGCCACCAGGCGGCGGCGTCCATGACCTTCTTGCCGGGCGGCTGGATGCGGCCCAGGACCAGGACGCCCCGGCCGGTGGCCACCACCAGGCCCTCGGCCTCGGTCCCCAGGACCGTCCCCGGGGGAGCGTCTGACCGGGTTGCAACCTCCCGGGAGGCGAACAGCTTCAGGCGCTGGCCCTCGAAAATGGTCCAGGCCCCGGGCCGGGGGTCCAGGCCGCGGATCAGCCGGTCCAGGTCCCCGGCCGGCCCGGTCCAGTCGATCTCGGCCTCGGCCGATTCGAGCGGCCCGGCATAGGTCGCCCCGGAATCACCCTGGGGGGTGCGCCCGGCCGTGCGGGCCCGGATTTTCCGCACAGTCTCGACCATCAGGGCCGCCCCCTTGTCGGCCAGCCTGGACTCCAGGGTCCCGGCCGTATCGTCCGGGGCGATGGGTTCGACCAGCCGCGAGATCACGTCGCCGGTGTCCATGCCCTCGTCCAGCCACATGACGCAGACGCCCGTCTCGGCGTCCCCGGCCATGATCGCCCTGGGGATGGGGGCCGGGCCCCGCCACCGGGGCAGGAGCGAGGGATGGAGATTCACCGCCCCCAGCCGGGCAGCCGCCAGGATTTCCGGGGGCAAGAGCTGACCAAAGGCGACCACCACTAAAAGATCGGCCCGCTGGTCATTGAGCCATTGGACGAACTCCGGGGCCTTGGTTCGCTCGGGCTGGATGATGGGCAGACCCGGTTCTTCGGCCGCCTTCTTGACCTCCGACGGCACCACCTTGCGGCCCCGTCCCCGGGGCCGGTCCGGCTGGGTGACCACGGCCAAAGGCGCCAGCTCAGCCCGGACCAGGGCCTTCAGGGTGGGCACGGCAAAGTGCGGGGTGCCGAAAAAAATCAGCCGGGGCGGGTGGGAACCGGTCATGACTCGGCCGCGGTGTCTTCCTGGCGCTGGCGTTTGGCCTCTTTTTTGACCTTGTTCTTGTAAAGATTGCGTTTGAGGGAACTGATCCGATCCAGCAGGAGCGTGCCGTCCAGGTGGTCCAGCTCGTGCTGGCAGATCACGGCCAGCAGGCCCTGGTGCTCGAACCGAACGGGCTCGCCCTGCAGGTCCAGGCCCTCGACCACCACCCGATTGGCCCGCTTGACCTCGGCCTGGAATTCGGGCAGGGACAGACAACCCTCGGTCGAGTTCTGCTCGCCTTCGGCCTGGACGACCCGGGGATTGATCAGGACGATCAGGTGCTCCGGCTTGGGGTCGCGGGGACTGAGGTCCATGGTGATCATCCGGATCGGTTCGCCCACCTGGCAGGCGGCCAGTCCGACCCCGGGGGCGGCGCGCATGGTCTCGATCATGTTCCGGGCCAGATCGCGCACCCGGTCGTCGATCTCGTCCACCGGACGGCAGACCTCCTTCAGGACCGGATCCGGATATGTTCGCACCTCGAGCAGGGCCATTGCTACTCCCCGGGATTGTCCACTTATCCAAATATAGTAATCTCGAACCGGCTTGGCAAGGCTATGCCGCCCGCTTGACCAGGATCATCCACAGCCCCAGGGCGATGAACAGCCCCCCGGCGGCCACGCGGATGACCTTGACCGGCAACACCCGGGCCGCCGCGTCGGCCACCAGACAGGCGATGGCCGAGGACAGCACCAGGGCCAGGGACGAGCCGATGAACACCGACCAGCGCGAGGTGCTGCCCGCCCCCAGAGACAGGATGGCCAACTGGGTTTTGTCCCCCAGCTCGGCCAGAAAGACCGTCGTGAACGCGGTTACGAAAAACTTCCACTCCATGTTCGCCTCAAGGTTCGACCACGACCCAGCGGGGGTCGGCCGGGGTCAAGAGGAGCGGCCCCTGGTCGGTGACCTGAAAGCTGTTCTCCAGGCCCACGGCGCCCTGATCCAGGACCGTCTTCAGTTCCAGGGCGACCACGTGCCCCGCCCGCAGGGGCGCGTCATGACCCGGGGCCAGAAAGGGAGGCTCGTTCAACTGCAGGCCCAGGCCGTGGCCGGCGAAGCGGGCCTTTTGGCCGGGGTGCCCCAGGAAGGAGTCGGCCCAGCCCAGCCGGTCGGCCGTCTCCAGGGCGAGTTGGTAGAGGTCAGAGCAGGACTCCCCCGGCATCAGGCGGGCCAGCAGTTCGGTCTCGATCGTTTCCAGGCCCTCGAAGGCGTCCCTGAGCCGCGGGGCGGGCGGACCGAGCGAAAACATCCGGGTCAGGTCCACCAGGTAGCCGTCCAGGCAGAGGCCGAAGTCGATCAGGACCGGATCGCCGGGCCCGATCGGCCGGCGGCCGGCGCCCATGGGCCAGGCCGGGGACAGGCCCAGGCCGGCAAAGGGGGCGTCGATGGTGCTGACCAGCGACCCGGCGCGGCCGGAAACGACGTGCCAGTTGAACGACTCGGCCCCGAAGCCGCCCATCCGGACGGTGTTGATGTGTCCGGCGCTCATGGCCAGGCGGGTCATCTCGGCGGCCAGTTCGATCTCGGTCATCCCGGGACGCAACCAGGTCGGCACCGCCCCGTACACCCGGCGGGCCAGTTCCCCGGACCGGGCCATGAGCCCGATCTCGTAATCGCTCTTGACTGCCCGCAGGTCCATGATCGCGGGCGACACGTTGACCGGGGCCATCCCGGGCCAGGTCTGCTGGTAGCGGGCCAGGTCGGCCGCCGGCAGCTCGCTCAGTTCGAACCCCAACCGGGCCGGCGTCCGGCCCAGGCGCTCGGCCACGCCCGGGGCGACCTCCTTGAGCGAGGCCACGGCGATTGTCTCGACCGGCGACTCGAAGGCGGCCCGGCCCGGGTCGCGGTGAATGAACTGGACCGCCCGGCCGTCGGGTTCGATCCAGAGGGCCCCGGCCTGCATGGTCCCGGTGAGGTAGAAGCGGTTGACCGGATGGAACACCAGCGCGCCGTCCAAACCGGCCGCGGCCAGGCGGGCCCCCAGGGCGGCCAGGCGGGCCTCGACCTCAACGGTCGGGGTCAGGTGATAGGGCTCGAACAAGGTCTGATCCATGAGTGTCTCCCGACGATGACGGGTCCACCACCATAACCCATGACAGGCCGACTTGACAACCGCCCGGCCCGCGTCTTGACTTGCCCGGCGGCCGATGGTAGGGATATAAATTCGGTTTTGACGGGCTCTGGAGGCAGAAAATGGAACTCAGAATCGAAAGCGTCAGTCCGGACCGGCAACTGCCCAAACCGAAGGACGATTCCCAGCTCGGCTTCGGCAAGATCCTGACCGATCACATGCTGATCTACGATTGGACCCGGGGCCAAGGCTGGCACGATCACCGTATCGTCCCCTACGGACCGCTGGGCCTGGATCCGGCGGCCCTGGTGCTGCACTACGGCCAGCAGGTCTTCGAGGGCCTCAAGGCCTACTACGGCGCGGGCGGCGCCATCCACCTCTTCCGGCCCAAAGACAACATGGCCCGCCTCAACCGGTCGGCTGTGCGGCTGTGCCTGCCCGAGGTGGACGTGGACGACGTCATGGCCGGCATGAAGGAACTGATCCTGCTGGAAAAGGACTGGATCCCCAAGGCCGAGGGGGCCTCGCTCTATATCCGGCCGACGATGATCGCCTCCGAGGCGGTCCTCGGGGTCAAGGTCGCCTCCGAGGTGATGTTCTACATCATCGTCGGCCCGGTGGGGGCCTACTACGCCGAGGGCTTCGCCCCGACCAAGATCATGGTCACGGACAAGTACGTCCGGGCCTCGGTCGGCGGGGTGGGCGAGGCCAAAACCTGCGCCAACTACGCCGCCTCGCTCCTGGCCGCCGAGGAGGCCTACGCCAAGGGGTACACCCAGGTCCTGTGGCTGGACGCCTGCGACAAGAAGAGCATCGAGGAGGTCGGCACCTCGAACATCTTCTTCAAGTTCAAGGACGAACTGGTCACCCCGGCCCTGACCGGGTCGATCCTGCCCGGCATCACCCGGGACACGGCCCTGGCCCTGGCCCGCGACCGCGGCGAAAACGTCAACGAGCGGCGGGTGACCATCGACGAGGTCATCGCCGGCTGCCGGGACGGATCGCTGGTCGAGGCCTTTGCCACGGGCACGGCCGCCGTGATCTCCCCGGTGGGCGAGATCAATTACCAGGGTCAATCGGTCGTCGTGGGCGACGGCGGGGTGGGCGAGCTGTCCCGGGACCTGTACGACGAGATCCTGGACATCCAGTACGGCCGCCGCCCGGACCCCCACGGCTGGGTGGTCAAGCTGTAGATCTCAAACGCAGATCGTGTTAACCCAACGCCGACCGGGCCCGACCCGGTCGGCGTTTTTTGCGCCCCGGCCGACCGAAACCGGGGAGGCAGCCCGTCCAATCGTCAAACTGCTGTTATCAAAAAGGCGATAGATCGTCAGGGTCCGGCCAAGAAACCGCCACGCTTGTCCTCCCATAAATAGCGCCAGGTCCAGCCGTTTCCCCAGGGAAACGTCCGGACCGAACCGGCGCGTGCCGGGGGCAGAGCCAGGGGAATGATGTCCCGCTCCTGACGGTAGCCCCGCTCCCGGGCGCCGGAACAGGTGGGGCCGGTCGCGGACCCGGGCCGCCGGGTCCCGGACCGGCCACGAGAATGGTGGCGGAGGAGCCCCGGGGGGGCGGCTGCGCCGAATGTTCACTTCCGAAAATTGTCGCGGAGAACAGGAGAAACGAGATGAAGCAATTGTGGGTGTTTTGCCTGGCCTCGGTCCTGACCCTGGCGCTGGCCCTGCCGGCGGCCGCCTACCAGGTCAAGGTCGGGGCGCGCATCAAGACCGAAATCATGTACTCGTGGCGATCGGGCTCCTCCTATGGTGCGCCGAACCGCCGCCAGGACGGCGGGGCCAGCTATCAGCCGGACCTGACGACCTTCACCATCGGCAACCAGGACGAGTCCTACCTGCGGGTGGACTTCACCAGCAACGACAAGACCACCGGGGCCCGGATCGAGTTCGGCCTGTGGAACGACGGCGGGGTGCACGGCGACGCCAACGTCGGCCTGCGCCACATGTACGGCTGGTACAAGTTCGGCCGGTGCAAGCTGGTCATCGGCCACACCGATAACCTGTTCGGCAGCGGCCTGGGGCTGCCCTACGCCCAGATCGGCTGGACCCTGCATCGCCGGCCGGCCGACCTGAACAACCGCATCCGGACCAGTTTCATCAACCACGGCGCGATCAAGTCCGGCCGGTTCATGCAGATCATCCTGTACTACTATGTCGGTCCCTGGACCTTCCAGGTCGCCCTGGGCCAGGCCCTCAACGCCACCGACAGTTACGGTCCCGGCGGCGTCCAGTCGGTGTTCAACACCACCCTGCCCCGGCTGGACCTGGTGGTCATGTACCGGAGCCGTTACTTCTCGGTCGCTCCGGGCGTGGTGGTCTATCTTGGCGAGTACGAGCCCATCAACGGGGCCAACCTGGACGACGACCGGATCTTGACCTGGGCCGTGGCCCTGCCCTTCCACGTCTCCTTGGGCGCGTTCGGTTTCAAGGGTGAAATCTGGGCCGCCCAGAACTACTTCTCCAGCAACCACGACAACCAGCTCGTCCAGGCCATTTACTGGGGCGGCAACAACGACCCGTCCCGGATCACGCTCGAGAACACCTACATGATGGGCGCCTGCCTGGGCTTCTACTACAGGGTCGGCCGGGCCACCATCTGGCTGTCGGGCGGCTGGCAGAAGAACTCCAACGCCAGCAACGATCAGGTCGGGACCTGGCGGCATGGCCAGAACGTCAAGTACGGCTTCTCGTTCGCCGTGCCCTACCGGGTCAACAAGCACCTGACCATCGCCCCGGAGATCGCCTACTACTACGAGGGCTGGAGCCCCTGGCGGGACGTGGGTGACGGCAACGCCGTGAACGCCGACCTGGGCTCGCTGTGGCTGGCCGGGATCCTGGTCACGTTCAAGTTCTAGAACCAGACAACAAGACACAAAAAGGCGGCCCCGCGGGGCCGCCTTTGTCATGCCACCGGTCTGGGGGCCGCTTAGATCAACAGACCAGGCCGTCCTCGCTGCCGTCGCGGGGCAGGTGGGAGACGACCCGGCCCTCGGTCAGAAAGACGACCGCCTCGGCGACGTTGGTCGCCTCGTCCCCGATCCGTTCCAGGTGACGGCCGGCCAGGATGAACTCGACGCCGCGGCGGACCAGGCGCTTCTCGCCCATCATCCACTCGATGACCTCCTCCAGGAGCCGCCGGTTGAGGTCGTCCAGCTCGTCGTCCCGGCAGCAGACGGCGTTGGCCAGCCGGACGTCGCGCTGGATCAGGGCCTGGAGGCAGGCCTCGGTCATCTCCCGGGCAATGGCGGACATCTCGGCCAGCTTGGGCGGGGCCTCGAGGGGGTCCAGCTCCCCCAGGGCCAGGGCCCGCTGGGCCAGGTTGACCGCCTGATCGCCGATCCGCTCCAGGCAGGACGAGATGTCCAGCAATCCGGCGATCAGCCTCAGGTCCACGGCCACCGGCTGCTGGGTGGCCAACAGGACCATCCCCCGCTCGAACACGTCGTTCTCCATGAGATCGATCCGGCGATCACCCGTGATCACGTCCCGGGCCAGGTCCAGGTCGCGACGGATGACGGACCGGGTGCCCTGGTCCATGGCGTCCTCGACCAGTCCGGCCATCTTGAGGACCGTGTCCTGGAGTTCCTCAATCTGGCGGTGGAAATGTGATACCTTCATTCCTCTCGTCCTTTCGAGGCCGGCGCAATCAAGGCCTAGCCGAACCGGCCGGTGATGTAATCTTCCGTCTGCTGGCGGGTGGGCTTGGTGAAGATGGTCTTGGTGTCTCCCATCTCGATCAGTTCACCCAGGTAGAAAAAGGCGGTCTCGTCCGAGACGCGGGCGGCCTGCTGCATGTTGTGGGTGACGATGATCACGGTGTAATTCCACTTGAGTTCCTTGACCAGTTCCTCGATCCGGGCGGTGGCCAGGGGATCCAGGGCCGAGGTCGGCTCGTCCATGAGCAGGACCTCGGGCTCCATGGCCAGGGCCCGGGCGATGCACAGCCGCTGCTGCTGGCCGCCGGACAGCTCCAGGGCCGAGCGATCGAGGATGTCCTTGACGTCGTCCCACAAGGCGGCCGCCTGGAGGGTCCGGACCACCAGGTCCTCGATGGCCCGCTTGGACCGGCCGCCGTGGAGCTGGGGTCCGTAGGCCACGTTCTGAAAGATGGTCTTGGGGAAGGGGTTCGGTTTCTGAAAGACCATCCCCACCCGGCGGCGGATATCGACCGGATCGACCCCCTCGCCGTACAGCGGCCGGCCGTCGAACAGGATGGTTCCCGTGACCCGGGTCCCCGGAATCAGGTCGTTCATCCGGTTGAGCAGCCTCAAGAAGGTCGATTTGCCGCACCCGGAGGGGCCGATCAAGGCCGTGACCTGGTTGGACTCGACGTCCATGGACACATTCTTCAAGGCGTGGAAATCGGTGTAGTAGAAATCCAGGTCCTTGACCTGGATGACGATCCGACGATCACCGGTCCCGGCGGCAAGGGAGTCATCTACCATTTCTTCTTCCTTCGCATGCGGGACCGGATGATGATGGCCGACAGACTCATTCCCAACACCAACAGGATCAGCACCAGGATGGTGCCGTACTGGATGTGGTCCAGGTTCTGGCCCGCGGGGATCATGTTGCGGCCCTCGTTGGCCAGGATATAGACATAATACGGCAGGGCCATGACCTCGTCCAGGGGCGAGCTCGGCAGGTGGGTGACGGTGAAGGCGGCCGCGGTGAACATGATCGGGGCCGTCTCGCCGGCCGCCCGGCCGATGCCCAGGATGCTGCCGGTCAGGACACCGGGCAGGGCCGCCGGCAGGACCACCCGGCGGATGGTCTGCCACCGGGTGGCCCCCAGGGCCAGCGAGGCCTCGCGAAAGGTGGCCGGGACCTGGCGCAGGGCCTCCTCCGAGGCCCCGATGACGGTCGGCAAAATCAGAAGCCCCAGGGTCAACCCGCCGGCCAGCAGGCTCTTGCCGAAACCGAACAGGATGCAGAACAGGGCCAGACCGAACAGGCCGAAGATGACCGAGGGCACCCCGGCCAGGTTATTGATGCCCAGCCGGATGATCCGCAGCAGACGCCCCTCCCGGGCGTATTCGGACAGATAGACCGCCGCGGCCACCCCCAGGGGCAGGGCGACGACGATGGCGGCCAGGGTCAGCAGCAAGGTGCCGACGATCGCCGGGAAAACGCCCCCCTGATCCGGGCCGGAGACCAGGAACTTGTAGGTCAGCCCGCCCACCCCCATGATGACCACGTAAAGCAGGATCCCGCCCAGGGCGGTCAGGACCAGGACCGTGGCCGCGCGGCAGACGCTAAAGGCCAGCCGCTGGCGGAATTTCCGGACGGCCAAGGTCTTGCCGGTCATAGCGTCGCCGCCCCCCGTTGCTGGAAGCGGTGGGCGATGTGGTCGGCCACCAGGTTGAACAACAGGGTGAACAAGAACAGGACGATGCCGATGGCGAACAGGGCGAAGTAGTGGTGGGTGCCGACCGGCGTTTCGCCCATCTCGGCGGCGATAATGGCCGGCATGGGCCGGACCGGGTCGAAGACGGACAGCGGGATCCGGGCCGCCCCGCCGGCGGCCATGAGCACGACCATGGTCTCCCCCATGGCCCGGCTCATCCCCAGGATGACCGCCGTGCCCAGGCCGGACAGGGCCCCCGGGATCCAGACCCGGGTGGTCGTCTCCCACTTGGTCGCCCCCAGGGCGTAGGAGGCCTCGAGCAGGTCGCCGGGGACGTTGTGCAGGGCGTCCTCGGAGATGCTGCAGATGGTCGGGATGGCCATCAGGGCCAGCATGATCGAGGCGTTGAGCACGTTGCGGCCCACGACCTCGGTGTTGGGGCTCAACACCCCCCAGTCGATCAACCGGTCCACGAAGTTGGCCAGTTGCGGGGCCAAAACGATCATCCCCAAAAAACCGAGAATGACCGAGGGCAGCGAGGCCAGGAGCTCGACCCCGGGCTTGACCCATTCCCGGAGGCGCGGCCCGGCCACCACCGCCAGGTATATGGCGGTCAATACCCCCAGGGGAACGGCCATCAGGGAGGACAAAAACGTCACGGCCAGGGAGCCGCAGATCAGGGGCAGGATGCCGTAGGCCGGGGCGGTGGGGTGGGTCGGCTCCCACCTCAACCCGAACAGGAAGTCGAACAGGCCGACCGGCGGCGTGGGGGCGAAGACCGTGATGTCCCGGGTTTGGACAAGCTGCCAGAACCCGAACTTGCCGGCCGGCGGCCCCGGGAAAAAGAGATTGACGCCCTCCTTCATCAGGAACAGGACGATCAGGCCCATGATGATGATCGAGAACAGGGCGGCCAAGAGGAACATTGTCTTGATCGCCCGCTCCCGCCGGCGCCGGCGCCGGCCCGGGAGGCGGCCGTCCCGCGACCGCGACCCGATCCCGGAGACCGCGCCGCCCGGACCTGGGGCGTCCACTGTTGTGGTCTGCGAGGGGCTCACGCCCTGACCTCCGCCGGCCGATCCGGCCGCTGAGACTGTCCCTTTATTGACAACTTCGATCCGATACCAGAGTTGACCGGAGTTTTATGACATCCAGGTGACAACCGACGAAAAAAGACAGGGGGAAGGGCTAGATCCTTCCCGATCTATTTCCCGCCGGGCTAGCCCGGGTATTCATGAGGGTTCGTAGCGAGGCGTCGATATCCCGAGCGAGAGGCGAAGTTGGACCGGACTTGGCGCGGAGGCGTACTTGACAGTACGCCGAGCACCAAGGCCGGGAAACAAGCCTCGCAGCCGGGATAGCGGCGCCGCAGTAGAAGTCTCATGAATAATCCGGGCTAGTGCAGGGGCACGAACCCGGCGGCCTTGACCAGCTTCTGGCCCTTCTTGGACAGCACGAAGTCGATGAAGGCCTTGACGATCCCCTGGGGCTGGCCCCGGGTGAACATGAACAGCTTCCGGGCGATGGGATAGGTGCCCTTCAAGGCCCCGGCGGGCGAGGCCATGATGCCGTTCACCTTGACCGCCTGGACGCCCCGGCCCAGGTACCCGATGCCCACGTAGCCGATGGCGTAGCGGTTGGCGGCCACCGCGGACCGGACCGCGCCGTTGCTGGCCAGGAGCTGGGCCCGCCGGGTCAGGTGGGCCTTTTTGAGGACCTTGTGGTTCCAGACCTCGAAGGTGCCCGAGCTGGAATCGCGGGACAGGACCACGATCGCCCGGTTCTTCCAGCCGAGCTGCTTCCAGTTGGTGATCTTGCCGGTGTAGATGCCGTGGAGCTGGGCGATGGTCAGGCTGGACACCTTGTTGCCGGGATGGACGATGGGCACGATGCAGTCCAGGGCGATGACGTGCTTGACCGGGGTGATGCCCTTCTTCTCGGCCCTGGCCATCTCCTGGCCCTCCATGTCGCGGGAGGCGTCACCGATGTCGGCGGTGCCGTCGATCATGGCCCGGATCCCGTCGCCCGACCCGGTGCCGGACAGGGAAATGACGGCCTCGGGGTGTTTCTTCCGGAAGACCTCGACGCACTTCTTGGCGATGGGCAGGACCGTGGTGGAGCCCGTGATCTTGAGGCCCTGGGCCGCCTGGGCCGCCTGGCCCATCAGGGCCATTGACGCCACCAGGGCCAAGGCGACAATCATCATCCGTCTGGTCACTTTACTAAACCTCCTGTTAAGCGGCAATTTTGCTGAACGCTTGCTTGACACGTGACCTCAAGATGGGCCCGATTGGTGACGGTCCGATGACGGTCAAGTGGCCTTTGTGCGAACTTTGAAGGGGTCCGACTCTGACCCGGGCGGGGAGGACACCCCGGGTTCCCCGGGTCGGATATGGTCTGAAACAATTAACTTATTGTTTATTCAAGACAAGGGTGAAGGTCGAGCCGACGCCTTCCCGGGAGGTGACCTCGACCCGTCCGCCGTGGAGCTGGGCGACGTGCTTGACAATGGCCAGGCCCAGGCCGGTGCCCCCCAGGCGCCGGGAGCGGTCCTTGTTGACCCGGTAGAAGCGCTCGAAGACCCGTTCCAGGTCTTCCGGCGCGATGCCCAGGCCGGTGTCCTCGACGGCAATAACGACCTGGGTCGGACTCTGCGCCAGGCTCAGGGTCACCCGGCCGCCGGGGTCGTTGTAGCTGACGGCGTTGTGGAGCAGATTCAGGACGGCCTGCTCCAGGAGGCGGGCGTCCCCGGGCAGGGAGATCTCCTGGTCCAGGCCCTGGGCGGTCAGCTCGATGTCGCGGGATTTGGCCAGGTCGTTCGCGGCGTTCAGGGCGGACCTGACCCTGGCCGTCAGATTGACCTCCTCCCGGGGCGGCTCGACGGCGGCCGATTCCAGGCGGGCCAGGTCCAGCAGGTCGCGGAGGATGTTCTCCAGTCGATCGACGTGGCGCTCGATCACGGCCACGAACTGGAGTCCGGCCGCGGGGTCGTCCAGGGCGCCGTCCCGCAGGGTCTCGACCGCGCCCCGGACCGCGGTCAGGGGGGTGCGCAGTTCGTGGGAGACATTGGCCACGAAATCCCGGCGCATCCGGTCCACCTGCTCGCGGGCGGTGAGGTCGTGGAACACGGCCACGGCCCCGCCCAGGGGCGGTTCGCCGGGCAGGCCGACGACGTGGACCTCGAGAAAGCGGGGCCGCGGGCCGTGGGTCCGCATCTCGACCGTGGCCGGTTCCGCTCCGGCCAAGGCCGCCTCGACGGCCTCGATCAGGTCGGCGTTGCGCACGATTTCCGGGGTCTTCCGGCCGATGGGGTCCCCGTCCAGCTCGAGCATCCTGGACAGGGCCCGGTTGGCGATGATCGCCTGGCCGTCCCGGTCCAGGACCAGGACCCCCTCGACCACGCCCTCCAGCACCGCCGCCAGGCGGTCCCGGGCCTCGGAGACCTTGCGGATCTCGGACGCCAGATGGGTGGACATCTCGTCCAGGGCCCGGCCCAGATCGCCGACCTCGTGCTGCGGATACAGCCGGAACCGGGGCTCGGCGTCCCCGGCGGTGATCCGCCGGGCCGTGGCCGCCAGGTCCTTGACCGGCCGGGACAGCCGCCGGGACACCAGCCAGGCCACCATCACCGACACCAGCAGGCCCCAGAGCAGGGCCGCAAGGAGCAGACGACGCATCCGGCCGATGACCCGGCCCACCTGGGACAGGGGCAGGGCCAGGCGGACGTAAAACCCGGTCAGGTCCGATAGCCACACCGGGCCGCCAACGGGCCGGACCACGGCCGCGGCATACATCAGGTCCAGGCCCAGGGTCCGGCTGTAGCGCAGGCTGGACCCGACGCCCTCGTGCCGGGCCTGCCGGACCTCGGGCCGCCCGGCGTGGTTGTCCAGGTCCGGCAGGTCTCCGGCCGGCACGTTCGAGTCGCCCACGACCCGCCCGTCCGGGTCGATGACCGTCACCCGCAGTCCCAGGCTTCGCCCCAGTCTCTTGGCCCATCGGTCCGGGGATGAAAGACCGTCGCCCGGGACGGCCTCCCGGGCGGCCATGACCTTTACGGCGGCCAGGGTGGTCATCAGGGACACCCGGGCCCGGTGGGTCAACTGTCCCCGCAGATATCCCTGGGCCACCAGCGCCGCCAGGGCCAGGGTGCACAGGACCACCGCCAGGCAGCCCATGAAGACCCACGTCTGAAAGGAGACCTTCAGCTTCACGGCTGTTCCCGGAACCGGTAGCCCACGCCGCGCAGGGTCTCGATCCTGTCCCGCAGGGGGCCCAGTTTGCGCCGCAGGCGCCGCATGTGGGTGTCCACGGTCCGGGCGTAGCCCTCGTAGGAATAGCCCCAGACCCGGTCCAGCAGGACCTCCCGGGTCTGGGCCCGGCCGGCCCGGCTGGCCAGGTAATGCAGCAGCTTGAACTCGGTGGCCGTCAGCTCGACCTCTTGGCCCATGACCTCGACCCGGTGCCGTTCGGGATCGATCACCAGGTCGGGAAACCGGAGCACCCCGGAAGGCCCCTGAGGCTCGGCGGTCCGGCGCAGGATGGCCTGGATCCTCAGGACCAGCTCCCGGGGGCTGAAGGGCTTGGTCAGGTAGTCGTCCGCGCCCAGCTCGAAGCCGACCACCCGGTCGGTCTCGTCCACCAGGGCGGTCAGCATCAGGATCGGGATCTCCCGGGTGTCCTCGCCCTGCCGGACGCGGCGGCAGACGTCCTTGCCGTCCAGGCCGGGCAGCATCAGGTCCAGGACGATCAGGTCCGGACGCCTCTCCCGGGCCAGGTCCAGGCCGGTTCGGCCGTCCTCGGCCGTCAGGACCTCGAACCCGGCCCGGCCCAGGTTATAGGCCACAATGTCCAGGATGTCCCGTTCGTCCTCGATGACCAGGATGGTGGCCATGCTTTCGTCTCCGCTGGATGGTGTGCTCGCCGTCCCTCCCCTGGATTCATATGGCGGCACCATGACAGGACGCGGACAACTCCATGGCATCTTGATGACGTTCGGTCGGCCGGATGCGTCCGGGGGTCAGCGGGCGATCATGGCCCGCATCATGTCGGCCGCGTTCTCGGCGTGATCGGTGACGTCCCCCATGGTCTCGAACAAGCGGACGTAGTAGATCAGGGCGGCCGCCTCCAGGTCCATGGAGAACACCAGCCGCTTGAGGCCGAATTCGATTTGGTCGGTGGCGTGCTCCTTGCGCCGGATGTCCCGGATCCGGTCCTTGACCGCCTGGCGCTTTTCATTGTCCGGCGAGCGGAAGTAGTCACGGGCCGCGGCGCACATGGGGACCATGATCTCGATGGTCTCGACCGCCAGGTCAACCATCTTCAGCAACCGCTGGGCGATCTCCTCCGGGACCACGCTCTCCTCGCGCATGCTCAGCCACTGCAGCGCGGCCTGGACCTTGTCCAGGACCTTGTCCTGCTCCCGCAAGAACATGAAGAGCTGGAACTTGTCCACGACCATCCAGACGCCCTTGGGCAGATGCCCCCGGATGTTGCGCTTGATGGCGTCGGCCTCGGACTCGAGCCGGACGACCTCCTCGAGCAGGATGTCGAATTCCTCGCAGTCCTGCTTGAGAAAGCAGTCAAAGGCCTTGCGGAACATCCAGGCGCACTCCTGGACCTTCCGGGCGTGGGGCAGAAGCTCGTCGAACGGGGACTTCATGAACAGCCGTCCGATCAAGTTTCTCATGGCTATCTCTCCCTTCAGAAAAACATTCTGAGAATCAGGTAGGTGACGATGCTCGACAGGGCGGCGATGGGGAGCGTGATCACCCAATAGACCGTGATCTTGAAAATCACCCGGAAATCCACGGCCTCGAGACCGCCGGCCAGTCCCACCCCCAGGACCCCGCCCACGGCGGCGTGGGTCGTCGAGACCGGCATGCCCAGTTTCGAGGCGAACAGGACCGTCGAGGCCGCGGCGAAATCCACGGAAAAACCACGGGTGTTGGTCAGGGTGGTGATCCGTTCCCCGAGGGTGGTCATCACCCCGCGCCCCATGACCAGGGTCCCCAGGCCGATCCCCAGGCCCCCGATGGCCAGCATCCAGATCGGGACGGGCACCTGGGCCGACATGGTGTGCTGGGTCAGGGCGAAAAAGATGCCGGCCATGGGTCCCAGGGCATTGGCCACGTCATTGGCCCCGTGGGACAGGGCGACGTAGGACGAGGTCCCGACCTGCAGGAAACGATACATCTGCTCGATGGACTTGACCCGACGGACCAGCAACAGCCGGCGAATGACCAGGTAACTGATCAGGGCCGCCGCCGCGGCCAGCCCGGCCGCGGCCAGGACGCTCAGGCCTAAACCCAGGCCCAGTTTCTTGCCCAGCGGCGTCTTCAAGGCAAAGGACAGACCGACGATGAAAATGGCCAGGCCGACCAGTATGGGGCTGTACCGCAGGGCGGCCCGGAGCAACCTCTTGGCGAACATGATCCGGCGCCGGATGAACCAGAACAGCCCGTAGCCCAGGATACAGGCGAAAAACGGCGAGATGATCCACGAGGCCACCACCGCCGCCACCGTCCACCACTTGACCGCGCCCGCCCCGCCCAAAAGCAGGCCGACGCCCAGCAGGGACCCGACGATGGAATGGGTCGTGGACACGGGCATGGAGAACACGGTGGCCACGAAGACCCAGACCGAGGCCGAAAACAACGCCGCCAGCAGGGCCAGGGCCATCTTGATGTGGTCACCCCCGAAGACGGCCGAGTCGATGATCCCCTTGCGCAGGGTTTCGGTCACGTGGGCCCCGATGAAGGCCGCCCCGACAAAATTTAGAATCGCGGCGATGACCACCGCCTGTTTGACGGTGATCGCCTTGGCCCCCACGGCCGAGGCCATGGCGTTGGCCAGGTCGTTGGCCCCGATGTTCCAGGCCATGTACAGGCCGACGAAGCCGCCCAGGATCAAGATGACAATGCTGTCCGCACTCATGAGCCGCTCAATAGGAATAAGAAGAAGTGTCGCGGATTAAGTCACCGAATCGTCACTGGCATCTTACGGGCTGCAACCGCCGACCACAAGCATTTTTATGACCGCCCGGTCTGGATTCCGACCGGCCGAATGTGGTAGCTTGACCTGGCCGGATCGGCACGTCAATCCGCACGGAGGAGTCATGGATCGCCGTTTGGCCATGATCAACATGCATCTCAGCCGGTTCTTGATCTCGGCCCTGCGGCTGCACCTCATGGCCTGGGCCGAGCTCCACCGGCAGGACCCGGACCAGGTTCGGGCCGAGATGGACCGCTTCTCCCCGAAAATCCTGGGCCGGCCCCTGACCGAGGAGGAGTGGCGGTTCTTCACGGCCTATCTGGGGCCCGAGGGCGAGGACCGCCGGCGGGAGCTGTCGGGCAAGATCATCGAGTACCAGCTCGTCACCGGGACCCGGATCGTCAGCGCCACCACCGCCGCCGTGGACTACAACTCCGCCGCCATCACCGAACTGGTCCAGGACCTGATCGGCGTCCCCCCCACGCCCCAGGAGCACGAGCGCATCATCGCCTTTCTGTCGGGCCTGATCGAGACCGCCCTGTCCCAGCCGCCGGCCCACCACGTCCACTGACCGGCCGCGCCGGCAGTTGGTCGCGCCGGGCCGAGTGTGCTAGGATATACGGCAAAACAGATCACCCGCAGACGTGAGGCCCCGCCATGAGACTCAAAGCCCTGGTCGCCCTGACGTTGCTGGCGTTCGTGGCCGTGGCGACCCCCGCCGGCGCCCAGAGAGACCTGGAAAAGGGAGGAAAACCCGAACAGGTCACGCCGCCCTACCCGGTCAAGCCGACCCCACCGACAACCCCGGTCAAGCCGGTGAAGCCGGCCCCGCCCCAGCCCACCGGAACCCCGAACCGGGCCTTGGCCATTCAGTTAAACAAGCGCGGCCTGCACACCAGGGACCTCCACCAGAAGCTTCAGTACTACACCAGGGTCATCCAGGCCGATCCCACCTGGCACATCGGCTGGGGCAACCGCTGCTACGTCTATCACCGGCTGGGCCAGAACCAGAGGGCCCTCCCCGACTGCGACAAGGCCATCCGGCTCAAGCCCAGCTTTTACCAGAACTGGTTCACCCGGGCCCGGGTCCGGTCCGCCCTGGGCCAGTACCAGCCGGCCATCGCCGACTACGACAAGACCATCGAACTCAAACCCAACTACTACGTCGCCTGGAACAACCGGGGATACTGTTACGAGAAACTGGGCAACCAGGACCAGGCCGTGGCCAACTACAGTCAGGCGATCAAGCTTCACCTGAACTTCGCCATCGGCTACCGCAACCGGGGAACGGTTTACGCCCGGCAAGGGAAATACCGGTCGGCCTATGACGATTTCACCATGGCCATCGGCCTCGAGCCGGACAAGGCCATCAACTACAAGCTCCGGGCCACGGTCCTGGGGAAGATGGGCCGGCCCGACCTGGCCGCCAAGGACTGGGCCAGGTATAATCGCCGGCGCGGACAGTAGGCCGGGGACCCATGGCCCCTGACCATCCCCCCAGGCGGGCGGCGGAAGTGACCGGGACCGCGGACCCGTCGTGACCGACCGGACCCGGCTGGCCTACGGCCTCGAGGACCGGCCCGGGGCCGGGGCCGGCCTGCTGTTCGGCCTGCAGTGGCTGGTCCTGTTTCTGCCCCTGGTGGTGATCACCTCGGCCCTGTTCACCCGGGCGGCCGGGATGGACCACGCCGCCTCCCTGGCCTTCTACACCAAGACCCTGATCGTCTGCGGGCTGGTGATGATCGTCCAGCCCGTTTTCGGGCACCGTCTGCCGCTGCTGGACGGGCCGTCGGCCGTGCTGCTGCTGACCTCGATCAACCTGGTCGGACAGGGACCGGACGTGGTCGCCGGCGGGATGATGGTCGGCGGTCTGCTGCTGTTCCTGACCTCGTTGTTCCACCTCCACCGCCCCCTGATCCGGCTGTTCACCCCGAACGTGGTCGCGACCGTGCTGCTGCTGATCGCCGTGACCATGACCCCCCTCCTGGCGCCCCTGTTCATGGGCCGGTCCGGGGCGCCGCCCCGCTTCGACCTGTTCGCGGTGGTCCTGACCCCGACCGGGCGCCTGTTCGACGCCTGGCGGACGGCCCTGGAGGGAGACCCGGTCAGCGCCGCCACGGCCCTGGGGCTGTGCCTGGCGATCGCCATGGCCGGCTTCCGTCTGCGGGGCGTGTGGCGGACCATGTCCCTGTTCCTGGGGATCGCGGTCGGCATGGGGGTGATGGCCCTGCTGGGGCGGGTGGACTGGACGCCCCTTCACGGCTCGGCCTGGCTGGCCCTGCCCGGCGGCGGATTTTTCAGCCCGGTCTCGTTTCGGCTTTCGGCCGCCCTGGCCTTTGTGGTCAGTTACGTGGCCCTGGTGATCAACCAGGTCGGCTCGATCACCGCCGTCCAGGCCGTGGTCGGGGCGTCGGACACCGAGTCCCGGACCCGGCGCAGCCTGGGCCTGAACGGCTTTTTCGGGGTCCTGGCCGGGTGGCTGGGGATCATCGGCCCGGTCAGCTATTCCCTCAGCCCGGGCGTGATCAAGGTCACCGGAGTGGGCAGCCGCTGGCCGGTGGCCGGGGCCGGGGTGATGTGTCTGGCGGTGGCCTTCTCGCCCCTGGCGGCCGGCCTGATGGCCGCCGTGCCCGGGGCGGTGGTGGCCGCGGCCCTGCTGGTGGCCATGGCCGGCCAGCTCCACGTCGCCCTGGACATCCTGATGGCTGACGGCGAGGTCACCGCCCGGCGGATAACCGTGGTCGGCGTGCCGACCCTGGTCGGCCTGGTGGTGGCCCTCATGCCCCCCTCTTTCTGGGAGATGATCCCGGCCGAACTGCGGGGCCTGGCCGGCAACGGCCTGGTCATGGGCGTCCTGCTGGCCCTGGTCCTGGAGCACGTGCTGCTACCCCGCCGGAGCCGGGAACGTTGATCGGGCCGGAAGCGGCCCCAGGCCAAGGGAATACCCGATCAGAACTTGCGAGCGCCGGCGGAGGCGGGAAGATTAATTCAATTCAGGAGTTCGGTGTCTTGCGTAATTGGGTAGCCGCGACGCAACCCCGCGAAGGGCGCCAGGCTTTTTCAATCTGTTGATTGGTCTGGTCGCTGACGCTGATCTCGATCAGGCGGTCGGCCTCGAACTGGATCATGACCACGATCCAGGGGGTGTCCCGGCCCAGATCGGGCCAGAGCCAGGTCTTGATCCGCGAGTCGTCGGCGATCTTCTCCGGTTTCCGGCCGATCCGGGACTCGAAGGAGAGTCGAATCGCCCTCAGGCAGGCCCGGCGGCAATCGCGCCGGGGGGTGTAGATCACCTCCTGGAGCCGATCGCCGAAGAACCGGAGTCTGGCCCGGAACCGCCGCCCGGCCAGACGGACCGTCCCGGCCGGCTCGAGGGCAATTTCAGCGGCCGTCTCGCCCCGGACCCGCCGGGCCCCGGGCAGGGCCCGCCTTGCCCGGGCGAGCGAGGTCCCGAACTTGACCGGCCCGAATCCGGAAAAGGACACGGTCTGCCCGGCCGCGGCGGCCGGCACCCCCAGGGCCAGGATCACCGCCGTTACCGAAAGACCGCGCCTGGACCACAGAAGCGACACCATGGGCTCTCGACCGGATACCCCGCGGGGACTAGAGAGACGCCAGCAGCCGGGCCCCGTCCACGCCCAGACCCGGGGCGTCGGGCAGGACCAGCCGGCCCTCCACGGCGGTCAGCTGCTTGTCCCCGGGGCGGTCATAGACCCACCAGCCAAGCAGCTCGGCGTGGATCAGATTGGGGTGACTCAGAAACAGGTGGGCCCCGGCGGCCGAGGCGATGACGTTCTCGCCCATGGAACCCACCTGACAGGGCAGGCCGTAGTCGTCGGCCAGGTCGCAGATGGCTAGTGAGTTGAGGAGGCCGCCGTGCTTCATCAGCTTCAGGTTGAGGTAATCGACCGCGTCCATCTCGATCAGGGTCCGGGCCTGTCCCAGGGTATGGACCGACTCGTCGGCCATGAGCTTGAACGGAAATCGCCTCTTCAGTTCGACCAGGCCCAGGTAATCGTCGGCCAGGAGGGGCTGCTCGACGTACTCGACCATGCCCTCGCCCAGGCGGTCGAAGAACCGGGCCGCGCCCTCCCAGGTCACCCAGCCCTGGTTGGCGTCCAGGCAGAGCGAGGTCTCGGGCAGGGCGGCCTTGAGGGCGGAGATGACCTTGAGGTCATGGTCGTCGTCCAGGCCGACCTTGACCTTGAGGCGCGTCAGGCCGTTGTCGGCCTGGAGCCGGCCCACGGCCACCGCCGCCTCGACCGATTCCATGATCCCGACCGCCCCGGTCAGGGGGACCTCGAGCTGTTCCGGCGCGTCCGGGTTGAGGACCCGGCACAGGGGTCGGGCTTCCCCTTTACCCACCAGGTCCAGGAGGGCCATGTCCACGGCGGCCTTGGCCCCGGGATTGGCGGCCACGATCTGCGGCCCGGCGTCAGGGTCATAGGCCTGCTTGAGGTCACGGGCGCTGGCCAGGTCCTCGATCTCGGCCCCGATCAGCACCGGGAAGATATAGGTCTTAAGGACCTCCACCGTGGCGGCCTGGGTCTCGCCGGTCACCTCGAAGGCCGGGTAGGCCTCGCCGTAGCCGGTCAGGCCGGCGTCGGTCTCGATGACGACGTGGGTCAGGCCGACGACCTCGTTGACAACGTTGGCCGTCCGGAAGGGGACGATCATCCGGAACTGGTCGGGAATGGCCTTGGCAGCGGTGATTATCATGGTGGGTTCCGCCCGTCTATTGTTTAGGGAAGCTCAACCGGCTTTGGCGGCCCGGGCCTCGGCCTCGGCCGTCAGGCCCGCCAGGCCCTCGGAGACCACCCGGTGGCACTCCTGATTCAGCCACTTGCGGGCCTTGCCCCCCGGCATCCCCTCCGGAACCTTGATCAGCGGCCCGATCCGGACCCGGTACTGGACCCCGGGCTGATTCATGAACCGCAAGGTGTGGGCCCCGAAACCGATGTCGGTGAACCACATGATCACTTCCCGCATCTCATCGGACAGGGGCCGGCCCTGTTTGTCGGTGTACAGGATGGAAATGGGCAGGATCGGTCGTCCGGTCACAACCGGCACCTGAAACACGCTGGGGTTGAAGGGCAGCACCTGGCGGCCGTCCGAGGAGGTGCCCTCGGGGTAGAGGCTGACGTTGAACCCGGCCTCCAGCTTCTCGACCATGGTGTTGATGGTCTCCATCAGGGCGCCCCGGTCGTTCCGCTCGATCCAGAGCATGCCCGATATCCGGCAAAAGAAGCCGTAGAGGGCCGACTTTTTGAAATCGCCCCGGCCCACGGGCACGGCCTTGACCAGCCAGGTCAGGACCATCGAGTCCGGGGTGGCCTGATGGTTGGACACGATCAACTGGCCCGATGTTTTCAGGCGCTTGACCACCGGGGGATCGACCTTCAGCCTGATCCCGGCGATGCGGGTTATCACCCGGGACCAAAACAGGAACGCCCCGGTGCCCAGCCGGTCGGCGGCCAGGGGGCCGTACAGGCGGCGGTAGAGGGCCTGCAACGGCGCCGCCACAATCGTCACCCACAGCGTTACCAGGACAATCAGCGGAATACGGTACAGGCGTCGATTCACCGTTGTTCTTCCCGGATGGCGGCCGGGGTGTCTTCGCGCAGCAGGTAGGTCCGCCACTTTTCGGTGGCCCGGTCCACGCTCAGAATGGTGAACAGATCGGTGCAGTTGAACTCGCGGTCCAGGGCCGGGGACCCGCAGATAAAGGCGCCCAGCCGCAGATACCCCTTGAGGATGGGCGGGCAGGCGGCGAACAGCTTGTCCTCGTCCGCCGGGGGAGCGTCCTCGGCCAGCGGAAAGCAGAAAGAGGGATGAGGTTCGACCCAGGGCAGGTCGGGCTGCGGTCCCTGGCGCCTGAGCAGGAAGTTGAAGATCTGGCTGACCTGGCGGGTGTCCGTGGTGTGCAGCGACGTGCAGCCGAACAGGTGTTTGATGCCGTACATCATGACATAGGAGGCGATGCCCCGCCACAGCAGGCTGATCGCCCGGGCCGCCTGGCGATACTGGGGATGGACGCAGGAGCGGCCCAGTTCCAGGATTCCGCCCTCGAGCCCGGCCAGGGGGCGGATGTCGAACTCCTGCCAGGCGTAAAAATCCTCCCAGCCCGACACCTTGAAGGCGGGCAGGAGTCGATAGGTGCCCACGACCCGGCCCTCGTCCTCGTCGATCACCAGGAGATGGTCGCAGATCTCGTCGAACCGGTCCTCGTCCAGCCCCCGGGCCTCCGAGGCGGCCAGGCCTTCTCCCAATTCGAGGTTGAAGACCTCGTACCGCAGGCGCAGGGCGGCCTCGATCTCGGCCTGGGTCTCGGCCGGCTTGACGGCCAGTTGGCGATGGCGGTGGACGAAGCGGCCCGCCGGCGGTGTGGTTCCCAGGTTAAACATCTTGTTTTTCATCTATAATGTCCACGGATGCCTTGACCGGTTCCAACCCGTTTGTTTGAAGCGAGCCCGGAGGCCCGCCCCCCGGGGCGGTCTCGCGGCTAAAATATTTTTTTATAACCCAACCACCCCCGGCCGGTCAAGTCCCATGACCATCAACCCGGTCCGCTGTCCGGATGGCGGCCGTCGCCATTTTTCGGGACCAGACCCTTGACACAAAACCGGTTCTTGGATATACACAATCAGGAACGGGCCGGTGAACGGTCCCGAATGAAAGACATAACACTGTCGAACGCGACCACGAAGGTCCACTCCAAGGGGGCCTCGTGGTTTTTTTTCGCCCGGGAGGGGGCCCACGGGGTTTCGGACACAACCGGAATCAAGACGGAGACGGACATGAGCGGAAAGCACCTGTCGGGCATCGCCCTGGCCGCCGTCCTGGCGGCGACCGTAATGATCGCCCCGGCCCGGGCCCATTTCCAGATGGTCATCCCCTCAAAGACCGTGATCGAGGGCCGGGCCCAAACCATTACCCTGCAGTACATTTTCAACCACCCCTTTGAAGGCCGGGCCATGGCCATGGCCAGACCCCGGCGCTGCGGGGTGATGGTCGGCGGCAAAAAAATCAGCCTGATGCCGAAACTCCGGGCCGTCAAGTACAAGGGCCGGCCGGCCTGGCGGGCGAAATACCGGATCAAGAGGCCGGGGGTGTACATCTTCTTCGTCGATCCCGCTCCCTACTGGGAGCCCGCCGAGAACAAGTACATCGTCCACTTCGCCAAGACGGTGGTCCTGGGCCTGGGCGGCGAGGGCGACTGGAGCGCCCCGGTCGGCTTCCCGATCGAGATCAGGCCGCTGGCCCGGCCCTTTGCCATCTGGTCCGGGGCCGTGTTCGTGGGCCAGGTGGTCCAAAAGAAGGGCGGTCGGTACGTGCCCGTGCCCGGGGCCGAGGTCGAGGTGGAATACTGGGCCCGGGGACGGATCAAGGCGGCCAACGAGGAACTGGCGACCTACGTGGTCAAGGCCGACGCCAGCGGCGTCTTCACCGTGGGGCTCCCCAAGGCGGGCTGGTGGGGATTCGCCGCCTTGACCGACGCCCCGATCAGGATCAAGGGCAAAAAGGTCGAATGGGGCGGGGTCTTGTGGGTCAAGACCTTCGCCTGGTAACGGAGAAACATGCATCTTTCCGATGGAGTAATCAAGGACTGGTGGCTGATCGCCCTCGGTTGGGCGTGGGCCGCGGTGGGCGTGACCTGGGGCCTGGTCAAGGTCAGGGTCGAACGGCTGCCCCACGTGGCCGTTCTGGGGGCCGCCTTTTTCGTGGCCTCCCTGATTCATCTCAAGCTGGGGCCGACCTCGTTTCATCCGGTGCTGTCCGGCCTGATCGGGATCACTCTCGGCTGGGCCGCGGCGCCGGTCATCTTCGTCGGGTTGACCCTCCAGTGCCTGCTGTTCAGTTTCGGGGGCCTGAGCGTCCTGGGACTCAACACCTTGAACATGGCCGGGCCGGCCGTGGCCGCCCATTTCGTGTTTCGGCGCTGGATCCTGGGCTCCGACGGGATCGGCAGCCTGGTGGCCGCGTTTCTGGGAGGGGCCCTGCCGATCGTGGTCAGCTCGTGGATGATCTTCGTCGAGCTGTGGATCACCGGCGACGCCATGCTGGCCGTGGCCGTGACCCAGGCGGTGGTCCATCTGGTCCTGGCCGTGGCCGAGGGGGTCCTGACGGCCCTGGTGATCAGCTACCTGAAACGGGTCGATTCGACCCTGTTGGAGGATAGACATGCGTCTGCTTAAATTGTGCCTGGCCATGGTGACCGTGGCCTTCGTCGTCGGGGCCGCTGCCTCGCCGGCCCTGGCCCACCGGGTCCGGCTGTTCTGTACGCTGGAGGAGGGGCGGCTGTGCTGCCGGTCCTGGTTCCCCGGCAACACCCCGGCCCAGCACTGCCCGGTGGTCGTCCGCGACAAGTCCGGACACCAGCTCGCCTCGGGGCGGACCGACGCCCGGGGCCGGGTCTGCTTCAAGGGAAAGTTCAAGTTGCCGGTCAGGGCCGAGGTCAACGCCGGCGCCGGCCACCTGGCCCGGTTCGTGGTCGAGCCCGACGAGTAGGCCGGACCGGGTGACGGAAAGGAGATAACGTGAGAGGTCATGTCATCCTCGCCGGCCTGGCGGCCGCCGGCCTGATCGGGCTGGCGGGCCCGGCCGCCCCGGCCAAGACCGGGGCCGCCCCGATCGTCAGTACCCGGCCGGCCCCCTGCCGGGTGATCAACGCCATCAAGGCCATCCAGGCCCGCCGCAAGCTGACCGCCCGGCTGGCCAGATGCGAAAGACACCTGATCAGGTGCTACGAGAAACTGGATCAGCAGCGCAATCAAATCACTTTCCGAGACGTCCTGGGGGGCGTGGGCTGGATTTTCGGTCTGTGCGGCCTGGGCCTGGCCGTGGGCGTGCTGTGGCGGGACCACCAGCGGCGGACCAGGGGCTGAGCCGTGCACGAGATCTTCGCCACCGGCCATTCCTGGCTGCACCGGGCCGATCCCCGGGTCAAGCTGATCTGCGGGCTGACCCTGGCCGGGGTCGTGGCCGTGATCAACAACGTCCCGGCCCTGATCTGGGCCCTGGGCGGGGGGTTGGTCATGGCCGCCGCGGCCCGGCTCCAGATCAGGCCGCTGGGCCAAAGACTGCTCGGCCTGAATGCCTTTTTCGGAATGATGTGGGTCCTGGTCCTGTTCAGCCCGGGCCGACCCCTGTTTTCGATCTGGTTTCTGACCGCCAGCCGCGAGGGGTTTGACCTGGCGCTGTTGATCACCCTCAAGGGCAACGCCATTTTGCTGATCACCCTGTCCCTGCTGGCCACCTCGCCCGTGTTCGCCCTGTTTCACGGGATGCAGCAGTTGAAGGTGCCGGGCAAGCTGGTTCAGCTCTTCTTTTTCATATATCGTTACATCCATGAGATCCTCATGGAGTACCGGCGGCTCCGGCAGGCCATGGCCGCCCGGGGTTTCAGGCCCGGCACCAACCAACATACCTACCGCTCCCTGGGCTACCTGGTCGGCGGGCTGCTCAGCCGCAGCGTCCTGCGGGCCGAACGCATCCAGGCGGCGATGATGGCCCGGGGTTTCGAGGGCCGGTTTCACGCCATGGTCGGGCGGCGGGTGAGGCCGGGCGACCTGGTCCTGGCCGGACTGATGGCGGTCTGGGCCGGGTGGCTGATCGCGGTGACTTGGCTGGAGTGATTGATGATCAGACTCGAAGGGATCAAATTCGCCTATGATCAGGGGGCGTGGGTGCTTAAGGGGCTGGACTGGCGCCTGAAGCGCGGGGAGCGCCAGATAATCGTCGGCCCCAACGGGGCGGGCAAATCGACCCTGTTCCTGCTCGCCCTGGGCCTGCTCAAGCCCGCCCAGGGCCGGATCGAGATTTTTGGCCAAAAGCGCGCCACCGAGCGCGACTTCCGGCCGATCCGGGGGCCGGTCGGTCTCCTGTTCCAGAACCCGGACGACCAGCTCTTCTGCCCGACCGTGGCCGAGGACGTGGCCTTCGGACCCCTCAACCTGGGCCGCAGCCGGGAAGAGGCCCACGACCTGGTCCACCGCACCCTGGACCTGCTGGGCATCGGCCACCTGGAAAAGAGGTACTGCCACAAGCTGTCCGGGGGCGAAAAAAGGCTGGTGGCCCTGGCCACGGTCCTGGCCATGGAGCCCCAGGTCCTGCTCCTGGACGAGCCGACCACCGGCCTGGACGAGGCGACCACCGACCGGATCATCGACTACCTGTCCACGACCGAGTTGACCTGGGCGGCCATCACCCACGAGGCGGAGCTGGTCTCCCGGATCGAGGCCGAGGTCTGGGAGCTGCGGGACGGTTCGCTGTCCCGCCGGTCCCGGCCCGGGGACGTGACCCGTCTGCGGCTGGGCCGGGTTTCACCCTGACCCGGTTGCGGCTGAATGATTGGCGGCCAAAATCCGAACCGAACCGGCCAATGACTGCGGATCGAGTCCTGTCCCGGATCAGAAGGCATGGGGATGAAAACCGCGTTTCTTTGGCCTCAACCAACTGACATAAAGACTGAAATATCATTTTAAACCAAGAGACTGCCCGGGTGTCGTACCAGGAGCGGAGGTGGTGGGTGCCTCCGGCTTCCGGCCGGCCTCTGAGCCATCAATTGAGATGAAAGATGTATATGTATGAACTTTTTTCGGCCAGGCATTGAAATTGTGGTTGGGCGTGTCAAAATACTAGTAAAAGGGTATGAATTGTTGGGCTGTGGCGGACACCAATTGCAAATTGCAGCGGAACCCTTTGGGCCGGAAAAAACCGGAATGTGCCGCAATGAGGGCGGCACAATTCCGGAGGCAATCTCAGGGGTAACCGGCGACCGGGTCCCCTCCCTTGAGAGGCGGTCTTGCCGGTGCCCTGTAAAGGAGGGTTCTCATGTCCAACCTGCTTCTCCTCATTCATCCCATGTTCGGTGTGCTGGCCATACTGACCGCGACCTGGGTCCTGGTCGAAGCCCTGAACGTGAGTCCAGGCAATCTGGCCCGTCTGAGGGCGGTGACCGTGGTCGTGGCGGTCTTCATCTGGCTGGCGGCCCTGTTCGGCGGGTACTGGTACGTGTTCTACTACGGCGCGGACAAGGCCGTCATCCTCAAGGGACCGTGGCCGTTCGCCCATAATTTCTTCATGGAGACCAAGGAACACCTGTTCTTCATGGTGCTCATAGTCGCGACCCTGCTGCCCATCGCGGCCCGGGAGGACCTGGTCGCCAACAAGGCCGCCCGTAAGTTCGTGGCCTGGACGGCGGGGCTGGTCATCGCCCTGGGCCTGTTGATGGAAGGTTCCGGCGCGATCATCAGCATCGGCGCCAAGCTCGGCCTGTTGCCGGCGTAGCCAGGGAGGCGATCATGAACGACACGCTTAACAGAAATACTGTCGGCTTCGGCCTGTCCGCGGCCATTGTGTGCATTGTCAACGCCTTGCTGGTCCTGCTCAAGGAGTCGAGCCACGCGGTCCAGGTGGCGATGACCGTCCTGACCGGGCACCACTGGGTCACCCACGGGCTGTTCGACGTCATCGTCTTCCTGGTGCTGGGCTTCATTTTCTCCAGGGCCAAGGGCGGCCAGGGCATCACCATGACTGGCAAGACCCTGACGACGGTTCTCGTGGTCTGTGTCATCGTCGGCTGGGCGATCATCTACGGATTCATGCTCGTGGCTTAGGGCGGTCGGGGTGGTCGCGGCCCGACCACCCCGATTTCCCCCTGGGGAGTTGGTCCCTGCCTCGATTATCCATTGACCCCAGGGGAAAATGGCCTTGTAATGAAGTAACGTGCCACGAGGGCACGACAACCTGATTCTTTGGGGCCGCTCCGGGCCGGGTGTCAACCGGCGCGGCGGGGGGCCCTGGAGCAGCCGCCGAATCGGCTGACCGCTCTCTCCAGAAGGAGGTTGACCCAACCCCCGGGGGCGAGGCCGAGCCTCGCCGCCCGCCCGGACGGGACCCCACCCGCCGGGAAGACAAGACCACTGGAGAAAAGAGTCATGAAAAATATGCTGATGGCCTTGTTGGGGAGTGCCTTCCTGGTGGCCGGGCTGGCCGCCTCGGCCCCGGCCTATCAGGTCAAGCTCGGCACCGAGGTGGTGACCAACATCTTTTACGCCGTGCACACCGGCAACTCCTACGGCAACTTTGACCGCCGGATGCCCGACCTGACCAGCTTCGTGACCGAACTCAACGGGCAATCCCACCTCAGCCTGACCTTCACCAGCAACGACAAGACCACCGGGGCCTACCTCCAGATCTTCCTCAGTTCCGGCCCGCCCCACGGGGCGACCGCCCTGGGAATTGACTACATCTTCGGCTGGTACAAGTTCGGCCACTGCACCCTGACCGTCGGTCACACCGACACCCTGTTCGCCTCGGAAGAATACTCGCCCTATGCCTGGCTGGCCACGGGATACTTCGCCGGCGGGGGCGGGGGCGACGGCCTGAAGGGTTTCGGCAAGCTCTACTCGGGCCGGTTCGTCCTGATAAAGCTCAGTTACGAGATCGGCCCCTGGACCTTCCAGGTCGCCCTGGGACAGGCGGCCACGGCCAACGCCAGCAACCCCGGCGGCGTGGCCACTGCGGCCAACACCATGTTCCCTCGCCTGGACGTGGCCGTCCAGTACGTCGGCAAGTGGTTCTCTGTGGCCCCGGGCTTCTCGATCTACATGAGCGAGCGGGAGCCCATCGAGGGCGCCGGCCTGGCCGACGATCGCATCCTGTCCTTTGCCTTGGCCCTGCCCTTCAAGCTGACCTTCGGCAACTTCGGGATCGTGGGCGAGGTGGGCTTCGGCCGGAACTACTGGCAGGCCCAGACCTACAACCCCTGGGCGGCCGCGGTGTACTGGGGCGGCAACAACGACCCCGCCCGGATAAAGTTGGAGGACACCTATTCCCTGTCGGCCTGTCTGGGGCTGTCCTACACCCTGGGCCGGGTGACGCTCTGGCTGTCGGGCGGCTGGGTCAAGACCACCAACGCCAGCAACGACCAGCCGGGCACCTGGCGCCACGGCCAGAACGTGCGCTACGCCGTGGTCTTTGCCGCGCCCTACCGGGTCAACAGGCACTTCAGCATCGGACCGGAGATCGGTTACTACTACTTTGGCTGGGACCCGACCCTGGACGTGGGGCCGGGGCCGGGGAGCCTGACCGCCGACCTGGGCAGCGCCTGGCTGGCCGGGGTCAGGATGTCCATTTCGTTCTAGGCCGAGGGATCATCATTTACCGGTGACGCCCGGGGGGGCCTCCGGGATTTTATCCTGGGGGCCTGTTTATTTATTCAGGGTGGTGTTATTAAGCGGGCCCGGCGTCTGACCATATTGTAAAACTGCTTTTGTAATAACACATTATCGATTTACAAAAATGTATGAAAAACGGGCCGCCAAACCGAATCAATAAACCCCGGGCTAATACAACTAGTTGATATAAATAGACTTAATAGGCGTGGCACCCAATTTGCCATAACCCTCTCCACATACCCCTGCCCGGCCGCCACCGGGCGGAACCGAGACCTGCCGCCAAAGGGCCGGACCACTGGCCCGGGGGAGGCGGCGGCCGGTCAATGCCGCGGGGCCCCCGGGGAGGGCGCCGGCGGGAAAGACAACCATCGGTCATCAGAGAGGAGAAACGGGAAATGAGAAAGCTGATCGCCTGGCCGCTGGCCGTCTTGCTCACCCTGGGGCTGGCCGCGTCCGCCGCGGCCTACCAGGTCAAGATCGGCGCGACCCTCTACAACAACATCTTCTACGCCTTTCAAAGCGGCAACGCCGCCGGCCGGTCCAACATCCGGATGCCGGATACGACCACCTTCGTGGCCGAGGTCAACGCCGATTCGTTCCTCTGGTTCTCGTGGACCAGCAACGACAAGACCACCGGGGCCTACCTCGAGCTGTGGGTCCAGGGCGGACCGGCCCACGGGGCGACGTTCCTCGGCCTGGACTACATGTACGGCTGGTACAAGTTCGGCAACTGCACCCTGACCATCGGCCAGACCGACAACCTGTTCGCCAGCGCCCAGTACCAGCCCTACGCCGCCCTGGGGTCGTACTACTTTGCCGACGGCTCGGGCGGCGACTACTTCCGCGAGTTCGGCAAGCTCTACTCGGGCCGGTTCGTCCAGATCAAGCTGGATTACGAGACCGGCCCCTGGACGATCATGGTCGCCCTGGGCCAGGCCCCGACCGGCGGGTCCACCCCGGTCAACCCGGTGGGGGTGGCCGGCGTGGCCAACACCATACTCCCCCGCCTGGACGTGGCCGTCCAGTACAAGGGCAAGTGGTTTTCCCTGGCCCCGGGATTCTCGATCTACATGAGCGAACGGGAGGCCATCGAGGGCGCCAGCTTCCAGGACGATCGGATCCTGTCCTACGCCCTGGCCCTGCCCTTCAGGCTGGCCTTCGGCCGGTTCGGCATGGTCGGCGAGGTCGGCTTTTCCCGCAACTGGATCACGGCCAACATCGCCAACCTCTGGCGCCGGGGCGTGTGGTGGGGCGGCAACAACGACGGCGGCACCCAGCTCAAGTTCGAGGACACCACGACCTACACCGCCTGCCTGGGACTCTACTACGAGATCGGCCGGGCCACGGTCTGGCTGTCGGGCGGCTGGCAGAAGTCGGTCAACCCCAGCAACGACCAGATCGGCACCTGGCGGCACGGCCAGAATACCCGCTGGGCCGTGGTCTTCGCCGTGCCGTACAAGGTCAACAAGCACTTCACCATCGCCCCCGAGATCGGCTACTACTACTTCGGCTGGGACCCGACCCTGGACGTGGGCCCCGGGCCGGGAAGCATGACCGCCGACCTGGGCAACGCCTGGCTGGCCGGGGTCCAGTTCGTGTTCAGCTTCTGATCCTCCCTCCCATCCTCCCCCCAGAGGTGAGGGACCTCCGAGGCGATCCGCCTCGGAGGTCCCTTTTTTTTTCCCGGATCATTCATCAGGGTTGATCAGCCGGCCCCGGCGGCCCGCCTTGACCGTCCCGCGGACCTGTGTTACCTCTGGGCCTGGTCAATCACGAGGTAAAACATGGACCTGGACATCGCCCGACATTCCCTGTCCCACGTCATGGCCGCCGCCGTCCTGGAACTCATCCCCGGGACCAAGCTGGGGATCGGCCCGGCCATCGACGATGGCTTCTACTATGACTTCCTCCTGCCGCCCGAGGCCAAGTTCACCCCCGAGTTCCTGGAAAAACTCACCGGCCGGATGAACGAGATCATCCAGGCCGATCCCGAATTCACGGGCCGAAACGTCTCCCTGGACCAGGCCCGGGCCATGTTTGAGAAAAGCGGCCAGGACTTCAAGGTCGAGCTGATCGATGACCTGGGGGCGAAAGGGGCGACCGAGGTCAGCCTGTACACCACCGGCGACTTCGTGGACCTGTGCCGCGGCCCCCACGTCGCCCGGGCGGCCGAGCTCAGGAAAATCGGCTGGCGACTGGACCGGGTGGCCGGGGCCTACTGGAAGGGTTCGGAAAAGAATCCCATGCTCCAGCGGATCTACGCCCTGGCCTTTGCCGACAGCAAGGCCCTCAAGAAGTTCGTGGCCGCCCGCGAGGAGGCCATGAAGCGGGACCACCGCAAGCTGGGGGCGGAACTGGACCTGTTCTTTATCTCCGAGGAAGTGGGCAAGGGCCTGCCCATCTATCTGCCCAAGGGGGCGACCATGCGCCGGATTCTGGAGCGGTTCGTGGTGGACGAGGAGATCAGGCGCGGCTACCTCCACGTCAACACGCCGTCTCTGGGCCGCCGCTACCTCTACGACACCTCGGGGCACCTGGCCCACTACTCCGAGTCCATGTACCCCCTGATGGACCTGAACGACGACCAGTACGTGCTCAGGCCCATGACCTGCCCCCACCACTTCATGATCTTCAAGCACAAGCCCCGGTCCTACCGCGACCTGCCCATGCGTTTCGCCGAGCTGGCCACCCAGTACCGCCGCGAGCAGTCCGGCGAGCTGGCCGGGCTGATCCGGGTCATGGCCTTCCACCTGGCCGACGCCCATATCGTCTGCCGCTCCGACCAGCTGGCCGACGAGTTCCTGGGGGCGATCGACCTGGTCCAGTACGTCATGACCTGCCTGGGGATGACCGACGTCATCTCCTACCGGGCCTCGCTCAAAGACGACGCCCAGGACAAGTACGTGGACAACCCCGAGATGTGGGAGCTGGGGGAGCGGCTGCTGATGGAGATGGCCGACAAGGCCGGGGTCGAGTACACCGTGGGCCGGGGCGAGGCCGCCTTTTACGGGCCCAAGCTGGACGTCCAGATCCGCAACGTCCTGGGCAAGGAGGACACCATCTTCACCATCCAGATCGACTTCGCCCTGCCCGAGCGGTTCGATCTGACCTACATGGACGCGGACGGCCAGCCGGCCCGGCCGGTGGTCGTCCACCGGTCGAGCATCGGCGCCGTGGAGCGGACCCTGGCCTTCTTGATCGAGTATTACGCCGGGGCCTTCCCCACCTGGCTGGCCCCGGTCCAGGCCCGGGTATTGACCGTCTCCCGGGACTGGGAGGAGTACGGCCGGGGAGTGGCCGACCGGATGAAGGCGGCCGGGCTGAGGATCGAGACCGATTTCCGGGGAGAGACCCTGGGCAAGAAGATCCGCGAGGCCCGGCTCCAGCGGATTCCCTACCTGGTGATCATCGGCGAAAAGGAAGCGGCCGAGGGCGTGGTCTCGGTCCGCAACCGCGACACCCAGCAGCAGCACACCCTGGGCCTCGACGATTTCACGGCCAGCCTGGCCCGCGAGGACGCGGACAAGGCCCTGACCCTGACCGCGGATCAAACGCCGGCTTAAACCTTCAATCCCAGGCGGACGGCCACGGCCTCCAGGGCGGCCCGGGCCTGGTCGTAGTCGGGATTGATGGTCACGGCCCGCTGAAAACAGGCCAGGGCCTCGTCCAGCCGCCCCAGCCGGACGTGCACCCGCCCCAGGTGGAAATGCAGGTCCGCGAACTGGGGGTTGTCGGCCAGCCGCTCCTCGAGGATGGACCTCAGGATCCGGCTCAGGCCCTCGTCGGCCTCCCGTTCCAGCACGTCCACCACCTCGCCGAAGTTGGGCCGCCAGGGCCGGGCCTCGAGGAGGTCGTGGGTCATGGCCTCCTCGGTCGCCCGGATCAGGCGCCCCCAGTCAGGGGGGCCGGCCGGCGCGCCCTGGGCCGCGGCCGCCTCGGCCAGGGCCCGGACGGCCGGGTCGCCGGACGGCGCCGGGACCTTCCCTTCCAACAGATCGGCCAGGGCCGCCCCGCCGGGATGCTCGACCGGCAACCGGTCCACGGCCGCCCGGCCGGCCTCGGTGTCTCCCCGGCCGAGCGCGGCCAGGGCCAGGCACCACCAGGCGGCCGTCAGGTCGGGGGCCGTCTCGATGACCGCCGAGGCCTCCTGGCGGGCCAGGTCATAGTCCTCCAGCAGCCAGGCCACCCGGGCCAGATCCAGCCGGGCGGCCAGGTAGGCCGGTCGAATCTCGAGGGCCTGACCCAGGAACTCGGACGCGGCCGTCAGCCGCCCCCGGCCCGCCTCGGCCAGGGCCAGCATGTGCCTCAGGTCGGGATAGAGCGGATAAGACTGGACCAGGCCCTGGAACAGACCCTCGGCCTCGTCGTACCGTCCGGCGGCCAGCCAGGCCCGGCCCAGAATGATCCGGACCTTGAGGTCTTCCCGGCCCGAGCGGAGTACCCGGTCCAGGTTCTCGGCCGCCCGGGCGTGCTCCCCGGCGTTGAACAGGGCGATGCCCAGATGGAGCCTGAGGTCCGGCTGTTCGGGCGAGACCCGGCAGGCCGCATCCAGGGAGGTCACGGCCGTCTCCATTTTGCCCTGGTGCAGGGCCACCAGGCCCACGTTGCGATGGGCCCGGCCCGAGTAGAACCGGGCCAGTTGACCGTCCACTTCGCCGACCCGCCCGCCCTCGAGAAAGCGGTCGAAGCCCTCGGCCGCCTCGGCGTAACGCCCCTGATTGTACAGCTCGATCGCCCGGGAGTACTCCGGATCCCGACCCGCCCCCAGCAACTTCTTCAACCGGTCCTTGATAATCACCGCCTTCCTCCGCTCGACCCGATCGCCGTCCGGAATTTTTTGGTCATTATAACACGCTTTGTGCCCTGCCGGGGCGGCCCGGTCCGTCTTGACTTTTGAACGGGCCGTCGGCTAACGTGGACTATCGTACCAACGGAATTACCGGATTGATCATGCCCGATCCCCGCCGCCGCCTCATGGAGTTGCTGGCCGAAACCGGCGCCCTCTTTTTCGCGGAGGACCTGCGCCTCAAGGACGGACGGCCGACGCCCTATTTCGTCAACGTCGGCGCCTTTCGGACCGGCCGCCTGGCCCTGGAAATGGGCCGGGGCCTGGCGGCCCTGATCGAGGGCCTGGGTCTTCTGGACCGGATCGACGTCATCGTCGGTCCGTCCTACAAGGGCAGCGCCCTGGCCGTGGCCGCGGCCACGGCCCTGTGGCTCGATTACGACCGGGAAACTGCTTTTGACTACGATCGCCAACAGGTTAAAATGCATGGAGAGGCTACCGGCAAGGGGGCCGGGTTCGTCACCGGGGCCCTCGTAAACGGGGCGCGCCTGTTCATCGTGGACGACGTGGCCTCGTCCATGGCCACCAAGCTGGACCTGCTTCAAAAACTTGCGGCCGAGGAGGAGAAAAGGGGAATCCGCCTGAAAATCCAGGGCGTGGGCATCTGCCTGGACCGGGAGCAGACCACGGCCGTGTACGACGACCAGGGCCGGGTCATCGAGGGCCAAAGGGGCGAGGACGCCAAGGCGGCCTTTACCGCCAAAACCGGTGTCCCGGTTCACAGCCTGCTCCGGATCTCGGAGGTCATCGAGACCCTGTACCAAAACCAGACACCGGTCCTGGTGGACGGCCAGCGGCAGCCCATCAGCCCGGCGCTCAAGGAACGGTTCGACCAGTATCAGCAAACCTACGGCCCGGTTGCCTGAAAACCTGACGGGCCGGGGCTTTTTTCTACAAGGAGACCTATGGTCATGACCAGACGACTTTGCTTCATCGGGGCCGCGTTGGTGGTGGTGTTTTTCGTGGGCTGCAAACCCACCCCCAAGCAGTCGGACGTCGATCTCTTGGACCGGATCTACGCCGTGGTCAACGCCCACAAGGACATCAAGTCCAGGAAGATAACCATCTACGTCGAGAACGCCGAGGTGAAGCTGACCGGCAACGTCTGGACCTGGAAGACCCGGCAGCGGGTCGAGGACCTGGTCCGCCGGGTGCCGGGCGTGGTCCGGGTCCACAACGAACTGAAGGTCAAGCCGCCCAAGCCGGTTTACAAGCCTGTTCCCCGGGGGCAGATCATCGGGGGTCCCGGGAGCCGATGAGCCGCCCCGAAGGCCCCTGGACGGTCCTCCAGGTCCTGGAGTGGACCGCCGGCGCCTTCAAATCGGCCGGCATCGACTCGCCCCGGTTGACGGCCGAGGTCCTGCTGGCCCAAGGTCTGGGCTGCGGCCGGCTCGACCTGTATCTGAACTACGACCGGCCCCTGACCGAGGACGAACGGGCCGTTTTTCGGGAACTGGTCAGGCGGCGGCTTGACCGGGAGCCCACGGCCTACATCGTCGGCCGGCGGGCCTTCTGGACGATCGAGCTGGCCGTGGGACCCGGGGTACTGGTGCCACGGCCCGAGACCGAGGGCCTGGTCGAGGCCGCCCTGGCCCACCTGATCGCCGCCGGGGACGAGGCCCCGCGCCTGCTGGACATGTGCACCGGCTCGGGGGCGGTGGCCCTGGCCCTGGCCGCCGAACTGCCCGGGGCCCGGGTGACGGCCGTGGACGCCTCTGGCCGGGCCCTGGCCTGGGCCAGAAAAAACGCGGTCAGGCTGGGTCTGGCCGACCGGGTGGACCTGATGGCCGCCGATCTGTTCACGGCCCTGGGTCCCGGGGCGCGATTCGAGGTGATCACCATCAATCCGCCCTATGTCAGCGGCGGGGAATGGGACGGCCTGGCCCCGGAGATCAAGGACCACGAGCCCAGGGAGGCCCTGGTGGCCGGGCCGAGCGGCCTGGAGGTCATCCGCCGGGCGGCGGCCGGGGCGGCCCGGTTCGTGACGGCCGGGGGTCTGGTGGCCTGCGAGATCGGTCACGGCCAGGCGGCCGAGGCGGCGGCCTGCTTCGAGGCGGTTTTCGGGCGGGTCGAACTGGGCCGGGACCTGGCCGGGACCCCGCGCCTGATCAAGGCCGCCGGGCCACGGGAGAAGTCGGATGGATAAGTTGCTGATCCAGGGCGGCGTCAAGTTGGCCGGCCAGGTGGCCTGTAGCGGGGCCAAGAACGCGGCCCTGCCCATCTTGTGCGCCACCCTCCTGGCCCCGGGCAAGAGCACGGTCTTTGGCCTGCCTCGGCTGCGGGACGTCCGGACCATCCGGGCCCTGCTCAGCTACATCGGCGTCGATTTCCTGGACGGCCGGGGCCGGTTGACCCTGGACACCACCGAGATCGAAAACCCCGAGGCCCCCTACGACCTGGTCAAGACCATGCGGGCCTCGATCCTGGTCCTGGGACCCCTGGCCGCCCGGCACCGCTACGCCCGGGTGTCCCTGCCCGGCGGCTGCGCCATCGGGGCCCGGCCCATCGACATCCACCTGGCCGGCCTGGAGAAGATGGGCGCCCGGATAACCCTGGAAAAGGGCTACGTCGAGGCCAAGTGCCGCCGCCTCAGGGGGACCGACTTCGCCTGCGACAAGGTGACCGTCACCGGCACGGAAAACCTGCTCATGGCCGCCGTCCTAGCCAAGGGGACGACCATCATCCGCAACGCCGCCCGGGAGCCCGAGGTGATCGACCTGGGCCGGATGCTCCTCCAGATGGGGGCCCGCATCGACGGCCTGGGCACGGACACCGTCGTCATCGACGGGGTGGACGCCCTCAAGCCGGCCGCCTACAAGGTCATGCCCGACCGGATCGAGGCCGGCACCCTGATGATCGCCGCCGGCATCACCGGCGGTAAGGTGACCATCACCAACTGTCCCATTGATTCCCTGGGCTCGGTCATGGACAAGCTCGAACAGACCGGCCTGCGCTTCGAGACTGACGGCGACTCGATCACCGTCATCGGCCCGGACAGACCGATCGCCGCCGACCTGGTGACCATGCCCTATCCCGGCTTTGCCACCGACATGCAGGCCCAGTTCATGGCCCTGATGACCCTGGCCGAGGGGACCAGCGTCATCAAGGAGACCATCTTCGAGAACCGGTTCATGCACGTCGGCGAGCTGAAACGGATGGGGGCCGAGGTGAGCGTGGACGGCGGCCAGGCCGTGGTCACCGGCGTGAAACGGCTGCTGGGGGCCCCGGTCATGGCCACCGATCTGCGGGCCTCGGCCTCGCTGGTCCTGGCCGGCCTGGCGGCCAGGAACACGACCGAGGTCCAGCGGGTCTATCACCTGGACCGGGGCTACGAGCGCATCGACCGGAAACTGCGCCGCCTGGGCGCCAGAATTCGGCGTGTCAAGCAGTAGCGGCCCATCACTGGTTGACCGATTATTTTCCCTGTTCAAGCCGACTGATCCCGCCCGGACCGAGGGCCTGTCCCGCCTGGGGCGGCACCTCACGGGCCGGCCGCTGGTGGTCTGGCTGGCCGCTTACCTGGCCGGCCTCCTGGCCGCCGGCCGGCTCGACCCGCCGCTGGCCGCGGCCCTGATCGTCGGCGGGGGCCTGGTCCTGGCGGCCGGGGTGATGTTCGCCATCCGCCTCCGGTGGTGGACGGCCGCCGCGGCCGGGGCGATGCTCGTCCTGGGGCTGGTCCTGGGCCAGCCGCCGGATCGGGCCCGCCTGCCGGCCGATCACGTCCTCAACCTGGCCGACGGCCGCCGCCCGGTCCGGTTGATCGGGCTCATCGACCAGACCCCGCAACCGGGGGCCGAGACGTCGGTCCTCTATCTGCGTGTCCTGAAGGCCGACGGCCGCCCGGCCTCGGGTCGAATCCGGATCACCCTGGCCCGGCTGTCGTCCCGCCCGGCCCCGGGGGACCTGGTCCGGCTGACCACCCGGCTCAAGCCGATCCACTCATTCGCCAATCCCGGGGGATTCGACTACGCCGCCTACATGGCCCGGCGCGGGGTCTGGGTCCGGGCCTGGCTGTTCTCGGATCATGACCTGAAAATCATGGCCCGCGACCAGGGGGGCTGGTGGCTGAGGGTCCTGGCCTGGTTCCATCGCCGGCGGACGGCCGCGGCCGACCTGATCGTCCGTTGCCTGGCGCCCGCCGCAAAGACGCGCCGGGTCGCCCTGGCCCGCCTGACCAGGTGGGTCCTGGGCCGGCCCCGGGCGATTTCGCCCTGGCGGCGAATGACCCGGATCCGGGACCAGTGGCGACAATACCTGATTCGGGACGGCCCGCCGGCGGTGGTCTCCAAGCGGGCGGCCTTTTATCTGGCCCTGCTGCTGGGTCAGAGACGGATGATCCCCCGCGATGACTACGACAAGTTCGCCCAGACCGGCGTGGCCCATCTGCTGGCCATCTCCGGGCTCCACCTGGGGATCATCATCGGCCTGTTCTTCGGGGGCTGGTTCTTCCTGCTGAGGCGCATCCCGGCCCTGACCCACGCCGGCCTGGCGCCGGTACTGGCCCTGCTCCTGACCATACCGCCGGTCACGGCTTACGCCCTGCTCTGCGGCGGATCGATCCCCACCCTGCGGGCCCTGATCATGTTCCTGGCCCTGGCCGCGGCCCTGGTCCTGGCCCGGGGCCGGGACCTGCCCTCGGCCCTGGCCCTGGCCGCCCTGGTGATCCTGGCCGTCGAGCCCTGGGCCGTCACGGAAGTCTCGTTCCAGCTCAGCTTCTTTGCCGTGGCCGGGATCGTCATCTGTTACCGGCCCCTGTTCCCACTGATCCATCCCGCCCGAAACGACCGGGACCGGCCCTGGACCCGGTCCCGGCGGCTGGGGCGCGCGGTCTGGGGCTGGACCTGCATCTCCGTGGCCGCCACCCTGGCCACCCTGCCCTGGATCGCCTGGCACTTTCACCGCCTGAGCCTGATCAGCCTCCCGGCCAACCTGATCATCGTCCCCCTGGTGGCCATGATCGCCCTGCCCCTGGGCCTGATCGCCCTGGCCCTGATGCCCCTGTCCGGACTGGCGGCCGGCGGGCTGATCACCCTGGGCGGATGGTTCGTCTCCCTGTCCGTGGGGATCAACTCGTTTCTGGCCGGTCTGCCCGGGGCCTGGGCCTGGATCATCCGGCCCACCGGGGTCGAGATGGTCCTGTTCTGGACCGGGGTGGTCTGCCTGGTGTTTATCAGGTGGCGAAGGTGGGCCCGGGTGGGGCTGGTCCTGGTCGTGGTCCTGTTCGGGATCGACGCGGCCTGGTGGACCGTCGCCCCCCGGTTCGACCGGCGGCTGACAGTCACCGTCCTGGACGTGGGCCAGGGATCGGCCGCGGCGTTGAGGCTGCCCGATCGGCGCTGGGTCCTGATCGACGGCGGCGGATTCCGGGGCTGGCGGTTCGACACCGGGCGTAATCTGGTGGCCCCCTTTTTGTGGTCCCGGCGGGTGGGACGGGTGGCGACGATCATCAACACCCATCCCGAGCTGGATCATTTCGGCGGGCTGACCTTCCTGGCGAAAAACTTCCGGCCGCGTGAGGTCTGGATCAACGGCCAACGCGGCCGGTCCCGGGCCTGGGACGGTTTTTTGGCGGCCGTCAAGAAATCAGGGGCCAGGCTGCGGACCAGGGACGACCTGCCGGCCCGCCTGAGGTGGGGGCCGGTCAAGGTCGAGATCCTTCATCCGCCGGCCGGGTTTCGGGCCCGGTTGCGGCCCCGGACCAGGTCCTCGGCCCGCTCGAATCGTTACTCGTTTGTCATCAGGATCAGCTACGGCCGGGTGGGCCTCGTCTTTCCCGGGGACATTCCGCCGCCAGTGGAGCGGCAATTGAGCCGCCGGCCCGAGGTAATGCGGGCCCAGTTCCTCCTGGCCGCCCATCACGGGGCCAGGCGGTCCAATACCATTGATTTGCTTATGAAAATAAAACCAAAAATCGTCGTCTTTTCAGCGGGCTTCATGAACCGCTGGGGACATCCACACCCCGCGGCCCAGGCCCGGGCCAGGGCCGTGGGGGCCCGGACCTATCAGACCAATCGTCATGGAGCGGTGACCTTCATCACCGACGGTCAAGGGTGGACGGTCAGGACCTTCAGGTGACCGGTCAGATCCGGACCTCGGGCCAGGAACCGATACCCGGGCCGTGCTTCCTGGTCTCCAGGTGGGAACCGGACGGCTTGACCGCGGTCGGGTAGGCACCGGACTCGTCCTCGGACGGCTTGAGCAGCAGTTCCAGTTCCAGGGGATCGATCCGGATGACGGTCAGGGGCCGATGAGGGTACGGATGGACGGCAAAGTGATCCTCGGCCCGGTTTTGGATCGACCGTTCGTAATAATCGAGCCACTCGGCCTTTTCCCGTCGTCCCTGGGCCGCGGCCAGGACCAGGGCCACGACCAGCCCACCCAGCGACAGGATCATGATGATAACGTATGTCTCCATGAGCCACCTCCCGGCGTTCCGCTCCAGGGCGGTTCGCCTTTCAGGGTCCGGTCCGTTGGGGCGAACCGGCCCGCCCTGTAATAGAGGCAAATTCTGTACCGTCGTGTCCCCGTCCTGGCGGCATGTGTGACAACTTATTGGTTTTATTTAAAATATAACGTGGATGGCCCGCGGCCCGACCGGCCACCGATACTGAAAACCAGACATTATGTCCCGGTAACGGGGAAAAATTGACTTACCCCGTCAAGGACGACTACTATTTTTCCGAACTGTTCATATGACCGGATAGGGGGACATGGAAGCTCGACGGCCCGTCATCGGCATCACCCTGGGCGATCCGGCCGGCATCGGCCCGGAGGTGACCGCCCTGGCCCTGGGCCGGCCCGAGGTTTTTGGTATCGGCCGTCCGGTGGTCATCGGAGACCCGGAAGTGCTGAGGCGGGCGGCCGAGGTCTGCCGGGTCCCTTTGGAAATAATCGCCGAGGACACCCCGGACTCGGCCGGCACGGCCGGGCGGGTCCTGGTGATCAATCCCTTTGATTTGGACCTGGGGCGGACCCAGTTCGGCCGCTGGTCCGAGGAGACCGGCCGGGCCTCGGCCGCGTACCTGGCCGCGGCCGTGGACCTGATCGAGGCCGGCCGCCTGGCGGCGGTCGTCACCGGCCCCATCCACAAGGAGGCCTGGGCCGCGGCCGGCATCCGGGCCACCGGCCACACCACCTGGCTGCAAGAGAGATGCGGCGCCGACCGGGTGGTGATGATGCTGGCCGGGGAGAAGCTCAAGGTCGCCCTGGCGACCATCCACCACCCCCTGAGGGACGTGCCCGGCCTGCTGACCTTCACCAGGCTGACGGAAACCATCACCCTCACCGGTCGGGAACTGGGCCGCTGGTTCCATTACAAAAGACCTCGGCTGGGCGTGGCCGGACTCAATCCCCACGCCGGCGAGGGGGGCCTGTTCGGCGACGAGGAGGAGCGGATCATCGCCCCGGCCGTTGCGGCGGCCCGGCGGGACGGTCTGGACGTGGTCGGCCCCGTGCCGCCGGACACGGTCTTCTTCCGGGCCGTGTCCGGCGAGTTCGACGCCGTGGTGGCCATGTACCACGACCAGGGGCTGATCCCCCTCAAGCTCCTCCACTTCCACGACGGGGTGAACGTCACCCTGGGTCTGCCCTTCCCCCGGACCTCGGTGGATCACGGCACGGCCATGGACATCGCCGGCGCCGGCCGGGCCGATTGCGGCTCCATGCTGGCCGCCATCCGGATGGCGGCGGCCATGGCCCAACGCGGGCGCTCCGCCCCCACCGGCTGACAAGGTCCGAGCGGAACCGGCCTCGGTCAAGACCGGGCTAACGGGTCTTGCCGGTCACGGGATGGTCCCGCAGGAACCCGATCACCGACCGGCAGCGGAGCTTCAGTTCCGTCTCGCGGGAGGTGAGTCGGTTCTGGGCGGCCAGTTGGAAGGCGGCCTCCTGGGCCGGGGTCCGGTTGTCGAGGTTGGTCAGGGTGGTCGCGGCCCCGCTGGTCACCAGCAGGGCGACCATTCCCAGGCAGCAGTAGTGGGCCGCGTAGTGGAGGGGGGTGTTGCCGTCGTCACTCCGGGCGTTGAGTGGCGCCCCGTAACTGATCAGCAGCCGGGCCACCCGGAGGTGGTTGGGGTAACAGCTCATGGCCGCCACGTGGAGCGGGGTCAGTCCCCCGCGGGGGGTGACGTCCCGGACCAGGGCCTGGTTCCGCATCAGATATGCCCGGACCCGGGCCAGGTCTCCCTCGGCCGCGGCGGCGATGATCCCTTTGTAGCGATAGTCGGTGGTCGGGTCTTTCCGGGAAAATTTTATAAACGGGATGCAGGCCGCCGCTGAAAGGATCAGGGCGACCGCCGCGGTCAAGGTCCGGGCCGGGGCGGTCATGGTCTCTCCCCCCGCGGGGATGGTCAAGGCCTATCTCATTCCGTCAGGGCGGCCAGCGATTTCTTGTAGGGCGCCCGGGCCACCCCCCGCTCGGTGATGATGGCCGTTACCAGCCCGTGCGGCGTGAGGTCAAAGGCCGGGTTGAGCGCCCGGGCCCCGTCGGGTCCCAGGGGGCGGCCGCCGCAGCCCAGGACCTCGCCGGGGTCACGCTGCTCGATGGGGATGTCCCGGCCGGTCGGGGTCTTGAAGTCGATGGTGGACAGGGGCGCGGCCACGTAAAAGGGAATCCTGTGGTGGCGGGCCAGGACGGCCACCGAGTAGGTGCCGATCTTGTTGGCCACGTCGCCGTTGGCCGCGATCCGGTCCGCCCCGACGACCACGGCGTCGATTGTTTTGCGGGCCATGAGCGACCCGGCCGCCGAGTCGGCGATGACCGTCACCGGGATGTCATCGGCCATCAGCTCCCAGGCGGTCAGCCGGAGGCCCTGCAGAAAGGGCCGGGTCTCGTCGGCCAGGACCTGGATCTTCTTGCCGGCTTCGACGGCCGCCCGGATGACGCCCAGGGCCGTGCCGTAGCCGGCCGTGGCCAGGGCCCCGGCGTTGCAATGGGTGAGCACGGTCGAGCCGTCGGCCAGCAGGGCCGCCCCGTGTTTGCCCAGCTTGCGGCAGATGGCCTCGTCCTTGGCGGTGACGGCCTCGGCCTCGCGGAGCAGGGCCTCCTTGAGTTCGGCCACCGAGGCCCAGCGGTCGGCCTGGGCCAGGGCCCGCATCCGGGCCACGGCCCAGCCCAGGTTGACCGCCGTGGGCCGGGCGGCGGTCATCAGGCCGCACATCTCGTCAAACCGGCGGCGGAACAGGTCCAGGTCCGAGGTCTTGATCGAGCGGGCCCCCAGGTACATGCCGTAGGCCGCGGCGCAGCCGATGGCCGGCGCCCCCCGGATGACCATGGTCTTGATGGCCTGGATCACCTGGGGCAGGGACCGGTAGCGGTTGTATTTCACCTGCCGGGGCAGCTTGCGCTGATCGAGCATGACGCAGGCGCCGTCTTCCCAGAAGATGGTCCGCTCCATGCCTTACCCGCCCAGCTTTTTGAGTAAAATCCGGTTGACCACCTGGGGATTGGCCTGGCCCTTGGTCTGTTTCATCACCTGGCCGACAAAGAAGCCGATCAGCTTTTTCTTGCCGGCGGCGTACTGCTCGACCTCCTTGGGATTGGCCGCCAGGACCTCGTCGATGACCCCGGACAGCTCGCTTTCGTCTGAGACCTGGACCAGACCCTGGGCCTCGATGATCCTCTCCGGCCGGTCGCCGGTGGCGACCATCTCCTCGAAGACCGTCTTGGCCATCTTGCCCGAGATCTGCCCGCCGTCGATGAGCTTCACCAGACCGGCCATGTTCTCGGGCGTCACCGGACTGCGGCCGATGTCCAGGCCCTGGTCGTTCAGGGCTCCCAGCAACTCGTTCATCACCCAGTTGGCCACGACCTTGGGGTTGTGGTGGGCACTCGCGGCCGCCTCGTAAAAATCGGCCAGGGCGCGGGAGTCGGTCAGGACCTCGGCGTCGTAGGCGCTCAGACCGTACTCGTCCTGGAACCGGGCCTTCTTGGCCGCCGGCAGTTCGGGCAGTTCGGACTTGATCCGGGCGACCCACTCCCGGTCCACGGTCAGGGGCACCAGGTCCGGGTCCGGGAAGTACCGGTAGTCGTGGGCCTCCTCCTTGCCGCGCATGGAGGTGGTCGCGCCCTGGTTGGCGTCCCACAGCCGGGTCTCCTGGATGACCTCGCCCCCGCTGTCCAGGACCCCGGTCTGCCGCCGGATCTCGTACTCCAGGGCGTGGGCCACGTTGCGGAAGCTGTTCATGTTCTTCAGTTCGGTCCGGGTCCCGAATTTTTCGTCACCCACGGGGCGGATCGAGACGTTGGCGTCGCACCGAAAGCTGCCCTCCTCCATGTTGCCGTCGCAGATCTCGAGATAGACCAGGATGTCGCGGAGCCGCTTGAGGTAGGCCGAGGCCTCCTCCGGGGTCCGGATGTCCGGCTCGGAGACGATCTCGATCAGGGGCACGCCGGTCCGGTTGAGATCGACGTAGGACTTGGGCAGGCGCGGATCGTGGATCAGCTTGCCGGCGTCCTCCTCGACGTGGATCCGGGTGAGGCCGATGGTCCGGGGCTGGCCGTTGACCTCGATCTGGACCCGGCCGTGCTCGGCCAGGGGCGCCTCGTACTGGCTGATCTGGTAGCCCTTGGGCAAGTCGGGGTAGAAGTAGTTCTTGCGGGCGAAGATCGAGCGCTCGGCGATCCGGCAGTCCACGGCCACGGCCATCTTCAGGGCGTACTCGATCACCTTCCGGTTCAGAACGGGCAGGACCCCGGGGTGTCCCATGCACACCGGGCAGACGTGGGTGTTGGGCTCGGCCCCGAATTTGGTCGAGCAGCCGCAAAAGATCTTCGAGTCGGTCAGGAGCTGGGCGTGGACCTCCAGACCGATGACGGCTTCATAGTTCATGTCGGCCTCGAACCTTGTTGGGATTCTCCGACGCTAACACCGGGCCTCGGACCTGTCAAGGCGGGTCTCCCCCGTGGCCGGCGGGAGGATGCGCCGCTTTACTCCCCCCAAAATGTGCTAGTATGGCCCCAGGGAGAAACCGACCGGAAGCCCTGTCGCCGGCCGTCGTCGCCGTCGCCTCGGGGGGAACAATGGGCCAGGCCGAGTTGAAGGTGGAGATTAAGCCGGGCTCCCGGCTGCAACTGGAACTGGGGACCCCGTTGAAGATGTCCCTGGCCGGGGTCGAGGCCCCGGTCAAGTGCTTCTTCGTCGGCCTGGACGTGGACAAATGCCTGATCGTCCGCCTGCCCAAGGTAGGCTCCATCGCCGACAAGCTCTTCGTGGGCAACGAGGTCATCCTGCGCTACGTCGCCTACGGCATGGTCTTCGGTTTTCAGACCGATATCCTGGGCCTGTTCTACAAGCCCGGGCTGCGCTACGTGTTCCTGTCCCATCCCTCGAGCGTCGAGGTCTATAACCTGCGCGGCGAGATCCGGGTGGATTGCTACGTCCCGGCCCGGGCCTCCTGGCGCGGCCGGGAGATCGAGGGGGCCATTCTGGACGTGGGCCTGGGCGGGGTGCGGTTCACCTCGGCCGAGCTGGCCGGCGACGAGTTCTCGGAACTGGGCCTCGATGACAAAATGACCGTCTCCTCCCACCTGCTGGGACTGGCCGAGATCAAGACCTTCCCCTGCCGGGTCAGGAGCATCACTCGGGAAGGCCAGTTGACGGGCCTGGGCCTGGCCTTCGAGGACCTGAGTCAGGACCTGGTCCAGGCCCTGACCTCGTACGTGGCCAAGGTCTCCGAATACGTCCTCGAAAAAAAGGCCTGATCGCCTCGATGGACAGGCCTGATTGCCCTTCAGACCTTCCCGGCGATGATCCCGGTGTCATGGGGACCGTTGAACGGGAGACGCCGGACGTCCCCCGCCCCGGCGGCCGTGAGCATGGCCTTGATCTCGGATTCGGAGTAGGCCTGGCCGCCGTTCGTGCCCAGCAGCATGTTCAGCGAAAAAAGGGCCGGATGGAGCGGGCCGTCCCCGCTGTCGTTCAGAATGAACTCCTGGACCATGATCAGGCCGCCCGGCTCGAGGACGCGGACCACCTGGTCGATGATCCGGGCGCATCCGTCGGGACTCTCGCCGTGCAGGATCTGGGACAGCCAGGCCGCGTCGTATGACCCCACGATCTCGCCCTGGAGGTAGTCGCCGCCCTGGAAGTCCACCCGGTCGCCGACCTCGAAACGTTCGACCGTCCGGCGAAAGAAGGGCTCGCTGGCGGGCAGGTCGAACACGGTGGCCCGAAGACCCGGGTTGGCCAGGCAGAAGTGGATGGCGTAGGTCCCCGGGCCGCCGCCCACGTCCAGGAGGTGCCTCCGGCCGGAGAGGTCCAGGGTCCGCGACAGGCCCGGGGCGATGGCCATGGCCATGTTGAACATGCCCAGCAGGAAATTCTCCCGCCACTCGTCGTCGCCCGCCACCCGGGAACGCACCGGCCCCCCGGTCCGGACCGCCTCGGGCAGCCGGGCCCAGGAGTTGACCAGGTCGTGGTGGTGGCTGATGATGTGGCCCACGTAATCCGGCGAGTCTTTCACCAGAAATTTCCGGGAGGCGGGGGTCAGGGTGTATTGATCGCCGGCCTTGACCAGCAGTCCCAGGGCGGCCAGGGCGGAAAGGAGCATGCCCGTGGCCCGGGCGTCGGTCCCGGCCCGGTCCGCCACCTGCTCGGCGGTCAGGGCGGCGTCGCCGATCAGGCTGAAAACATCGAGAACCACTCCGGCCTGGAGGGCGCAGGCCGCCCAGTATTCGCCCGATATCCGTATGATGTCGCCCGGCTTCTCAAAGGTCATCACTCGCTCCTGAAAGATAACGGCCGGCGGGCGCCGCCCGCCGTCTAGCCCAGGTTCCGGGCGGCAAAGTCCCAGTTGACCAGGTGGGCCAGATAGTTCTTGATGTAGTCTCCCCGCCGGTTCTGGTAGTCCAGGTAGTAGGCGTGCTCCCAGACGTCGATGGTCAAGAGGGGCCTTTGGCCGGTGACCAGCGGCGAATCGGCGTTGGCCGTGCTCATCACCCCGAGCTTGCCGCCGGACAGGACCAGCCAGGCCCAGCCGCTGCCGAACCGGTGGGCCGCCGCGGCGGCAAAGGCCTTCCGGAAGGCGGCCAGGGAGCCGAAATCGGCCTTGATCTTTCGGGCCAGTTTGCCCCGGGGCGCGCCGCCCCCGCCCGGCTTCATGCTCTGCCAGTAAAAGGCGTGGTTCCAGGCCTGGCTGGCGTTGTTGAACAGTGCCTTCTTCTTGGGGTCCCGGGCGGCCAGCCTGACCAGTTCGGGCAGGGAGTTGCCGGACAGGCCCAGGGCCTTGGCCATCCGGTTGGTCTTTTTGACGTAGGCGGCGTGGTGCTTGCCGTAGTGAAAGCTGATGGTCCGGGCCGAGATATAGGGCGCGAGGGCCCCGGGGGCGTAGGGCAACCGGGGCAGGGTCAGCCCGGCCGCCGCCGCGGAGAGCGGCGTGGCCAGGTTAGACGCGCCGACGACGGCCCCGGCCCCGGCGGCGGCCAGGAACTGGCGGCGGCTCAGGCCGAACGACCTTTGGTCCTGATCTTTCATCGATTTCCCCTCCTGGCGATGGTGGTCGGCGGGTCCGGGACCAACCGTATTTGATCAAGTATATCGCCGGGATCTATCGCTCGCCACCGGGAGGGGGCGGATCAGGGGAACGGGCCTCGTCTGACGGGGGGTTGTCCTCGGCCGGATCGACGTGGACGATGACCGAGCCCATGGCGTCGATCTCGTCGGTCAGGCAGCGCTGGACCTCTCTGGCGATCTGGTGGCCCTGGCGGACCGTCAGGGAGCCGTCCACCACGACGTGGATCTCCATCTGATACCTGCCGCCGGCCGAACGCACCTTGAGGTCGTGGACGTCGGCCACGCCGGGCACGCCCCGGGCGCAGGCCATGATCCCGTCGCTGACCCGGCCGTCCGGCGCGGTGTCGGTGAATTCCTTGAGGGTCCCCCAGGTGGTGTCCACGCCGACCTTGAGGATGAGCAGCGAGACCAGGATGGCGGCGAACGGATCGAGCACGGCCAGCGAGGCGTCGATCTGGGACCCGATCAGGCCGAGCAGGACCGCCACCGAGGACAGGGCGTCACTGCGATGATGCCAGGCGTTGGCCGTCACCACCATGGAGTTGATCCGCCGGCCGACGTTGATGGTGTAGCGGTACAGAATTTCCTTGAGGACGATCGACAGGGCGGCCACCACCAGGGGCGGCCAGGTCGGCCGGGCCACCCGGCCGGAGATGATGTTGCCGGCCGCCTGCAGGCCGATGAGCAGGGCGACCAGGATCAGGGCCAGACCGACCACGGCCGAGGCCATGGTCTCGATCCGGCCGTGGCCGAAGTGATGGTGAACGTCCGGACTCTTGCCCCGGTAGCGGAGACCGACCAGGACCACCGCGTCGGTGAACAGGTCGCTGATCGAGTGCACCCCGTCGGCCACCAGGCCCTGGCTTTTGCCGAGCAGGCCGACCACCAGCTTGAAGACCACCAGCAGGGCGTTGACCACCACCCCGACGATGGTCACCCGCATTCCGGCCGAAATTTCGTTTTGGGTCTGTTGGTTCATGGCCGTCAACGGCAACAGGTTGCCGGTTAGTGTAGCCGATAGTTTTGGGGAAGTACAGCCCATTCCGAACCGCGGCCGGGGATCGCCCCCGACCGATTCAGGCGCGGAAGATGCGGCCCATGATCCCCATCGCCCGGAGCAGTCCCCGCAGGCGCCGGCCCGGACCCCGGCCGTAAAACCCCTGGAGCGCCCCGAGCAGCCCCTGGTAAACCCGGGGCGAGTAGGGGTGCCACCACAGGTTTTTCTTGACCCCGGGGAGGAGGTCGCGGACGATCACCTGGGGCTCGGTCATCTCGTCAAAGCCCAGCCGGCCGTGGGTCCGGCCGATCCCCGACTCCTTGAATCCTCCCCAGGGCGCGGCCGGCAGGCCGTGGCTCATCAGGTGGTCGTTGATGGTGATCGCCCCGGCCTGGATCCGGCGGCCCACGGCCTCGGCCCGGCGGCGGTTTTTGGACCAGACCGACCCGGTCAGGCCCAGGTGGGAATCGTTGGCCAGGGCGACCGCCTCGTCCTCGTCGGCCACGGCCATGACCCCGACCACCGGGCCGAATGTTTCGTCACGCATGATCGTCATGTCGTGGGTCACCCCGGTCAGGACCAGGGCCGGCAGGAAGTTGCCCTCCGGCGCGGCCGATCGGGCGAAGATTTCCGCCCCCCGGGCCAGGGCCTCGTCCACGTGGCGGCGAACGGTCTCCATCTGCCGGGTGGTGGTCATCGCCCCCAGGTCCACGTCGAAGTTTTCGTCCGGTCCGACGCGCAGGCCCTCGATCCGGGGCTTCAGTTTGGCCAGGAATCGGTCGTACACCTCCCGGACGACGTAAATCCGCTCGACCCCGCCGCAGGACTGGCCGCAGTTGGAAAAACCGGCCCAGACCGCCCCGGCCGCCGCCCGGGCCAAGTCGGCATCGTCCAGGACGATCATGGCGTCGTTGCCCCCCAGCTCCAGGGACACGGGCGTCAGGGTCTCGGCCGCCCGGGCCATGAGTTGCTTGCCCACGGCCACCGAGCCGGTGAAAAAGAGCTTGTCCACCCCGCCGGCGAGCATGGCCTCTCCGGCGACCCGGCCGGGCAGGTTGACGTAATTGAACACCCCGTCCGGCAGGTCGGCGGACAGGATGCATTTTACCAAAAAACGTCCCACGGCCTGGGTCTCGGTGGCCGTCTTGAGGATCACGGCGTTGCCGGCCAGGAGCCCCAGGACCACCTCGGAGAAGGGAATACCGAACGGGTAGTTCCAGGGCGAGATGATCCCGATCACCCCGAAGGGGACCCGATAGAGGCGGGATCGCTTGTTGGCCAGCAGCAGTCCGCCCGCGCCCAGCCGCCGTGGCCGAAGCCAGGCCCGGGCCTTTTTGGCGTAAAACCGGGCGGCCATGACCGCCGGCAGGACCTCGGTGGCCAGGGCGTCCAGGCGGGTCTTGCCGTTGTCGGCCGAGATGACCTCCGCCAGGTCGGAGGCGTGCGCGGCGACATAGTCGGCCACGCGCCGGACGTGGTCGGCCCGCCGGGACACGGACGTCTCGGCCCAGGTGTCCTGGGCCCCTCGGGCCCGGGCCAGGGCCGCGGTCAGATCCTCGATGGAATTCAGGGGGGATGAGCCCACCACCCGGCCGGTGGCCGGGCTCAGGCTGACGGTCTCGCGGGGGGCCGAGTCTGGATCCATGGCAATCCTCACCGGGGCGGGGCCACCGGCCGGCCAAGGGTCCCAGGAAACCGCACGGATTCACCGGCGACCCGTCGTGCACAAGCCGGGTCTTTGGTCCGGGCCTTCGGTCTCGGCCCCTGGTCGGTCAGAAGGTGGATCTTTTCCGGCGCCGGGAACGCCCCATGGCCATGCCCATGATCCAGCCGATCAGCAGGACCGCCGCCCCGGCCAGGAACCACTTCAGGTTGGTGGTCAGGGTGGCCCCCTCGGCCTGTCCCCGGCACTTTTTCAAGTCGGCGGTCAGGCCCTTTTTGTCCTTTTGGCAGGCCTCGTTGGCCGCCTGGACCATGGCCACGTGTTTATTGGCTTCCCGGAATCGTTGAAAGTTGGCGGTGAGTTTCTTCAGCCCGGAGCGGGCCTGGCCCAGCCGGCCCTGCAGGGCGGTCACCCGTTGCTGGCTGGCGGCCAGTTGGCGCTCGAGCTGCTGGGCCTTTTCGGCCTCGGTCTTGTATTTCTTGGCCCAGAGGACGGCCACCGCCGGCACGTGGCGCGTGGCGGACAGGTAGCTCTTGTAGATCCAGCCCGCCTTGCCGGTCTTGGGCTGGACCTTGATCCAACCGCCCGATTTCTTGACGACCGTCACTTCCTGGCCCGGCATGAGGTAGCCGACGCGAGGCGATTTCCAGCCCGGCTTGGCCCGCAGGGAAAAGGTGCAACTGGGCCGGCCGTACATGGTTTCCGACCTCGCCGGGACGGCCCACCAGGTGCCGGCGAGGACCACAGCCAGACCGACCAGCCAGGCGACAGCCTGTTTTCTCACCTCCACTCTCCCTTGACCAGAACCACGATCCCGCCGCGGACCGAAGACCGTCTCGATTCGCCGGTCGCCGCCTCCGGCCGCTTGCTCCAGCCCCATGACTGCCGCTCCAACCGGCCATTGTGGCGGGAAAAATTGGCTTTCAGGCGTTGTAACAAATCGTCCGGTCGATGTCAAATGGGTCGTCTTGACCTGGCCCGCCCGTTTGGTTATCCTGGGTCTCCATGGACCTGAGCCCCACGGACAAACGGATCATCAACCGTCTCGGCGGCGATCTCCCGGTCACCCGGCGGCCCTTCGAGGGCCTGGCCCGGGACCTGGGATTGGACCCCGAGGAGGTGGCCGCCGCGGTCAGACGGCTGGCCGGAGCCGGGATTCTGCGGCGATTCGGGGCGACGCTTAAGCACCAGAATTCGGGATTCGCGGCCAACGGACTGGTCGCCTGGCGGGTGCCGCAGAAGCGGGTGGACGAGGTGGGCTCCACCCTGGCCGGCCATCGCCGGATCACCCACTGCTACCTTCGCCGGCCCCACCCCGACTTCGACTACAACCTCTACACCATGATCCACGGCGCCACCGAAAACGAGGTCCGGCGGATCGCCGCCGACCTGGCCACCCGGGTGGGCGTGGCCGACTACCTCGTCCTGTTTTCCTCGGCCGAACTCAAGAAAACGACCATGCGCTACTTCTCGTCGGACGGCCCGGCCGAGTCCGATTCGGCGCGGTGACAAGGCGGAAACCGACATGGACCTCACCCGTTCAAAAACACTGATGGCCCGGGCCGAGGCCCTGATCCCGGGCGGGGTCAACTCGCCGGTCCGGGCGGCAAAGGCGGTCGGCGGCGACCCGCCGTTCATCGCCCGGGGCCAGGGCGCCCGGGTGACTGACGTGGACGGCAACACCTATCTGGATTACGTCGCCTCGTGGGGACCGCTCATCTGCGGCCACGCCCACCCCGAGGTGGTCGAGGCGGTCGCCCGGGCCGCCGAACGGGGAACCTCGTTCGGCGCGCCGACCGAGGCCGAGGTGACGCTGGCCGAAAGGATCGTCGAGTTCGTCCCGGGGGTCGAGGTGGTCCGCCTGGTCAACTCCGGGACCGAGGCCACCATGAGCGCCGTCCGCCTGGCCCGGGCCGTGACCGGCCGGCCGATGATCGTCAAGTTCGACGGCGCCTACCACGGCCACGCCGACTCGTTTCTGGTGGCCGCCGGCTCGGGCCTGGCCACCCTGGGCATCCCCTCGTCGCCCGGGGTGCCCGAGGCCCTGACCAATCTGACCGTTTCCCTGCCCTACAACGACCTGGAGGCCGTCCGGCGGGCGATGACCGATCACGCCCAGCGGATCGCCGCGGTCATCGTCGAGCCGGTGGCCGGCAACATGGGCGTCATCCCGCCGGCGGCCGGTTTTCTGGAGGGGCTCCGGGAGGCCTGCGACCGGGCCGGGGCCCTGCTCATCTTCGACGAGGTCATCACCGGCTTCCGGGTCGGCCTGGGCGGGGCCCAGGGACTGTACGGGGTGACGCCCGATCTGACCTGCCTGGGCAAGATCATCGGCGGCGGCCTGCCCGTGGGCGCCTATGGCGGCCGGGCCGAGCTGATGAACCGCCTGGCCCCGGTCGGCGACGTGTATCAGGCCGGAACCCTGTCGGGCAACCCCCTGGCCGTGGCCGCGGGCAGCGCCGTCCTGGACATCGCCAGCCGCCCCGGATTCTACGAATCCCTGGAGGCGGTCAGCGCCGATCTGACGGCCCGGCTGGCGGCCGTGTTCGAGACGGCCGGCCTGCCCGTGACCATCAACCGCGTCGGCTCCATGTTCACCGTGTTCTTCACCGATGGACCGGTGACCGACTGGACCGGCGCGGCCCGGGCCGACGCCGGGCGTTACGCCGCCTACTGGCGGGCCATGCTCGCCGGCGGGGTCTATCTGGCCCCCTCGGCCTTTGAGGCGGCCTTTGTCGGGTCGGCCCACGGCCCGGCCGAGATCGCCCAGACCGTCGAGGCCGCCCGCCGGGCAACGGCCTGAAATCCCTCACTCCGGGCGGCCCGGGACCGTTTTTTATGGGCAAAAAGATATTGACACCCCCCAGCCCTCGTGTTAGTAACTTGTGTTGACCGTCACAAGCGCCGGACTCAGGAAGGCCGCCGGCGGTCCGCGGACGGGCGGACGGGGCGGCCGGACGTCCCATCAAGGACCGGAGGCCGGTCTCGATCCGGCCGGGTCGAGACGTGGCGGTAAAGGCCAGTGAAACGGGAAACCAGGGAGTATCTGCGCATCTTGGCCCGGGCCAGTTCCATGGGACTGGCCATGGTCCTGGCCACGGTCATCGGCCTGGCCATCGGCTATTTCCTGGACCGATTGTTCGGGACCTTTCCCTGGCTGATGATGATCTTTTTCGGATTCGGCATCGTGGCCGGGTTCCGCAACCTATTCATCCTGTATAAGCGGACCGAAAAGGCCATGAAGGACCAGGAAAAGGACGATTGAGGTGTTTCGGCGTTCGCCCAAGCTGGTTTACCACCCGCCGGCCGTGCTGGCCATGCGACGGATGTGGCGGCTCGACGCGCTCCTGCTGGCGGTCATGGTCGGCCTGAGCCTCTTGGCCTGGAACCTGAGGTTCACCGCCGGGGTGGCCCTGGGCGGGGTCATCATCCTCATCAATTTCCGGATCCTGACCGCCACCGTCCGCCGGGTGCTGGCCCCGAATCACGCCCATCCGGCCCAGACGGCAATCGTGACCTATTACCTTCGGCTGGCGGCCACGGCCCTGGTGGTCGCCGCCCTGATCATCACCGGACTGGCCGATCCCCTCGGCCTTCTGGTCGGCCTGAGCGTGGTCGTGGTCGGAGCCTTCGTACTGCTTTTCAGCCAACTCAAGAAAAACCCGAGGAGGGAGGCCGCGTAGCCCATGGAGCACCCGTACCTGTTCCTGAACTCCGTCTTTTCCTGGTTCGGCCTGGAGATGTTCGCCAAGAAATACCCGTGGGTGGTCTATTCCTGGCTAATAATGCTTATCCTGATCGTGCTGGGCCTTCTGGCCACCAGGGCCATGAAACTGCTGCCCAAGGGGGGTCAAAACTTTTTCGAGGCCATGATCGGCGGCCTCGAAGACTTCATGGTCGATGTCATGGGCGAGCACGGCCGGCCCTACTTCCCGCTCATCGGCACCCTGTTCCTGTTCATCTTCATGATGAACATCTGGGGCCTCATGCCGGCCCAGTTCAGCCCGACCTCGAACCCCAACACCACCCTGGCCATGGCCCTGTGCGTTTTCCTGATCTTCCAGGTCGTGGGCGTGAAGGAACACGGCCTCCACTACATCAAGCACTTCATGGGTCCGGTCTGGTGGCTGGCGCCGCTGATGATTCCCATCGAGATCATCGGCCATCTGTCCCGGGTGCTGTCCCTGACCTTCCGTCTCTTCGGCAACATCCTGGCCGAGGACCTGGTGCTCCTGGTGTTGTTTGTCCTGGTCGGGCAGTTCTTCGTGCCCCTGGCGATCATGCCCCTGTTCCTGTTCGCCGACTTTGTCCAGGCCTTCATCTTCACCATGCTGACCATGATGTACATCGCCGGCTCGCTCGAGGAGGCGCACTAAGCTTTCAAGCCCCGCTTACGGGGATCGGAAGAAGGCAACCGTTGATAGTGAGGAGGATTTAAATGAAGAGGTACGTCGCGATCACACTCCTGGCGCTGATCATCGTGCTGTGCATCGCCACCCTGGCCTTCGCCGCCGCGCCGGCCGCCCAGAAGGGCAGCCTGGGCCTGGCCACGACCGTCGGTCTGGCCATCGCCCTGGCCTCGGGCATCGGCATGGGCATCGCCGCCTTTGGTTGCGGCATCGGGCAGGGCATCGCCGTCAAGGGCGCCGTCGAGGGCACGGCCCGCAACCCCGAGGCCGGCGGCAAGATCACGGTGACCATGCTCATCGGCCTGGCCATGATCGAGTCCCTGGCGATCTACGCCCTGGTGGTGTGCATCATCCTGCTGTTCGTGTTCAGCCCGTTGAAGTTCCTGTAATCGAGATCGAGTTGGGGCCGTCCGGGTCGCCCCGGCGGCCCCCAAATTTTGCCCCCCAATGTGCCGGTATTCACATTCGCCGGGCCTAAGTTGTCGAGGACAGTCATGAAATTCTCAAAAATTCCAGCCGCCACCATCACCAGGCTGTCCATCTACTCCCGCACCCTGGAGAAACTGACCAATGAGGGGGCGAACGTCATCAGCTCCGAAAGACTGGCCTCCCTGTGCGGGGTCAATCCGGCCCAGATCAGAAAGGACCTGGCCTACTTCGGCGAGTTCGGGGTCCGGGGGGTCGGCTACTATGCCAAGGAATTACTGTTCGAGATAAAGAAGATCCTGGGACTCAACAAGTCCTGGAAGCTGGGGCTGTTCGGGGCCGGGAACCTGGGGTGCGCCCTGATCGCCCACGAGAACTTCGCCAAACAGGGCTATCACTTCGTGGCCGCCTTTGATATCGACCCGGCCAAGGTCGGGCGCAAGCTGGCCAGCGGCCTGATCATCCATCACCTGAGCGACCTCGCGACCGTGGGCGCCGCCACCGGCATCGAGATCGGGGTCATCTCCACCCCGGCCACGGCCGCCCAGGACATCGCCAATCGTCTGTCCCGGGTGGGCATCAGGGGCATTCTCAATTTCGCCCCGGTCCAGATCCAGGTTGACGACGGCCTCAAGATCGAAAACGTCGATTTCACCGTCAAGCTGGACAACCTGGCCTACCACCTGACCACGCCCTAGCCCGCCGGGGCGACGACTAGCCCGGATTATTCATGAGGGTTCGTCGCGAGGCGTCGATATCCCGAGCGAGGGGCGAAGTTGGAGCCAGTTTGGCGCGGAGGCATAGTTGATACTATGCTGAGCACCAAAATGGCGAAACGAGCCTCGCAGCCGGGATAGCGGCGCCGCAGTAGAAGTCTTACGAATAATCCGGGCTAGGTCAACAGCAGGCTCAGTTCCTGGTCGCGGTGGGTCTCCCAGAGGCGGTCCAGGGCCCGCTTCTCGATCTGCCGGACCCGCTCCCGGCTGAGGGAAAACTGCAGGCCCACCTCCTCGAGGGTGTGGGTCTTGTTCCCATCCAGCCCGAACCGAAGTTTTATGATCCGGCGCTCCCGGTCGTCCAGATCGTCCAGGGCCCGGTTGATCTGGTCCTTGAGCTGCTCCTCGCTCAAGGTCTCGATGGGCGAAGGCGAATCGCTGTTCTCGATGAAATCGGCCAGGACGTCCCCGTCCTCTCCGACCGGGGTCTCGAGCGAGGTCGAGTTCTGGGACAGGTTCAGGAGGTCGCGCAGTTTGTCCTCGCTGACCCCGACCCGCGAGGCGACCTCGACCAGGGACGGCTCCCGTCCGCTGTCCCGCAGCAGTTCATGATAGGCCCGGTAATACTTGCCCCTCAGTTCGAGCAGATGAATCGGGATCCGGATCGTCCGGGACTGATCGTAAATGGCCCGGGTGATGGTCTGCCGAATCCACCAGGAGGCAAAGGTCGAAAACCGGAAACCGGTCCGGTAGTCGTACCGGGTCACCGCCTTCATCAGGCCGATATTGCCCTCCTGGATCAGGTCGGAAAAGCTCAGGCCGCGGAAGGTGTAGCGCTTGGCGATGCTCACCGCCAGCCGGAGATTGCCCTGGACCATTTCCCGGGCCGCGGCCCGGCAGTTCCGTTCCAGGCGCTGCATCCGCCGGTACAGGGGGCGCAGCTCCGGGTGGCCGCCCCGCTTGGTGCTGACCCGCCTCACCGCACCCAGAATCAGCTCCATCACGTCGTCGATGGACAGGGGGCTGGCCGAGGCGTTTTTCCGCCAGGCGGACACCTGGCGGCGTTCCTCCTTCAAGGCCGGGCAGGAAGTGGTCTCCTTCAGCAGCAGGGAGATGATCCGCTCCTGACTCTCCCGGATGATCCGCCCCAGCTCCAGTTCCCGCTCCCGGGAAAGCAGCGGATGGCGCTCCACTTCCTTGAAATAAACTTGAGGCGTGTCCAGGGCGGCGGCCTGGGCGGCCTGGCGGTCACGATCTGACTTGTCGCTGAATTGGGTCGTTGACTCCTGTTCCCGGATCAGGGCCGGATACGCGCTGGTCATGACGAGACACCTGTTTGGGTCCATTGTTTACCATAGGTATTTCCTATTGAAAAACAAGTCTTGGCCCGGGTTCAATTTCTCACATGTAGAATTTTTAATTAATATAAATATTAAATTAATATTTCGAGATACCGATTTTCAGTGCATTTTTTCATTTGAAATATAAATCACGAAAGATGGCCTATTGAGAATGTCTGGCAATAACAGGTCCTTGTCAGCGGGATCGTCCGGCAGAGGGTCCCTGACGCAACCATTGGGGGTGGGCCAGAATTTTTTTTACCACCAGGCGGGCGATTTTTTTATTTCCAGCCGGGGTATTGTGGTTGCAATCCCAAAAATCCGGCTCGAGCCAGAATCGGCCATAGACCAGGCCGTCCTGGAGCAGGGGCTGGGTCAGGATCAGGGGCGTTCCAGAGGCCCGGGCGACCCGGGCCACGGATCGGTTGAGGGCCCGGACCACGGTCCTGAGCCCGGGACCGAAAAAGTTCCCGGGCCAGGGCCAGTAGTGGGTGAAGTTGTCGCTGAGGGGCAGGTCCAGCAGGATGACCGGTATCCGGCGGTCCCGGCACAGGGCGATCATGGAGCGGACATAACTCTCGAAGGTGGTCCGGATATTGGCCTCCAGGTCCGGGGGAAACCGGGGGTGACGCCACTCCCTGGCGTTCCAGGTCCCGAAGACGTATTGCTGCACGGGCTTGTCCAGCAGGAGGTACCCGATGAACCGCAGGATATAGACGTACCGGGCCAGGTGCCAGAATTTCTTGTCCTTGATGGCGCTTACGAACGGCCGGGGAAAGACGTGGGTGTAATCGACCAGGGGCCCCGCCTTGAGAAAGGCGAAGACGTCGTTGTAACCGATCTTGATGATGACCAGGTCCGGTTCGAGGTTGATCAGCCGCAGGGCCAGGTAGCTGAGGGCGAAGGCCGAGTTGAATCCGGGCACGCCGGCGTTGATGACCTTGATCCGATCGGTCTTCAGGCGGCGGCGCAGAATGGACTGGAGAAAGGCGGGATAGGTCTCGCTGGGGGCGTTTTTCCAGCCAAAGGTGGTCGAGTCGCCGACGCAGATGACCCGGACCTCTCCCCGGGGCTTGGGCACGGTGAAATCCGGACCGCGGGTCTGGAAGCGGGACAGTTGGCGGCCGTAGAAGGCGGGATTTGGCTCGTGGTGCCACAAGGCGTTGGCGATCATGGCCAGGGGTTGTTTGTCCTGGCCGGTGGCGATCTTGATCGTCCGGTTGGCCTGCAACGGAAAGTGGTTGTAGAAGATGTACCGGGCGGCCATCTCGAGCAGGAGCAGGCACAGGATGACCAGCAGGACCGGTACCAGACCCCGCCGTCGTTTCGGCGGAGAGGGCTTTGGTCGATCGTCGGCTTCAGATCCCATGGGGTGGTTGGGTCCTCCTTTCAAGGGGGCAGTCTAACCCAAGAGGCCCGGCCCAGGCAAGGCGGACCGTCCGGATCGTGGCCCGGCCGGCCCACGGCCGGTATAATTAAATCGCACCGACGGTTCCCCCCCCGGGCGACACCCTGGCAGAGGAGACGCGCCCATGACCACCCGTCGTCTGTTCATCCGAAAGATCCTGGCCGCGGCCGGAGGCCTTTGGGGCGCCTGCCTGACCACCCCCCCTTGGGCCTGGGCCAGGATCAAGCGGATCGTCCTGCCGCCCGGGACCGACGCCACCAGGCTGCAGAACAAGGTCCCCCGGGAGCTGGACACCAGGTACCTCGGCCTGACGCCCCTCAAGAAATTCGGCGTCATGGGCCAGGACGACGTGGTCCTCGATCCCAAGACCTGGCGCCTGGAGGTGAAGGGGGCCGTGGACCGGCCGCTCAGTCTGACCTACGACCGGCTCTTGAAGATGCCGGCAATCGAGAAAAAGGTGCCGCTTATCTGTCCCGGCGTTTTTTCATACCACGCCCGATGGCGCGGGGTGTCCCTGAGACGGGTGCTCAGGCGGGCCGGGCTCAAGGCCGGGGTGACCTCGGTGGTCATCCAGGGCCCCCCCGGCCCCAACCCGACGTCCAATACGTTTTCGGTCCAGGAGATCCAGCGGGGGGAGGTGTTTCTGGCGACCCACGTGGCCGGCCGGCCCCTGCCCCGCAAGCACGGTTTTCCGCTCCGGGTGGTGGCCCGGGATCACTACGGCCACGACTGGGTCAAGTACGTCTCGACCGTCACCGCCGTGATCGCCCCCCGGCCCGCCGCCGGACAGGCCCGGCTCCAGGCCCGGCCGCCCGGCCCCGGACCGGGGGTGGGGATCGATCCCCGCGGCTTGACCCCTCACGAAAAAACGGATTAAGGTACGTTGAGCGGAGGGATGGCCGAGAGGTTGAAGGCGGCGGTCTTGAAAACCGCTGACCCTTGACGGGGTCCGGGGGTTCGAATCCCTCTCCCTCCGCCAGAGAACTCATCCCGTGGCCGGCCCGATCGGGCCGGCTTGCCCTTGGCAACGGGCGGGTGCTATATTCCTAAGTTCCTTTAGACCCAGAGGCCGGAGGACCAATCGCCTGACGTCGCGCCCCAGATGACCCGTCTCAAATTTCAGTGGAACCCCCCCGGCGCCTTCCATTTGCTGCGGTGGGTTGTTTACGGGATCCTGGTCGGATCGGCGGCCGGCCTGGGCGCCGCCGCCTTTTTCTACGTGGTGGAGTTGGGCAAGTATCTCGTGCTCGAGATGGGCGTCGGGCTGCACAACCTGACCCCGGCCGGCGATCAGCTGTTCCATCCCCAGTTCGGTCTCCAATGGCTGAAGCTGGCCTTGCCAGGCGCGGGTTTTATCGACGTTTCGAGAATCAACATCGGGGCCATGGTGATCCAGGCCCAGGGACAGTCCTATAATCCCTGGCTCCTGTTCTTCATCCTGGTCCTGGGCGGCCTGCTGAGCGGTGTGCTGGTCTATTCCTTCGCCCCCAAGAGCTGGGGCCACGGCGCCGACGGCACCGACGCCATGGTCGAGTCCTTCCACCGCGGGGCCGGCCTCATTCCGGGCGGGATGACGATCATCAGGAGCATCGCCTCGGTCATCACCCTGGTCTCGGGCGGGAGTGCCGGGCGCGAGGGGCCCATCGCCCAGATCGGGTCCGGGTGGGCCTCCTGGCTGGCCCGGGTCCTCAAGATTGAAGTCAGGGACCGCCGGCTGCTCCTCCTGGCCGGCACGGCCGGGGGATTCGGGGCCATCTTCCGCGCCCCCCTGGGGGCGGCCGTCATCGCCGTCGAGATCCTGTACCACGAGGACTTCGAGACCGAGGGCATCATTCCCTGCATCATCTCCTCGGTGGTCGCCTACACCCTGTTCACCCTGATCTTCGGGCACCAGCCCGTTTTCGCCATCCCCGATTTACATTTCGCCAATTGGCTCGAGCTTCCGGTTTACGCTGTCCTGGGCCTGGTCTGCGCCCCGCTGGGCATCCTGTATATCAATGTTTTTTACGGGGCCCGGGATTACGTCTTTCGTCATATCAGGATTCCACCCCATTTCAAGCCCGCCCTGGGAGGCCTGGGCGTCGGCATCATGGCCCTGTTCCTGCCCCAGGTGGTCGGCGACGGCTACGGTTTCGTCCAGCAGGCGATCTACGGTCACGCCGTGCTGGGGATCATGATCCTGGCCATCTTCGGCAAGATGGTCGCCACGGCCTTCACCGTCGGCTCGGGCGGCTCGGGCGGCGTGTTCGGTCCGTCGTTGTTCATCGGCGGCATGATCGGCGGCGTGATCGGGCAGCTGGGCCACATGCTGTTCCCGGCACTGGTGACCCAGCCGGGGTCGTACGTCCTGGTGGGCATGGCCAGCTTCTTCGCCGGGGTGGCCTCGGCGCCCATCGGGACCATGCTCATGGTCTCGGAGATGACCGAGGGGTACGCCCTGCTGGCCCCGCTGATGCTGGTCTCGGTCATCGCCCTTCTGCTCACCAGGCGCTGGTCCATTTACGAGAATCAGGTGGACAACAAGTTCTCCTCCCCGGCCCACACCGGGGACATGACGATCAACGTCCTGGAGGAGATGACGGTCGGCGACGTTTTCCAGCCGTCACGGGTCGAGATCCTGCCGGCCTCGATGCGCTTCGGCGAACTGCGGCAGGTGCTGGCCCGCTCCAAGCTCAACCACTTCCCGGTGGTCGATCAAGAGGGCCGGCTGACGGGAATCCTCTCGCTCCGGGACGTGCGGATGATCATGTTCGAGGAAGCCCTTCTGGACTTGGTCGTGGTCGGCGAGCTGGCCAAGGAACCGGTGTGGACCACCACCTCGGAGACCCTGTATGCCGCCCTCATGAAGTTCCTGAACAGCGGCTTCGGGACCATCCCGGTGGTGGATGACGAGTCCGGGGCCATCCTCGGCCTGTTGAACCACGGGGACGTCATCGCCGCCTACCAGAACGAGATCCTCCGCCGCCAATCCGGCGGCTCGAGCCGGTCGGTCATGCCCGCCGCCTAACCATCCTTGTCCGGTTGGACCAGGGCGTCCGCCACCAGGCCGGACACGAATTCGACCCGGTAACCCAACTGGTAGTGCTCGTTGAGATCGGTCAGTTGGGAATGGCAGTTCTCGCAGGCCGTGGCCAGGACCGTGGCCCCGGTGGCCCGGACCTGGTCGGCCTTGACCTTGGCCGATTTCATCCGGAAGTCCTTGTCCCCGACCACGACCAGCCCTCCGCCGCCCCCGCAGCACCAGTTGGCCTGGCGGTTGGGCTCCAGGTCCACGAAGTCGTCGGTCAGGCGCCTCAGGATGTTGCGGGGCGGTTCGTAGATCCCGCCGTTGCGGGCGATCTGACAGGGATCGTGGTAGGTGACCCGGGCGGGCAGCCGGGACTTGTCCACCTTGATCCGGCCCTCTTCCAGGTAGCGCTCGATCAGCTCGATGAAGGTGATGACCTTGAAGGGGTGTTCGCCGGTCATGTACTTCATCACCCGGTAGGCCGTGCCGCACTCGCAAATGACCACCTCCTTGACGTTGAGCCGGATGGCCTCGTCGATGATCCGCTGGGCGATCTGCTTGGTGACCACCGGGTTGCCCACAAAGGCGCCGAAGTTGACCGCCTCGAAGTAGGACAGGGACCACTTCTCCTCGGCGGCGTTGAGGATGGCCGCCGCGGGGATGATCGAGTGCTTGCCGGCCAGGGCGACGTAGAGCACATTGGCGTCCTTGACGTCCAGGGGCACGGCGTCTTCCCCGGCCTCGAGGCGCCACTTGGCGATCACCTCGTCCCGCAGGTTGGCCACGGCCTGGGCGAAGTCCGCCTTGGTGGCCTCCAGGTTTTCGCCCTTGGTCACCGACATCTGGGCCAGCATGGACAGGGTCTTGGGCTCCATGTCCGCGCCGATGAGCAGCATCTTGGCGATGCCCTGGATGATCTGGGTGTCGATGCCGAAGGGGCAGAAGGTCATGCACCGCCGGCAGCCGGTGCAGGTGAAGGCCGTCTCATAGACCTTGTCCATCCAGGCGTCGTCCAGTTCGACGGCCTCGTTGTACCAGGAGGCCAGCTTGCCCGAGGCCTTGAAATACTTCTGATAGAGCCGGCGGATGTTCTGGGCCCGGCCCACGGCGGTATGGCGGGTCTCGCCCGAGGAGGCGTAGGCGTGGCAGGCCTCGATGCAGATGCCGCACCGGGCGCAGTTGTCCAGGTACATCCGGGCGGACCGGGTCAGCCGGCCGGCGAAGATGTCCAGCAGTTTTTTTCTCTCGGTTGCTTCCATGTCAGCCTCTCCTGACCTTGTTCAGGGGCAGGGCGAAAAAGGTGTGCATCACCTTGGAAAAGGGCAGCAGGATCAGAAACAGGTTGGCCAGCAGGACGTGAATGACGATCACCACGTAATGGGACCCGGACAGCCCCTGGTTGGGGTTCTTGAAGTTGAACAGGAGCAGGTTGTTGAGATACGCCCCGAAGTCCTGCTTGGTAAACATGAATCCGTTGGTGCCCCAGGAAATGGCCCAGGAAATGGTCGCCCCGGTGATGAATATCATGAACAGCAGGAACAGGAGCAGATAGTCGGCCGGCACGGAAATCTCCCGGACCGCGCCCCGCAGGCGGCGGAACAGGAAGTACAACACCGACGCGGTCACCGCCACGCCGGCGGCGCCATAGGTGATCACGTCGGGCGAGCTGGCCGGCAGGATGTTCAGCCAGGGAAAGAGGTCCAGGTGTTCCAGGAACACCGCCAGGATGCCCAGGTGAAACAGCATCAGGAAAGACCAGAACACGGGATCGTGTTTCCGGGCCGAGTTCATGGTCAGGCCGTCCACGATCGCCGCCAACAGCGGCCGTTTGGTCTCCGGGAAGATCTTGAGCGTGGTCGGATGCCTCGGCGCCCTCAGGACCCTGGTCACCTGGAAGACAATTCCGATGACGCACCAGGCCACGGCCAGATACACCATCGGCACCATGATGAAATAGGCCAGCACATCAAACATGGTCGTTCCCCGCCGGGGCTACTTGGCGCGCTTGACGAAGATCTGGATGGCCTCGCCGCCCTGCTTGGTCTCCACGATCTCGTGGCCGGTGGTCTTGGCCCAGGCCGGGAAGTCGGACAGGGAACCCGGATCGGTGGTCTGAACCTCGATGACCTGCCCCACGTCCACGGTATTGATGTCCTTGCTGATATTGACCACGGGCATGGGACAGGCCAGCCCCTTGTAATCGACGACCTTGACTACTTCATAGTCCGCCATTTTGATTCTCCTTGGTCTCTGACTGGTGTCTTCAAATGAACAGTTGGATGCTGGATTCCGCGGCGTTGGCCAGGAAGGTGGCCGCGCCGACGTATTCCAGGTGCGGGTAGTCGATGATCTCCTCGCGCTGAAAACCCATCAGGTCCATCGACATCGTGCAGACGTTGATCTCCACGCCGAACTGGCCGGCCATCTCGAACAACTGGTCCAGGTCGGCGGCCTTTTTCTTCTTCATCAGGGACTTCATCATCGCCGCGCCCATGCCGCCCATGTTCATCCGGGACAGCTTGACCTTGTTGCGGCCCGTGGGCAGCATCCAGCCGAACATCTTGGACATGAAGTCCTTGCCGGACACCCTGGCCTTTGGTTCCCGCAGGGCGGCGATCCCCCAGAAGGTGAAGAACTGGACGACTCGCATCCCCAGCGCCGCGGCGGTGGTGGCGATGATCATCGCCGCAATCAGCTTGTCCAGTTCGCCCGAAAAGACGACCATGGACAGTTTGTTTTGCCGCCCGGCCTCCAGGGCGGCGACCCGGTCCTGGAGTTCGGCGAGCCGGGCCTCGACATCGACCGGGGACGCCGGCCGATCCGATTGGACGTCAGACGATTCGCTCATGGTGTGTTCCTCTTATGTTGGCGGCGCCCGCCATGGATTGATTTCGAATCAGACCGCGTCCGATGGGACCGACTTCTGTCTCGACCCCGGTGAAGACGAAACTCCGGTCTGGCCGAGGTGTAAATCCTTGGTCCCTCGGTCGGTGTAAAAACTGACCTTAAAATATACCAGGGGTTAAAAACTTTTCAAATCGCACCATCAGTCAGATGGCGGCCGCCTGGGAAGAGAGGTCCGGGCCCGGGGAAGTTCAGGGGACGATCTCCACCTCCACCTTCCGGCCGCCGGGGTATTCGAGATCGATCCGGACCGGGCCTTGAGCGGGACTGAACCAGGCCTCGCCGGTGAGCAGGAGCCGGCCCTCGTCTTCGGCGGGCCGGCCGGTGCGCCGCAGGTACAGGTCGGTGCGCAGGCCATAGTTCCATTCCCCGGGCCGCCGCTCCCGGGCGGGCAGAAAGGCCTTTTCGGCCCGGATCTCCACCAGGTCGGCGAAGGGGAGGATCAGCTCCAGCCCGGCGCGCCACCAGGGGTTTTTCAAGACCTTGGCCGGCAGCACGTCGGACCAGGTCAGCTCGGGATCATAGGCAAAGGGCACCCGCGAGGCGGTCAGGTACAGGGCGAACAGCCCCGAGGTCTGGGGCCCGACGTAATCGATCGTGAAAAAGCTGAACCTGTCCCCGGAAAAGAAGAGTCTGGCCCGGTGGCGCTCGTCGTAGAGGTGGCTGCCCGAGAGCAGGTCGGACCGCACGATCCAGGTCGCGGACCGCTCCCGGCCGCCGGTCTTGACCTTGGCCTCCAGGCGCCGCCCCAGCGAGAAGCGGAAGGCGGCCTCGAGTTCGGCGTTGGGCGCCGGGTCCTCGACCAGGTCCCCCTCCCGGGGCAATCCGGTGAAAAGGTACTCCTTGCCCCCCGAGGGCCGGGGCGAAAGGTAATGGGTCAATTCGGCCTCGACGGTGGCCGCCCCGATCTCGGGCGAACGCTGGGCGTTGAAGTGGAGGTGAGGGGCGCTGGACCGCCCCGAATTGCCCGTCCGGCCCAGGACCTGACCCCCGATCACGGTCTGTCCCTCGGCCACGGCGATCGAGCCCGGAATCAGATGGGCGTAAAGCGTGTAGATCTCGCCGGGGTGCCACAGCAACACCAGGTTGCCCCAGCGCTGGGCCAGGTTCTCATGGCCCACCGGATTGTCCGGCACGCCGTCCAGGACGCGGACGACCCGCCCCCCGGCCGCGGCCAGGACCTCCTGGCCGTAAATGAGGTAGTGCTCGACCCGGCTCCCCTCGCCGCGGAAGGGGCGGCCGTCGTAGGCCGCGCCGACGAAGTCCCAGGCGTGGGCCCACTGGTCGCGGTGGGTCAATCCGCCGTGAGGGCCCTGCTGGACCCGCCACCGTCCCTTGAGCGGCGGCCGGAAGACGGGCACGGCAAAGCCCCGGTAACGCCGCCGCCGGGTGGCGTGGTACTCCAGATTCCTTTCCGGCGTGTCGGGCACGAAATCGACGGCCGCCGGTCCGGCCCCGGTGAGGCGGGCCCGGGCGGACAGCAGGAAGGCCAACACGGTCAAATTGAACGGCCAGGCCAGGATCAGGGACTGGTTCGATTCAAAGGCGGCCGCCAGGCCCAGGGAGACCACGCCTCCCAGCACCGCGGCCACGGCGGCGGCGACAAAGGCCCGCGGCGAGGGAATGAAGAAGACGCCGCCCACCGCCACGGCGGTCAGCAGGAGGTTGAAGCCCCAGACCTGGGGGGACAGGGCGCTGAAACTGAGACCCAGGGCCCAGGCCAGTCCCTGGCCCACGGCGAATCCGACGATGGTCAGCAGGACCATCAACCGGCTGGTGACCAGCAGGCCGGCCAGGACCAGCAGTCCGGCCAGCAGCGAGTTCTGGAAAAAGACGGCCGCCAGGGCCAGCAGGTACTCCCGGAAAATCAAGGGCAGCCAGGCCGGGTTGATGTCCGCCACCGGCGCCGGCAGCGAGACCAGGGACATCCCCAGCGGTCCCGTGCCCGCGGCATAGAGCAGGCCGGCCACCAGGACAAAGGGCAGACTCAACACGGGCAGGTTGTAAAGTCCGCCCAGAAGATGAGTCAGGGCGGCCCAGACCACGACCACCGCCAGGCAGCCCGCGGCCCACAGGACGATGCTCGTGGAGTCGAGTCCGAACCAGGCCCCCACCGCCAGCCCCACCAGCAGGCCGTTGAGCCCGACCAGGCCCGAGGCCACCGCCGACCGGTTGAGACCGAAGGCCAGGGCCAGCAGGTTGGTGGCCAGGGCCCCGGCCGCGCCCATCAGTCCCACCTCGGGCTGCTGGAAACAGGCCGTGGCGCAGGCCAGGGCCAGGGGCCAGCGGCTGACGAACAGGACCATGGCAAAACCGCGGCCGGTCCCGGCGGCGGCCAGCCGGCCCGGCTCGAATTTTCGGGTGCTCGTGTCTGTCATGTGGTTGTCCCGTCCGTTGGGCCCTGACCCGGGCCGGGGGAAGACGCCAGCCAGGAGGGCAAGGGCTCCTTGGCGATCACCTCGCCCAGTTCGTCCTCGGTCCGGATGACCTCGACCCGCCCGTTGGTCCCGATCATCACCACCCGGGGCCGGAGGCGGATGAACTGGAGCCACTGGGTGACGTTGTAGGCCCCCACCGGCCAGATCACCAGCCGATCGCCGACCCTGACCCCGGGCAGATTGACCGATTCGCGGATCAGGTCGATGTTCATGCACAGGGGACCGTAAACCACGGCCGGCTCGAGTTCGCCCTCGTAGTCCCGGGTGGGCCTGACCTCGTGCCGATACCAGAAGGCGGTGATGACCACGTTCACCCCGGCGTCCAGGACCACCGCCCGCATCCCCGAGGGCAGGCGTTTGACCGCCCGGACGGTGGTCACCAGATAGCCGGCCTCGTCCACCAGGGCCCGTCCGGTCTCGAAAATCAGGGGCGGCGTGTCCCCCCTCCCCCAGCCGGCCGCCTGGAATCCGCCGGCCAGGGCGGAGGCGTACTCATCGTAGGAGGGGGTGGCCGTCTCGCCGGGCAGGTACTGATGCAGCAGGGTGTTTTTGGAGGCGAAGCCGCCGCCCAGGTTGAGCCAGGCCAGGTCGAGGTCCAGATGGCGCGCCAGCCGCCGGCTCAGTTCGGCCATCTTCCGGGCCTGCTCGAAAAAGCAGTTGGGGTCCAGGATAAAGGTGCCGATGTGGCTGTGCAGGCCGGCCAGTTCGAGCCGGCCGCCCCGGACGAGTCTCTCGGCGGCCATGTCGGCCTCGCCGGACTCGAAGTTGAATCCGAAGCGGGGCCAGCTGGGATAGGCCCCGGCCTCGAGGTTGACCCGGAGTCCGACCCGGGGTCGCAGACCGAGCCGGGCGGCCACCCGTTCGGCGGCGACCATCTCGTCGTAGGAGTCCAGGTTGACCTGGGCCCCCTCCCGGAAGGCCTCGGCCAGGGCGGCGTCGGGCTTGAAGGGGCCGTTGTAGATCACCTCCGGGCCGGGGACCCCCATCCCCCTGGCCTTCTGGTACTCGTACTCGGACACGACCTCGGCCAGGGAGCCCTCGCCGTGGAACACGGCGCACACCGCCCGCAGCCAGTTGGTCTTGTACGACCAGGCCAGGCGCACCGGCCCCAGCCGGGTGGACAGGGCGGCCCGCAGCTCGGCCGCGGCCCGGCGCAGCCGGGTCTCGGAGAAGACGAACAGCGGCGAGCCGTGTCCGGCGGCCAGGTCCTCGATGGCCAGGCCGTCGATGTCCTTTTGGACCTTGATCAGACTGGGCGTTCCGCCCTTGGCCGCCTGGCCCACGGCGTGGCGCCGGATCAACGGCCGGTCGTAGGCCCTTTTCGAGGCTGGTGGAGTCGTTTCGGTCATGTCATTTTCGCCCGGTCGAGGGGGGTGGTCCCGGGGGAACGGGTGCGGCCCCGGATCTCCCCCCGGGTGTGGATGGCCTCGAAGTCGGCGGCGCTGATGATCAGGTCCCGGGCCGAGCGGACGAAGCGCAGCCCCACCTGGTAGTCCCGCCAGGGGGTCACCGTCTCGCCCAGGGCCAGGCGACAGGCGGCCGCCGGCAGGTTCTGCCCCGCGGCCTGACAGAGATACACCCAGGCCGGAAAACGGGGGTTGATCTCCAGGAGGTAATACTTCCCCTCGGAGTTCGATTTGAGGACCTCGACCTCGAGCGGCCCCCGCCAGGACGACTCGGCCACCAGCCGGGCCGTGATCTCGAGCAGCCGCGGGTCGGACACGGTCACCCCGGCCCAGGCCTTCCCCTTTTCGGTGAGATAGAGCTTGGTGATGGGCACCGCCCCGACCAGTCCCCCCCGGCCGTCGCCCAGGGCGCAGACGTCGAACTCCTGGCCGACGATGTACTCCTGGACGATCAGGGGATAACCCCACCGGGTCACCAAACGACGGCCGACCTCCCGGACCTCCACCTCGGCGGCGGCCAGCCGGGCGTCGTAGTAGAGCCCCTTGACCAGGACCGGATAGCCGATCATCTCGGCGGCCCGGATCAGGCTGGCCTCCTCGGTGGCGATCAAGGTCCGGGGGGTATCGAGGCCGCACCGGGCGGCGAAATGGGCCAGTTTGTCCTTGGCCCGCGTCTCCAGTCCGGCCGGGTCGGGCAGGAAGGTCATCAGGCCCAGCTCGTCCACCCGCCGGCGATGCTTGACCAGCAGCGGGATCTCGGCGTCCAGGTTGGCGATCAGGACGTCGATGGGCGAACGGCGGTGAATCTCGGCCAGGCGGCCCAGAAGGCCGTCCACCCCCTGGGAGGGGAAGGGCAACAGGTAAACCTCGTCGGCCAGGCCGGGTTCGTAGGCCCCGGCCTCCAGGGGCTCGTAAGCCAGACCGATCAGTTTACCCAGGGGCAGCCGGTCGTCGGCCAGCAGCGAGCGCATCACGCCGATGCCGGGCGCGGTCACGTCGGAGGACCCCAGCCCGGTCACGGCCACTGTCAGCGGTCGGGTCAACGTTGTCAATCCAGCAGGGACAGGGCCTTGAGTTGGCACAGGAAGTCGAACAGGTCGCGCTCCAAAACCTCCTCGGACACGTCAAACTCGGTGGTCATCGCCGCCCGGATCTCCTCTTCGCCCCGGTCGTCCTTGAGGAGTTCAAAGAGCCGGACCCCGGTCTCGTTCAGACTGTAGGACGAACCGGTTTTGGAGTCGAAGACGAATCCCGATTCGGTGACCGACAGTTGGGCCAGGCGCTCGGCGGTCCGGGCGGGAATGATCGATCGCCGTCGGCTCGGGCCGTGTTCGTTCATGGTCTCTCTTTCGGTCGGCTCCGGCGGGCGTCCGCCCGGCCGGCGAAATGAAAAAAGGGATCAGGCCTGGGGCGCGCCCTCGTCGGATGAGCCCTCGGTCGAACCCGGGGACGGGGTCTGGTCCGGCCCTCGGTCCGCCCCGGGGGGGCCGCCGTCCAGGGCCCGGCGCACCTCGCGCAGCATCTGTTCCAGGCGGAACGGTTTGCTGATGAAACCGACCGCGCCCCGGGACCGAAGTCGGTCCACGGTTTTGATGGCCGAATACCCGCTGGCGACCAGGACCTTCAGGTTCGGGTGGCTCCGCCTGAGTTCCACCATGAAGCGCTCGCCGCCCATGCCCGGCATGCTCAGGTCGAGCACGATCAGGTCCACCCGGTCCGGTCGCTCGGCTATCATTTCCAGGGCCCGTTCACCCCGGTCGGCCACATCGACCGTATAGCCGTACTCGGTCAGGATCTCGCGCCCGATGGCCAGCACGGCCGGCTCGTCGTCCACCAACAGGATCCGCTCGGTGCCGCTGGGCACGTCCGCCACTCGGGCGGACGGCCTCCGGGATTCCTCCTCGCTCGGACCCTCCTTGGCCGGCAGATAAACGTCGAACCGGGTGCCCTCTCCCGGGTGGCTGCTCACGTTGATCCGGCCGCCGCTGCTCTGGACGATGCCGTACACCGTGGACAGGCCGAGGCCGGTGCCCCGGCCCTGGTCCTTGGTGGTGTAGAACGGTTCGAAAATATGGGGCATGACCTCGGGATCTATTCCGTCCCCGGTGTCGGACACGGACAGCCGGACGTAGCTCCCCTGGGCCAGGCCGGTTCCGCCTTGATCCCCCCGCCCGTTGACGGTCACGTTCCCAGTGGTCATGCTCAGGCGGCCGCCTTGGACCATGGCGTCGCAGGCGTTTCTCCCCAGGTTAACCAGGAGCCGTTCCAGTTGGGTCGGATCGATCCTGACCCGGGCCAGGTCGGGGTCCAGTTCGGTCTCGATCCTGATCATGCGCGGTACGGTTCGTTCGAACAGACGCGCCACCTGGGTCACGGCCCGGTTGAGATCGATCACCAGGGGCCGGCCGTCGAGCTTGCGGCTGAAGGTCAATAGTTGCTTGACCAGGTCGGCCGCCCGGCTCAGGGCGGTGTCGATTTCGGTCAGGGCGGCGTGGTCTGGATCCTCCTCTTCCTTTTTATGCAGCAGGAGCTGGACGTAGCCGGAGACGATGTGGAGGATGTTGTTGAAGTCGTGGGCGATGCCGCCGGCCAGGGTGCCTACGGCCTCCATCTTCTGGGCGTGGGCCAGTTCCCGCTCCATGGCCCGCCGTTCGGTGACGTCCTGGCAGAGCCCGACGACGCCGCTGACCCGGCCCGAGGCGTCGAAGTTCGGGGCGGCGCTCATGTTGAACCACCGCGGCGCGCCGTCGGCGTGGCTGAGGGACAGACTCATTCCGGTGACGGTCTCGACCTGATCGATGATCCGGCGGAAGACGTCCTCGATGGCGGACACCTCCTCGGGCGGGCAATGGTCGCTGAGGCGTCCCCCCTCCTCCACCAGGACGTCGTATCCCAGCAGTTTTTTCCAGGAAGGGCTGACGTAGGTGAAGGCCCCGCTCACGTCGAGGGTGAAAATGATGTCCGGCGAGTTTTCGGCCAGGGACCGGAATCGCCGTTCACTCTCCCGGAGGGCCGCCTCGGCGCTCAGGCGCTCGATGATTTCGCGCTGCAGCTGCTCGTTGGCCTGGGTCAGGGCCCGGGCCTGGGCCTCAAGCTGCTCCTTGCCGCTGACCTTCTCGACCATGGTGTTGAAGGTCCGCGACACCTCCTGAAATTCGACGAACCGGTTGTCCGCCAGATCGAAGCCGGACTCCCTCTCGCCCCGGGAGATGGCCGTGGCCTGCGAGGCCATCTCCCGCAGCGGGGCGCTCATCCGCCCGCCGACAAGGTAGGAGATGATCACGGTGATCGCCACCAGGACCAGGCCCAAAACCGCGATCAGCACGAGCAGGCGCCCCACCGCCCGGCGCAGGGGACGATCCGAGGTAAAATAATACAGGGCCTTGAAACCGGGGACCGGACCGATAAGACCCGAGGTATTCCCGGAGGCGATGGTGGCCACTTTCCGGGGGCCGCCGGGCAGGCCGCGCCCGGCCTTCAGGTTCGGGCTCGTGCGGTCCAAGGCCTTCAGCCGGCCGCGCCTCAGAAGGTAAAACCGGCCGGTGACCACGGCCTCGAGCCGGTCCAGCAGGGGCCGGTCCTCGGTCAAATGGTAAACCAGGTAGGCCGTGCCCAGCAATTCCGGTCCCCGGCGAATCGGCTGCTGCATGACAAAGGTCGCTTGACCGGCCACCAGGGCCTGGGCCGGGGTGCTTCCCTGCCGGGCGAGGGCCTTCATGGTCCGTCCCAGGGGACCGCCGCCGGGCGGTGAATAGGCCACGCCCCGCGGTCCGTGGATGTAAAAATGAAGGCCGTTCCGGGGGCGATAAAGGGTCAGGATGGCGGTGCGGAGCTGGTCTCGCCTCCCGAAGAGGATGACGTCCAGGATCCGGCGGTCCCGGGCGACCTGGGCCAGGTGACGCCTGACCTCGTCCAGGCGGAGGATGAAATATTTTTGGGCCAGGGACCGTTCGGTCTGGAAACGGGCCTCGAACTGGTTTTGGAGGCGGGACTGGGCCCAGAAAAACTGGAACAAACCGGCGGCCACCACCGCCGCGCAGACCGTGACCGTCAAGTACAGGATGAGGTAGGAACGGAAACTCCGGATCTGAGGCTGGCCTGTGGCCACTGTTGCTTCCCGTAACCAAATCCGCATGGGCTCGGAGGGCGGCAAAGCTCACACGGGCTGAAAGAGGCGGATCCACCGATCATGTCTGCCGCCGCCCGGTCGTTTGTTGGCAGCCAAAGGAGGCGGTGTCCTCATCGCGTACTATCTTGATGATATTAACATATATTTCAGGGAAGGCAAGGACAACTATTTGTGGGCCCCCGCCCCGGGCGAACGGCCGATGCCGATCAGGCCTTGATCGTCAATCAATCTGTTTCTGGGGAAATTACCTTTACGTCTTCATGGAGTTGGGGTATCGTTGCCCCTGGGGGACGGGGCGGCCCGACTGGACACCAGGCCGTATGGTGTGGATCAATCTTCAGCCGGTGGAGGTAGGTGACATGCCCTTGATCCCCGATCGTGGAAAAATAATGTTGAGGGGCGCGGCCGTTGTCGGCCTGACCGCCCTCCTATTGGGAACGGCCCCCCGGATCAACACGGTCTCCGCGGCCGATCCGGCGGAGGTGGACAGGAACTACCAGACCGCCTTTCAGCAATCCTACATCAGCGAGGCCACCGGCCAGTACGCCGATGCCATCAGGCCCATCGAGCGGCTGGCCCGAACGCGAAAGTACGCCCGGGACTACATCGTCGTCCTCCGGCTGGGTTGGTTGTACTACCGCAAGGGGGACAACCGGAAGGCGATCGCCTACTATCGCCGGGCGACCGAGATTCAACCCCAGGCCATCGAGCCCTGGCTGGGACTGCTTCTGCCCCTGATCGGGGCGGGCCAGTATCAGGAGGCGGTCCGGGTGGGCGAGCGCATCCTGGCCCGGGATAAGTTCAATTATCTGGCCCTGGCCCGGGTGGCCCGCAGTCTGTATGTCCTTCAACGCTATAACAAGGCGGCCGAATACTATGCCCGGATCGTGGCCCTCTATCCGGGGGACGTCCAGATGCGGGCCGGCCTGGCCTGGTCCTATCTTCGGGCCGGCCTGAAAAACAAGGCCCGGGTCCAGTTCCTTCTGGTCCTGGGCGTCAACCCCTCCTACTTCGCTCGAATCGGATACTACGCCACCCGGAAATGACGGACGGCCACCCTCGGTCGGCCATGAGGAGGCAGCAGATTCGAGTCGGATTCAGCCGGGGCGCCGGAATTGACCGGGAGGAGGAGGCCGTTACCCTCGATCAGAGGAGGCCGTCAGTCCGGATAACAGTTCGGGGGGCTGGTCAAAGAAGAGGGCGATGGCCTTGAGCTCGTCCGGGGTCAGGCTGGACGGGCTGTAGTGGTTGTTCCCGAGCTTGTCGGCCAGGCCGCGCGAGTACTGCCTGATGGCCTCCGAGAAACGGTCCTGATCGGCCAGGGCGCACAGGAAACGGTACAACTCCTGCCCCATGGTCCGGGCCTCCACCTCGGCCTGAACCAGCTCCTGCAACCGGAAGATCGGATTGTCCCCGCCCATGCTCCCGCTCCTCTGTCTCCCGGCCGTCCCCCGGCGCCCGCCCCGGCCCTGAGCCGGGCCTCATGTCCGCTCCGGTGTCCCTCCGGTCAGGCCCGACGCGGCACCATCCGACCCGGTGTCCGGGCATCGGCCTTTGCCCCCGAGCGCCGGGGAGCGGAGTCCGCCCCAGTCGGGACTACCGGCCCGAGACCTCGAGAACCAGCAGATCGCCGGGGTAGATCGTCTGACCCGGGGACAGGTTGTTCAAGCGCCTGATCTTGGCCACCGGGACCTTGAACCGGCGGGAAATGACCCAGATGTTGTCGCCCTTGCGGACGCGGTAATGGAGGGACGCCTGGGAGCGCAGGGACCGGACCAGGGTCATGTTGCCGCGGCGTTCTTGGCGGCCGGAGCGCTCGGGGCCGAACCGGTTGGCCCCGGTTTGGTTGACCTCATAGACCACCAGCCGGCGGCCGGGACGGATGCGGCGGTGGGAGCGGATGTTGTTCCAGCGCAGGATGTCCTTCCAGTGCACGCCGTAACGGCGGGAGATGGTCCACAGCGAGTCGCCCTTTTTGACCACGTAGTGGTGGGTGGTCACGCCGTTGCGGCTCCGGCTCCGGTGCCGGTTCCGCCGGGCGACGCGCCAGGGCCGGTAGCCGGCGTCGGTCACCACCCAGGTACGACGGCCGCGGCGCCTGAACCGGGCGTGGCGCGGGGTGTAGTAGTGACGGGTGGCCGCCACCGCGGTCCACCGGCGCGGAATGTGGATGATGTGTCCCGGCCTGAGCCGCCGGGCCGAGCGCAGACCGTTCATGGCCATCAGGTCCTTGACCCCGACGTTGAACCGCTTGGCCAGAACCCAGAGGGTGTCCCCGGGGCGCAGCCGGTAAGTCGCCGTCCGGAGGTAGCCCCGGACCGGGTAGGTCTTGGGCCGGGCGTAGAGGACCGGTGTGGGATGTTTCTTGAGGTACCCGGCGTAGGCCACCATGAAGGTCTGGTCCTTGCCCTTGGGAATGCGGACCTCGTGGTTGCCCTTGAACGGCGGGGTCGCCCCCAAGCGGTACTGCGGATTGAGGTCGAAGATGACGTAGGGTTCGACCTGGCACAGATTGGCCACCTCCTCCAGGTCCATGCCCCCCCGAACCTTGACCACGTCGTATTTGAACGGCGGCTGGGTGGTCAGACCGGTGAACCCGTATTTGGCCGGGTTCTTGGCGATCAAGGCGGCGGCGATGAGCTTGGGCACGTAATCCCTGGTCTCCTGCCGCAGATAGTTCCGGTCCGACCGGGCGATTTCCCAGAAGGTCTTGGCATTGTAGGCCTTCAGCGCCCCCAGGATGGTGCCCTCGCCGGCGTTGTAGGCCGCGGCGGCCAGGTACCACGTTCCCAGGATGTTGTAGAGGTATTTGAGGTATTCGGCCGCAGCGTGGGTCGATCGGATCGGATCGCGCCGTTCATCGACCCAGCGCCCGACGCGCAGGCCGAAGCGGACGCCGGTCCGGCGGACGAACTGCCACGGGCCCACGGCCGCGGCCCAGGAGTGGGCCTGGCAATTGAATCCCGACTCGATCAGGGCCATGTAAACCAGGTCCTCGGGCAGCCCGTGTTGCCGCAGGATGCGGCGCATGGCCGGACCGTAGCGGCCCAACCGCTCCAGGTAGCGGATCATGTGACGCCGGGCCCGCGTCTGCCAGAAATTGATGAAGTAGATCACCCGGTCGCTGATGGTGATCGGGATGTCGAAGCCGCGCCGCCGGGCGTCGGCCATGAGCAATTTTATCTCGGCGTTGACCTGTCGCCTCAGTTCCGCCGGGGAGGGCTTTTTCAGCTTTTTTCCGAAGACGACGTGGGTGCCAGGTTCCAGGGTGGTGGTGATGCAACCGGAGAGGGCCAGGAGTCCCCCGCCGATCAGAACCGTTCCGGCCAAAGCGATCGCCCGGGAGACGCGTCCGAGATGAGTCATGCGGCCGTCCACCTCCATGTCCCCAAGCCGGAGGGCATCGGGAGCATTGTCGAAAAAATTTCTTGTGGTTTGATGAAGGTTTGAGTCGTATGCCCGCGCTGTGTCATCCTAGCCAAATCCCCCCGGTCTGGGCAAGGAAAAAATTGCTTGGGAATCTGTTTTTCTATCGAGGACCGGCTCCCCGGGCCGCCCGCGCCGGTGCCGGAGAAACCGGGTCGTTTTCTTGTAACACTGCCGGCGCTCAAAGGCAAGGGAAAAATTAAAGAGATACTTTAATTTATCGTGGAGCCCGACCTGGTATTGGCTGAAGCGATCATCCCCGAACCGGGGACTCCGAAATCACGACCGCCCCACCGCCCGGATCACCGCAAATACGAGTAGGGGACGCACCGCCGGAGCCTGAAGTGAAAGAACTGACCCCGCGGACAGGACACCCGTCCCGCGGGCGACTGTCCGGCCGGCCCCGGCGGCCGGGCCCGGGGCCGGATCAGACACCGGCGGGACGTCTGATCAAAATATTGCCCGGGGGGACAGTACCGGCCGTAGGCGGCCCGATACCGGTTGGGCAGACAGAGGCGGTAGTAGTGATGAAAGTAGTAGCCGGTCGGACAGGTCGGGGTCGGCCGCCGGAGTGCGGCCCGGCAGCGGCCGTTCGCCAGCTCATACCCCGGCGGGCAGTCCACGCCGTAGCGGCTCCGGTACTGGTTGCGCAGGCAAAGCCGGTAGTAGCGGTGATAGTAGTAGCCGGCCGGGCAGCGTCCGGAAGCGGCCGGGAAGTAGCTGTTGGGAACGCACCGGCCCGCGGCAAAGTGATACCTCTGGCCGGCCGGGCAGCGCCGCCTGGTCGGTCCGCCGCCGGCCGGGGCGCGGCGGCATCGGCCGCCTATCCGGACCTGCCCGGGGGGACAGTACCGGCCGTAGGTGGACAGATACTGGTTGGGCAGACAGCGGTGGTAGTAGTGGTGGAAATAGTAGCCCGAGGGGCAGCGGGCCGCGGCCGCGGGGGGCAACGACAGGCACCGGTCATGCTCGCGGTCATACCGAAAGCCCCGGGGGCAGACCCGGGAGGTGGCCCGGGAGGCGGGCGGCAGGGGCAGGCACCGGGCCAGGGCCGGGCTGTAGCGCTGCCCGGCCGGGCACCGGGACGGCGCGGGCCCGGCGGCCGAGGCCGGGACGCACTTTTTGAGGGCCTCGGAATAGACCTGGTCTGCCCGACAACCGGGCCGGGGCTTGAGCAGGCGGGGCACGCACCGCTTCAGGACCGGGTGCCAGCGCTGTCCCGCCGGGCACGGCCCGGCCGTCCGGTTACCCCCCGGGGGGGTCGGTTTCGGCTCGGGCTTGATCTCCGGATCGGGTTTGATCCGGACGCACCGGCCGCCGACCTTCCGGGTCCCGGGCGGGCAGGCCTGGGCGGCAATGGGGCCGGCGTTCCAGATCAGGCACCGCTGGTAATAGGTGCTGAAGATCTGGCCGGACGGGCAGCGTTGTCCGATCTGGGCCGTGACCAGGACCGAGGCCGTCCCGGGGCCGGCGGCCAGGGCGGACGCGGCCGTGGGGGCCGTGGCGCCCGCCAGAACTGAAACCGCTGCGATCAAGAGGGTCAACCGGCCTGACATGGTCTTTGCTGCTCCCATTCCAGTATAAAGGCCGGGGTGCGGCCGAGGCCAATTTTTTGATGGGATCGGGGACCGAGGCTGTCGGGGCCGTAAGTCGGCGCCGGCCCCCAATCTCTTTTGCCGCCATCTTGACGGTCCAAATATGTTATCCTGCCCGGGCAAGCGTATCACCCTGGCGGAGGCCGAACGTGACCGACCTATTCGGACATTGGGGACCCAAGGGCTATCTGCCCGAGCGCAGGACCGTGTTTCTGATCCACGGCGCCGGCGGTCGGGCCGAGCTGTTCGCCGCCCAGCGGCGGGACCTGGACCAGTGGTTCAACGTCTGCGCCCTGGAACTGCCCGGCCACGGTCAGACGCCGGGCCCGGCCCTGGACCGGGTCGAGGCCTATGCCTCGTGGGTCGCCGCCCAGCTCGACAAGAGCGGGGCCACCCCGGCGGCGGTCCTCGGTCATTCCCTGGGCGGGGCGGTGGCCCTGACCGTCGCCCTGGAGCGGCCGGACCTGCTCAGCGGTCTGATCCTGCTGGGGACCGGGGCGCGGCTGCGCGTCCTGCCGGCCATCCTGGACGGAATGGTGGACCGCTTCAGCGACACGGTGAAGATGATCGTTGACTTCGCCTACGGCCAGGGCGTCTCCCTCAAGGACAAGGCCCTGGGCGTGGAGCAGATGCTGGCCGTCGGCCCCCAGACCCTGCTCGGGGACTTCGTCGCCTGCAACACCTTTGACGTCACCGACCGGCTGGCCGAGGTCAAGGTGCCGACCCTGGTCATCACCGGCGAGGACGACCGGCTGACCCCGGTCAAGTACGGCCAGTCCCTGGCCGACGCCGTCCCCGGCGCCAGGTTCATGACCATCGGCCGGGCGGGACACGTGGCCATGGTCGAGCGACCCGACGAGGTCACCGCGGCCGTGGCCGAGTTCGTGCGGGGCCTGTAACCATGCCCTTTGCCGCCGGCGATTTCGTGCTGCTGATCGACCGCAAGGATCGCCAGCGGATGATCCGCCTCAGCCCGGGCGGCCAGTCGCGGATCATGGGCGAGCCGATCGCCCACGACGAGCTGATCGGCCTCGAGGACGGGGCGAGCATCACCACCCCCGAGCACCGGACCCATCGCCTCTACGCCCCGACCCTGGCCGAACAGGTGATGAACATGCGCCGCCAGGCAACGATCATCTACCCCAAGGACGCGGCCCTGATCGTGGTTTACGCCGACGTCTTCCCCGGGGCCCGGGTGGTCGAGATCGGGGCGGGCATGGGGGCCCTGAGCCTCTTCTTGTTGCGGGCGGTGGGCAAGCGGGGCCGGCTCTATTCCTACGAGATCCGGGCCGATCACGCCCGCGAGGCGGCCAAGAACGTCCGCCGGTTCGCCGGCGACCCCAAGAATTACGTCCTGATCCAGGCCGACGCCGCGGCCGGCATCAGCCAGCGCCGCATCGACCGGGTCATCACCGACGTGCCCGAGCCGTGGCGGATGCTGGACGGGGTCTGGAAATGCCTCAAACCGGGCGGCATCCTGGCCGCCTGGCTGCCCACGGTCCTCCAGGTCAAGACCCTGGCCGACGCCCTGCGCGACCGGGATAAATTCGGCGAGGTCGAGGTCCAGGAGACCCTGCAGCGGTACTGGCATGTCCGGGGACCGTCGATCCGGCCCCGCCAGCAGATGGTCGGACACACCGGCTTTTTGATCACGGCCCGCAAGCGGACGCCCCGCCCCCGGTGAGCCGGGACCGATCAAGGCCGGCGACTTGACCGCCGCCCGGCCAACTTCTACAATTTACCAGGACATTTTCACCCAGAGGGAGGACCATGCGCCGGACAGCGACCCTGACCCTGATCCTGGTTTTAGGCACCGCCCTGGCCGCCGGGGCCGAGGAAGGCCTGCTCAAGTGGCCGAGCTCTCAGCCCAGACCGCCGGCCGCGCCGACCCAGCCGGCCCCGACCGTCAAACCGACCCCGACTCAGCCCTCGGTCACGCCCGGGCAACCCGGGCAGAAGGTGGTCCTGGCCGACCGATTCCGTCCGGGCGAAAGATTCTTCTCCGTCTTCGCCCTGAACCTGAACGCCCGGATGACCTTTACCGCCGGCGGACGGCCCCAGGTGAAAAACCTGGCCTATAAGGTCTTCGAGCGCTACGGCCAGTTGGTCCGGGCCGTGGACCGGCGGGGCGCGCCCACGGCGGCCAGGCGCAAGTATTTCGTGGCCTACGAGATGGAGGAAGGCCAGAAAAAGGTGCCGTGGTACGTGGGCAAGACCCTGATCCTGACCCGGCAGGGCGCCCGGACCACGGTCACCTCGCCCCAGGGGGCGGTCCCGCCCGCGGTCCAGCGGGACCTGGCCGACGAACTCAAGCCCGAGGCCACCCTGTCCGAGGAGCCGGTGGGCCCGGGCGACCGGTGGGTGCTGACCGAGGCCACCCTGCGCAAGTTCATGGAGCTTCCGGCCGCGGCCCGGGGCACGGTCCGCTGCCACTGGGTCAAGAACATCACCAACAAGGCCGGGCAACAGGTGGCGTTCATCCGGGGGAACATGGTCCTGACCATGCCCATGCCCGGCGGAATCAACCTGACCCTGGACCTGTCCGGCCGGTTTTTCTACAACCTGACACTGGGCAAGCTGGAGGCGGTGATCATGAAGGGACCGCTGGGCATCCGGGGGAGCGTCGCCCAGGGCGGCCGGCGGATCCCCATCCGCGGCCGGGGCCAGGCCAGGATCGTCCTGGTGCGGCGCTTCGTCAGGTAGGACCGGGTCGCGGGGCGTCGATCCAAGGAAGTCATGGACGAACCAAAGGGAAACATCCACGGCGCCTGTCTGCTCGCCCAGTTGGCCCCCCCGCGCCTGCTCTACCTCAGTCCGGCCGGCCAGGAGCTCACCGGCCTCGGCGGCGACGACCTGGAGGCCGACGCCTGGTCCTGGTTGCGCCTGATTCATCCCCGGGACAGGGACCGGGTCCAGGCCGCCGCCCGGTCGGTCATCCAGGACCCGCGGGAATACGGGCTGGAATTCCAGATCGTCCTGCCCGACGGTCGGGAGAGGTCGATCGTGTCCCGGGCCTTTCCGATCCAGGCCGGGGACGGCCGGCCCCAACTGCTGGCGGTCATGACCGAGGACGTGACCGACAGCCGCTCTCAGGAAACGGCCCACCGGGAATCAGATCGCCGCTTCCGCCGGCTGTTCGAGAGTTCCCGGGAAGGGGTCGTCGCCTCGGACCTGGAGGGGATCATCCAGACGGCCAATCCCGCCGCGGCCCGGATCCTGGGTTACGACCACCCCGGGGAGCTGGTCGGGCTGCCGGCCTCCCAGGTGTACCTGAATCCCACCCGGCGCGAGAAGACCATCAGCCTGCTATGGGAGCAGGGGTTTCTGGATGACATGGAGGTGATCTTCAAGCGCCGGGACGGCCGGGCGGTTTACGTCCAGGGCAGCGCCACCATCGACTTCGACGCCGCCGGACGTCCGGTGGGCCAGATCCTCATCTTCTCCGACGTCACCCGCCGGAAGATGGCCGAGGAGGCCCTGCTGGCCAACCAGCGGCAACTCTCGGCCCTGGCCGCCGAACTGGCCCTGATCGAGGAGAAGGAGCGCCGTCGCATCGCCGCGGACCTGCACGACCGGGTGGGCAGCAGCCTGTTTTCGGCCAAGATGAAGGTCAAGTCCGTCGAGGCGGTCACCACCGACCCCGAGGCCAGGCAGGAATTGAACCGGATCGGACGCATGATCGACCAGATCATCCAGGACACCCGGTCCCTGACCAGCGAACTGGCCCTGCCGGTGCTGTACGAACTGGGGCTGGAAGCGGCCGTGGAGTGGCTGGCCGAGAAGGTCCAGAGCGAACACGGCCTGACGGTCAAGGTCGTGGACGACGGCCGCCGGCTGCCCCTGTCCGAGGAAATGCGGGGGCTGTTGTTCCGGTCGGTCCGGGAGATGCTGTTCAACGCGGTCAAGCACGCCCGGGCATCAATGGTCGAGATCAGGCTCGACAAGCGGCCCGACCACCTCCAGATCCAGATCGCCGACGACGGCCGGGGGTTCCAGGTGAACCAGTTGTGGACCGACCGCAAGGTCAGCGGCGGCTGGGGATTGTTTTCGATCCGGGAACGGCTGTCCCACGTCGGCGGGCGCCTGGAGATCGACTCGGCCCCGGGCCGGGGGACCAGGACCCGGATAAACCTCCCCCTGACCGGGGGGTCTTGAACGGGCATGGAGAACCGACGTTGACCACGATCATACTGGCCGACGATCACCGGGTGGTCCGGGAGGGCCTGCGGTCGCTGCTGGAGAACGAGGCCGACTTCAAGGTCGTGGCCGAGGCGGCCGACGGCCGGGAGGCGGTCCGGCTGTGCCGGGAACTGAGCCCGGACGTGATCATCATGGACGTGGCCATGCCCGAACTGAACGGCGTGGACGCCACCCGGGCCATCGCCGCCGAGTCCCCCGGGACCAAGGTCCTGGCCCTGTCCATGCACAAGGACCGCCAGTTCGTCTCGGGCATGCTGGCCGCGGGCGCGGCCGGATACCTGCTCAAGGAGGCGGCCTACGACGAGGTGGTCCGGGCCATCCGGGTGGTCCGGGACCACAAGACCTTTCTCAGCCCGGCCGTGGCCGGGGTGGTGGTCCAGGACTACGTCCGGCGGATGGTCGATCCCGACCGCTACCACGGCCCGGAGCTGACCGATCGGGAACGGGAGGTCCTCCAGTTGGTGGCCGAGGGGCGGACCACCAAGGAGATCGCGGACCGGCTGTTCATCAGCGTCAAGACCGTGGAGTCCCACCGGCGCCAGCTCATGGACAAGATCGGGGTCCGCTCCATCGCCGAGTTGACCAAGTGGGCCATCAAGATCGGCCTGACCTCCCTGGACACCTGAGACCATGCACCTCCTGGTGACCAACGACGACGGCATTCTGGCCCCGGGCCTGGCGGCCCTGGTGGCCGAGTTCAGCCCCGGGCATCAGGTCAGCGTCGTCGCCCCCGAGCGGGAGCAGACGGCCGTGGGCCACGCCATCACCCTGGCCGATCCGATCCGGGTGCGGCGGGTCAGGCGCAACGGCGCCTTCTTCGGCCACGCCGTGAGCGGCACCCCGGCCGACTGCGTCAAGATCGCCCTGCTGGAGCTGCTGGACTCGCCGCCGGACCTGGTCGTCTCCGGGATCAATCCGGGGCCCAACGTCGGGATCAACGTCCTCTACTCCGGGACCGTCAGCGCCGCCACCGAGGCGGCCATCCTGGGCCTGCCCGCCCTGGCCGTCTCCCTGGACGCCTACGTGGATCCCGACTTCGAGCCGGCCGCCCGGGTCGCCGCCGCCCTGGTCCAGGCCGCCGAGGCGATCATCCGGGCCGGCTGGCCCGAGGGGGTCTGCCTCAACGTCAACGTCCCGGCCCGGCCCCTGGCCGACATCACCGGGCTGATGGTCACCCGCCAGGCCACCAACCGCTGGCGCGAGCGCTTCGAAAAGAGGATCGATCCACACGGCCGGGTCTATTACTGGCAGTGCGGCCAGGAACCGAAAATGGTGCCCCGGGGCACCGACCTGTGGGCCCTGGAACAAAACCTGGTCTCGGTCACCCCCCTGGCGCCCGATCTGTCCGTCCCCTCCCCGCTCGGATGGCCCCAGGACCTGGACTTGCCCTTCAAGATCGTCAAATAAGGTCTTGGCCCCGGCCCGGGTCCCCGCCCCCCACAGACGCCGGATTCCCCTTCAAATTTCAAAATATGGTATATTGTCCTTGCGTTGGACCAACTATATGGTATATTGATATTATGACATCGGCTGGACGACTAGTGAGACGGATCCAAAAAATGTCACCGGAGGGCCCTTGAAACGGCATCCCCCTTGCCTAACTTTATAAGGCTAGGTATATTTAGGGAGTAAGGCGGAGGTCCATCATGCCATTCTATGAATACCATTGCTCGGAGTGCCACCTCCAGGAGACCCGGATCGCGGGCATCGACGATCAGACGGTGACCTGCACCCAGTGCGGCGCCCTGATGGTCCGGATCACGTCTCCGGTGGACGTGCTCAGGGCCTATAGTCAGCCCAACGAGGAATAGATCCCATCGGTTCCCGGGGCCCGGGTCCCGGCCCCATCGGTTCCGGCCGGCTCCGTATATGCTCCCCGCGTTGCCCGTGATATAAACGTGTCCCAACTATCGCCCCAGGCCCGCCGGCGGCTGCGCCACGTCCGCCTGGTGCTGGTCCGGCCGCGCTTTCCGGAAAACATCGGGGCCGCGGCCCGGGTAGCGGCCAACATGTCCCTGGGCGGACTGGACCTCGTCGCCCCGGAAAACGTCGCTCCCCGGCCGATGCAGTCCCTGGCCACCCGGATCGGACGCGACGTGCTCGAGTCCATGACCGTCTATCCCGATCTGGCGGAGGCCCTGGGCCCGGCCCGGTTCGTGGTCGGCACCACGGCCCGGCTCTCGACCTCGGGCCGCCGCCGGGTGGCGACCGACACCCCCCGGCGACTGGCCATGCGCCTGGCCCCCGAGTTGGACTCGAACCGGGCGGCCATCGTCTTCGGCCCCGAGGATCGCGGCCTGGAAAACCACGAGGTGGACCGCTGCCAGGCCCTGGTCCATATCCCGACCGGACCGGCCGGATCGCTGAACCTGGCCCAGGCGGTCATGGTTCTGGCCTACGAGATCTTCCAGGCCGTGGTCGAGACGGAAGGGAACGGACCGGCCGGGCCGGCCGGGCCGGCCCTGGCCGAACGCGGCCAGGTCGAGGCCTTTCTGGCCGACTGGCAACGGATTTTGATCCAGATCAAGGCCATTGACCCCAAAAATCCGGATTACTTCTTCCTGGGTATCAGGCGGATGTTCGATCGGGCCGGACTCAGGCCCCACGAGGTCAGGCTGTGGCGGGGGATCGTCCGCCGCCTGGACCGCGCCCTGACCCGTCGAGAGGGCCGTGACTGAGACCGAGATCATCATTCCGATCCACAATCGGCCCGAGGACACCCGGGAGTGTCTGACCTGGCTTTTTCGGAACACCGACGCCCCGTACCGGTTGATCCTGATCGACAACCGCTCGGACGAACCGACCGCCCGATGGCTGGCCGAGGCGGCCCGGCATGAGACGTACGGCCCGACCCGGCTCATCCGCAACGAGATCAACCTGGGCTGGTGCGGCGCGACCAACCAGGGGCTGGGGGCGGCCGAGGCCGAGTTCGTCTGCCTGCTCAACAACGACACCCTGCCCGGCCCCGGCTGGCTGGGCCGGATGCGGGCCCACTTCACGCGCCATCCCGAACTGGCCATGATGTCGCCCCGGGGCGACGAGGCCTCGGAGAACAAGCGGGCGGCCGGCCGGATCGAGGACTTCGCCCGGGCCATCGCCCGGGAGTGCGACGGTCAGTGGCGCGAGCTGGACCACTGCAGCGGCTTCTGCCTGCTCATGCCCCGGCGGGTGTTTCTGGAACTGGGGCCGTTCGACGAGACCTACACCGCCGGCAACTGGGCCGACAACGACTACGCCCGCCGGGCCCAGGCCCGGGGCTGGACCTGCGGCGAGGCCCTAGATTCCTTTGTCTATCACCTGGGCCACCGCACCTTTGACGACGTGGACGAGGCCTGGCGGCGGCAGTCGGCGGAGAACGAGGCCGCCTTTTACGCCCGCTGGGGGCGGCCGCAGCGCATCTTTCTGGTGCCGGCCGGACGTCTGGACGCCGGCGGGGACAAGGCCCGGGACGAGGTGCGGGCCGTGTTCGATCTGGCCCGTCAGGGGCACCGGGTCTGGGTGCCGCTCCTGCGGCGGGAACGGATCGAGGCCGTGCTCGGCCATCTGGACCGTCCCGACCACGCCAACGTCACCTTCCTGAGACCGCCGCTTCCCTGGCCGCTGTCCCTGGCCTGGGCGGCCTGGAAGTGGCGGTATCTCAAGGGCAAGGGCCGGGTCGAGGTCAGGCAAAAGGGGGCCGCTGATCGGCTTGATCCGGCGTGATCCGACTGTGGTATGATTGCCTCTGAGGCAACGGAGGCATGATGAAGCGGATCGCTTTTTTGGCGGCGGCCCTGGCAATGACCCTGGCGGTCTCCGGCTGCGCTTCCTCGGTGGACGCGCTGGTCGGCCTGCCGAACCCGGCCCGGCACCGCCCCCCGCCGCAACTGAACTGTCCGCCGCCGCCGCGCCTACCCAGCGCCCTGACCGATTCGGCCGCTGTCCCGGCCTCTCCGGACGTCCGGTCGGCGTCCCATCGACCCGGAGCCCGGCCGCCGGCCCGGCCCACCCCGGCCGGCCGATGGCGATCGGCCTCGCTGCCCAGCAGCCGGTGGCAGCAGGGGGCCATGGCCTTTCACCTGGCCATGAGCTTCCGCTACGAGCGCCGGGTTCCGGTCATGGTCCTCTTTCGCCGGCCCGGGTGCCCGTACAGCCGGACCCTGGAACAGTTGTACCTGGTCGATCCGCAGTTCATTCAAGGGACAAGGGGGATCATCAAGGTCGCCGTCAACACCCGGGGATCGGCGGCCGACCAGGCCCTGACCGAAAAGCAGGGGATCACCGGCACGCCGACGCTGCTGGTCTATTCCGGCCGCGGCGGTAAGCCCCGCGAGGTGATCGTCTTCTACCGGGTCGGCCGCCAGATCCGGCGCAAGCCCATGGCCCAGGTCCTGGCCGAGATCAGGCGCATCATCCGCCGCCGCTGAACCGGCCCGACCGGGAGCGGGCGGCCGGCGGATGTGTTAGGATTGAATCACACCCAGCACAACCAGCCCAAGGAGGAACCATGTCCCGGTATTGGTTTCGACTCGTCGCCGCGGCCGGAGTCTGTTCCCTGGCCGGTCTGCTGGCGGCCTGCGCCATGCCGGTGGGCCCCGTCACCGGCCCTCCCCCGGGGCCGCCGCCCACCCCCGGACCCGCGTGGCAGCCCGGCCCGGGCTGGCAGCGCGGCGTGATGGCCTATCGCGCCGCCATGGAAATGAGGCGCCGGCGCCGGGTGCCGGTCTTCCTGTTCTTCTATCGCCCGACTTGACCGTACAGCCGGGGCCTGGAGGGCCTCTATTTTCACCGGCCCGTGTTCCTGCGGGGCACGGCCGGAATCACCAAGGTGATGATCAACACCCGCGGCTCAGTCGCGGAGCGGGCCTTGGCCGACCGGCTGGGGGTCACCGGCACGCCCACGCTCCTGATCTTTCCGGCGCGAGGCGGCAGGGCCCGGAGGATGCTCATCTATTACTATGTCGGCAACCGGGTCCGCCGCAAGCCCATGGCCCAGGTCATCGCCGAGATCAGGCGCAAGGCCTTCGGACGCTGAGCCTCCCGGACCGGGGTGAAGCCGGGCCCTTCTGAATCAAAGGGCGATCCACGGAATGAATAAAGGGGGACCGGCCCGTCCGCGCCCGAGTGGCGCGAAGGGGCCGGTCCCTTCCTGGTCGAGGGACGAGCTAACCGAAGGTGACCGTGTCCGAGTTGCCCACGTAGGGCCGTCTCATCCAGTCTTCGGCACCCCGGCCGCCGCGGACACGGTCGATGCCTTCTGTCCGACCGCGCTGGTTCGGTCCATCAAGTTTCCCCCGGCAAAACAACCATTAGATATGCTTGGATCAGGTGTTTTGAGGGGTGTCAATCAGGGGAAAAGGCGGGGCCGGCCAAGGCGTTCGGCAACACCCCGGCCGCGAAGGACCGGGACACCGCCCGGGACCGGGGAAGCGGTCCCGAGCGGGTCTCGGGTGGAATCGTTCCGGGCCGGCCCGGGATCGGGCCCGCCCGGGCGTCCAAGACGACTAGTACCGGCGCTTGGGACGGTCGGTCCGTTCCCGGGCCTGGTTGACCTTGAGGGTCCGTCCGCCCAGTTCGGTACCGTCCAGGGCGGCGATGGCCTCGTCGCCGCCGTCCGACATCTCCACGAAGCCGAACCCGCGCAACCGCCCGGTGTAGCGGTCGGTGATCAGATTGACCGACTCGACCGTGCCGTGCTGGGCGAAGAGGGCGCTGACCTCTTCCTCATTGGTGCTGAACGGGAGATTGCCCACGTAGATTTTTTTCATGCCTTTACACTTCTCTCTTCAGGTGAACAAAATATCCGTCGGCCTCGGGTCCCGAGAGTCCCGGCGCCGAATGCGGTTCAAACCCCGTCAGTTGGATGAGGGAACTGAAGCCTGGCGCCGACAGACGCCATTATTGCGCGGACATCCTTCAATCCTGTGAAGTCTGTGACTATTAACCCCTTGATCTCGGTCGTTTGTCAAGTGTTTTGTGATTGCCCGGACCGCGGCCCGCTTTTCAGCGACCGGTCTCGACCCCGGCTGAACAGCGACACCCGTTGGAACCGATCCACGTCCACCAGGCCCTGGTCGGTCAGCTTGAGCGAGGGGATCACCGGCAGGGCCAGGAAGGACAGGGCCATGAAAGGATTGGCAATGGGGCAGCCCAGGTCGGCCGCGGCCCGGCGCACGGCGGCGAGACCTTGGCGGACCTGGGCGATGGGCCGCTCGGACATCAGCCCGGCCACGGGCAAGGGCAGCCGGGCCGCCACCCGCCCGCCGGCCACGGTGCACAGGCCGCCGCCCATGCCGGCCACGGTGCCCACCGCCAGGGCCAGGTCCTCGTCGGTGACGCCCACGGCGATGACGTTGTGGGAATCATGGGCCACCGAACTGGCCAGGGCGCCGGATTTCAGTTGAAAGCCGCTGACCAGGCCCAGGCCGAGACCGGCCCGGCCGGTGTAGCGCTCGACCACGGCCAGCTTGAGCACGTCGGCCTCGGGGTCCGAGACCACGACGCCGTCCTCGATCCGGACCGTTTTGACCAGGGCCTCGGTCAGGACCTGGTCTTGGACCACGCCGATCACCCGGGCCCGCGACCCCTGGGCCGGAATGACGAACCGCTCGGCCGTGACCGGCGGCAGGTTCATCGAGGTCAGGCCGTAGGCGGCCTCTGACCGGGGGAATCCGACGGCCTTGCCCTGCCGGGCGGCCAGGCGACCGGCCACGTAAACCGCCTCTACAATGACCGCCTCCAGGTCGGACAGGACCACCACGTCGGCGATGTATCCCGGGGCCAGGGCGCCCCGCCGGTCAAGGCCGAAACAGCGGGCCGGATTGGTGGTGATCATCTCCAGGGCGACCACCGGGTCCAGTCCCAGTTCCACCGCCCGGCGGGCGATCCGGTCCAGGTGGCCCGAATCCAGGATCACGTCGGGGTGGAGGTCGTCGCTGACCAGGAGGCAGCGTGGGGCCGCGGCCGGATTCACCAGGGGCAAGAGATCCGCCAGGTTGCGGGCCAGGGTCCCCTCCCGGATGAGGACCCACATCCCGGCGTCCAGCTTCTCGGCCGCCTCGGGCAGGCCGACGCACTCGTGATCGGTCCTCGGCCCGGCCAGGAGGTAGGCGTTGAGGTCCTTCCCGCCCAGGCCCGGGGCGTGGCCGTCCAGGTGGCCTCCCCAAAAGGCGACCAGCTTGTCCAGGACGTCGGCCTGGCCGGCGACCACGCCGGGGAAGTTCATCATCTCGCCCAGGCCGGCCACCCGGGGGTGGTCCCGCAGGGGGGCCAGGTCGGCCGCGGACAGGGTCGCGCCGGCCGTCTCCAGGGAGGTGGCCGGGACGCACGACGGCAGGACGTAACGGACGTCCACGGGCAGGCCCTCGGCCGCGGCGAACATGTATTCCAGTCCGGCCTTACCGTGGACGTTGGCGATCTCGTGGGGATCGGCGATGACGGCCGTGGTGCCGTGGGGCAGCACCGCCCGGGCCAGGGCCGGCGGGGTCAGGAGGCTGGACTCGATGTGGAGGTGGCCCTCGATGAAACCCGGGGCCAGGTATCGCCCCGAGACGTCGATGACCTTCTTGGCCTTGTAGTCGCCCAGGCCGACGATGAAGCCGTCGGCCACGGCCAGGTCCCGTTGCTGGATGGTCCGGGACAGGACGTTGACCACCCGGCCGCCTTTGAAGACCAGGTCGGCCGGCCGGTCGCCCCGGGCCACGGCGATCAGCCGGGCCAGGCGCTGCCGGGTCATGGCCTCAGGCAATTCCGGCCCCTCCCTGGGGCAAAGAATCCAGGATTTGCCTCACGGCGTCCATAGGATCGCCGCTGTTGTCCACCCGGCGGGTCAGGCCGGCCGACCGGCCGGTCGGCGGATCAAAGTCCTCCCGCTGGGCCTCCAGGAGTTCCAGCCGGCCGTCCGATTCGGTGGTGCCCTTGACCCGGGCCGCCAGCCGTCGCCTGACCTCGGCCTCGTCGCAGGTCACCTGAACGAAGACCGCCCTGCCCTGGGCGCTCTCGGCGGCGTCAACCAGGGCCTCCCGTTCATCGACCCGTTTATACGAGCCGTCCAGGATGACGTCTTTTCCCTGGCTCAAAACCTCGATTGCCCGGCGGCGCATCTCGGCGTAAACCCGGGCCGACATCTCCGGGCCGTACAGTCCGGCCTCGAAGGGGACGTGGACCTTGGTGGTCGGGTCGAGCCCGGCCAGTTCCTTGCGGGTGGTGTCCGAGTTGATCACGCCCCAGCCCAGGCGCTCGCCCACCAGGCTGGCCAGGCGGCTCTTGCCCGTGCCCATCAGACCCATGAACACCAGCAGCGTGGGCATCAATCCCGGGTCGCGTAGGTCCGGGCCAGGTCGAAGTAGGCCCGGGCCGTCTCGAACTGGGCCGCCCGGACGCCGTCGTCTGCGGCCCCGTCGGCGGTGAAGCAGGCGATCTTGCCCCGGACGTAGGCCCGGTAGCACTTGTAGAAATCCAGGACCTCGAAGACGCCCGCGTCCCCCGAGCGCTCGACGTAAACCTCCATCAGGCGGGCCGACAGGTCTTCCCGGCCGTGGAAGTCCAGGTCCATGGCCAGAAAACCCAGGTCAGCGGCCACGTCAGCGTAGCGGAAGCGGTCGTTGAACTCGATGCAGTCGAAGACGTAAACCTTCTGGGCCAGGATGATGTTGCCCATGTGCAGATCGCCGTGGCCGTCGCGGATGCGTCCCCGGGCGATGCGGCGGTCAAAGACTTCGGCGCGACCTTCGAGGAAGCGGTCGGTGTAGGTCCGGATGGTCTCGAAGGTCTCCCGGCTGAGAGGTCCGCCGACGTACCTTTCGGTCTGCTCGAAATTCTCGTCGGTGTTGATCCGGAAGACCTGGGGCCGGCCGTAGCGGTCGATCTCGCCGCCGGTGGCCGCGGTCTCGTAAAAGGGGGCCATCACCTCGGCCACGGCCTCGACCTGGGCCGGCCCGACCTTCCCGGCCTCGAACAACCGGTTCATCAGCCGGGACTCGTCCATCTGGAGCATGACCAGGGCGTACTCGACCACCCGGCCGTCGCCGGCCAGCCGTAGCGAGCCGCCCGCCTCGGTGACGGGGATGACCTCCAGGTAAACCTCGGGGCACAACCGGCGGTTCAACGCCAGTTCCTGGTTCAAGAAGTGCCGTCGCTTGTCCAGGGTGGTGAAGTCCAAAAAGCCGAAGTCCACCGGCTTCTTGATCTTGAAGGCCCGGAGCCCGGTCAAAAAGACGTGGGAGATGTGGGTCTGACGGTGCTGAACCACGGCCACCGGGTAGTGATAGAAGCCGGGGTTCGAGAAGGCTTCGATCAGGCCGGCGGGATTGGGGTCCATGTCATCCGGTTCGTCAGGGGGCGACCATGGCCCGGCCCATGGCGATCGCCCGGTGGTTCAGTTCCAGCTTGTGCTCCGGAAAGATCTCGGCCAACTCGGCCAGCAGAGCTTCCTCGTCCAGGGGCGTGGCCCCGGTGCCCAGCAGGGCGCCGATGATGACCACGTTGGCCAGGATGGGCGAGCCCAGCTCCAGGCCGGCCTCGGTGGCCGGAAGCCAATAGACCCGGGCGGCCAACTCCTCGAGGGCCGAGCGCAGCCGGTCCAGGTCAGGGTAGGAGTCCGTGCCGGCGATGACGTTGATCGGATGGATCGGCCGGTCGTTGGTCAGGACGATGGTGGCGGGCGAGCCCAACTGGGGCAGATTGCGGAGGGTCTCCAGCGGTTCGAGACCCATGACCACGTGGGCCCCGCCGGCCGGGATGAGCGGCGCGGTCGCCAGGCGCCTCGAGACCCGGACCTGGCTCATCACCGGGCCGCCCCGCTGGGACAGGCCGTAGGTCTCGCCCACGGTGACCTTGAAGCCCTGGCGCAGAAAGGTCCGGCCCATGATCGTCGAGGCCAGGACGTTACCCTGACCGCCCACGCCGAGGACGACGATGTTCAAGGGGTCCGGTTTCATGACGCCTTCTCCCGGGCGGTGATGGCCCCGGCCGGGCAGATCTGGGCGCAGACCCCGCAGCCGACGCAGATGACCTCGTCGATCACGGCCCGGCCGGCCTCGGCGTTCCAGATCAGGCCCGGGCAGCGGAAGACCCGGGTGCAGTACCGGTTGCAGCCGCAGGCCTCGCCCAGGCAGCGGGTCTCATCGACCGACATCTGATAGGGGAAACCGCCGGCCTTGCCCTGGACCAGGGCGCAGGTCCGCCTGAAGACCATGGCCGTGACGCCCTCCTTCTGCAAGGCCTCGTACAGGGCCGCCTCGGTGGCGGCCAGGTCATAGGGATCGACGATGACCACCTCGCTCCCCACCGCCCGGCAGATCTCCTCGGGGGTGATGGTCACGCCCGGGCCGAAGGCGGCCGTCTGGCCGGTGCCGGGATGTGGCTGAAACCCGGTCATGGCCGTGGCCGAATTGTCCAGGACGACCAGGACGAACTTGGACTTGTTCCAGACGGCGTTGATCAGGGCCGGGATGGCGGCGTGAAAGAAGGTCGAGTCCCCGACCACGGACACCACCGGCTGGTCCATGCCGAAGCGGTCCAGCTTGCCCAGGCCCGAGGACATGCCCACCCCCGAGCCCATGGCGTGGACCGAGCGGACGACCTCGTACCCGGTCGGCCGGGCGGCCATGGTGTAGCAGCCGATGTCGCCGGACACGAAGCCCTCCCGGTCGTCCACGGCCAGGACGTTCTTGATGGCCCAGTACGAGGCCCGGTGGGGACAGCCCGGACAGAAGCCGAAGTCCCGGGGGACGACCAGTTCTTCCATCAACTCTTGGGCCCGCCGGACGTAGGCCGGATCGCGGCCGGGGGGACTGATCTGAAGGGTCTGGGCCACGGCCCCGGCCACCAGGTCCGGGTCGAGTTCGCCCACGTTCGGAATGTGCCCGGAATCCTTGCCCCAGATGGTCAGCGTCCCCGAGGCGGCCCCGGCCTGGGCCAGGATGGCCTTGACCCCCTCCTCGACAAAGGGGTCCACCTCCTCGACCAGGATCACCTTGTCGGTCTTGACCAGGGTGTCCCGGATCAGCTTCCGGGGGAGGGGCCAGGTCATCCCCAGCTTGAGGATGCCCACCCGGCCCCCGACCCCGAGCCGGCCCACGGCCTCGCGGGCAAAGGGGAAGGCGGCCCCGGAGGCGACGACGATCACCTCGGGCAGGTCCGGGCCGAGATACCGGTTCAGGGAGGACCGCTCGGCCAGGCGGCGGGCCCGCTCCAGTTTTTCCTTGGCCGCCTGGTGGCGGGGGACGACCGGGAAGGTGATGTAGGTCGCCTTGGTGTCAAAGTGGGCCGGGGGAGGCTCCGGCGGCAGGGGTCCGACCTTGACCCCGGCCCGGGAGTGGGACAGCCGCGAGACGCTGGCCACCAGGCAGACCTGGGAGAGTTCCTCGGACAGCCGGATGGCGTCCTTCATCACCCGGAGGCACTCCTGGGGATCACTCGGCTCGAACAGGGGCAGATCGAGCATCTTGGCCACCCACCGGACGTCCTGCTCGTTGGTGGACGAGATGCTGGACGGGTCCATGGCGAAGACCAGCAGCAGCCCGGCCTTGACCCCCGACAGGGTCAGGTTGCCCAGGGTGTCCAGGCAGACGTTGACCCCGTTCTGCTTCATGGAGGCCATGGCCCGCAGCCCCGAGTAGGAGGCCGCGGCGGCCACCTCGAGGGCGACCTTCTCGTTGACCGACCACTCGACGTACATCCCCGACTCGGGCGCGGCCGCGGCCAGGTTTTCCAGGATTTCGGAGCTGGGGTTGCCCGGATAGGCCGCCGCGACGCGGATCCCGGCCTCGAGGGCCCCTCGGGCCAGGGCCTGATTGCCCTGCAGCAGGACCGTCTCGCCCTCCCGGTACGAATAGATGGTGCTCATCCGGTCACCTTTTTCCGCCGGCGCTTGTTGCCCACGGCCCAGCGCAGGTGGGCCAGGGCGTCGGCGGGCATCTCCTCGGTCACCAGCAGCCTCTGGTCCAGGGCCTCGGTCCAGAGCTGTCGCCCGGTCTCGGTGCGGATGATGACCGTGTTCCAGCCGGGTCGGTTCTCGGCCGCGCCGACCGAGATGTCGGCCAGCTCGGCCGTCAAATCGGTGCACTCGGCGCACCCGGGCATCATCCGGGACCGGAAACCGTCCAGGGGCAGTTCCCAGCTGTCCCCCTCCCGCTCGACCATGAATTTCTCGGCCGGCGGCGGGGGGACGTCGGTCCGGGTCCAGTTCAGGGGCACCCCCTCGGCCTGGAACCAGGACCTCAGATCGCGCCAGGCCAGATTGGCCGTGCAGAACAGCCCGAGCACGAACCGGAGGGCGTGGCGGGCGTCGGCCGTCTCGGGAAGGTCCAGGGCCTTGAGCCGGGCCAGGGCCTGGACCTGACAGGGCAGACCGACCACGGCCAGGGGCCACAGCTTGCTCTGGCCCACCGCCCGGTGGAAGGCCTCGAGCGAGGCCGAGCCGGCGAAGTTGGACCCGGCCGCGGCCACCGCCTCCAGGGGCGTCTTGGCCAGAAATCCCTGGGGGCAGTCCCGGCCGCGATAGGCCGCCAGGGCCGCCCCGCGGACGTAACCCATGGACAGCATCAGGCTGACCAGGGCCGTCACCACCCCGCCGTACTGGACCCCGGCCGCCGGCACCGCCGCCCGGGCCTGGAAGATGTCGAGGGTCGGGCCCGGGTCCTCGCCCCGGGGGGCCGGCAGGCCCAGATCGTCGAACAGCCGCGCCGGATCGTCCACCAGCCGGGGGCAGAGGTTGGCGCAGCGACCCTGCTCCAGAGTGCATTCGTCGGTGGTGACCACCAGGCCGTCTCTGAACCGGAAGTGGGGGCACAGCCCGACGCAGGCCCCGCACCTGACGCAGCGGCCGGCCTCGAGCACCTCCCGGACCAGTCTGTCTTGAACCGGCTCAGGCATCGTGTCGCCCGGAAGCGGCCCGGCCCTTGCCGATGGCCTTGTAAAGGACGCCGGCCTCGGTCACCCAATTCGTCCGGAGGACGTTGCGGCCGTCCACGATGAACGGGGTCCGCATCACCCGCTTGACCAGGTCCAGATCGAGGTCATAGTACAGCCGGTGTTTGGTGATGATCGCCGCGCAGTCAGACCCGGTCAGGGCGGCCTCCAGGTCCCGAATCAATTCGGCCTGGGGGAAATCGGCGGGCCGGACGTGGGGGTCATGGGCGACGATCTCGACGCCGTGGGCCCCCAGTTCGCGGACCACGTCGTAGGCCGGCGTGTTGCGGATGTCGTCCGCGTCCTCGAGGTAGGCCACCCCCAGCAGGGTCACCTTGGCCTCCTTGAGGGGCACGCCCCGCTCGGCCAGCCCGGCCTTGATCAGTTCGCACAGGTGGACCGGCATGTAGTTGTTGACCGAGCGGGCCAGGCCGATGAACCGGGGCTCCATGGACGGGTCGCCGTAGGTCTGCAGGCCGTACCTGAGCAGCCAGGTGTCCTTGGGCAGGCAGTGTCCGCCCACGCCCGCCCCGGGATCGTGCATGTGCCGTTCCGAGCGGGTGTTGATCAGTTCCCGGACCTCGTAAACGTTGACGCCCAGCTTCTCGCAAACCAGGGCCATTTCGTTGGCAAAGGCGATGTTGGCGTCCCGGTAGGCGTTCTCTATGGTCTTGGTCGTCTCGGCCGTGAGGACGTCGGTCGAGTAGATCCGGGCGGTCACGATCCGGGAGTAGAGTTCCACCGCCCGGCGCTCGGACTCGGGGTCGATGCCGCCCACGATCCGGGGCAGGTTGACGATGTAGTCGATCAGCTTGCCGGGCATGACCCGCTCGTAGGAGTAGGCCAGCGAGAAATCCCGGCCGGCCGTGAGGCCGCTCTTGCGCTCTAAAATGGGCTGGACCACGTTCTGGGTCGTCCCGGGGGCCACGGTGGACTCGATGATGACCAGAGCGCCCTTCTTCATGTAGGCCCCGATCTGGCGGGCGACCTCCTTCATGGACAGGTATTCGGGCTTGTGATCGGCACCGTCGGTCGGGGTCTGGACGTCGATCAGGATGACGTCCATGTCGCCGATCACCGAAAAGTCATCGGTCACCCGGAAGGAGCCCTTGGTCACCACCCGGCCGATCAGGTCCGATAGGCCCGGCTCGTTGCCCTCGATGGGGCATTGGCCCTGGTTGAGGACCTCGATCTTCCAGCCGGACCGGTTGGAGCGGCGCTGGATGCCGGTCACGTCGAACCCGTCCACGTCGGCCAGGAGGGCCGCGCAGGGAATTCCGACGTAACCCATTCCGACAACGGCTATTTTTGTCATCCGAGGAAATCCTTCCCTGGGTGTTGGACCCTTTACAAGACGGTCATGTTAGCCCAGTCCTCTGTTTTTGACAAGGGCAAAAGGGCCGGGGAGATGTCATCTCCTTCCGGGCGGCCGCCGGACGTCCCGGCCCGACTCGGTTTTCCCGGCGCGGGGCAGCCCGGTCCCGGGGGCCCGGGTCGCTGAAAAAACAAATGATACCCTTGACATCGTCCCGGGTCGAGGCTATGCTTTTCTCTTGCCAATGGCACGAAAGCAATGCTAGATTCATTGGCAGGTGGGCGGGCAGGGCTCGCCGGCGGGCGGACACGGCCCTCGGCGGGCGGGCTTGGCTCACCGGTGAGCGGGCATAGCTCAGCTGGTAGAGTGCAAGCTTCCCAAGCTTGATGTCGCGGGTTCGATCCCCGTTGCCCGCTCCAGCCCATTGGTGGTCGTCCCTTATCAAGGCCGCCGGGGAGCGTTCCAGAGAGCTCCTTCCGGGGTCGATGCGTCCGCAGGGCGGACGCCACCGGCTTTGATTTGTGGATCGTGCGAGGACCTGGTGCCCAACCGGCCGCTACGGCCGGCTGATCGAGAGGACGGCCCGCGACCGGCGGTCACGGGTCGGCGGTCGGGCAACCGACCGGGCTCGGCGGCCGTTCGTCGGCAGTCTGTACTCTGGACGTCGGTTGACTATCGGCCGCTTAAGGCGGGTTACCGGGGTGGGCTAAAGCCCACCTTTTCGTTTTTTTTGGGGTCTTGGACGGGCGCCGAGTGAAGCCACAATTGACGGAGCGCAAGAGTTTGGATCCGGACGTCGTCCTCAGCCGGGCCGCCCGGGCCGCCGAGGAGGCGGTCCGGCCCCTGATCGAGGACCTGGGCTTTCACTTGCTGGACGTGGAGCACAAGCCGGGCCACGGCCGGTCGCTGCTTCGGCTGGTGATCGATCGTCCAGAGGGCCTGAGCGTCGATGACTGCGCGGCCATCAGCCGCCGGGCCGAAGACCTGATCGACGTCTATCTGGACCTGGAGGGCCCCTACCAGTTGGAGGTCACCTCTCCCGGACTGACCCGCCGCCTGCGGCGTCGCGAGGAATTCGACTACTTTGCCGGGCGTCGGGTCAAGGTGGTCCACCCCGGCTCCGAGGCGACCGGCGGTGTGGTCATCGGGCGGATGGCCGGACTCGAGGGAGGCGGTCTGGCCCTGGAAGTGGACGGGCGGAAGATGTTGCTTCCGCTCGACGAGGTCAAACAGGTCCGACTTTGCCCTGAAGGATTTGAATAAGCGGCCCCCGGGGCTGGAGGACAAGGCGGTGAATGAATTAACGCGTATTATCGATCAGGTCAGCCGGGACAAGGGGATCGAGCGGGAGATCCTGATCATGACCCTCGAGGAGGCCATCCGGAGCGCGGCCAAGAAGAAGTTCGGCCCCAGGCACGAACTCGAGGTGACCTACAACGAGGAAATGGACGAGATCGAGGTCTTCGAGTTCAAGGAGGTCGTCGAGGAGGTCGAGGACGAGGCCCTGGAGATCTCGCTGCCCGAGGCCCGCAAGCTGGACCCGGACTGCGAACTGGGCGACGAGCTGGGCGTCAAGATGGACACCAACGCCTTCGGCCGCATCGCCGCCCAGTCGGCCAAGCAGGTCATCATCCAGCGGATCAAGGACGCCGAGCGGGACATCATTTATGAGGACTTCAAGGACCGCCAGGGCGAGATCATCAACGGCATCGTCACCCGCTACGACAAGGGATCCCTGATCGTGAACCTGGGACGGACCGACGCCGTGCTGCCCCCCCGGGAGCAGGTCCCCCGGGAGTCCTACCGGCCCGGCGACCGGGTCCGGGCCTGGGTCCTGGACGTCAAGCGCATCTCCCGGGGGCCGCAGATCATCCTGTCGCGGACCCATCCCGATTTCATGAAGGCCCTCTTCGAGATGGAGGTGCCCGAGATCGCCGAGAACGTGGTCTCCATCGTCAGCGTCGCCCGGGAGCCCGGCAGCCGGACCAAGATCGCCGTGGCCTCCCGGGATTCGGACGTGGACCCGGTGGGCGCCTGCGTCGGGGTCAAGGGCTCGCGGGTCCAGAGCGTGGTCCAGGAGCTCCGGGGCGAGAAGATCGACATCATCCCCTGGAACGCCGATCCGGCCAAGTTCGTCTGCAACGCCCTGGCCCCGGCCGAGGTCTCCCGGGTGATCATCGACGAGGCCGACCGATCCATGGAGGTCATCGTCCCGGACGAGCATCTGTCGTTGGCCATCGGCCGCAAGGGCCAGAACGTCCGCCTGGCCGGCCGGCTGACCGGGTGGCGGATCGACGTCATCAGCGACAGCGATTACAGCCAGCAGTTGCGCGACGGGTACCGGTCCCTGCTGGAGATCAGCGGCACCGGGGAGCTGACCGCCGACACCCTGTTCGCCGCCGGCTATACCTCGGCCGAACAGGTGGCCGGGTCCACGGTCGAGGAACTGGCCGCCCTGGACGGCATCGAGGAGGCCCGGGCCGAGGAACTGATCAAGACCGCCGAGGAATATCTGGTCGAGGTCGCCGCCCGGGCCGAACAGGAGGCCGCCGAACAGGCCGAGGCCGAGGGCGCTGAACCGGCCGAAACGGGGGCCGAGGAACAGGCCGAGGACGAGGCCGCCGAACAGGCCGAAGACGAGGCCGCTGAACCGGCTGAAGCCGAGGCCGCTGAACCGGCCGAGGACGAGGGCGCAGAAGAGGCCGAAGCGGCGGCCGAGGAGACCGCGGCCGAACCGGAGGTCGAGACCGAGCCGACCTCGGCCGAACCGGAGGTCGAGACCGAGCCGACCCCGGCCCCGGCCCAGGAGGCGGTCCCCGAAGCCGGGGAAGAGGCGGCCGTGCCGCCCGAGGGCGAGGCGGCGCCTCCCGCCGACCAGGAGGAGGCCGGCCGGACCGGACCGGACCCGGGGACGGATCAACCGCCGGCCTCCGGCGAAACCGGCCGGCCGAGCCCGGCAGAAGGAGACCGCTCCTAGATGACGCCCGGGAGCCGACACGTTCCGGTCCGCACCTGCGCCGGCTGCGGACGGCGGGCCCCGCGGGGCGAATTGATTCGCCTCGCCGCCCGGCCGGGGGGCGGCCTGGCCGTGGATCTCCCCGGGCGACTGCCCGGTCGGGGGGCCTACCTCTGTCCCGACCGGCAATGCCTGGAGTCGGCCCTGAAGCGCCGGCGGCTGGAGCGCTCGCTGCGGGTGAGCCTGACCGAGGAGCAACGGACCGAGATTGCGGGGCAAAGAATTTTTCGAGATTACATCGGGACGATCGATTCTTAAGGGGGAATCATGGCCAAAGTACGGGTCTATGAATTGGCCAAACAACTTAGTATGGAAAACAAGGAGCTGGTCGAGCAGTTGATCATGCTGGACTATCCGGTCAAGAGTCCGATGAGCACCTTGACCGAGGAAGAGGTCGAAGAGGCCAGGCAGAAGATAGTTCGTCCCGAGTCAGAGGCGGTCGAGGAAAAGCGGGTCCGGCCGACGGTCATCCGTCGCCGCAAGAAGGCCCGCCCGGAAGAGCCCGAGGAGGCCGCGCCTCCCGCCGAGGCCGAGCCCTCGGTCGAGATCGAGACCGTCCCGGCCGACGAGGTCCCGGCTGCGGCCTCCGCCGAGGTCGAGCCGGTCGAAATCACCGCCGCCCCGGCCGGGGAACCCCCGGTCGAGCCGGCCCCGATCACCAGGGAGGCCGAGGCCGGGCCGACGGCCGAGGAACAGGCCGCCGCCGAGCCGGAACCGGACGCGGCCGGGGCCGAGGCCGAGCCGGGCCCGGCCGAGGCCGAGCCCGCCGCGGAAACGCCGGCCCCGAAGCCGACCCGCAAGAAGCCCCGGGACAAAAGGGACGCCCCGGCCCGGATCATCAAGATGCCCGAACGGGCGCCCGTAATCCTGCCCCAGGAGCCTCCGGTTCCCGGGTCCGGACGACCGTCCGGTCCCCCGGCGCCTCCGCCGCCCCAGGCCGAGGAGGGCGAGGCCGGACGCCGGGCCAAGAAACGCAAGAAAGGCAAGCGGGCCCAGCCGCCCGACGACGCCACCCTGTTCAGCCGGGTCGGTTTCCGCAAGCGGGAGGTCCTGGAACACAAGGACATCTACGACACCGGCCGCGGCCGCCGGGGCAAGAAAGGTCCCGGAAAACGGACCGCCCACACCGAAATCACCACCCCCAAGGCCATCAAGCGACGCCTCAAGGTCGGCGAGGCCATCACCGTGGCCGATCTGGCCAAGCGGATGGGGGTCAAGGCCAGCGAGGTCGTCAAGAGACTGATGGCCATGGGCGTCATGGCCGGACTCAACCAGGCCATCGACTTCGACGCCGCCAGCCTGATCGGCACCGAATTCGGCTATGAACTGGAAAAGTCCGTCTTCGAGGAGCAGGAGTACCTCCACGCCGTCGAGGACAAGACGGAGGACCTCGAGGCCCGGCCGCCGGTGGTGACCATCATGGGCCACGTCGATCACGGCAAGACCTCGCTGCTGGACGCCATCCGCCAGACCAACGTCACCGCCGGCGAGGCGGGCGGCATCACCCAGCACATCGGCGCCTACCACGTCACCCTCGACGCCGGCGAGATCGTCTTCCTGGACACCCCGGGCCACGAGGCCTTCACCACCATGCGGGCCCGCGGGGCCCAGGTGACCGACCTGGTGGTCCTGGTGGTCGCCGCCGACGACGGGGTCATGGAGCAGACCAAGGAGGCCATCAACCACTCCCAGGCCGCCGGGGTGCCGATCCTGGTGGCGGTCAACAAGATCGACAAGCCCGAGGCCGAGCCGGACCGGGTCAAGCGCGAACTGGCCGATCTGGGACTGGTCCCCGAGGACTGGGGCGGCGAGACCATCTTCGTCCCGGTCTCGGCCAAGGAAAGGACCGGGCTGGACAGCCTGCTGGAGATGATCGTCCTCCAGTCCGAAATCCTCGAGCTGAAGGCCAATCCCCACAAACTGGCCCGGGGGCGCATCGTCGAGGCCCGCCTGGACAAGGGGCGCGGCCCGGTGGCCACGATCCTGGTCACCGAGGGCACGCTCCGGACGGGCGACGTGTACGTCTGCGGGCCGTTCTTCGGGCGGGTCCGGGCCCTGACCAACGACCGGGGGGAACCGATCGATCAGGCCGGACCGTCCATCCCGGCCGAGGTCCAGGGCCTGTCCGGGGTGCCCGAGGCCGGCGACGAATTGATCGTCATGGAAAACGAAAAGCAGGCCAAGCAGGTCGCCGAGCACCGCCAGAACAAGCGCCGCGAGGAGGAGCTGGTCCAGACCTCCAAGGTCAGCCTGGAGGGCCTGTTCGAGAAGATCAAGGAAGGCGAGGCCAAGGAACTCAACCTCATCATCCGGGGGGACGTCCACGGCTCGGTCGAGGCCATCAACGAGTCCCTGGCCAAGCTGTCCACGGACCAGGTCAAGGTCAACGTCCTCCAGGCCGCCACCGGGGCCATCACCGAGACCGACATCCTGCTGGCCTCGGCCTCCAACGCGATCATCATCGGGTTCAACATGCGACCCAACCCCAAGGTGGTCGAGCTGGCCGAAAAGGAGGGCGTGGACATCCGGACCTATGACGTCATCTACGAGGTCATCTCCGAGGTCAAGGACGCCATGACCGGCCTTTTGGAGCCGACCTATCGGGAGCAGACCGTCGGCCGGGCCGAGGTCCGGGACACCTTCCACGTGCCCAAGGTGGGGACGATCGCCGGCTGCGCCGTGCTCGACGGCAAGATCGAGCGCAGCGCCCGGGTCCATCTCCTCCGGGACGGCGTGGTCCAGTACACCGGGACCATCGGGTCGCTCAAGCGCTTCAAGGACGACGTCAAGGAGGTCGAGAAGGGCTACGAGTGCGGCATCGGACTCGAGGGCTATCAGGACATCAAGGTGGGCGACGTCATCGAGACCTATCGCCTCGAGGAAATCCTTCCGGAACTGTGACGGGGCCGAAGATGATCGTCGGAGTGGGCCGGGTAGTGTTGCGGCTGGCCGAGAACAATTCGCTCAAGGGCAAACGCCGGGTGGTCAATGCCATCAAGGACCGGGTGGCCCATCATCACCGGGCGGCCGTGGCCGAGGTGGACGACCAGGACCTGTGGCAGCGGGCGGTGATCGGTCTGGCCGTGGTGGGCAACGACTCGGCCCAGGTCAATTCCCGGCTGGACAAGATCGTGGACTTTGTCGAGTCCCTCCACCTGGCCGAGGTCCTGGACGCCCAGCTGGAGATCATTCATTTTTCGGATTGAACCGAGGACCGAGTGAGCATCAGAACCGAACGGATCGGGGACCTGATCCAGGCCGAGGTGAGCTGGATCCTGGCCCGGCGGGTCAAGGACCCGCGGATCAGGATGACCACCATCACCGGCGTGGACGTCAGCCCCGATCTGCTCATGGCCAAGGTCTTCTTCAGCGTCCACGGCGACGAGGCCGCCTGGACCAGCACCCTCGAGGGGCTGGTGGCGGCCGCCGGGTTCATCCGGCGGGAGCTGGGCGGCCGGCTCCACCTGCGGCGGGTGCCCGAGCTGACCTTTGTCGCCGACCGCTCCCTGGAGCGGGCCGCCCGGATCGAGCGCCTGCTGGGCGGCGGGGACTGATCGTGTCCCGGGTCCTCGAGGAAATCGGGCGGGCGATCAAAGACCACCGCCGCTTCGTGGTCGCCGCCCACGACAACCCGGACGGGGACGCCGTGGGCTCGACCCTGGCCCTGGCCCGGGTGATCGAGAACCTGGGCGGCCGGGCCGTCCGGTTCAACGCCGACCCGGTGCCCTGGTTCTGCCGCTTTCTGGAAGGCGCCGACCGGTTCACTGCGGCGGTGGACCCCGGGTTCGACGTCGAGGTCCTGTTCGTGCTGGACTGCAGCGAACCGGCCCGGCTGGGCCCGGAGGGCGAGGCCCTGGTCGCCCGGGCGCCGCTGGTGATCAACCTGGACCACCACCTGACCAGCGGGCCCCTGGGCCGGCTCCAGGTGGTGGACACGGCCGCGGCGGCCACCGGGGTCCTGTTGTGGCGGGTGTTCTCGGCGGCGGGTATCGAGTTCGACCGGCCGGCGGCCGAGGGATTGTACGTGGCCGTGTTGACCGACACCGGATCGTTCCGCCATTCGAACACCAACCAGGAGGCCTTCCTCCTGGCGGCCGATCTGGTGGCCCACGGGGTCGATCCGGCCAGGATCGCCCGGGCGGCCTACGCCCACACCCCGGGCCGGCTGTCCCTGATCGGCCAGGTGCTGTCCACCCTGACCTTCCGGCTGGACGGCCGGCTGGCCCTGGTCCGGGTCACCCCGGACATGTTCGCCCGGACGAACACCGGCCCCGTGGACCTGGACGGGCTGATCGAGCTCCCCCGGTCCGCGGCCGGGGTCGAGGTGGCGGCCATGCTCCGGGTCCTGGACGCCGACACGGTCAAGGTCAGCCTGCGCTCCCGGGGCAACGTCAACGTCGCCGCCCTGGCCGAGCGATACGGCGGCGGGGGACACCACAACGCCGCCGGGCTGAGGCTGTCCTCGGACCTGGCCGGGGCCGAGGAACTGATCGCCGCCGAGGTGGAGCGGATGATGGATGACCGGGCCGGACGGGCCTCCGGGGCCGGCGGCGCCTCCCGATGAGCCGGGAGGCGACGATGAAGGCCCCACGGACCGGGCCGGACCCCGCCTTGACGGAGGGGACGACCGGGCAGGTGGGAGCGCGTCGGGCCAAACGGATCGGCCGGGTCCACGGCGTGTTGCTGGTGGACAAGCCGGCCGGGGTGTCGTCCTTTCAGGCGACGGACCGGGTCCGGCGGGCGGCCGGCGCCGGCAAGGCCGGCCACGCCGGGACGCTCGATCCCCTGGCCACGGGCCTGCTGGTGGTCTGCCTGGGCGAGGCGACCAAGCTGACCTCGTTCCTGCTGGGCTCGGACAAGGAGTATTCGGCCACCCTGACCCTGGGCGTGGAAACCGACACCCTGGACCGGACCGGCCGGGTCACCCGGGAGCGGGCCGTGCCCGACCTCGGGATCGAGGAGGTCCGGCGGGCGGTGGCCGCCCTGGAGGGGGACCGGCTCCAGTCTCCGCCGGCCTTTTCGGCGGCCAAGCACCGCGGCCGGCCCCTGTACGCCTGGGCCCGCCAGGGGGCCCCCGTGGACAAGCCGCCCAAGCGGGTGACGGTCCTTCGGGCCGAACTGGTGGACTATCGGCCCCGGGACCGGGAGATCGACCTGGCGGTCGGTTGTTCGTCCGGGACCTACGTCCGGGTCCTGGCCGCCGAGCTGGGGGAGGCCCTGGGCTGCGGCGGCCACCTGACCGAATTGCGCCGCACCAGAAGCGGCCCCTTTGATCTGGACCGGTCCCAGACCTTGGCGGCGATCGAGGCCCTGGCCGCCGAGGGACGACTGGCCGAGGTTTTGCTCGGACTCGACCGGGCCCTGGGGCATCTGCCCGGTCTGGAGGTGGACCAGGCCGGGGCGGCCGACCTGAGACAGGGCCGGCTCCCGGAGACCTGCCGGGCGCCCGGGCCGGACCCTGGGGAAAAAATTTTACGGCGCGCCCATACCGCCGAGGGGGACCTGGTGGCCGTCCTCGAGGGTGGGGGCGCCGCGTCAAGAATTGTCCGGGTGTTTCACCCGACCGTTGCTCGCCGCGGGCCCGAGAAGGGCCCGGGCGAGGACCGTTCATAAGTCAAGGAGGATATCGTGGTCCTGACAGCGGATGACAAACAAGCCATTGTGGAGAAATACCGGCTTCACGACACAGACACCGGCTCGTCAGAGGTGCAGATCGCCATCCTGACCGAGCGCATCAAACAGTTGACCGAACACTTCAAGACTCACACCAAGGATCACCACTCGCGGCGGGGCCTGCTCAAACTGGTCGGCCAGAGACGACGGCTGCTCAATTACCTCAAGAGCCGGGACCCGCAAAGGTACCGCGACCTGATCGCGCAACTGGGCCTCAGAAAGTAGGCGGCCCCCAACGACAAGGAATAAATACATGTCCATTAAAATGACAGCGTCCATCGGCGGACGCGACCTAGCCATAGAGACCGGGAAACTGGCCAAGCAGGCCGGCGGATCGACCGTGGTCCGTTACGGGGACACCATCGTCCTGGGCACGGCCGTGGCCGATTACAGCATCCGCGAGGGCATCGACTTCGTGCCGCTGACCGTGGACTACCAGGAGATGGCCTACGCCGCCGGGCGGATTCCGGGCAACTTCTTCCGCCGCGAGATGGGCCGTCCCTCGGAAAAGGAGACCCTGACCTCGCGGTGCATCGACCGTCCCGTCCGGCCCCTCATCCCCAAGGGCTGGGGTTACGAGACCCAGATCATCGCCAACGTCTATTCGGTGGACCTGGCCAACGAGCCCGACGTCCTGGGCATCGTCGCCGCCTCGGCCGCCCTGCACATCTCGGACATCCCCTTTGCCGGTCCCATCGCCGCCCTGAGGGTCGGCCGCCGGGAGGGCGAGGTCCTCCTCAACCCGGCCCCGGAGCTGTGGTCGGAAATGGACCTGAACCTGATCGTGGCCGGCAGCCGGGACGCGGTGATCATGGTCGAGGGCGGGGCCCGGTTCGTGTCCGAGGACGACATCCTCGAGGCCATCTTCTTCGCCCACGAGCAGATGCAGCCCCTGATCGACATCCAGGAGGGGCTGCGCGAGGCCTACGGCAAGCCGAAACGCACCGTGGTCGAACCGCCGCCCGACGACGGACTGGCCGACCGGGTGACCGCCCTGGCCGAGGCCGAGCTGGCCGAGATCATCGTCACCGCCCCCAAACTGGAACGCCAGGACAGGGTCCGGCGACTGATCCTGCGCCTGACCGACGAGCTGGCCGCCGACTTCCCCGCCCAGGGGCGGCGGATCCACGACCTGGTCCACGACCTCCAGGGCGCCCGGATGCGCCGGATGATCCTGGACGAGGGACGCCGGACCGACGGCCGGGCCTTTGACCAGGTGCGGCCCGTGACCTGCGAGCTGGGCATCCTGCCCCGGGCCCACGGCTCGGCCCTGTTCACCCGGGGCGAGACCCAGGTCGTGGCCTCGGCCACCCTGGGCACCGCCTCGGACGAGCAGCGCATCGAGACCCTGGCCGGGGACACCTTCCGGCCGTTCATGCTCCACTACAACTTCCCGCCCTTCTGCGTCGGCGAGGCCCGCCGCCTGGCCGGCCCCAAGCGCCGGGACATCGGGCACGGCAACCTGGCCCGGCGGGCCGTCGAGGCCGTCCTGCCCGATCCGGAGGACTTCCCCTACACCATCCGGGTCGTCAGCGAGGTCCTGGAGTCCAACGGCTCCTCCTCCATGGCCACCGTCTGCGCCGGGTCCATGGCCCTGATGGAGGCCGGCGTGCCGGTGTCCGATCAGGTGGCCGGCGTGGCCATGGGCCTGGTCAAGGAGGGCGACCAGGTGGCCGTGCTGACCGACATCATCGGCGACGAGGACCACCTGGGCGACATGGACTTCAAGGTCTGCGGCACCCGCAACGGGATCACCGCCCTGCAGATGGACATCAAGATCGCGGGGCTGTCCAAGGACATCATGCGCCGGGCCCTGGCCCAGGCCAAGGAGGGACGGCTGCACATCCTGGGGATCATGGACCAGGCCATCAGCCGCCCCCGGCCCGAGATCTCGCCCTACGCCCCCAAGATCGTGACCATCCACATCCACCCGGACAAGATCCGGGACGTGATCGGCCCCGGGGGCAAGGTCATCCGCCAGATCCAGGCCGACACCAACTCCAAGATCGACATCGAGGACGACGGCCGGGTCAACATCGCCACCCCGGACGACGCCTCGGCGAGGGCGGCCGTCGAGATCATCCGCAACCTGACCCAGGAGGCCGAGATCGGCCGGATCTACGACGGCCGGGTGGCCAAGATCATGGACTTCGGGGCCTTTGTCGAGATCTTCCCCGGCACCGACGGCCTGATCCACATCTCCGAACTGGACAACCAGCGGGTGCACAAGGTGACCGACATCCTCAAGGAGGGCGACCCGGTCCGGGTCAAGGTCATCGACATCGACCGCAACGGCCGGATCAAGCTCTCCCGGCGTCAGGCCCTCTCGGAGCAGGAGTCGTCGTGACCCCCCCGCCCCAGACCGCCCACCGCGAGAGCGTCCTGGACAACGGCGTCCGGATCATCACCGAGACGCTGCCGTCCACCTATTCGGTCTCGGTGGGGGTCTGGGTCGATTCCGGCTCCCGGGACGAGGCCGACGAGGTCTCCGGCATCTCCCACTTCATCGAGCACATGGTCTTCAAGGGGACCGGGCGCCGGACCGCCCTGGACATCGCCAAGCAGATCGACCGCATCGGCGGCATGGCCAACGCCTTCACCTCCAAGGAGCACACCTGCTTCCACGCCAAGGTCCTGCGCGAGCATCTGCCGGAGATGATCGATCTGCTGGCCGACCTGTTTCTGGGGTCGATCTTCGACGCGGCCGAGCTGGAGCGGGAACGGCAGGTCATCGTCCAGGAAATCAAGATGGTCGAGGACACGCCCGAGGAGTTCATCCACGTCCTGTTCGGGCGGCACTTCTTTGACGGCAATCCCCTGGGGCGGTCGGTCCTGGGCACCCTGGAGACCGTGTCCGGGATGAACCGGGACCACATGCTCCGCCACCTGGACGACCACTACCTGCCGCTCCGGGTGGTCATCGCCGCCGCCGGGGCCATCGACCACGACGAGGTGGTGACCCTGGTGCGGCCCCTGTTCAGCTCCTTGAACGGCCGGTCCGAGCCGCCCCGGCCGGTGGCGCCCCAGCCGGTCAGCTCGATCAAGATTTACGCCCGGGACCTGGAACAGGTCCACCTCTGCCTGGGCACCCTGGGCCCGGCCGTGACCGACGACGAGCTCTACCCGACCACCCTGCTCAACGTCATCCTGGGCGGCAACATGAGTTCGCGGCTCTGGCAGGAGATCCGGGAGAACCGCGGCCTGGCCTATTCCATCTACTCCTTTCTGTCCTCCTACCTCGAGGTCGGCTCCCTGGGGGTGTACGTGGCCGTTGATCCGGCCACCATCCACCAGACCCTGGACATCATCGTCGAGCAGTTGCGGGAACTGATGATCGGCCACATCCACCCCGCCGAACTGGCCGCGGCCAAGGAGCACATCAAGGGCTCGATCCTGCTCTCGGCCGAGAACACCGACAACCGGATGACCCGCCTGGCCCGCAACCTGCTCCACTTCGGCCGTTACATTCCCTACGAGACGGTCATCTCCAAGATCGAGGCGGTCACCCCCGAGGACATCAAGCGGGTGGCCACCAAGTTCATCCAGCCCCGCTATCTGAACCTGGTCGTCCTGGGGCCGGCCCCGGGCAACGCCTTCAACCAGAGCCACCTGGCGCTGTAGGCGGATGATGGCCGGAGGCGAGCACGTCCTGGTCTTCGAGGCCTCCCTGCTGACAGATTTTGAAGGATTCTCGACCGAGATCACCCCGATCCTGGCCGCCGTTTTGTCCCCGGAGGTGTCCCGGTTCCTGCCCCGGGACCGAGTCGAGGACGACCCGCGCTTCAAGCAGATCATCCCCTACCTGGTGCTGACCTGGGGCGGCCGGGTCTGGCGCTACCGGCGGGGCAAGCGCGGCAGCGAGTCCCGGCTCCACGCCCTGTGGTCCCTGGGCCTGGGCGGCCACGTCAATCCCGGGGACGAGACCTTGTTCAGTGTCGGCCCGGCGGCCTACGGCCGGGCCTGGCGGCGGGAGCTTGGCGAGGAGGTCGAGGTCCGCTCGCCGTTCAGGCACCGGATCGTCGGCCTGATCAACGACGACCGCCATCCGGTGGGCCGGGTCCACCTGGGCGTGGTCCATCATCTGCGCCTGGCGCGGCCGGACATAAAACCCCGGGAGGCGACCATCACCCGGGGCAAAATGGTCACCCTGGATGAGGTCAAAGCCGAGGCCGACGGCCTGGAGACCTGGTCCCAGCTGCTGCTGCCCCATCTAGCCGGGTGGCTGAACGGGCCGGACGGCAAGGGGGAGCGGTCCTGATGCGGTTTTGCGTCCTGGCCAGCGGCAGCAAGGGCAACTGCCTGGTGGTCCAGGCCGACCGGACCACGGTCCTGGTGGACGCCGGTCTGTCGGCCCGGGAGACGGTCCGGCGGCTGGAAGGGGCCGGGTTCGATCCCCAGGACATCGATCACCTGATCATCACCCACGAGCACCGGGACCACGTCGCCGGCCTGGGACCGGTGGCCCGGCGGCTGGCGGCCACGGTTCACGCCAACGAGGCCACCGCTCGCGCCTGGGGCCAGGTCGGAACGCTCCCGGCCCGGCAGACCTTTGTCACCGGACGCCGGTTCCGGGTGGGGGCCCTGACCGTCCAGGCCTTCCAGACCCCCCATGACGCCACCGAGCCGGTGGGGCTCATCTTCGAGCACGACGGGCAACGCCTGGCCCTGGCCACGGACCTGGGCTACCTTCATCTTCTGGTCAGGGAAAAGATCCAGGGCTGCCGGGCGGTCATCGTCGAGGCCAACCACGACCCGTCACTGCTGCGCCACGGCCCCTATCCCGAATTCCTCAAGCAGCGGGTCGCCGGCCGGATGGGCCATTTGGCCAACGATCAGGCCGCCGAACTACTGACCCACGCCGCTCACCAGGGTCTGACTGACGTGGTCCTGGCCCATCTGTCCGAGATCAACAATCGTCCCGAGCTGGCCTGGCAGTGCGCCCGCGGCCGCCTCGACGGCCTGGGACTGGGCCGGGTCCGGTTGTCGATCGCCCCCCAGGACCGGATCGGGACGGTCATCGACCTGGGTTGACAGGGGTCCGACCGGTTGCCCCGGCCAACCGGCTTTGGTAAAATTAAATATGACCTCAGATGGGTCCGGCCGTGATCGGACCCGAATCATCTTCCCTCGGGGGTGAGTGGTGAGACCGAAATTTTTCGGGCTGGCTGTTCTGGCCGCCCTGGTCATGACCGGCTGCGGCAGCTCCTCGATCAGAAACGCCCGGATGCTGTGGGACCTGACCCTCGGCATGAGCGAGGTCGAGGTCCGCGACGCCCTGGGGCCCGCCCTGAAGGTGCGCCCGGCGGAAATGACCGCCCTCCAGGCGGATTACAAGTACAAGGTTTACCTCCTGGTCCCCTCAGAGCCCGATTGTCCGGAAACGGCCGTGGGCAACGCCATGCTCAGCTTCGTCACCCTGGGGGCCTCGGCCGTGGCCCATGACCGGAAACTGGCCAAGCACTACCGCCTTTACTTCCACCGGGGCCGCTATATCCGGTCCTGTCCCATCGAGGCCCACCCCAAGGCCTGCCACCGGCTCGAGGTCTGGCTGGTCAAGAAGATCATTCGCCGGATCAAGCGCCGCTATGACGCCCGCATCAGGAACACGGCCCGGTCGCTGATCCCGGTCACGGCCGCCCAGCGCCTGACCGGGGCGGCCAGCCTGGTCCCCGGGGTCTCTCCCCTGGTGTTGAGCGCCCCGGCCGGGGCCCTTCTCCCGGCCCGGCTGGCCCAGGTCAGGAACCGGCAGGAAGTGACCTACGCCCGGCTGGGCATCCCCAAGCGGCTGAGCCACCCCGAGCTGTTCAAACCCAAGAAGAAGAAATGGACCCGGCGGGCCTACCGGGACTACTACTTTCACCGGTATCTGCCCCAGGTCTTCTCCCAGTAACCCGGCTCAGGGGACGACGCCCGGGACCGGCGGGTCCCGGACCTCAGTCGTCCCCTTTTTGTTTGCGCCGGCGATGGCGCCGGGTCTCCTTTTTCCAGGCGATGTCCTTGGTGATGCCCTTGCGCCGCTTGGCCTCGCGTTCGAGCTTTTCCGGGTCGAGGATGATCGATCCGACCGGCTGTTCGGGCAGGCTCGGTCCCGGGGCCGGGCGCGTCGGTTTGGAGGGCTTGGCCTTGTCCTCCTCCCTGATCGGCGGCCCGGACAGGACCTCGGCCGGCAGATACTCGGTCACCCACAGGCGCTCGCCCACCCGGCGGAAGACGTAGCCCATCTCGGCCGCGGCCGCGGTCTGAACCGTGATCAGGACCGGCTCCGGGTCCAGGCGCCGGCCCAGCCGCCGGGCCATGTCCTGGTCCACGGCCAGGACCACCCAGGGCCGGTGGCCGCCCGGCGACAGCCCGTTGTGCATCACCACCGGCCAGGTCCGGCGCCTGAGACCGGCGTACAGCAGCTTGGGCGGCTCGGCCAGGGGATACTCGATCGGCCGGATGCCGGCCGTGGACCGGATGGCCGTGTCGGTCAGCTCGAAGGCCGCCTCCCGGTCTTGGCGGGCGGCCTCCTCCAGGTGCGAGCGGCGGACGAATCCCAGGCCCTCTTCCTCGTGCAGGGCCTTCAGAAATTCTTTGAGGGGTACGAACCCGTCGGCGTCCGGCGCCAGGCCGAATTCGTCCGGGGCCCGGGTCAGGGCGTAGTTGACCACGCGACTCAGACTGATCGAACTCTGGCTGGTGCTCTTCTTGCTCAAGGAAGCGGTCCGCGACGGGTTGCCACGCCCCGAAAGGGATTAAACCTGGGCCCGAGACGGGCCCCAAAGACTCAGGCCGGAGGCGGCCAGACCACCCGGCCGTTGACGATGGTGTAGGCCGCCTGCCCCAACAGCCGCCAGCCCTCGAACGGGGTGTTGCGGCTCAGGGACTGAAAGCGGCTGGAATCGACCACCCAGGCCTGGTTGGGATCGAGGATGGTCACGTCGCCCGGCGTGCCCGGCCGGAGCGTCCCCCCGGCCAGGCCCAGGATCCGGGCCGGATTGAGGCTCATGGCGGTCACCGCCCCGGACGGGGTCAGGACCCCCTCCCGGACCAGCCTCAGGGTCAGGGGCAGGGCCGTCTCCAGGCCGATGATCCCGAAGGAGGCCTCCTCGAACTCGACCTCCTTTTCCAGGACCGAATGGGGGGCGTGGTCCGTGGCGATCACGTCCAGGACCCCGTCGGCCAGACCCTTCTTGACCGCGGTCAGGTCCCGCGAGGTGCGCAGGGGCGGGTTCATCTTGGCGTTGGTGTCGAACCCCAGCACGGCGTGCTCGGTCAGGGTAAAGTAATGGGGACAGGTCTCGGCCGTCACCGGCAGGCCCTCGTCCTTGGCCCGGCGGATCAGGTCCACGGCGCCGGCGGTGCTGACGTGGGCGATGTGGACCGGACAGCCGGTCAGCCGGGCCAGGCTGATTTCGCGGTGGACCATGACCTCCTCGGCCGCGGCCGGGATGCCCCGCAGGCCGAGGTGGGTCGCGATCACCCCCTCGTTCATCGAGCCGTGGGCCGACAGGCTCATGTCCTCGCAGTGGGAGATGAGGGCCAGCCCGGCCTGGTGGGCGTACTCCATGGCCCGGCGCATCAGCAGGGCGTCGGCCACCGGGCGGCCGTCGTCGCTCAGGGCGACCGCCCCGGCCGCCTTCAGGTCCCAGGCCTCGGTCAGTTGTTCGCCCCGCTGCTCCAGGGAGACCGCCGCCACCGGGTGAACCCGCACCAGGCCCACGGCGGCCGCCTTTTCCAGGATGTAGCGGGTCACGGACTGATCGTCGTTGACCGGGTCGGTGTTGGGCATGCAGACCACGGCGGTAAACCCCCCCGCGGCCGCGGCCCGGGTGCCGCTGGCGATGGTCTCCTTGTACTCGTGACCGGGTTCGCGGAGGTGGACGTGCATGTCGATCAGGCCCGGACAGACGATCAGGTCCGCGGCCTCGATCTTCGGCGTCCCCTTCGGGGCCGAAAGGCCCTGGCCCACGGCCTCGACCTGGCCGCCGACGATCAGGACGTCCGCCGTCTCGTCCCGCCCCTGGGCCGGGTCGATCACCCGGCCGCCCTTGACCAGCAGGTTCACGCTTCCTCTCCGCCCAACAGCAGGTACAGCAGGGCCATCCGGACCGCCACGCCGTTTTCCACCTGGTCCAGGATCACCGACCACGGACCGTCGGCCACGTCCGGGGTGATCTCGACGCCCCGGTTCAGGGGGCCGGGGTGCATGATGATCACGTCCGGCCGGGCCCGTTTGAGCCGCCGGGCGTTGAGCCCGAACTCGACGGCGTATTCCCGCAGGCTCGGGATCAGGGCCTCCTGGAGCCGCTCCCGCTGGAGGCGCAGCAGGATGATCACGTCCGCGTCCTCGACGGCCTCGTCGATCGAGCCGGCCCGGGTCACCCCCAGGGACTCGACGTAGAGGGGAATCAGGGTGGACGGGCCGAAGACCTTGACCCGGGCCCCCAGCCGGGTGAACCCGTGGATGTCGGACCGGGCCACCCGGGAATGGGCGATGTCACCGATGATCGACACGTTCAACCCGTCCAGGCCGGACGGGCGGTTTCCCTTCTGCTCCCTGACCGTCAGCAGGTCCAGCAGGCCCTGGGTCGGGTGCTCGTGCATCCCGTCCCCGGCGTTGATGACGCTCGACTTGACCACCCGGGCCAGCATGGCCGGCGCCCCCGAGCAGGAGTGCCGGATGACGATCACGTCCGGATACATCGCCTCCAGGTTGCGGGCGGTGTCGATCAGGGTCTCGCCCTTGGTCAGGCTCGAGCTCGCGGCGCTGAGGCTGACCGTGTCCGCGCTGAGCCGCTTGGCCGCCAGCTCGAAGGACATCCGGGTCCGGGTCGAGGGCTCGACGAAAAAATTGACCACTGTCCGGCCCCGCAGCAGCGGCACCTTCTTGATCCGCCGGGTCGAGATCTCCTTGAACTGCTCGGCCTGGTCCAGGATCAACTCGATCTCGCCGGCCTCCAGGTCGGCCAGACCCAAGAGATGTTGCCGTTTGAATTCCAAGGGGACCCCACAAAAAAAACCTCCTCGACGCCAAGGTCAGGAGGTCAGTTCCACCTCGGTTGGGATAGGGCCGTTCATGCCCGCCTCCGGTTGTTCATCGCGCCCCCTCACTCCCCCGGGAAGGGCCGGCGCGTCGGCTTCGGCGCCCGACCCTGACGGCGGGGAGGATCGCGGCGGGGTCTCCACCCGATCCATAAATCGTGTTAACTTAACACGACCCTCGAACCCAGTCAAGACCGCCCCTTACCTAAATTCATCCAGGGGGCCGCCGAAAAGACCGGCCCCGCCTTGACAAGCCCCTGGCCGGCGGCGTAGAAACTGGAGAACCCCTTCGGACGCCGCTGCGGGTGATTGTCGGGCCCGACCGAAGGTTTTATCCGCCGTCGCCCTCCAGCGAGTCGAACATGTCTGCGCCCCCCTGGCTAAAATTCTATGACGACCACGTTCCGGCGCACCTGGACTACCCGGAGGCCGACCTGTATTCCCTGGCGGCCAAGGCCGCCCGGGACGCGCCCGCCGCGCCGGCGGTCAGATTCCTGGGAAAGGCCCTGACCTACGCCGATTTGACCGGCCACGTCGAAAACCTGGCCGCCCACCTGTCCCGGCGCGGCGTCGGCCCGGGCGACCGGGTGGCCCTGCTCCTGCCCAACTGCCCCCAGTTCGTCATCGCCTGGCTGGCCCTGTTGCGGTTGGGGGCCGTGGCGGTCCTGGCCGATCCGGTGAGCGTCGAGCGCGAGCTGCTCAATCAGTGGCGCGACGCCGAGGTCAAGGCCGTGATCGCCCTGGACCTCCTGTCCCAGCGGATCGCCGGCCTCGGCCCGGCCTTCCGGACGGATTTCATCGTTTACACCTCTCTGGCCGATTTTCTGCCGCCGCGATTGAAGGCCATTTATCCCCTGAAAAGACGCCTGGACCCGACCATGCCCGCGGTCAAGATCCCCCGGGACGGGCGGACCTTCCGCTTCAGGGACTGGCTGAAAAGTGCCGGGCCGGCCCCCCGGACAGAGATCGATCCGGACTCCCCGGCGGCCCTGATCTATTCCGGGGGCACGACCGCCGTGCTCAGGGGGATCATGCTCTCCCACCGCGCCCTGGTGGTCAGCGCCCGCCAGGCCGGCGCCTGGCAGGGACTGGGCGGCGGCGACCTGACCCTGGGGGTGCTGCCCTGGTGCCACGGCTTCGGCCTGTCCCTGGGCCTGAACGCCCCCCTGCTCCACGGCGGCGGCGTCCTGATCCTGCCCCGGTTCGACGCCCGGGGCCTGGTCAAGGCCGTGGCCGACGACAGGCCGACCCTGCTGGCCGGGGTGCCGAGCATGTTCCAGGCCGTGGCCGCCCTGCCCGATCTGGAGAAGTACGATCTGTCCTCGCTCCGGGGAATATTCGTCGGCGGGGCGCCCCTGCCGCCCGCGCTGGCCGAGGCCTTCCAGCGGCGCACCGGCCGGCGCCTGATCGAGGGCTACGGCCTGACCGAGGCCGTGGGCATCGTGGCCTCCAATCCTCTGAACGGGAAACACAAGCCCGGCACCATCGGCATCCCCTTCCCGGACGTGATCCTTCGGATCGTGGACCTCGAGTCCAGTACAAAAAACCTGCCGCCCGGCCAGGCCGGCGAGATCGTGATCCGCTCCCCCGGGCTGATGACCGGTTACTGGCGCCGGCCCGAGGAAACGGCCCGGACCATCCGGGACGGCTGGCTGCACACCGGCGACGTGGGCGTCATGGACGCTGACGGTTACGTGACCATCGTCGATCGGATCAAGGACCTGGTGAAAATCGACGGACTGAACGTCTTTCCCGCCGAGATCGACGACGTCCTCCACCAGCATCCCCAGGTGGCCGAGGCCGTGGCCGTGGGCCTGCCCGATCCGATCCAGGGCGAGTACCTCAAGGCCTTTGTCGTGCCCCGGCCCGGCCGGGACCTGGACCCCGAGGACGTCCGCGACTTCTGTGGCCGGAACCTGGCCCCCTACAAGGTCCCCCGACAGGTCGAGATCCGCGACGCCCTGCCCCGGGGCCTGGTCGGCAAGGTCCTGCGCCGGGCCTTGCGGGACGAAGTCGTCTCATGAGTAGTCCAGGCAAGCATGGTCGTCAGGTAGATCCAGGCGGCATGGTTCGTGACTGAAAAATTTTTTTACAAGGGGACCTCGGGGATTGATGAACTCGGATGGTTCAGTTGGAACGAGGTAATTTAAGGTGAGGCTGTTGGTGGCCACATCCGGCTGGACCTATGACGACTGGAACGGGATCTTCTATCCCCCGGGCGTGCGCGGGGCCGACCGGCTGTCCTATTACGCCGAAAGGTTCGACACGGTCGAGGTCAACGCCACCTTTTACCGCTTTCCCCACCAGAACGCCATCAAGGCCTGGAACCGGCGGCTGCCCGAGCACTTCCACCTGGTGGTCAAGGGCCACCGGTCCGTGACCCACTTCCGGAAGCTGGTGGACTGTGCTGAGGTTTTAGGGGCCTTTCTGGAGCGGGTCCGGGCCCTTCAGCGATTGAAGGTCATCTTGTGGCAACTGCCGCCGTCCGTACGTCAGGACCTCCCTCGCCTGGACGCCTTTCTGAAATTACTGCCCGCCCAGGGACCGCGCCAGGCCGTCGAGTTCCGGCACCCGTCCTGGTGGGCGGATGACACCGCGGCCCTGCTGGCCGAACACCGGGCCGCGTTCGTGGCCGTCAGTCACCCCAAGCTGCCGGCCGACGTCATCCCGACCACGGATTTTCTGTACGTCAGGTGGCACGGCCTGGGCCGCGAGCTGTATAAATACGATTACTCGGACCAGGAGCTGGCCGCCTGGGCCGACCGCCTCCGGCCGCACATGGCCGGCCGGACCCTGTATGCTTTCTTCAACAATGACTATGACGGCCATGCTATTAATAATGCCCTTTTACTGCGAGATATGATGTCGAAGACGGAATATGAAAATAAGCTTGACCAAACACCCCGCTGATGGCTTTATAAAAAATTCCTATCTCTGTCTCCCACGGAGCGGTCATGCACGAGCTCTTTCCCGATATCTTCTACGTCCCCGGGGCCAACAACTCCTCGTTCCCCTATTCGGCCGGTCTGTACCTCAAAGGCCGGGACCGGCGGGTCCTGATCGACGCCGGCATGGGTCCAGCCGCCCTGGCCCCGGTCAAGGACCTGGGGGTGGACCTGCTCATCCTGTCCCACACCCACATCGATCATCACCTGACCAAGTCCGAACTGCCCGGGGTCCCGATCTGGTGCCACGAGGCCGAGGCCGACTTGCTGTCAGACCTCGAGGCCTTTCTTCGGGCCACCGGCATGGATCAGAGCGATTACGGTCCCTATGAGGTCAAAGACTTCCTGCCCGCGGCCTTTGAGGCTCGGGTCAGCCGCCGCCTGAGGGGCGACGAGCGACTGGACCTGGGGGGCCTGACCCTCCAGGTCATCCACACCCCGGGGCACACCCCCGGGCATCTGGCCTTTTTCGTGCCCGAGCATGATCTGCTGTTTTCGGCCGACGTGGACCTGATCCAGTTCGGGCCGTTCTACGGCCACGAGTTCGCCGACATCGACCACTTCCTGGCCTCGATCGACAAGCTTAAAAACGTCGGCGCCAAGGTGGTGGCCTCGGGCCACGCCGGGCCCTTCAGCGACAATCTGCCCCAGCGCTTTGATGACTATGCCGCCGTGATCCCCCGCCGGGACCAATTGGTCCTGGATTTTCTGGACCGGCCCAAGTCTTTGGATGATTTCGCCGGAAAAAATCTGATTTATCCCCATTATCCCGAGCCCGCGGCCCTGATCGAGTGGTTCGAGCTGGTCCACATCAAGAAGCACCTGGCCCG